>NZ_BONY01000030.1 GCF_016862955.1 Rhizocola hellebori | reverse complement strand
GACCGGCATGGGTGACCAGGTATTCATCGCCCTGGGCGTCGCGCACCGCGGCCGCGACGTGCATCTGATGGTTGTGCCACCAGCGCCGCAGGATGGCGGCCTGGGCCTCGCCCAGCTGCTCGGGCCAGAACTGGCTGCGGGGATGCAGGTATTGCGCCTCATGGTTTCCCACCAGCTGGACCCACTGTGCGGGCTGGGTGTTCACGAAGTGGTCGACCAGCTCGAGCACCTCGGCGCTGGCCGGGCCACGGTCAATCAGGTCGCCGACCTGCACGATGACCGTGCCGGGTGGGACCGTCCCGGTCGCGCCGTAGGCTCGCAACACCCAGTGCAGCTGGCTGGCGTGGCCCCCGATGTCTCCGATCACGACTACCCGGCTCATGTGCCTCTCCTCACGTCACCGCCCCACAGTACGTCGTGGACCGTAGAGTGGCAGCGCATCACTGCCATCCGGGGAGGCAACGTGCAGTCGGCGCAGGTTTTCGTGGCGGTGATGGCGGCGGCTGCGCTACACGCCAGCTGGAACGCGATCGCCAAAGGGGTGCCGGATCGGTTCGGGCTGTTCATCAAGAGCTCGATCATCTCGGTGGTCATCGGGGCGGTGCTGGTGTTCGTGGTGAGCCCGCCCGCGGGGCCTTCCTGGCCGTGGCTGCTGGGCTCGGTCGGCATGCATGTGCTCTACAACCTCGGGTTGATGGCGGCCTACCAGCTCGGCGACTTCAACCAGACCTATCCTCTGGCGCGTGGGCTCGGTCCGGTGGTGGTGGCGCTGGTCGCCGCGACGGTGCTGGGCGAGCCGCTGCCGCCGCTGGCCACGGCCGGCGTCGTGGTGATCGCGGCGGCGATCGGGGTACTGGGGCTGACCCCGTGGAAACGGATAAGGCACAACAGGTCCGCGTTGACCGCGGCCGTCCTCACCGGGTTGGCGATCGCCACCTACACCCTGCTCGACGGGGTCGGCGTGCGGCGCAGCGGCAGCGCGCTCGGCTACGCCGTGTGGCTGCTGGCCCTGCACGGGTTGGCCACCATGGCGGCGATGGCGCTCGTCAAGCGCAGCCGGTGGGCGCCCGTGCCGCCGGAGAAGGCGGCGAGCTGGAAGCTCAGTGTGGTCGCCGGGGTCATGTCGATGTCGGCCTACAGCCTTGTCCTGTGGGCACAGTCGCGCGGCGTGCTGGCCGCGATCGCCGCGCTGCGCGAAAGCAGTGTCGTCATCGCGGCGATCATCGGTGCCATCTTCTTCCGGGAGCCGTTGAGCCGCCTGCGGATCACCGCCAGCCTCGCGGTCGCGGCCGGCGTGGTCCTGCTCGCCCTCCCTTAGATCAACCGCGCGGGGGTAGGCCCGCCGCCCAGTATGACGCATCGATGAGCTTCATGGTGGCGATCGAGTCCTCGGGCGGGGTGAGGTTGGCCTCCCGTGCGCCGCCCACCGCTGCGGCGAAGGCGGCCAATTGATAGGTGTAGGTGGGGGTACGGCTGAAGCGCTCGTGCCGCTTGCGGTCGCCCACGGTGACCGTGAAGCGATGCGGGAACTGTGGCGCCACGAAGTTGGTGACCGCCAGCGATCCCCGCGAGCCTTTCACCGTGGCGGAGATCCGCAGCAGCGTCGATGACCACATCGAGGTCTGGGCCCGTCCGGTGGCCCCGTTCGGGAAACTCAGCTCGACCACCATCGCGCGGTCCACCCGCGGATCGCTGCGCAGGGTCAGGGCTCGCGCGTCGGTCACCGTCGGCTCGCCCGGGCCGAGCAGGCGAAGGCAGTGCAGCGCATAACATCCGGCGTCCATCAGCGCACCGCCGGCGAGGGCATAACTGTAGCGGATGTCGGAGAACTTGGGCAGCGGGAAACACATGGCCGTCTGCACCGATTCGATATCGCCGATCTCTCCACTGTGGACGATTTCGGCCATCCGCGCGGCCATCGGGTGGTAGCGGTAGTGGAAGGCCTCCATCACCACCGCGTCCCCGGCGGCCTGTGCCACGGTGGCGGCCTGCGCGGCGTTGGCGGTGAACGGTTTCTCGCACAGCACATGCTTGCCCGCGGCCAGCGCCGCGAGCGTCCACTCCGCGTGCAGGCCGTTGGGCAGCGGGTTGTAGATCGCGTCCAGCTCTGGGTCGGCGATCAGGTCCGCGTAGGTGGCGTGCACCCGCGGGATGCGATGCTTGCGGGCGAAGGCATGTGCCCGCAAAGGATCACGTGCGGCGATCGCCGCGATGCTTACCGTGTCGATCGAGCGAGCTGGTTTGATCAAGGCAGCCGGAGCTATCCGGGCGGCGCCAAGGACGCCGACACGAAGACTGGTCACAATTTGAGTCAACACTACGGCTCGGCGCCTTGTTCAGTGGGCCCCTTCGATGCCAACATCTAGGCCGTGCCCCTTGTCGCTGCCCCGGCTGCGGTCATTGGCGTTAGCGCCGCGGTGTGGTTTCTGATCGCCAAACTATTCACGCTCAACGAGCTGCCCGCTGGACAGTTCGCCAGTGGCTTCGTGTTCGGCGCGGGAGTCTTTCTCCTGCTGGCGGCCTGCCATCAGGCGCCGGTGGCGCCGGTGGTCGCCGCGCGCTGGCGGCGTTCGCTTCTGCTTGGCGTCCAATGCGCGGCCGCATTCTGGTTCGTCGGCGCGTCGGTCTTCGGGTCCACCGCCGGATGGCTGATGGCCGCGACGGGTGGGCTGACGGCTCTGCTGGCCGACAGGCGAACGGCGGTCGACAAAACCGTTGGCGATGTCTATCGCTGGATGCTTGCTGTGGTGTTGCTGGCAGCACTCGGCGAGGTGCTGATCGCGTGGGTGATCAGCGGGCACCTCGCGATCGCCGTGGGCGTCGCGGCCGCGGTGCTCGTCTGCGCGGTGGCGCCGGTCGGCAACTTCCCGCGGTGGTGCGTTCAGTTGGCGGCCCCGCTTCCCGCCGTTTCGCTGCGGCCGGCGTCGACCCAAAATCTGACCTCTCTTCGCGGGTACCGGGCAGAGACCCTCGCCTTCTGTGCCTTCCTTGCCCCCCACGACATCCCGCGCTCGTTAGTGATCAAGGCGGCGATCGACGCGGGGCCGGGCAAGGCGCCCGAGCTCAATTCGCTTGCCGCGACGGCCTTGCAGGAAGCCGGCTCCGATTCGCTTAACGTGGACCCGCTCGCCCAGCAGTTCGCCATCCAGCGGCTGGCGGTCGGTGAGCGCAAGCGGTGGGCCAAGCGCGCCGTGCGCACACTGGCCGCCCACTTTCCTATCGACTACGCCAAGAACCCCTCCTGGTGTGAGCGGCTTACCCCGCACGCGCTGGCCGCGGTGGCCCACGCCGGCAAGCTCGACGTCGAACGCGGCGCTTCCGCGCTGCTGCTCAACCACGTCGCCGGGTTCCTCATTGTCAGCGGGCGGCGCGACGAGGCGTCCCGGGTGCTGAGCCAGGCGCTCGATTTCGCCACGGCGGCCTTCGGCACCACCTCGCCACAGGTGGCCACGGTGCATGCCAACATGACCCGGCTGGCCGATCCGGTGCTCGCGGGCGAGATGCCGGGCACGTTCACCCACACCGACAGTTCGGCGCTGGCGGTGAACTTCACCCGCCTCGGCGACATGCGGCGCGATCTCGGCGATCTGACCGGGGCCCGGCGCAACTACCATGCCGCGCTGGGTCACGCGAAGTCCGCCCTTGGCACGCATCACGAACTTGTCACCGACCTTCGCCAGCGGCTGGCCACCCTGCCCGCGCTGGGAGCCCAGAAGACGGAGGAAAGGCGGCTGCTCGCCCTCGGGCTGGCGGTGATCGTGGTCATGGCGGCGGTCTTCGCCGGGGCGATCCTGTGGCGCGATGCCCAGTTCAACGCGCCCCGTGCCGCGGGTAAGCCGCTGGCAGCCGCCGACGATCTGCGCGATGTCTGCGCCGAGCGGCAGCGCTATTTTCCTGACGCCACAGCGTTTGGCGGCCGCGCCCCGCACCCGATCCAGCTTTTCGCCCAAGCCTCGGGCGGGGCTGCTTTCGCCCGGGAGAACCTCTACGACCCCTCCGGGCTGGTGCCGCCGCACTGGCAGGCCGACGAGTCCAACGTGCGCGAGGTCCAGCTGGTGGGCTGCGTGATCCATCGCGGCACCGGGGCCCAGATCACCGTGTGCAAGGTGGCCGGTCAGCGGGAGATCCCGTTGTACGAAGCCACTTATGAGGTCGGCGTTCATGAGGCCCGGACCGGCCGGATGGTGGGGGAGACCAGCCTGGAGATCACCCGTGGGTCCTGCCCGGCTCAGATCGACCCGCCTGCGCTTGGGGCCCCATGGCAGATTTACGCTGCGCCCACCTTCCACGACTATCGCCTGGCGCTTGGCCGCTACGTCGAAGAGGACCCGGCCACCTATGCGCAGGGGCACCCGAACATCGATCAGCCGACAGTCCGGCTCCAGTCACCATGACGCTGCCATGATGCTCGCTCGTCACCATGGGCGGCATGCGAAGGCTTATTGGCGGCGCGCTCGCCGCACTGGCGATAGTCATGATCACCCCTACTGCGGCGTACGCGTTCGGCGAGTGGCGCGAGGAGGGCATGAGCACGTTCGACCTCCAGGCTGAGAAGTCGGCAGAGGCGAGCTGCCCGGACGGGTCGATGGTGGTCGGCTCCGGCGGGTACGTCCTGGGCGGCGAGGGCAAGGTGGTGCTGACCGGGGTGGTGCCGAACGTCGGCCTGGACACGGTGACCGCCTACGCCAAGGCATTGCCCTACAACCTGGCGCCGTGGGCGGTGGTGGCGCTGGCCGTTTGCGGCGATCGAGACGAGTCCGTGCACCGGGAGATGGGGATCTCGTTCTTCGGCAACGCTCGGGCGCAATGCCCGCAGGGAAAGGTCCTGTGGAGCACAGGTTTCAACGTGCCCTGGTCCACCTTGACGACGACCTACGTCAGCGCGGTCGAGCCGGCGCTGGACCAGACCTCGGTTCTGGTACGTGGCGTCTCCGCCCCTGGCGCAGCCGTGATCGCCTACGGTATCTGTGGTTACGACTTTTTCAGCGGAACCGAGGTGACCTCCGCGGCGACCGCTGTCGTGCCGAGGGGACAGACCTATCTCAAGGTGGATCCGGCCTTCCACGGTGGGCGGGTCTTCGGCGCGGGCATCTCGGCGAACCGGTCCGGGCTGTTCGTCGACGGCCTGGGCATGGGCATCGACTTCAGCCTCCCCGAAGCGGGCTGGGCGAGCGGCCGGATGTCTTGGCTGCCCGGCTCCGGCGGCTCGAAGGCGCCGGCCGCGAGGACGGCCACCGGCGATGAGGTGACCGTCTATGCGCTGACGATCGGATCCTGGTATGACTAGGCGGGTTTGACGCCGATGGCGCGCATCGCCTCGCGATAGCGCGCCTGGGCCCGCTGCGCCTCCCCGTGCTGGCCGCCGGTCACCAGCGTATCGATCAGGGCCCGGTGGCCGGCCTCATCGTAGGGGTCGATGCTGAGCAAGCGCATCAGGTGGCTGATCGCGGCGCTGACCCGGCCCAGCTTGCGGGAGGCCTGGGCCAGCATGCGCAGGGCGCTCACGTGGGCCGCGCGCGCCTCCTCGCGCAGGGCGGTGGACCATTCCGAATAGGGTTCGTCCTCGAACACGTCCGCGCGATAGCTTTGCACGGTCGCGCTCAGCAGCCGGTAGACCTCCGCGGTCGCCCCGCGTTCGCGCAACCGGCGGCCGTGGCCGACGTCGATGAGGAATTCTTCAACGTCGATGCGCAGCCTGGTCGCGTCAAGGCCGATGCTCGCCTGATCGGCCACCAGATAGTGGTCTGCGGGCAGGGCGCGGTCGGGATCCAGTACCCCTTTGACGATGGAGAGCAACACGGAGAGGCGGTGCCCGGTCTTGGCCTGATCGTCGTCGGGCCAAAGCATTTCACACAGCTCGCCGCGGGGTACCGGTCTTCCCCGCCGGGCCACCAAAATGCGCAGCAGGTCGCGTGCCTTGCGTGACTGCCATTGGGTAGCCGGCACCACCTGGCCGTGCAGGCAGACCTCGAAGCGCCCGAAAGCCCTGATCAGGACGGCGTTCTCGGCCTGGCGCAGGCCGTCGCCGGTCACCGGCACGCCCGCAGCGGCGAGGGTTTCGGCGGCCAGCAGCGCGCCGAGCCGGTCGTCGGTCTCGGCACCGGGCAGGTGACCGAGCTTGTTCAGGACCCGGGCGGCATCGACGACCGCGCCCGCGCTTGACCAGATGGCCTGCGCTTCGCGCAGCGCGGCACGGGAACGCGTCGGGTCGGTCTCGGCCGCCGCACGGATCTCCAGTGATTCGGCGAGGCTGGCCGGGTCGCGTTCGGCGCGGGCCACCTTGGCCGCGTCGCTGGCCAGCGCGCCTGCCGTGGCGTTATCGCCGAGGTGCAGGGCGACCCAGGCCTGGGCGAGCAGGGCGGTGACCACCACCCTGTCCGAGGCGAGTCGCGTCGCCTGCTCGGCGGTTTGGGTGGCCGCTTGCGGGTGGTCGGCGACCAGCACCCGGGAAAGCCCGGCCAGGGCGCAGACCCGCACCTGGTTGAGCCCGCCCTCCTCGGCGAGGGTGGCGGCGGCCTCATACGCGCTGCGGGCCTGCTCGGACCAGCCGCGCCGGCGATAGATCTCGCCGAGCCCGAGGTGGGCGGCGGCGGAGCGGCGGGAGCCCATCCGGCGGCAGAGTGCTTGGGCGCGTTCGTATTGGCGGGTGGCCTCGTCGTAGCGGCCGAGCATCAGCAGCGCGTCGCCCTCGTTGCACAGGGCGATCGATTGGAGGTTGCTGTGCCCGGCGGTGATCGCGCAACGGGTGGTCTGCCGGGCCGCCTCCAGCGCCTCGGCATAGCGCGCCTCGTTGAGCAGCTGGTAGGTCCGGCTGGTGAGGATGCGCGCGCGCAACACCACGTGCCCGTGCGCTTCGGCGATGCTCAGCGCCTGTTCGTAGAGCTCGTCGCTGTCGGTGCTCTCGCCGGAAATGCTGTGGCACAGGGCAAGGCTCACGTAGGCGGTGGCCAGGGCGATGTCGTCACCGGACGAGGAGGCTGTGCGACAGGCCCGCCGGGCGGTCTCCAGCGCGGTCGCTGTCTCGCCGAGCTGCAGGTGGGCGCAGGCCTGCCAGGACTGCAGCAGGGCAAGGTCGGTCGTGTTCTGTTCGGTTTCCTCGGCGCGGGTGAACGCTTTGAGCGCGGCGTGCGAATCGCCCCGCAGATAGTGGATCAGGCCCATCCGCCAGGCGACTCCGCAGTCCCATACCGGCTCCAGGTCGGCGACCGTCGCGTAGGCGTGGGCCGCCTTGATCACCGAGCCGGAGGTGCGCAGCGCGTCGCCGAGCAGCAGCTGCTGGCGGCGGCTGCGGTCGGCGGGCTGGATCGCGGTGGTCACCTCGGCGATGACACCGGCGTGCCCGGCCGCGAGCAGGGCCTCGCCGTGCGAGTCGAGCAGGCGTCCACATTGGTCGGGCCGGCCGGCGAGG
Source organism: Rhizocola hellebori (assembly GCF_016862955.1). GTDB lineage: Bacteria > Actinomycetota > Actinomycetes > Mycobacteriales > Micromonosporaceae > Rhizocola > Rhizocola hellebori. Next base: position 108,885 of record NZ_BONY01000030.1, on the reverse strand, counting down.
GCGAAGGCTTTTACCGCGGAGACCGGTGGGCCGTGCTCCTCGTACCAGTGCCCGGCCAGCAGCGCGGCCGCGCCGCTGCGCTCGTTGCGCCGCAACAGATGCGCGATGACCGGGACGAGGCGATCGTCCACCAGCAGGCCGGTGGCGCTGAGGAGCGGGACGATTTCGGCGGCCCGCTGATGACCCAGGGCGTCGGCCAGCTTGATGCTGATCGGCGCCAGGCCGGCCATCTCGCCGAGCAGCTGTAGCGTCTCCGGCCCCAGCGGCCCGAGCACCTCGTCGGTCAGGTAGGTCCAAAGTGGACTGCCCTGTTCGGGCAGGAGCGGATCGCCGTCGGCCAGCGCCTCGCCGGCCAGCCGGACCAGGGCCGGCCAGCCGGCCGTCGCCTCAATCACCCGGTCGCACAGGTCGGGGTCGCGCAGGCCGTAGTCGCTGACCAGCAGGTCAGGCCCGGCCGTCGCGTCGAGCGCCAGGTCGGCCGGGCCGAGCTGGCTGAACATTCCCTGGCCGCGTAGCCGGGCGGTGGAGACGGGCAGCGGATGCCGCGAGGCCATCGTGACCGGCTGCAGCACGGCCGCCTGCAGCAACGAGGTGGCCTGCGCGGCGCTCAGCGGCGGCAGATCGTCTATGACGATGGCGCTCGCCTGCGGCAGCGGCAACGTGGGAAGCCCGCTGAGCCACACGGTCTCCGGATCGAGGTGGCGACGGCGTAGCGCAGTGGTCTTGCCGTAGCCCGCAGCCGCAAGCACAAAGACCACCATGGGAACAGATAACCGGCCCTTTCGCACGTCGGCAACCTGTCCGGAGGAAAACCGACAGGGTTTTACGATTCCCTTACCTGTGCTCCTTCGGAGATGTCGGCGACGACGGCGTAATGGTCGCTGGGCCAGACTCCATCGACCGGGCTCATTCCGGCGCGATGGGCCGAGCGGACGTGTCCCAGAGGTGCGCTGCGCCCGGCAATGTGGATGTAGTCGATTCGGGCGCTGGGCTCAATCCATTGCCCCACATAGGGGTTGGCCCTGTCCCAGGTGACACCCGGATCGGTGGGGGAGGCCACCCGCCACGCGTCGAGGAAGATCTGCCCTTCCACCACCGGTGCGGTGAGGTTGCCGCCGAATCGGCGCAGCTCGTCGGAGTCGGGTTCGGCGTTGAAATCGCCGGTGACGATAGGCGGATGATCGGTCACGGGCAGCGCGGCCACGTGCCGGGCGATCGCCTCGACCTGGGTCACCCGCCGCGCCGACCCGCCCAGCGGCAGCGCGCTCAAATGCGTGGTGACAAAGGGAATCGTGGCATGCGGCGCGTCGATCATCGCGCTCAGCAAGGGCCGGGACGGGTCCTGCGGCAGATCGAGGACCTGCTCATCGCGGATGGGCCAGCGGCTGAGCATGGCCACCCCGAACCGGGCGGCCGGATCCCCGATGCGGCTGCGCCAGCGTTCCTGGTCGCTGGGCGCGCCGAAGACCCAGTGCAAGCCGAGGTGGTCGGCCAGCCATTCGGCCATGTTCTCGTTGTCGTCGGCCCACACCTCTTGCAACCCGCAGATGTCGGGCTGTTGCTCACGAACCACTTCGAGGATCGCCTGGCGACGTTTCTTCCAATCGTTGAAGCCCCACCACAGATTCCACGTCATCACCCGCACGTGATCACCTTGCCACACCTGGGTTAAGGCTGCTCCAGCCGGTACCAGCCGTCGCGGCTCATGCCCGTGGCCAGGTAGCCCTTGGCGAAGGCGGGGTCCATCACCTCACGCACGGCCAGACGCCACTCGCTGGCCTGCGCCGGATCGTCGCGGCGCAGCGCCACGATGTCAGGCGGCACCCGGCACCAGATCATGCCGTTGTCCTTGGCGGTCAACGGCCCGCCGTCGGGCGCCAGCCCGGAGGGGTGCTCGGGCGGCGACACCTCGTCGGGCCGGGCGGGCGCGTCCAGTCGCCATTGGACGGTCAGCCGATCGGTCTCGTCGCTTCCCTGTACCTCGTCCTCGAGCACCCCATAGAAGTCGATCGCGTATTCGGCGCCGATCGCGCCCAGCTTCATCAGGTTGAACCGCGCGTTGCGCCCGACGAGGGGATCGAAGGTCCACCGCATCGTGGTCGCCCCGTTTTCCAGAGCCCACGCCCGCTGTGCCTGCTTGAGCACATAGCCGACACCGCGGCCGGTGGTGCTGGCTCCGGCTACCAGCGAGTAGACAGCCCGCTCGGCGGGCGCGCAGAACACCGCCGCGCAGGCCCCGACCAGCCGGTCGCCGTCATAGGCGACGTGCACGGCGCCACCCGCGTGCACAGCAGCAACCAGGACATCCGGTGGCATAACCCACAAGCCGGGCGGAGTACCCCAGATCCGGTTGAGCAGCGCTCCCACCTCGTTCAGATGGGCGGCATCGACCGCGGCGGCTATCCGAATCGCGGCCGGGTCGTGGAGAGGGGCCATCACTACAGTCTGCCGCACGGGTAGAAATGAGGGCATGCCTGAACTGATCAACCCCGATCCGCGGGTGCACAGATCCTTCCTTGTCGCCGTCGCCGAGTTCAAGGCGGAGGGACGTGGGCAGGCCGACGATCGCACCATGCTCGGCGAAGAGATCCACCGGTTCGGCCGGCTCTGGCCGGACCCGGTGGCGTTCGCCCGGTATGTAGCGCGCCAGCGGGCGATGGCCTTCGAGAAGACGCCTCCCCGGGAGGGCTTCGCGCCGGTGACCAACATGTGGCTGGTCGACGGCGATGAGTTCCTCGGCCGCATCGCCATCCGCCATTCGCTGACCCCCATCCTGCTCGAGGCCGGCGGCCACATCGGATACGACATCCGGCCGAGCGCGCGCCGCAAGGGCTACGCCACCCAGATGCTGCGCGCGGCGCTGCCCGTCAGCTTCGGTCTGGGCATCGATCCCGCCTTGATCACCTGCGACGTCGACAACATCGCCTCCCGCCGCGTCATCGAACGCAACGGCGGTGTTCTTGAGGATCAGCGCAAAGAGAAGCTGCGGTTCTGGGTACCCACCACGCCTTAGCGGCCATGGATGGTGCGGTTGCGCTGCACCAGAGCGTCGATGACCACGGCCGCCAGCAGGACCACGCCGGTGACGATGAGGCGCACGTCCGAGGAAAGACTGAGCAATTCCAAACCATTGGCGATGGTACCGATGACAAGCGCGCCAAGCAGAGGAGCGAAGCGGCGGGTGCGCCCACCGAACAGGCTCGTGCCGCCGATGACCGCGGCCGCGATCGCGTTGATGAGCGTCTCGCCGCCGCCGGACTGCTGGTTGGCGAAGCCCAGCCGCATCGCGGCGATGATGCCGCCGACCGCGGCCAGTGTGCTGCACAGCGTGAAGACCGAGATGCGGATCCAGTTGACGTTGATGCCCGCGCGGCGCGCCGCTTCGATGTTGCCGCCGACGGCGAAAATCTGGCGGCCGTAGCGGGTGTGGCGCAGCATCCAGTCCACGATCGCGACGATCGCCACCATGAACACGAAGGTCCACGGGATTCCGCGGTCCTGGTAGAGCTTCATGACGATGAGCTCGAGCAGCACGAGCAACACGGCGGCCACCACGACCGGCCACCAGATCGGGCCGACCTCCAGGCCCGCTTTGACTCGCCGCTGCCGGTTCCACAGCTGCAAGCCGAGCAGCAGCAACGGAATCAGCGCCGCCAGCGCGATCGCGCCGTTGTGCGGCAGGAAGCGGAATTGGGCCAGCTCGACCAGCGGCCCGTTGGGCGGCAGGTTGATGGTGCCCTGCTTGCCCAGGATCCGCAGCTGCACGCCTTGCCAGGTAAGCAATCCGGCCAGGGTCACGATGAAGGAGGGCACCCCGACCTTGGTGAAGATGCTGCCCTGGATGAGGCCGATGAGGGCGCCGGCCAAGACGGCGAAGGCCACCGCGATCCACGCCGCGCGCTCGTCGCGCACGTTGGTCACCAGCAGGATGGCCGCGGCCACGCCGCTGACCGAGCCGATGGACAGGTCGATCTCGCCCAGCATCAGCACCAGCGTGACGCCGGTGGCCAGGACGCCCAGGGCGGCGATCTGCAGCAGGAGATTGACGAGGTTGAAGGGGTTGAGGAAGGTCGAGTTGAGGCTCTGGAAGACGATGACGATGATGATCAGTCCAATGACGACCGGTGCCGAAGCCATCAGGTCGCCCAGGCGCACGCCCTTCATGCCACACCACCGTTCATCGAGGCGCCCGTGATCGAGGCGATGATCTGCTCATTGGTCACCTCGTGCATGTTGAACCGGCCGTTCACCTTGCCCAGGCGCAAAATCACGACCTTGTCGGCCACCGCCCGCACATCGACCATGTTGTGGCTGATCACCATCACGCCGAGCCCTCGTTCGCGCAGCCGGCTGATGAGGTTGAGCACCTGTTCGGTCTGCGAGACGCCTAGCGCCGCCGTGGGCTCGTCGAGCAGGACCACCTTCGGCTCGCCGAGCAGGGAACGGGAGATGGCCACGGTCTGCCGCTGGCCACCGGAGAGCGCGGCCACCACCGTTCGCAGGCTCGGGATGGTGGCGGACAGCTCCTTGAGCAGCTGCCCGCTGCGCCGCTCCATCTCCACCTCGTCGAGCACGCCCAGCCGCAGGCGTTCCCGGCCCAGGTAAAGGTTGGAGACGACATCCAGGTTGTCGCAGAGCGCCAGGTCCTGGAAGACCGTGGCGATGCCCAGCGACTGCGCCGCGTGCGGGGTGTCGATGCGCACCGGCGTGCCCTGGAAGAGGATTTCGCCCTCATCGGGCGGGTTCACCCCGCAGATCGCTTTGACGAGGGTGGACTTCCCGGCGCCGTTGTCGCCCACGAGAGCGACAACTTCGCCGGGATAGACGTCCAAGTCCACATTGGACAGCGCCTGCACTCCACCGAAGTGCTTGCTGATGCCCCGCATGGACAAGATTGCTTCGGTCACTGCAGCCCCGCCGCTTTGCACGCCTCGGCGTAGGTGGTGGTGCAGATCTCCTGCAGCTTGTAGAGGCCATCGGCCACCACGGTGTCCTTGACGTTGGACTTGATGACGGCCTGTGGCTCAAGCAGGAACGACGGGATGTCGCCCGAGCCGTTGTTCACAGTCGTCGGCGCGGTGGGCTTCTGTCCCTGCGCCAGGGCCACGGCCAGCTCGGCGGCCTTGTCCGCCTCGGGCTTGAAGGCCTTGTACACCGTCATGAACTGGTCACCGGCGATGATGCGCTGGATCGCGGCGAGCTCGGCGTCCTGCCCGGTCGTGGGCGGCACCGGGGTGATCCCCGCGCCACGCATGGCGGCGATGGCGCCACCGGCCGTGCCGTCGTTGGCCGCGTAGACGCCGACGAAGCCGTCCTTGCCCAGCTGAGAGATCTGACCTTCCATGAAGCTCTGCGCGTTCTCGGGCTTCCACTCGGGCGTGAAGAAGTCGGGCTTGGGCACGACCTCGAAGCCGGAGCCGTCCAGCGCGCTGTGCGCGCCCTTGTTGAACAGCTTGGCGTTGTTGTCCGTCGGCGAGCCGTTGATCATCACGATCTTGCCGGACGACTTTCCATCGCTCTTGAGCTTGTCCACCAGCGTGCTGCCCTGCAGCTTGCCGACCTTCTCGTTGTCGAACGAGATGTAGTAGTCGACGTTGGCGTTCTGGATGAGCCGGTCGTAAGAGATCACCGGCACGTTCTTGCTCTGGGCCAGGCGCACGATCGTCGACGCCGCGGCGCCGTCGACCGGGTCGAGCACGAGCACCTTGGCGCCGTTGTTGAGCGCGGCTTCGGCCTGCTGTTGCTGGCGGGCCTGGTCCTGCTGCGCGTTGCTGTAAAGGATCTCGCAGGTGGGACAGAGCTCCTTCACCTTGGCCTCGAACAGCGGCCGGTCCTTGGCCTCATAGCGAGTGGTTTGCGACTCCGGCAGCAGGAGTGCGATCTTTGTCCCGCCCCCTGACCCACTGTCCGAACCTGAGTTGTTGTCGTCGCCGCAGGCCGTCAACAGGCCAGCCGCGAGCGTCAAAGCCGCGGCGGCGGCGAGGCCGGCGCGATACCTGATAGCCATCCCATATCCCCCGTCAAGATCGTTATCTGGCTATATCGTATGCCCCCGGATCACCCACTGTTAGCTGTTCGTCGCAATTCGTTGTCGACATCCCGACATGAATCTTGCCGCGACCCGAATCCTCCGATGTTCTGTCGCCGCTAAGACTTTTGCATCCGTAAATAATCTTCAGCCGGTGCGCGGCTGGGACCGACATGCCACGCAGCTGTCATCAGACGCGGTGGCGGCCGAAGTCCCCCGGCCGCCACCGTCCAATTAGGAGACGGGACCGGTTGCGCTCACCGGCCACCATGACGCCATGCCTGAACGAAGCGGACGTCATCGTCGCCGAGGGCGTCAGCAAGGGCCCCGATGGCAAGGGCACCGCGTTGGTGCGGGCGTTGACGCTGAGCTACCGGATAGCGCGCTTCAACCGCAAACTCGGCCTGGTGGAGCAACAAATCGACTACTCGCTGTTCGAGGTGCCGGTGCTGAACCCGGACGTGACCGCCGCCGAATTCGAAGCGAGCTGGCAACGGCTCAAACTCAGCCATCGGCTGATGATGTACTGCCTGCTGCCCGTGGTCGTCCTGGGCCGTCTGTTCGGTGGCACCAAGGCATTGTGGACCAAGGCGGTCGAGCTTGAAGACCTGCCGACGGCCGAGGCGGAGGAGCTGTCCGAGGGAATGGAGGAGCTCGATGAGGAGTTCGGCGGCGAACGCGACGACCGTCTGCATGAGGCGCTGTCCCGGCTTCACCGTGAACGCGGCCACGAAAATGTCAAGGTGGCCATCGGTTACGGCGCGGGCCACGTGACCGCGATGGTGGGGCACCTGATGGATCGGCACGGCTATCGCCCGCGATCGGCGGAATGGCTGACCGTGGCGCATCTGTGATACATCCCAATATCGAATTCTGTGACTGAATCGCAACCATAGCGGGGTGGGCGCGTGTCTATCTTTGCTAGCGTGTTGCCGAAGAGAATGCTCGTCAGTTTGATAGCCACGGCGATCGCGAGTGCCGGTGCCGCAACGTCTGTGGGCATTGGCCTGGTCCCGGTCGCTCAGATCGCCCCGCTGGGCTCGAAAATAGATGCCTACGCGGTCTACGACGCACAGAACACCTGTGATCCGGTGGCGAAGCCGGGCGTGGTGGCGGTCAAGGACCTGCTGAACGACAACTTCGGCAAACACAGCTGGGGGATAGACCGGGCTTGCGATGTGGGCGGCACCAGCGAGCACAAGGAAGGGCGCGCGCTGGACTACATGCTCGACGCCGCCGATCCCAAGCAGCGCCAGACGGCGCAGAGCATTCTGGACTGGCTGCTCGCCACCGACGAGCAGGGAAACGCGCACGCCAACGCCCGCCGGCTGGGTGTCATGTACATCATCTGGGATCGTCAGATGTGGAAGGCCTTCTCGCCCAAGCTAGGCTGGCAGCCGCGTCCCTGCGACGGAAGCCCGGGCGATTGCCACACCAACCACATCCACATCAGCTTCAGCCGTCAGGGGGCCCTCAAGCAGACCTCGTGGTGGACCTCGGCCAGCCCGGCGCCTACCGTTAGCACGGCGCCCGCGCCGCCCACCGAGGTGACGGCCGTGCTTGCCCCCGACGGCAGCCCGTGGGTGTTCGGCCGGGCGGCCGATGGCACCCTGCATCAGTGGTACGAAGCCAATAATGGGTGGCTGGAGCGCAGTCTCGGTGGCTCGCTGGCCGGCGACGCGGTGGCCGTGCGCACACCCGACGGCAATCCCTGGGTGTTCGGCCGCGCCACCGACGGCACGCTGCGGCACTGGAGCTACCTCAACGGCACGTGGCCGCAGCGCAACCTTGGCGGCTCGCTGGCCGGTGACCCCGCGGTGGCGGTGTCGCCCGACGGCAGCCCGTGGGTGTTCGGGCGTGCCGCCGACAACACGTTGCACCACTGGACTTTCGCGGCAGGCCATTGGATCGAGCGCACCCTCGGCGGGTCGGTGACCGGTGAGGTCACGGCCACGCTCGCGAAGGACGGCACGCCATGGGTGTTCGGCCGCACCACGCAGGGTGCGCTGCATCAGTGGTATCTGGTGGACGGAACGTGGTCCGACCGCGACCTGGGCGGCCCGGCCGGTGGCGACGTCACGGCGGTGGTGGCCCCCGACGGCAGCCCGTGGCTGTTCGGCCGGGGCGACGACGACACGCTCGCGCAGTGGTATTTCGCGGGTTCGGCCATGTCGGCGCGCAGCCTTGGCGCGTCATTGACCGGCCCGGTGACGGTGGCGGTGGCCCGCAACGGCACGCCGTGGGTGTTCGGCCGAGCCAAGGACGGCACGCTGCAATGGTGGTACTACGTCAACGGCACCTGGTTCGACCACAACCTCGGCGGCGTCGTGGAAGGTGACGTGGCCGCGGTGGTGGCCGCGGATGGCAGCCCGTGGGTGTTCGCCCGGGCCAAGGACGGCGCGCTGCAGCGGTGGTACTACACCGACCGGTGGGTGGCTACCCCCGCGGCTGCCCCGACTGTCCAAAGCGGACAGACAGCTTCTGCAAGTGCGCCACCAGCTCCGGCGGCTCGGTGACCGTGAAGTCGACCCCCAGGTAACCGAGCCACATGGCCAGTTCCTCCACCGAGCTGGCCCCGGTCTTGAACACGCAGGTGTGGTCGTCGATCGCCTCCACCGCGCCGAACTGATGCGGGATCCGCTCGGCGATGGTTTCGGCCGGAGCGTAGAAGGTGACGCTGGCGGTGTATTTCCACGGCGCGGTGGAGACCCGGCGGGCGACGTATGTGGCCGCGTCCGGCTCGGGCATGGGCCGTGGCGCGAAACGTTGCCCGGTAGGCGATTGCGGCTGCACCCGGTCGAGCCGGAAGATGCGCCAGTCGTGCCGCTCGATGTCGTAGGCCAGCAGATACCAGCGCCGGCCCCAATTGACCAGCCGGTAGGGCTCGACCACCCGGACACTGTCCGCGCCGGAGTGGTCGGAGTAGCCGAAGCGGACCCGCTCATGGTCGCGGCAGGCCGCGGTCAGGGTGGTCAGCAAGCTGGCGTCGACGGTGGGGCCTCGCCGCAACGCGGGCACCGCCACGGTATAGGTCTGCAGCGCGTTCACGCGCCGCCGCAACCTGGTCGGCAGCACCTGTTCCAGCTTGGCCAGCGCCCGCAGCGAGATCTCCTCTATCCCGGCGATCGATCCGCCGGCGGCGCTGCGCAGACCGACCGCGACGGCGACCGCTTCTTCGTCGTCGAGCAGCAGGGGAGGCAGGTTGGCCCCGGCGCCCAGCCGGTAGCCGCCGACCGCGCCCCGGGTGGCGTGCACCGGATAACCGAGCTGGCGCAGCCGATCCACATCGTTGCGCACCGTGCGCGTGCTCACCTCGAGGCGGTCGGCCAACTCGGTGCCGGTCCATTCGCGCGGGGTTTGCAACAGGGAAAGCAGGCGCAGCAGCCGGGCGGAGGTCTCCAACATGATTTCAGTTTGCCAGATCATTAGGAACGAGTTGTTCCTAATGCCCTGACAGGCTTGTCCCATGAACGCGATGACCGCAACAGCGACCCGCCCGGCACCGGCGATTACCGCCCGGTGGCTCGGCCTTTCCGTCGTCCTGGCCGCTACGATCATGAACCTGCTCGACTCCACGGTGGTCAATGTCGCCGCCCCTTCCATCTACGCCGAGCTGGGCGGAAGCCTGGCCAGCCTGCAGTGGATCGCGGCCGGCTACACCCTCGCGCTGGCCGTCGGGCTGCTCACCGGGGGACGGCTGGGCGATATGTATGGCCGCAAGCGAATGCTGATGATCGGGGTTGCCGGGTTCACCGTCACCTCGCTGGCCTGTGCGCTGGCCTGGTCGCCGAGCGTGCTGGTGGGCGCGCGGGTGCTGCAGGGCCTGTTCGCCGCGGTGATGATCCCGCAGTGCTTCGGGCTGATCCGTGATCTTTTCCCGCCGCAGGACATCGGCAAGGCGTTCGCCGCTTTCGGCCCGGTCATCGGCCTGTCCACCGTCATCGGGCCGATCGTGGCCGGCTTTCTCATCGCGGGTACCGGATGGAGGATGATCTTTCTGATCAACCTGCCGCTGGGCGTGTGGGCTCTGGTGACCGGCCGGCGCATCCTGCCCGGCAACGCGCCCACCCACCGCCACTCCCAGCTGGATGTGCCCGGGATGGCGCTGGCCGGAGCCGCGATGTTCCTGCTGGTCTTCCCGCTGGTGCAGGGCCGTGAGCTGGGCTGGCCGTCGTGGATCTTCGCCATGCTCGGCGCGTCGCTGGCCATGTTCGCAGGCTTCGTCGTCTACCAGATGCGCTTGAAGGGCCGTACCCCCCTGGTGGAGCTCAGTGTCTTTGCGAAGCGCTCGTTCAGCTCCGGGGTCATCTTCGTCATCGTCTTCTTCGGCGCGATCGTCGGCTTCTCCCTCGCGGTCGGCCTGTTCCTTCAGCTCGGGCTCGGCTACTCGGTGATCCGGGCGAGCCTGACCATGTCGGCGTGGGCGCTGGGGGCCTTCCTGGGCTCCGGCTTCGCCGCCGCCATGATGGCCAAGCTGGGCCGCCGGATCCTCCACATCGGACTGATCGGAATGACCGTCGGCATGGTGGGCGTCTACCTTGTGCTGCAGGGCTCCGGCATCGATCTGACCAGCTGGGAGCTGGCGCTTCCGTTGGGGGCGTTCGGTTTCGGGATGGGCATGATCTTCGTGCCGCTCTTCGACATCATCATGGGTGAGATCGCCGACCACGAGGTCGGTTCCGCCTCCTCCAGCCTGGAAGCCCTGCAGCAGCTCGGCGCCTCGCTGGGGGTGGCAGTCCTGGGCACGATCTTCTTCGGCATCACCGGCCCGGCCATCTCGGCCACGACAGCGGTTCGCGCCGCCTCGGTGGTGACCTTGATCGCGGTCGGGCTCACCATCGCCGCCTTCGGCATCGGTTTCCTGCTTCCGCGCAAGGCCCGGGCGAACGCGTGAGCTAATCGTCCCGAAACGCTACCGCCCGGGCGGGTAAAGCCCGGGCGGTAGACTTGCCGGGCCGATCTACGGGCAAGGGAGTGAATCGTGGCGGAGTCGTTGCCGGGCGCGAGCCGCAACACCAAGCAGCGTGGCGAAATCCTGGGTCTTCTAAGGCAGACTGACGACTTCCGCACGGCGCAACAGCTCTACGCCGATCTGCGCTCACAGGGCAGCGGGGTGGGGCTGACCACTGTCTATCGCGCCTTGCAAACCCTGGTCGACGCCGGTGAGGCCGACACCATGCGGCTGCCCAGCGGCGAGCAGCTGTTTCGCCTTTGCGGTCAGGGCCGCCATCACCACCATCTGGTGTGCCGCCAATGCGGCCGCACCGTGGAGATCGACGGCCCTGCGGTCGAGTCCTGGACCGACCGGATAGCCCGCGAACACGGCTTCACCGACGTCTCCCACACGCTGGAAATCTTCGGCACCTGCTCCGCCTGCGCCGCCAAACCCGAGTAGCCCGTCCACGTCAGACCTCGTGGGCCAGCTTGCGGACGCGGAAGGCCATGATGATGTCGGTGATGCCCCGTGCCAGCGCGATGACGGCCACGTAGACGATCAGCAGGTAGAGGGAGCGCTCGAACCGGCCCGCGGCCCAGAAGCCAAGCAGCATTTCGACGATGCCGATGATGACGCCCAGCCACCACGCCTCGTTGGTGGCCTTGGTGAGGAACCCGAGGACGATATCCGCGGCGCCCTTGAACAATAGGTACCAGCCGATGAAAGCGGCGAGCCAGAAGACCGTCTTGCCCGGGTTGATCCAGGCGAAGAAGCCGGTGACGATGAACAGCGCGCCAAGCAGACCGTGCAGCCATTTCCAGCCGGGGACGAAGAACATGAGGTAGAGCTCGCCCACCCCGGCGGCCAGGATCACCGCGCCGGCGAGGACGGCGATGGCGTTGACCGAGCGGCTGTTGTAACCGAGCACCAGCCACGAGACGATGATCCACAATGCACCGGTGACGAGAAGCAGCCACCAGGGCAAACCGGTTGCTCTCGCACTTCTAACCCCTAAGGTCGTCATAGCTCGAATATATGAGCAAAAGTAACCTTACGCGGTAGTTTGAGGGGATGACTCAGCTGATCTCCCTCGGCTCATCCCCGCCGGTGGCGCACCACGGCATGGTCTGGATCCCCGACGGCAGTTTCACCATGGGCTCTGACGATCACTATCCGGAGGAGGCGCCCGCGCGCACGGTCGAGGTCGGCGGGTTCTGGATCGCCCCGCATCCGGTGACCAACGCGCGTTTTCAGGACTTCGTGGCGGCAACTCATTACGTGACCGTCGCGGAGCGCGCACCCAGCGCGCAGGACTACCCCGACGCCGACCCCGAGCTGCTCGTGCCCGCCTCCATCGTCTTCACCCCACCCGGGCGGCGGGTGGATCTGCGCGACCACATGCAGTGGTGGAGCCTGGTACCCGGGGCGGACTGGCGGCATCCCTACGGGCCGGGCTCAAGCCTGGACGGGTTGGAAGATCATCCCGTGGTCCATGTCGCCTACCAGGACGCGGCCGCCTACGCGGCTTGGGCCGGGGCGGCCCTGCCGACCGAGACCGAGTGGGAGTACGCGGCCAGCTCGGCCACGCGGTCGGAATTCGCCTGGGGAGACTCGTTCACGCCCGGCGGCAGCCACCTGGCCAACACCTGGCAGGGCGAGTTCCCGGCGGTGAACCTGCGTCTGGACGGATATGAGCGAACCTCGCCGGTGGGATCGTTCCCCGCCAACAGGTTCGGGCTCTTCGACATGATCGGCAACGTATGGGAGTGGACGTCGTCCCCGTTCGGCGCCCAGCAGCCGGCGGCCGCGTGTTGTGGCGCAGACGGGGTCGGGGCCGAGAAAGTGATGAAGGGTGGCTCTTTTCTCTGCGCCCCCAACTACTGCCGGCGCTACCGGCCGGCCGCCAGGATGCGCCAGACGGTCGACACCTCCACCTGCCATCTCGGTTTCCGGCTGGTGGTAAGGGAAAGCTAGCGGTGTCCGCCCGTTCCGCCCGCGCTCTCGTCGAGCTCCAGGGCCACCCCGGCCTTGGCCGCCTGAGCGGGCAGGCCGTTGGCCTCCAGGCAGCTGGCGCCCGGTGCGAGGGCGGGTGGCCGATCGGCGAAAAGGTCTGAGCCGGCTTCCTTGGAGCTGGGCGCGCGCAGATCGAGATCGACCGCCGCCGAACCCTTGAGCCGGCCGTTGCCGTTGGCGGCGGCGTAGTAGGAGACACCGTCCTTGATTTTGTAGGCGTAGGCGCCGAACGCCCACCACTCCTCACTGGGGAACGGGCCGATCAGATCTCTGGGCGGCACCGGATCGCCCGGCTTGAGCGGCGGCTGGCAGGCCACGAAGTAGACCGTCCAGCCGTTGTCGCGCAAGGCTTTCATCGCATCGAGCGTCTTGAGCTGGGCGGTGGTCGGCGCGTCGTTGGCGTTCTGCTCGAACAACTTGGCCTGTACCCGGCCGCGGCGCGGCGGCAGGCTTCCCTCGGTGAACCCGGCCACCGCCACCGGCGCGCCGATCGCATTGGACAGCAGCGGCTCGGACTGCATGACCCGCAACCGTTCCTGATCGGCCTCGCCGCTTCCGGCTTCGTCGCACGCGGCGACGGCCAAGCCGGCCAACACCACCATGACCCACAGGCTCCGAATCATTTCGGTGTCCTTCACTCGCGAGCGAGGGCGGCGAAGGCCTCCTTTTCCAGGTCCACGTACTGGTCGTCGCCGACGCTGATCTCCACTGACCGGATGACGCCGCCCCGGAAAGCCGACGGTTTCGGGTACTTGGCGGTGACCGGGTCGCCCGAGTCGCGCCCCACACACAGGCCGTCGCCGCAAAGGGTGAAGGTGCCGATCTGTGTCCTCATTGGACCCTGCGCGACCATGGCGTCGTCGACCCACAGCTTGGTGGTGCCCAGCGTCTCGTGATATTTGCCCTGGCCCTCCTTGGCGAACTCCACCCCAAGCACATAACGGCCCGGGCTGAGCGGCTCGGGGGAGACGAAGGTCTGCTCCTCGACGCCGAGGAAGTTGTAGACGTACCAAACCTTGCGGTCCTTGAGGAAAAGCGCGTGGCCGCCGAAGCGGGCGCCGGTGGCGAAGATGACTCCGGCCGCGTCGCCGTCGGTGATCTCGATGCTGGCCAGGATCCGATAGGAGCGTCCGCGCAGGTTGACCGCGGCCGCCTCGGGCACCTCGGCGGCGTCCGGGTAGTACACGTAGCTGTCCTGGGGCGCCATGGCCTGCGGCCGGGCGTCGTTGAGGATCTCGTAGGGCAACCGGTCGTCGAGCGGCAGCACCTGATACCTGCCCGCTTCGGTGAACCACAGGTCGACCAGTTCCTTGAGTTTGTCGGGGAACTGCTTGGCCAGGTTGCGCGCTTCCGAGCGGTCTTTGTCGACGTGATAGAGCTCCCATTCGTCGGCATCGAAGTTGCCCAGGCCGGAGGTGGGGCCGTGCACGGTGACCGCCTTCCATCCGTCCTGCCAGATGCCGCGGGTGCCGAGCATCGCGTAGTACTGCCGCTTCTTGCGGGTCTTGGCTTTCGGCTTGTCGAAGGAGTAGCGCATCGACACCCCGGGCAGCGGCACCTGCTTGTGGCCGTTGAGCCGGGCCGGGAACTTGATGCCTATACAGTCCAAAATGGTGGGTACGATGTCGGTGCTGTGGTGGTACTGATGGCGCACCTCGCCGCGGGCCTTGATCCCGGCCGGCCAGTGGATCACCAAGGGATCCGCGGTGCCCCCGGCGTACGAATAGCGTTTGAACATCTTGAATGGCGTGGAGAAAGCCACCGCCCAGCCGGTCGGGTAGTGGTTGTAGGTCTCCGGCGATCCCAGATCCTCAAGGTGGGCAAGGTTTTCCGACATCTCATCGGGCCAGCCGTTGAAGAATTTGTTCTCGTTGACCGATCCGTTCGGGGTGCCCTCGCCGGAGGCGCCGTTGTCGGCGCAGTAGATGACGATGGTGTTGTCCAGCTGCCCGGTCTGTTCGAGGAACTCGACTATCCGCCCGACCTGATGGTCGGTGTACTCGGAGAAGCCCGCATAAACCTCGGCCATCCGGATGAAGAGCTTCTTCTCGTCCTCTGAAAGATCCGCCCACGGGCGCATGTCGTCACCGGCGTCGTGGGTGCCCGGCGGCATCGGGTTGATGCGGGTGAGGTCGGTGCCTTCGGGCAGCACGCCCTGGGCGACCATGCGCGGCAGCACCCATTCGCGGTAGGCCTCGTATCCGTCGTCGAACTTGCCTTTGTATTTGTCGGCCCATTCCTTGGCCACATGGTGCGGGGCGTGGTTCGCCCCCGGGCAGAACCACATCAGCCACGGCCGGTCGGGCGCGGACTGGCGGGAGTCGCGCAGCATCTGCAGGGCGTGGTCGGCGAGGTCCTTGGACAGGTGGTAGCCCTGCTCCGGCTGGTAGGGCTGGTCAATGAAATGGTTGTCCTCCACCAATGTCGGGTACCACTGATTGGTCTCCCCGCCGATGAAGCCGTAGAAGCGATCCCAGCCCATCAGCAGTGGCCAGTGCCGTTTGCTCGATCCGGCGGTGGACTCCTCGATCGGGATGTTGTGATTCTTTCCGATCCAATAGGTGTTGTACCCGTTCTGCCGCAACACTTCCGCCATCGAGCCGCACTCGGGCGGGATGTGCGCGTTGGCGCCGGGAAAACCGATCGAGCCTTCGGTGATGCAGGCCATGCCGTTCTGATGATGGTTGCGCCCGGTCATGAAGGTCGACCGGGTCGGCGAGCACAGGGCCGTGGTGTGCCACTGCGAGTAGCGCAAACCGTTGTCCGCCAGCCGTTGCAGCGTCGGCATCTCGATCTTGCCACCGAACGGCGACCAAGCGGCCAGGCCGGTGTCGTCGTAGAGCACGATCAGCACGTTGGGCGCGCCTTCGGGCGCTTTCGGCGCGGCGAACGCCTCCCAGTCGGGGATTGATTCACGAACG
Source organism: Rhizocola hellebori (assembly GCF_016862955.1). Classification (GTDB taxonomy): domain Bacteria; phylum Actinomycetota; class Actinomycetes; order Mycobacteriales; family Micromonosporaceae; genus Rhizocola; species Rhizocola hellebori. The sequence goes on along the minus strand of NZ_BONY01000030.1, from coordinate 92,987 downwards.
TCGACGTTGATGACCCCTTGGAACGGACGACTCATGGAGCCGAGAATATCCGGAAGTGCACATATCCGTGCGGAGACTGAGGCAAAATCATCTTATGACCGGTCTGCCAAGGTTTGCCCTCGGAACGGTAGTGCTCACGGCGGAGCGGCTGGCCGGGCGCACCTCCGCGAGTTCGCCCGTCGCCATCGCGGTCGGCCTCGCCGACCAGGGCCGCAAGTCGGCCCGCAGCGCCGCCAAGAAGCTCACCGCGATGCGGATCAAAGCACCCGCGATCGACCTGAGGCAGCTGCTGCACGACGCGGGAGCGCGCGGCGCGATCGCCATGTCGCGCAGCCGCCGCGACGCCGAGGCCACCCTGCGCTCGGTCATGGACGACTCGTTCGACTGGGCCGAGCAGAAGGTGGTGCCCAAGGTCGTCGAGGAGATGATGCCTCAGATCGTCAACAACATCGTGCCGCGGATCCTCGATGGGGTGATGCCCCAGATCCGCAGCAAGGTGCTGCCCGTGATCATCGACGATCTCGCCCACGACCCGAACGTCCGCACGATGATCACCGAGCAGAGCCAGAGCGCGATGGCGGATGCCACGCTGGAGCTGCGGGAGACCTCAGCCGAGGCTGACGACCGGCTGGAGATCGCTTTCCGCCGGCTGTTCCGAAGCAAGTAAATGTCCCACTACGCCGGCGTGGTGACCCGGCTGGCGGCGCTGGTGGTCGACGGCGTCGTGCTCTCCATCGCCGTACCGGCCGTGGCCAACGGGCCACCGTCGATGTGGGCCTCGATCGACGGTGATGCGCCCGGCTGGCTCAAAGCCGCCTGCCAGTTCGCGGCTGCGCTGATCCCCATCCTGTATTTCTCCCTCTGCTGGTGGGCGACCGGGCAGACCTTGGGCGGTCTGCTCTTCGGGACGGTGGTGCGCCGCGCCGACGGCTCGCCGCTGACCCTCTGGCGCGCTCTGCTGCGCGCTTTCGTCGGTCTGCTCGTGCCGCTGCTCTGGCTGGCCGGGCTGTTCTTCGCGCTCTGGGATCCGAAGCGCAGAGCCTTGCACGATCGCCTGTTCGGGACCGCCGTTTGGTACAAACAGCGGAAAGTGTTAGCTATATAGCCGATCCGGGGACACACAGCGCACCGGAAATCGGGGACCATGAGCGCCATGCGTGTTCTTCTGGTCGGTTCGCTTGTGCTGCTGCTGAGCGCCTGTAGCGCCGCGCCCACCATGGTGCCCGGGGTGTCGCCCGCCCCGTCCTCCACCGCGTCCGCCGCGGCGCCCGTGGCGCTGGCCGTCGCGCCCGCCAAGGAGACCGACAACCTGCCGATCAGCGCGGAGATCGGGCTGACCGTGAGCAATGGCACCGTCGAGTCGGTCGTGGTCACCGATGCTTCCGGCGCGGCCGTGGCGGGCAAACTGCGCGAGGACAGCACCAGCTGGGTGCCAGACGCCCCGCTGAAATTCGCCACCGGCTACACCGCCACGGTCACCGCGAAGGGCAGCGACGGCAAGAGCGTCACCGAATCGACGTCCTTCAAGACCATGGCCAAACCCTCCAAGCGCAACGGAATCGGGCTCTACCTGTTCGCCGACCGCACCTATGGCGTGGCCCAGCCGGTGGTGGTCGAGTTCTCCAACCCGGTTCCGGAAAGCGCCCGGGCCAGTGTCCAGTCACGACTGTTTGTCACCACCACCCCGCCGCAGCCCGGTGTCTGGCACTGGAGCAGCCCGAAGCAGGTGATGTACCGGGCCAAGGACTATTGGCAGCCGGGGACGAAGATCGAGGCGCGGATAGCGCTGGAGGGCCACCCGATGGGCGATGGGCGTTACGGCGACGCCGACCGCCGGGGCGTGGGCAACATCTCCACCGAGAAGATCGAGCTGATCGTCGACAACGCCACCAAGGAGATGAACGTTCTGCGCAACGGCGAGTCCATCAAGACCCTCAAGGTCAGCCTGGGCAAGGCCGCCACGCCGTCCTCCTCGGGCACGCTGGTCATCATGGACAAACTGACCAAGACCATCTTCGACACCACGAACGAGCCCGGTGACGTCGACCGGTACAAGGTGGAAATCCAATACGCCCAGCGGCTCACCTGGTCGGGCGAGTTCATCCACGCCGCGCCCTGGTCGGTCAAGGATCAGGGGGTCCGCAACGTCTCGCACGGCTGCGTGAACGTCTCTATGGCCGATGCGCAGTGGCTTTTCAACATCACCCGCCTCGGCGACCCGGTGACCATCAAGGGGACCGAGCGCAAAGTGGTCCCCGGCAACGGGTTCACCGCCTGGGCGCTGCCGTGGGACGAGTATGTGAAAGGCAGCGCGATCCCGGTCGCCTGAAAGCGAATGTCGACTAGCGTAAATGGGTAGCCCTTCCCCCGGAGGTCTCCCATGTTCCTGCGCGCATCCCTCGCCCTGCTGCTGAGCCTGACCGGGCTCGGCGTGCCCACCCATACCCGGCTGCAAGCGCCGGTCTCGCTCGGTTCGGTGGTGCCGGTGCCGGTCAGCACCACCCCCACGCCCGGGGTCACGTTTGAGATCACGGCCAACACCGCCATCTTCGTCGAGCCCGGGTCGGCGCAGATCGGCTGCTATCTGGCCGGCATCCTGCGCCCGTCCACCGGGTTCCCGGCCGTCGTCTACCTGGCCACCGGGGTGGGCATATCCCTTCTGCTGTCGGGCGCGCCCGCATCGGCCGGAGCCGAGGGCTACCAGCTCGACATCACGGCCACCTCGATCACCATCCGGGCCAATCAAGCGGCCGGGCTGTTCCACGGGGTGCAGACGCTGCGCCAGCTGTTGCCGGTCACGGCCGAGAGCACCACCGTCCAACCCGGGCCATGGCTGGTGCCGGGCGGGCAGATCGTGGACTACCCGCGGTTCAGCTATCGCGGCGCGATGCTTGATGTGGCCAGACATTTCTTTCCGGTGCCGGCGATAAAGAGATATGTCGATCAGATCGTCCTGTACAAGGTGAATCACCTGCACCTGCATTTGAGCGACGATCAGGGGTGGCGCATCGCCATCGACAGCTGGCCCCGGCTCGCCAGCTACGGCGGCGCCACCGCGGTCGGCGGTGACCCGGGCGGCTACTACACCAAGGCCGACTACACCGAGATCGTGAACTATGCGGTGATTCGCCACCTGACCATCGTTCCCGAGATCGATATGCCCGGCCACACCAACGCGGCGCTGGCCTCCTACGCCAAGCTCAACTGCAACGGGGTGGCCCCGGCTCGGTACACCGGAATGAAGGTCGGCTTCAGCTCGCTGTGCGTCGGGCTTGAGCTGACCTACACCTTTATCGACAACGTGATCGGAGAACTGGCGGCGCTGACGCGGGGACCCTACCTCCACATTGGCGGCGACGAGGCGAGCTCGACCTCGGCCGCCGATTACGCCACGTTCGTCAATCGGGTGCAGGGAATCGTTGCGGCCCATGGCAAAACGGTGATCGGGTTTCATGACGTGCTCAACGCCACCGAGCTGCCGTCGACCGTGGCGCAGTTCTGGTGGACCACGACCGCCAACGCGACGGTGGCTCAGGCGGCTGGGCGCGGTACCAAAATAATCATGTCGCCGGCCAACAAGACCTATCTGGACATGAAATACCGCAACTCCACGCGGCTCGGGCTGAAGTGGGCCGGGCTTATCGAGGTGCAAACCGCATACGAGTGGAATCCGGGCGCGCACGTGGCCGGGGTGGGGGAGTCGTCTGTGCTGGGCGTGGAGGCTCCACTGTGGAGTGAAACGATCCGCACCTCCAATGACATTGAATACCTGGCTTTTCCGCGCCTGCCGGCTCTGATGGAACTCGCCTGGTCACCGGCGAGCAGCCACAACTGGGAGGCGTTCCGGCAACGCCTTGCCGCACAAGGCCCGCGCTGGCAGGTGATGGGAGTCGACTTTTATCCCTCTCCGCAGATTGGTTGGCCTACCCCTTAGCGCTCTTATTAGGTAAGTTTCCTAATCATTGGTCGTCAATGACGAGGAGAATCTATGCGCAGACTGACAGTGCTTCTCGCCACGCTGGCGACGGTAGCGGCGCTCGGGGCGGCCGCTCCGGCGCAGGGGCACAACGATCGCGACAAGCCGAGAACGGTCGGCTACTTCACGCAGTGGGGCATCTACGGACGCCAGTTCTACGTGAAGAACCTCGACACCAGTGGCGCTGCCGCCAAGCTGACCCACCTCAACTACGCGTTCGCCAACATCGACGAGCAGGGTCACTGTTTCGAGGCCAACGCCGCCGGAGCCGGCGACGCGTGGGCCGACTACCAGTGGCCCGTTCCCGCCGAGCTTTCCGTCGACGGGGTCGGCGACGCCTGGGGTGAGCCACTCAACGGCAACTTCGGCCAGCTGCTCAAGCTCAAGCAGAAGCACCCACAGCTCAAGGTGCTGCTGTCCATTGGCGGCTGGACCTGGTCGACCTATTTCTCGACCGCGGCGCGGCCCGAGAACCGGGCTGCCTTCGTCCAGTCCTGTCTGGACGTCTTCATCAAGGGCAACCTGCCCAACCTCGATGGTGGCAGTGGTGGCCCCGGCTCCGGGCTCGGTGTCTTCGACGGCATCGACCTGGACTGGGAATGGCCGAACTGGGAAGGCGAGCCGGGCAACGTCATCAGCCCGGAGGACAAAGCCAACTTCACCGGCCTGGTTGCCGAATTCCGCAAGCAGCTCGACGCGCTTGGCCGCGCCAACCACCAGCGCTACGAGCTGAGCGCGTTCCTGCCGGCCAATCCGGCCGCGATGGACGCCGGTTTCGAAACCAAGAAGGTCTTCAAGTCGCTGGACTTCGCCACCGTCCAGGGCTACGACTTCCACGGCACGTGGGAGTCGCTGACCAACCAGCAATCGGCGCTGCGCGAACCCGCGGGCGCTCCGGTCACCCCCGACTTCACCCTTGACCGCACCGTGCGCTCGTGGCTCGACCGCGGCGCGCCGCGCAACAAGATAGTCGTCGGGATCCCTTACTTCGGAAGGGGATGGACCGGCGTCACCGGCGGCGGCGACGGGCTTTTCCAGCCCGCCGCCGGCCCAGCACCGGCCACGTTCGAAGCGGGTTACGAGGACTACAAGGTCCTCAAGACCCTCGGCTATCCGGTCTACCGCGACCTGCGGGCCGGGCACGCGTGGCTCTTCGACGGCACCACTTTCTGGACATATGACGATCCTTTTGTGGTACTGCAAAAGAGCCTCTTCATCCGCCGGGAAGGCCTCGGCGGGGCAATGATGTGGTCGCTTGACGGCGACGACGCCAACGCCACCCTCACCAAGACGATCCGCTTCGGACTGGGCGGCTAGCTCGAGTCCTGGCCCGGGATGCGGCTTGGCCGCATCCCGGGCTTGCGTATCTAGAGGATCGGAGTACTGTATCGATTCAGAAGCACTGGATCGATACAGAAGGCCGAGTCATGAGATCGACTTTGCAGACCGTCGCCGACGAGGTGGGGGTGTCGCGCAGTACGGTGTCCAATGCCTACAGCCGGCCCGACCAGCTCTCGCCCGAGCTACGCGAAAAGATCTTCGATGCGGCCCGGCGGCTCGGCTACGCCGGCCCCGATCCGGCGGCGCGATCCCTGCGCAAGGGCCGAGTTGGAGCGATCGGCGTGCTTTTCAGTGCCACGCTGTCCTACGCGTTCACCGACCCCTACGCGGTCCAGTTCCTGCGCGGGCTCGCCGAAACCGCTGAGTTGCATGACACCGGCCTGCTGCTGATGCCCCTGGCCGAAGACGCCACGGCGGCAGCCGCTGCGGTGCAAAACGCGGTGGTCGACGGTTTCTGTGTCTACTGCCTTCCCGACTGGCATTCCGCGCAAGCGGCGATGCGGCTACGGAAGTTGCCGGTCGTCAGCTCGGAAAGGCGCGACGCGGGCGACCCCGAGGCCCGGTTCGTGGCCATCGACGAGGCTGCGGCGACCCTGGCCGCGGGGCGTTACCTCGCCGCGCTCGGGCATCGCCGGATAGCCCTGATCGCTGACTGGATCGTTCCAGAGCGGGAAACCCGCCCCGTGGCGACAGCCAGGCCGGAAGACGTTCCCTACTATGTCAGCCGCGAACGGCTCGCCGGCTATCGCGACGCGTTCGCGGAGGTGGGCGTGGAATGGCCCGAAATCGCCACGGTCAACGCCGCCCAGAACAGCCGAGCGGCGGCCGCGCAGGCTGCGTCCTGTGTGCTCGATCGGGCCCCACGACCCACCGCCATCCTCGCCGTTTCCGACATGCTCGCGCTGGGGGTGCTTGATGCGCTGCACACGCGCGGCCTGCGGCCCGGACGCGACGTGTCGGTGATCGGCTTCGACGACATCCCCGACGCCACCACCGCCGGGCTGACCACCGTGCGCCAGCCCGCCCTGGAGAAAGGCCGCCAGGCCGGGGCGCTGCTGCTCAACCCGCCCGAGGATCTGGCCCAGCGGCAGGTGGTGCTGCCCACCGAGCTGGTCGTGCGGGCCTCCACCGGCCCGGCCCCCGACGCCTAACCAGTTCACTGTCCATTTTGGAGATTGTCATGGATCCGCTAGGAATGGTCACCGCGATCAGCGCTGTTCGCGAACACGTCACCTCCGCCCAGCCGGGCGCCCCGGTAGTGCCCGACAAAGCCCGGCACAAACCCCCAAGCCGAACCCGCACCCATGCACTGCGCCGGGTGGCCGCCGCCGGCCTGCATCGCTTGGCGCAAAAGCTTGAGCCGCAACAATCCGTGTGCCCATCCTGAACGGCGCTACCGTTCGTTCACCTGTCCCAGCACCGGTTTGACATCGACGATCGGAGTGCCGTCCAATGCCTCCAGATCGCCTACCTTCACCCGCAGTCCGTCAACCTCAAGCACGCGCACACGGTGTAGCCCGATGGGGTTGGGCCGATCCGGCGACCGGGTGCTGAACACCCCGGTCAGCGGCCGGTCGCCCTCACCCCGCGGGCGCACCGTCAACACCTCGCGCGTCGCCCTGTCCAGCCACGTCAGCACCAGAAGCTCCTGGCCCGCACGCACATCCTGCAACCCGTCGCGCACCCGCGGCTCGAACGCCAGCCAGGCGTCTGGCGCACCCTCATCACCCTGCCGCGGCGCCATGCCCCGCTCCAGCAGCGGCGACTCCACGCGCCCAATCGGCGTTATCTCGTACACCCCAGTCATCCTGCCACGATGGTGTCGAGGTCGCGGGTGGCGTAGCGGAGGTGCCCCCACTCCTCTTCGAGGACCACGTGCACACAGGACAGGACGGTCTCCGGTTCCTCGGGGGCGTGCGGGTTCTTGCGCGGCGCGGCCAGCTCGTCCGCGGTCACGGTGGCGAGGAAGTCGCGCACCATCGCGACGCGGCCCGCGCGGACTTCGAGCACCTCGTCATAAGGCGGCCTTTCCGGCGTGTTCTCGTCGTGGCCCAGACCAATGGGGTGCAACGGCTGGTCGAGCTGCAGGGCCGCCCGGCGCAGCCAGATGTCCGTGGCACGGACCAGGTGCCGCAGCGTCTGCGCGAAAGACCACTCGCCGTCCACCGAGACATCGACCGTGCCGGGCGGCATCGCCGCGACGCGTTCGAGCGTGGCCGCCCAGGTGTGCTCCAGCGTGGCCCAGGCCGCGCGCAGGCTCTCGGGATCTGCCGCGCGCCGGTCGGCGCGGCCGGGGAAGCGGCGGTTGAGTTCGGCCTCGACGAACGGGACCACGTCGACACCGTTGACGCGCAAGGAGCCGGAGAGCCAAGGCGCATCGATGTCCGCTCCGTCGATGTCGACCTCGCGCATGACGGCGCCGGACAGGTCAGCCTTGACGAATCGAGCGCCGCACAGGTCCGTTTCGACGAACTTCGCTCCCCGCAGGTCGTCGGACCGATTGAAGGTTGTCATGACCGCACACCCTATCGTGGTCGCTCCGCCGACATCGCCCGCGGCAAACCGACGATAAAAGTTGGCTTGACAAAAATAGTTGTCGGTGAAATGCTCTGGTCATGTTCGAAATAGCGGTGATTGAGGACGCGGCGGTGGCCGAGGCCTCGCTCGACCCGATCCGGGCGCGCCTGCTCGCCGAGCTGGCCGAGCCCGGCTCAGCCACGACGCTGGCCGCAAAGGTGGGCCTGGCCCGGCAGAAGGTCAACTACCACCTGCGCACGCTGGAGCAGCACGGCCTGGTGGAGCTCGTCGAGGAGCGCCGCAAGGGCAACGTCACCGAGCGGGTGCTGCAGGCGACCGCCGCCTCCTACGTCATCTCGCCGGCCGCGCTGTCGGCCGTGCAGCCCGATCCGGAGCGCTCGCCCGACCGCCTCTCGGCGCAGTGGCTGCTCGCGCTCGCCTCACGGCTGGTGCGCGATGTCGGCATGCTCATGACCCGCGCCGCGCGGGCCCGCAAGAAGCTTTCCACCTTCGCCATGGACGGCAACGTCCGCTTCGCCTCGGCCGCCGACCGTTCGGCATTCGCCGAAGAGTTGGCCAAAGCCGTCACCGGCTTGGTGAGCAAATACCACGATGAGAGTGCCGCTGGTGGCCGCGACCATCGCGTCATCGTCGCCATTCACCCGACCATTACCAAGGAGCAGTAGAGATGGGCCACGAATTCGAGACGGTCAACGACATCACGGTGACCGCGACACCAGAGCAGGTTTGGCAAGCCATCGCGACCGGGCCGGGGATCGACTCCTGGTTCATGGGCCGCAACGAGGTCGAGCCGGGTGAGGGCGGCAAGGCGGTCATGGAGATGGAAGGCATGGCAATGGAGTCCACCATCACCGCGTGGGAGCCCAACTCACATTTCGCCTTCCGCAGCGCAGCGGGGGAGGACGGCACGTTCCACGCCTTCGAATACCTCGTCGAGGGACGCGATCAGGGCAGCACCACGGTTCGCCTGGTGCACAGCGGGTTCCTCGGCCAGGACGACTGGGAGTGGGAATACGACGCGCTGCGCAAGGGCGACCCGATGTACTTCGCGACGCTTCGCGAATACCTGACCCATTTCCTCGGCCGCTTCGCCACCCCGGTCGCAGCCTGGGCCGCGCCCCAGCCCGACGAGGAAACCGCTTGGGCGGGCGTCAAACGCGGCCTTGGCATCACCGGCGAGGTCACCGCGGGCACGCCGGTCAAGTTCACCTTCGCCGGGCAAACCGTTGAAGGCATCGTCGATTCGGCTCTCTACCCGAGCTTCCTGGGCGTGCGCACAAGCGATGCGCTTTACCGCTTCGTCGGCGGCCAGGGCATGATCGGCGTCGGTCACCACATCTTCGCCGACGTCGATGCCAAGCAGGCTACCGACGAGTGGAAGTCCTGGCTCACCAACCTTTTCGCCTAACCATAATTGTCAGCTAAGGAGAATTGCCATGCGTAAGATCGTTGCCGGCCTGTTCATTTCGCTCGACGGTGTCGTTGAGGCGCCACAGAACTGGCACTTCCCGTATTTCAATGATGAGATGGGCCAGGCCGTCGGGGAACAGATGGGTGGCGCGGAAGCCATGCTGCTCGGCCGGGTGACCTACGACGAGTTCGCGTCCTACTGGCCGCATCAGGACCCCGACGGGGAAATGGTGGCGCAGATGAACAACACACCCAAATACGTGGTCTCCACGACACTGTCCAATCCGGAGTGGCAGAACACCACCGTCATCGGGCTGGACGAGCTGGCCAAGCTCAAGCAGGAGCCCGGTGGCGACCTGGGTATGAGCGGCAGCCCGACCCTGGTGCGCTCGCTGCTGCGGGCGGGCCTGCTCGACGAGCTGCGCCTGCTGGTGCACCCGATCGTGGTGGGCAGCGGAAAGCGGCTGTTCCCCGACGGCTCGGATTCCCAGCCGCTCAAACTGCTGGACTCCAAGACCTTCGAAACCGGCGTCATGTACCTGACCTACGGACCCGCATAACTTGTATCGCAACCACCAATTTGCAGCGCCGCGCCGGTGTCTGGACTGAGCGATCATGAGGCATGCTCCTCGCCTCATGATCGCGAGGGAAGACACCGGCTTTCCGGCGGCGCTGCCGCGCGTTGCTTCGCACGCGTTCAGTAGTAGAGGTCGTGGCCGAAGGTGTCCGGGTCGCTGAGCCATTCGAGAATGCTCAGGCACAGCGCTGTCCGGGAAACGCGAGTGAACCGCCGGAAGGGCTCCAGCGACGCCGACGCCGCCGTGCTGGCGGGCGCATCGGTGAGCAGACCCGGGCGGACAATCGTCCAATCCAGACCGCTGGTGGTGACGATGTCGTCCTGCAGCCGCCGCTCGGTGATGATGGGACGCTGGGTGAGGTGGTAGGCGCTGGAGACCGTCCGGGCCAGCCAGCCCGCCAGGTGCGGCGCGTAGGCCGCCTCGGAGACGACCACCAGCCGCCTAGGCCCGAGGCGGTGCATGGTGTCCACGACGAGCTGAGTGCCCTTGGAGTAAAGCGGCGTGCGGCGGGCGCCCTTGAGGCCGAAGGCGATGAGCACAGCCTGCGATCCTTCGACGGCGGGCTCGAGGGTGGCGGCGTCGAAAGGCCCGCCGGCGTAAACCTTCGCCGCCGGCACTCCGGCCATCCGCTCGGCGCTGCGCACATATGCCGCCACGTCGTGCCCGCGCTCGGTGGCCAGCTGGCAGAAGACCTTCCCGGTCGGCCCGCTCGCCCCGATCACCGTGATCCGCATGGCTGGATCCTATGCGGCCAGCCCGGCCTGAGCTGGCAGACCGGGCTGGAGAGGGCCTTGCTTACCCCCTCGACTTCATGGTGCGGCCGACCATCGAGATGAGGCGGTCGAGCTCCGAGCCGAACGGGTTGTCGTTGACCAGATAGGTCCAGGTCGCGCTCGGCCTGATCAGCTCCGCGCGCTCCGGCGCCCAGCCCTCGTCGAGGTCCATCTCTTCGAAGGTGGCCACCGTGCGCTCTTCGATTTCGGGGATCAGGCGGTTGAACGCCGGAACGGCCGAGCGGTGGAACTCGTCGAGCGGATCGACCCGGCCCAGAGCGCGCAGGTGAACGCCCTCGCGAACCTCGGCCAACTCGGCCAGATGCTCGGCCCACAGCCTGTCGAGGTGGAACAGGGCGATCGCCCGGCCGAGCTCCAGCAGGGAGTCGTCTTCGATCTCGTCGGCCTTCTCCGGGCAGCGAGCCTTGAGCATCTCGGCGGCCACCTCGGTGGTCAGCAGGCGCTCGCGGCGCTCGGCCAGCGCCTTGCGCTGCTGCTCGATAACCACGCTGTAGCGCCACGTGTTGCGGTGGATCTCGTGGTTGACACCCTCGGCGACCCGCTGGGCATGTTCGACCGCCGCGGTCACCCGCTCGTCGTCGACCAGGCCACCGAACTTCATCTTCGGCCACGCCGGAAGCGAGTCGGCCGCGTGGTGGCGTACCAGGTCGTCCTCGAGGCTCACGAAGAAGATCGAGCCGCCCGGGTCGCCCTGGCGCCCGGCCCGGCCGCGGAGCTGATCGTCGACGCGGCGGCTGTTGTGGCGGCCGCTGCCGATCACGTAGAGCCCGCCCAGCTCGGCCACCCGCTCGCGATCCGACTGGTCGCTTCCGCCCAGGCGGATGTCGACGCCCCGCCCGGCCATCTGTGTGGAAACCGTAACGGCCCCATACGTTCCGGCCTCGGCGATGATGGCGGCTTCTTCGTCGTCGTTCTTCGCGTTGAGTACCACACAAGGCACCCCGGCATCGGTAAGACCCTTGTGCAGGATCTGCGAGGCACTGACGTCGAGCGTGCCGATGAGCACCGGGCGCCCCGCCTCGTGATGCTCCCGGATGACCTCGATGAGGGCCTCGTCGCGCTCGGCGTTGGTGGCGTAGATGTGGTCTTCCTCGTCCTCGCGAACGCACGGCGTGTTGGAGGGGATGACCGCGACCTCAAGGCTGTAGTACTCGCGCAGCTCGTCTCCCACGTGCACCGCGGTCGCCGTCATGCCCGCCAGGTTGGGGTAGAGCATCACGTAAGCCTGGACCGTGATGGTGCCCAGCACCTCGCCCTCGGCGGTGGCGTTCAGGCCCTCCTTGGCCTCGACCGCCGCGTGCAGGCCGTCGGGCCACCGGCGGCGGTGGGCCACCCGGCCGCGCATCTCATCGACTAGCTCCACTGTCTGGTTGCGCACGATGTAGTCGACATCGCGCTCCAGCAACGCTTCCGCGTGCAGGGCGACGTTGAGCGCGGAAAGCTGCGCAATGTGCTCGGTGTCGTAAAGATCGATATCGCCGAGCACCTTCTCCAGCCGCGCCAGGCCTTCCGAGGTGAAAGCCGCGCTGCGGCCGTCGTCGGTGATCTCGTAGTCGCGCTTCGGGCGCAGCGCCCGCACCAGCGCCGCCGCTGTGTGCACCGGGTCCTGCTCGTTGGCAATCGTGCCCGCGAGCACCATCGGCACCCGGGCCTCATCGATGAGGATCGAGTCGGCCTCGTCGACGATGGCCGTGCCCAGCTCCGCCTGAATACGATCGTCGATGTCGGTGGCCAGCTGATCGCGCAGGTAGTCGAAGCCCGCCTCGCTCACCGACACATAGGTGACGTCCTGCTTGTAGGCCTCGCGGCGCTCGGCGGGCGTGGAAAGCCCGGTCACATAGCCCACGGTCAGCCCGAGCAGCTTGTAGACCGGCTCCATCCAGCCGGCGTCACGCCTGGCCAGATAGTCGTTCACCGTGATCACATGGACCGGCCCGAACCCGCGCACCACATGGCCGTAGGCCGCGATGGCCGCGGCGAGCGTCTTGCCCTCACCGGTCGCCATCTCCGCCACGGTCTTGCCCAGCAGCGCGAGCACGCCGAGCACCTGGACGTCATAGGCGCGCTCGCCGAGGGCGCGCCAGCCTGCCTCGCGGCCCAGCGCGCAGATCTCGACCAGCTCCTTGGCCTGTCCCGCGAGCTCGGTGAGCTCTTCGTCGGACAGGTCGGCCAGCTCTTCGCCACGGGCCTCTATCTCCGGCAGCAGCTTTTCGAACGGCCGGAGATCAACAGTGGTGCCTGGCCGCTCCAGAAACCGCCGGAACGTGTTCTTCAATCGAAACGTGACGCCCATGAGCGACCAGGCTACTTCAAATCCGGGCGATCGGTAGACCAGGGTCCGCCCTACTTGAGGTCGAAAAGTGGCCCGGTGAGCGTCAGACCGAGATCGTCGCCCACGAGGGCGAAGAGAGCGAAGAGCATTAATGCCGCTCCGGCCAGCCCCAGGTCCTTGTTGAACTGGACCATCTCCATCATTCTCGCCTGCGGGTCGGACTCGTTCCAGAACGAGTGCATCAGCACCGCGGTCGGTACCAGGAAGATCACCAGCAGCAGCGATCCGAGGTCGGCATAAACTCCAAACAGGACACTGAGCCCGCCGAGCGCAAGCAGCACCCCGCCGCCCAGCACCGCCACCATCGGCATGGGCACCTTCTTGGCACCGGCGAACTGAGCCATCCCCTCGCGCTGAGCGAAGTGGCCGTAGGCCGAGCCGAGGAAGAGAGCGGCGAACAGGATGCGTCCGATCAAGACGATGACATCCATGGCATCCTCCATTGTTGAGGATTCAATCATGACGCTTCGTCAATGTACGCCTCGATCTCCCGGCGTCAAGCGGTGGCGATCGGCCCGATGGCGGCGGTGTTTAGCATGATCGGCTACCTCACTAAACGTATTAGGTAGTGCACGGAACGTTGAGGTCGCCTAACCTGTGTCTCCGGCGTCGGGGAAGGGAGGGTTGTGACGGAGTTCTGGAGACAGCTGCCCGCGGGCCGCGCCGTGCGCCTGGCAGACGTTGAGGCGCAAGCCGTTGCGGCCGCGATGGACCCGCTTCCCCGAGACGCCCCCGTGGTGCTGACCTACTACCCGCACGCCGAGACCTCGGTCTCCCGGGTTGTCGATGCGGTGCTGGGCGAGTTGCAGGACGCCGCCACCGAGCTGTTCCCGTCGTGGATACCGGAAGCCTCGACCATCCGCTCTGCCGCCGGTCTGGGGGTGCCGGCCATCCGGATCCTGGCCAAGCGGGCCGCGGCCACGTCGGAGCACTACGGGCCGTTCCTGGCCGACCTGGCGGAGGGTGTTCTGCGCCGTGACTTCGCCGCGCTGACCCGCTTCCCGCGGCAGACCCGGGCGGCCGGATTGGCCAGAGTGCTCAAGAATAGCTACGACCGCAATGATTTAGCCCTTCTGGTACCGGTGCCGGCCGAGCTGTCCGACTCAGGCCAAGCCGCTTTGGTGTCGGCCTGCGAGTGGATCGCCCAACACGGACGTATGGCGATCTGGTTGACCGGGCAGTCAATCGCCGCGGACCGGCTGGCCACATTCCCGGTCAGCCTCCCCGGTCATCTGCCGGAAAGTCCAGCGCGCGCAACGCCAGAAATGCTTGCGAATCCGGTGGGGCCGGTCATCGTATATCCGCCTATCGCCGGGCGGCCCCATCATGCCAGCGCGGCGGAGAAGAGACTCGAGGAAGCCCTGGGGCGACGGGCCTGGGCGGCCGGCCGGGTCTGGAACCAGGCCTACAGTCCGCACGCTCTCGTCAACCCGGTCCGGCTTGATCTATGGTGGCGACACGAACGCTGTGTCGTGGAGATCGACGGGCCCGATCATCTGGACAGGTGGAAGTACGCGCAGGATCGGCGACGCGACGTGCTGCTGCAAAGTCACGGGCTGACAGTGCTCCGCTTCACCAATTCCGATGTGCTGGGCGATGTGGACGCCGTCGTCGCAGCGATCGAGAAACTTCTCCAAACACGACGATCACAGCCAGGAGAGACACACAGCTATGTCTGAGAAACGCCTAGGAATCGCGCAGCGGGCCACGCTATTGCTTCTCATGGCCGAGGGTCGCGGCCTCACCAACAAGCAGATCAAGGCGATCGGCGGGTTCTCGCCGCTGACAGGCAAGGATCTCACGCCGATAGCCAGGTTCATTGACACCACCAAGATCGGGCGTGAACACGTCCACACGCTGACCGAGGCGGGCTGGGCATGGTGTCGCGATGAGCTCTCGGAGCCGCCATCGAGCGGCAGCGGCACGGCGGGTGGCGCTCTCTACTCCTTGCTTGGTGGGCTCGGCCGCTATCTGTCGCGGAACCCGAGCGTGAAGCTCAAGGACATCTTCTCTCCGGTGATCACCGAGCGGGCGGAGGTGGAGGTGATGATCCGTCAGGCCTACGTCGAGCTGCGAACGGAACCGCGCGGCTGGGTCAGCCTCACCGATCTGCGCGCCAAGCTCAGCGGCATCGCCAAGAGCGAGGTTGACGCCGTCCTCTATCAGATGAGCAGGCAGAAGGTGGTCAACATCGTGCCACCGTCGAACAGGAAGCTGATGACGTCGGCCGATCGCGAGGCCACCATCCGCATTGGCAACGAGGATCGGCTTCACCTATCGATTGATGAGCCATAGATGGAATGGACGCAGCCGATAACCTTTGAGTGGGCCAATGTTCCCGACGACGTCTGGAACAGCTCCCCGTTGCATGTCACCGGGCTGCACAGCGAGGTCGTCCAGCGGATCCTGGCCGGGGTCAAGACCGCCGGGGCCAGTGCCGACCGAAGTCCTCTGGGCGTTGCCGTGCAAGGGCAGCGCGGCTCCGGCAAGACGCACATGCTCGGCTGGGTCAGGGAACAGGTGCAACAGGACGGCGGATATTTCTTCCTGGTGGGCCTGCTCGACGGGACCAGCTTCTGGGAAAGCACGATGATTTCGATTCTCGACGGCCTGCTGCGGGAGTCGAATGAGCGGGAAAGCCAACTCAAGACGTTTCTTCGCCGGCTGTCGGCCAAGATAGGGCTTTCCGGGGCGGTGCAGGGCGCGATCGCCGGCGATCTGAAGCTGACACCGGACGACATGGCCGCCTTCATCGCCAACCTTCGCCACCACAACCGCCAAGTCGGCATGGCTTGCCAGGACACGGCCCGCGCGGTCGTCCTCTATGCCTCGGCGGACCAGGCCTTGCAGGACATCGGCTACAACTACCTGCAGTCGATGGACGACACCGACGCCAACGAACGCGCGATCTGGGGGCTTCACCGCAGCGGAAAACCGCCGCAGCAGGTGCTCAAGGAACTATCCCAGCTGCTGGCGCTGACCGGGCCGGCGGTCATCGCCATTGACCAGATCGACACCCTGCTGGCTCAGTCGCTGGACAAGACCATCGGCACCACCGACGGTCTCCCGGATCCGCATGAAGTCTTGCTGCTGGACCGGGTGGCCGACGGGCTCATGCGGTTGCGGGAAACCACCCGGCGCACGGTTACCGTGTTGACGAGCCTGCCGGAGTCATGGGTCCTGATCAAGAGCCGGGCGATCGACACCGTGCCGGACCGGTTCCACGAGGCGCGTGCGTTGCAGACCATCCCCACCGCGGAGTTCGGCCGGGAGCTGATCGAGAAGCGGCTGGCCGCCCAGTATCGCGACATCGGCTTCGTGCCGGCGTATCCCACGTGGCCGGTCAAGCCGGAAGCCTTCGCGGAGGCGACGGACTTCACCCCGCGCGGGTTGATGAAGGCCGTGGCCGCGCATATCGACAGATGCTTCCAGCACAACAGGATGACCGAGCTGGAACACCTGATCGACGGCAAACAGCCGCCACCATTGGCCGCGCCAACGCCACCGGAGGCTCCCGCGGATGCGCTGAAGGCGCTCGACCGGCGCTTCGCGGGGCTGTGCAAGATAGTCGATGTCGGGCCGGCCCTGGATCCGGCGACCGAAGATGGCGTGCTGCCCAGCCTGCTGTCGGCGGGCCTGGCCGCCTTCATCGAGGAGATAAAGTCGGCTGATCGGGTGCTGTTCCAGGATCCGCCGCCCGGGAAGAAGGCGCCGCTGCACGCCCGCCTCCGCGAGGACCTCGACGAGGCGACCGAAAACGAGACGCATTGGGCCTTCCGCGGCATCGCCAGCGACAACGCGGTGGCCGCCCTGAACCGGATTCGGGCGGCTTCTACGACTGCGGGTTTGCATCATCAGGTACCCGGCAGAAAGTTATTTTTGTTGCGGAACAAGCCTTGGAACAAGGGCCCGAAGACTCAGCAGGTGCTCGCGGAGTTCGCCGCCGCGGGTGGCGTCACGCTGCCGATAGCAGAGTCTGACCTGAAAGTCTTTGCCGCGCTTAAGGATGTGCTGACCGAGCGCGACCCCGCGCTCAACGAGTGGCTGGTCGCGCGCCGGCACGCCTCCTCCACCGCTCTTTTCCAAGCGGTGTTCGGGGATTTTCTTGGTACGCGAGGAAGCGCGCCGCCGCAAGTGTTGCCGCCGTCGGCCAAGCCGCGCACGCCGGCCACGCCGCGCGGGCCGGTGGTCGCCTTGGCCAGGTTCGCCGACGGCGAGCAGGTATTGGGCCTGCCACTGGAGTCTTTGCGCAAGCACACGGCCATCTTCGCCGGATCGGGGTCGGGAAAGACGGTTCTCATCCGGCGTCTGGTCGAGGAGTGCGCCCTCAACGGCGTCTCGGCCATCGTCCTGGACCCCAACAACGACCTTGCCAGGCTGGGCGATCCATGGCCCGACGCGCCGTCGAACTGGGGCCCTGGCGACGCCGACAAAGCCCGCGACTACATCGCCAACACCGACGTGGTGGTGTGGACTCCGCGCCGAACAGCCGGCCGCCCCTTGAGTTTCAAGCCACTGCCCGACTTTCGAAGTGTGATCGACGACGCGGACGAGTTCAGCGTGGCGATAGACGCCGCTGTGGCAGCGCTTGCGCCGCGCGCCAAAGTGGACAGTGAACTCGCCAAGGCGTCCCAGGGCCGGGCCGTCCTGCGGGCGACCCTGCAACACTTTGCGCGCCGCGGCGGAACCAGCCTGAAGGAGTTCGTCAAGCTGCTAGCTGAGCTGCCCGACGGCCTGATCTCCTTGAGCCGGGCCGACAAGCTGGCGTCGGAGATGTCCGACAGCCTCACCGCGGCAATGGTCAACGACCCGATGTTCGGCGGCGAAGGCGAGCCCGTCGATCCCGGAATCCTGCTGACACCGGCCCCCGGCAAGCGGGCCAGGATATCGGTCATCAGCTTCGCGGGCTTGCCGTCCGACAGCCAACGGCAGGGCTTCGTCAATCAGCTTCAGATGGCCCTGTTCGCTTGGATCAGGCAAAACCCGGCCGGCGATCGCCCGCTCGGCGGCCTGCTGGTCATGGACGAAGCGCAGACCCTCGCACCTTCCGGAGCCATGACCGCCTGCACCCAAAGCACTCTGGCCCTGGCCTCCCAAGCCCGAAAGTATGGGCTGGGCCTGGTCTTCGCGACCCAGGCGCCGAAAGCTCTGCACAACAGGATCCCCGGCAACGCCGCCACCCAGTTCTTCGGCTTCCTCAACAGCCCGGCGCAGATCAGCGCGGCCCGCGAAATGGCACAGGCCAAGGGAAGCCAGGTGCTGGACATCTCACTACTGTCGTCCGGCCAGTTCTACGCCTCGGGCGAAGGAACGGCATTCAGCAAAATCCAGATGCCGATGTGCCTCAGCCACCACCCAAGCAGCCCCCTGACAACAGAAGAGGTAATCGCCCGCGCGGCCGGAACTGGACCCGCCGATGGTACCCGCGCAGTCTAAAGGCGTCCGGTTGCTAGCCGGGCCATGATCGCGCCTTGCCGCTCACCTGACGGCGGTCTGACGAGAGCCGGCAGGAGCTTGCGCGCCAGGCATGTTGAGAGGCTCGACGTGGATCCGCAGCTGCCCGTGCTCTACGTCGTCGCGGTGTGTTCTGAACCAATCGCGAGCCACGGCCAACGCCGATTGCCAGTCGCCGTGAGGATGGTCGGACACCGCAGCGAGCTTCCACCGTCGATCCTCGGTGCGGGCCAGTTTTAATACCCGCCACGTGACGTCGACTGGGACAGACCCACCGCTGTGCGGTGTCCAAAGCGGAACCAAGGACAACGTTCCTCCAGCGGTGTCGAGGATGGCGGAATCCTGGAGCGATGCCGCCCTGGCGGTTCGAGGCATCGGGCCGACGGGAGGGTTCGTCCCTCATACGGCCCGATGCCCGTAGTCAGCCTCGCCTGGGGCCGGTCATTCTGGAATATCCGGAGCGTCCGTCGGGTGTCCGCTGAGCTATGGCCGGTAGGTCTCGTAGGCCTCACGCAGATCTGCAGCCTCGGCGAGTCCCGACTCTTCAACGGCGGCGAGGATTTCTGTGGCACGCCACCACGTCGACTTGACGAGCAAGCCGGACGTGATCGCCTGCACCCCAACAGCCGCCGCCTCATCGATCTCGTCGCGGGCAACCAGGGCTAGACCCAGATCCAGGCGGGCGAGCGCGGCTCGTCGTGGGCGGGGGACGCCGTGGCTGCTTTCTAGTTGAGCAATCACCGCTCTGGTGTAGGGCTCTGCTGCCGGGTCGCCCGCCCACGCAAGCGTGGTGGCGGTGTAGGACAAGGCCTTGTCCGGGTCATAGCGGTAGTGGTGCTCTGGTCGGTCGGGTTGTGCCAGTGAGCTGACAAGGCGATCGACGGCGTCGAGGGAGCGGCGAGTTGCCGCGATGTCGTGCATCCGTGCCCAGGCCCTGCCCTCCTGCGCGGTGGCCTGGATCAACGCTGAGGTGCCGCGCGGTGCGAGGGCCTGCGCTTGGCGCGACAGACTCGCCGCTCCCATGTACTCGCCGTTGACAAGCAACTCCCATGCTCGGGTTTCCAGACACCATGCGCGCAGTTCGTCGTGCTCGCCGTGGCGGGCGAGGTCAGTCGCCACGGCGAGTCGGCCGCGGGCTGCGTCGGGCTGGCGCATGTCTATGTGGAGGGTGGCGGCGAGCAGGGACAGCCATCCACCGACTACGAGAAGGCGGCGGTGGTGGACCAGGGTCATCCGTGCGTCAAGCAGCTGCCCGACGTGGTCAAGATGCATACGTGTCGGCCCGATGAGCAGACCCGGCGCGGTGTTCGGATAGCGGACCGCGAGATCATCGAACGCCGCCTCGAGCTGAGACATGGTTTCGTCGCTGACATCGCTGGCATTGACTCGGCGCGCGAGTTCGGCGGCAGCAGTTTCGTCTTCGGAAGCTGACGTGACAAGGGCGACCAACGTGCCGCCCGCCTGCAATGCGTCGTCGATGCGAGTCGCTGTATCGAGGTTGGGCTGTTTGCGGCCTCGGGCCAGATCGTGCAGGAAACTCTTGCTGTAGTAGGTCTGCGCCGCGAGGGCGCGATAAGACAGTCCGCGCACAGCGATGAGCTGTTGGAGGCGTGCGGCGAATGTCATGTCAACCATCCAGGGGAGGAGGACTGGCGGCATCATGAACGCCCCGCAACTCAGGCCGCAGGTTTCACGCTACCTCACCATAGGCAAGTCTAAATGTTAACTTAGACGATCGGGTTGTGACGATTCGGGGTGGGGCGAACACGTGGAAACTCGGTTTCGGGGGTTCCGGGGCTGCGGCATGATCGCGGCATGGAGTTTGCGGTCAGGCGTCTCGAACCCGAAGATTGGCGCGAGTTTCGGCAGCTGCGGCTGGAGGCGCTGCAGGCGGCGCCGCTGGCGTTTGTGGAGCAGTACGCCGAGTCGGTGGCCGAGCCGGACGAGTATTGGCAGGATCGCGTGCGCCAAGGTGCGACCGACGCGACGATGGCCACCTTCGTGGCCACTCATGACGGTCACCTGGTGGGCAAGGCGAGCGGGTTCATGGATGACAAGGTGGTCGAGCCGACGGTGCATCTGTTCGGCGTCTACGTCACGCCCGACTTTCGGGGCAGCGGGCTTGGCGTGTCCGGCGCGGTGGTGGGCGCGGTGATCCGATGGGCGCGCGATGCGGCCGGGGCGGAGCAGGTGAGGTTGTTCGTCACCGAAATCAATAGTCGGGCTGAAGCGTTTTACCGGCGTCTTGGGTTTGAGCGCAGCGGAGCGACGATGGCCTATCCGCCGGATCCGTCGATCACCGAGTACGAGATGACCCACTCCGAGCTGGCGGTGTTCTGAGAGCTAGGCGAGCACTGCGGCGAGGACCGCCGCGGTGTCCTCGAGCGAGGAGAACACCACGTCTGCGCCAGCGGCGTGCAAGTGGTCGGCTGTGGTGTTCAAGCCGGTGGCGACCCCGATCGCGACGGCGCCGCTGAACTTGGCGCCCACGATGTCGTGAACCGTGTCGCCGATGACGATCACCGACTCGTTGGACAGCGTGGTGCGGTGTTTGCGGGCGGCCCGGGAGCGGGCCAAGTTGACCAGATCGCCGCGGACGAGGCTTTCGGAGCCGTAGCCGCCGATCTCGAAGTCGATGAACCGGTCGAGATCGACGGCGGCGAGCTTGAGGCGGGCGACCGGGGCTATGTTGCCCGTGACGACGGACTGCACGACGCCGGGAACCGTTGCCAGGGCGGCGAGCACAGCCGATGCGCCGGGCAGGGCGAAGCCGACGGCACGCATGTGGTCGGTACGTTCGTGGGCGGCGACGGCCATCTCCGCGTGCATGCGCTCGATCAGCGGCTCGGCCGCGTCCAGGCCGTGCGCGGTCAGCACGGTGGTGATCAGCTCGCGGTCGGTCTTGCCGCCCAGCTCGGGCTGGTGGACGAGCTCGACGCCGGTGGTCACTTGAAGCGCCTGGGCTAGGAGGGCATGACCGACACCGGCCATGGTGACGAGCGTGCGATCGATGTCCCAGAGAACGAGTCTTTCCACGGGGCAAGTGAAGCAGAGTTGGCACAGCGGGGTGCAACGGGTGCTGGGGCGCTCGCGTGATAGCGGCATGAGGAAGCCGATAGCGCTGGCGATGGTTGGCGTGGTGGCCGCCGGGTGCGCGGCGAAGCCGAATCCGGAGCCGCAAACGACGGGGGTCAGGGCGTGCGCGGAGGGCGACTTGGACACCAGGGCGGAGTGGCAGCGTGCGGGGGCGGCAGGCGGGCACCTCAGCCCTGAGACGAAGGTGCACGCCAAGCTGAATGTGCGGCGGGGCACGTTCTTTGACGGGGACTGGCAGGTCACCCCGGCGACCATCAAGCCGGGCGAGCCGGCGGCGCTGACCGTGGCCTCGGGCACGGGCTGTAACGCCGGGCTGGGCCTGATCCGGTACACAGAGGTGGAAATCGTGATAGGGAATCGTCGATGGAAACTGGACGGAATGCAGGTGACCGCGGAAGGGCACGACTACGGCTAGGTCCTCGGGCGCACACAGACAAAAGAGCGGAATCGTGCTTCTACTGCCAGCGGTGGTCATAACGTTTACTCATGGCGGAGGATCAGGGCCAGGGCACGGTGACCACGGGGGAGTTACATGATCTTGCCGATTCGAACCTTGCGAGCGCGCTGATCGCGCAGGGCGTCGAGCCTGGGGACCTTTCCGCCGGGCTGCGCGAGCTGAGCCTGAGCCAGTACGCGCTGCTGTCCATCGCCACCTCGCTGAGGGAGATAGCCAAGCTTCAGTCCGAGCTGAATCACACCATCTATCTGCTGACGGCCATGGGCGCGGAAGGGGGCGAGCGTAACTCGCGGCGCAAGAGGCGGAACTGACCGGCCAATGTGGAGAGAGCACACGGGTCACCGCGACGGCCGTCGAGATGGCAAGCTGGCGCGATGACCACCTACACCCTCGACGACCTGTGCTCGATGCTGACTTCTCCCGACCCGGTGGTGCGCGACGAGACCGCCTATGCGCAGTTGTGGGAGCGGATCGGCGCGGGTGAGGCCGACGGGCGGCTGCGGGCGGTGGGGGATCGGCAGGCTGGTCAGCTGGCTCATCCGGAAATTCAGGCCCGCACCTTCGCACCGCTGATTCTGGTCGCTGTTCTGCTGCGCGATGAAGTCATAGGGGAGCTCGACGCCGCGACGGTAAACGAATGGCGCAGCGCGTTCGCCGATTGGTACCCCCATGAAAAGGATCTTCGGGGTTATGACGCCAAGCTCGGCTGGCTGCATGCGGTGGCCCATGGTGCGGATGCGGTGGAGGCTTTCGGCCGGTCGCGGCACCTGGGCCGGACCGAGCTGAGCGAGCTGCTGGAGGTGGTGTCGGCTCGCCTGACCGCGCCGACCGGATACCTGTTCGCGCATGGCGAGGACGACCGGGTGAGTTCCGCGGTTACCGCGGTGCTGCTCCGCGAGGAGCTGACGGCCCAGGATGTGGCGCAGTGGCTGGCGTCGATCGAAGCCGCGCTGAAGGCGATGGAGCCGGGGCCGTTCCCGGCGGCGAAGTCAAATACCATCCGGACACTCAACTCGCTCTATGTTGCCTGCCATCGCGGAGTGCGGCTGTATGGCCGGCCGGGCCAGGACCGGCCGGCAGCGAAGCCGCCGCATGAAGCTGCGATCCTCGATGGCCTGGCCGGCTGTCTGCGCACTGCCAACAGGTATCTCGGCTAGGCCGAGCCATTCGAAGACGGGCATGGCAGGATGGCGGGCGTGCCGAAGACCTTTCAATCGTTGCTCGCCATCGCCGCTGTGGTCGCCGTCGGGGCGCTGAGCGTGTGGAGCGTCATGCCGCCATCGCCCCGCGGAAGCGATGCGCCGGCCACGGATTTCAGTGCTGCCAGGGCGTTTGAGCATGTGCAGCAGGTGGGAAAGACGACCCACGTCACGGGAAGCAGAGCCAACGATGATGTGCGCGACTATCTGCTGAAGACCTTGCGCGGGTTGGGCGTTGACGCGCAGGTGCAAGATGCGGTGACCATCGGCAAGAACGGCGACAACACGATAAAGGGCGGGGCGCGGGTTCGCAATGTGGTCGGGCTGATCCCGGGCAGCGCGTCGACCGGGCGGATTTTTCTGGTCGCGCACTACGACTCGGTGCAGACCGGGCCGGGCGGCAACGACGACGGCGCGGGAGTGTCGACGATTCTGGAAACCGTTCGGGCGCTTAAACAAGGACCGGCCCCACGCAATGACATCGTGGTGGTGCTGACCGACGCCGAAGAGGCATGCCTGTGCGGGGCGGAGGCCTTCGTCGAGCAGCATCCGCTCGCGCAACAGGGCGGCATAGTGCTCAACGTGGAGGCCCGGGGCAGCAGCGGGCCCGCGGTCATGTTCGAGACCTCGGCCGGAAACGCTGACGTGGTAGGCGTTTTCGGCGCCCACGCGCCGCATCCGGTGGCGACCAGTTTCGCCGTCGAGGTCTACCGGATCCTGCCCAACGACACCGACTTCACCCCATTTCGGATCACCGGTCGCTTTGGCGGGCTCAACAGCGCCTACATCGATGGTTCGGCCGCCTATCACAAGCCGCAGGACACGCCCGACCGCATGGATCAGGCCAGCCTGCAGCACCACGGCGACAACCTGCTCGCGCTGACCGAGGCGTTCGGCGAGGCCGATCTGGCGAAGATCGCCAAGTCCACCGGGCCTGACGCCACCTACTTTCCGGTGCTGGGAATCCTGGTCACCTATCCCGGATCGTTCGTTCTGCCGATCGCGGTTGTCGCGCTGCTTGCGGTCATAGCGCTGGCCGTGCTGACCGTCCGGAAACGACACACCACCACCGGCCGGATAGTCGCGGCCACGGTCGTTTCTTTACTGCCCATCATCTTGGTACCGGTGGCAGCCCAGCTGTTCTGGTTAGTCCTCACCACGATCAGGCCTGGCTACAGCAACATGATCGATCCGTGGCGCACCGCCTGGTACAGGTGGGCGGTGGTGGCGATCGTGGTCGCGATCATGCTCGGCTGGTGGATGCTGTTGCGCCGCAAGGTCGACAGCGCCTGCCTCGCCATCGCGGGCCTGGCCTGGCTGGCGTTGTTCGCGTTGGTCATGGCGGTCATCGTTCCCGGCGGCTCCTACCTGGCGGCAATCCCCGCTCTGGCCGGTGCGCTGGCCGGGATAGGCGCGCTTTTCCTGAAGGGCGTGTGGCGGCTGGCGGTGCTCACGCTGGCGGTGGCCATCGCGACCCTCGTGCTAGCGCCGACGGTGGCGCTGTTCTTCCCGGCCCTCGGCCTGGCCACCGCGGCCGCGCCCGCGCTTTTCGCGGTGCTGCTCGGTTTCGCCGCGCTGTCGCTGCTGGATGAGGCGCCGTGGGCGGGCTGGGCGGTGCGCTCGGCGGCGCTGATCGCCGTGATCCTCACCGGCGCGGGCCTGGTCGTGGATCGCTTCGACGTCACCCACCCGATCCCGAGCCAGCTGATGTATGCGCTCGACACCGACACCGGCACCGCGCTCTGGGTCAGCAGCGAGTCGTCGCCGGGGGAGTGGACCAAGCAGTTCGTGTCCAAAGAGGAGTTCTCTGTCGCGGGCTTCCCGATGCTGGAAGGCGTGTGGACGGGACAGGCTCAGCAGGCCAGCCTGCCGCCGCCACTGGTCACCGTGCTCTCCGAGCAGACCGTTAGCGGTGGCCGCACGGTGCGGCTGCGGGTCGCCCCGCAGCGAGACGTGCGCCTGATCTACCTCGACGTGGCCGGCCGCGAAATCATGGTGCAGGGCAAGGCTTTCCCGGGCCGGGAGGGCCAACTGCAGCTGCTTTTCCACGCGCCGCCGCCAGAGGGTCTGGAGGTGACGGTCACCGTGGGCGCGGGTGAGAAGGTCAGCATCGCGGCGGCCGACGGCAGCGACGGTCTGGAGGCGCTGCCCGGTTTCAAGCCGCGCCCCGCGGGCGTGGACGTGGCCGGGTCGCACTTCTCCGAGCTGGTGCTGGTGAAGCGAAGCTACCAGCTCTGAGTCTGGAGCTAAGTAAATAGGTTGACGGCCGCCATCCCCGGTTGGTGGGATGGCGGCGTGTCATGGAAAGCGGCAAGCGCGCGAGCTACCGGTGTGGGTCAGGCCCACGCTCGCTGATCGCTGCCTTCTTTCCTTCTGACACGTTAGGCGTCCAGCCATGCAATCCGATCACATTAGATCCATCTTTCTCAATTTCTTTGGCGAGCGTGACCACCTGGCGATGCCGGAGGGGCCGCTGGTCTCCGACGACGAGACCCTGCTGTTCACCAACGCGGGCATGGTGCAGTTCAAGCCCTATTTCGTGGGTGAGCAGCAGCCTCCCCGGCCGCGTCTGATGACCACGCAGCGTTGCGTGCGCACAGTCGACGTCGACAACATCGGCCACACCACGCGCCACGGCACCTCCTTCGAGATGCTCGGCAGCTTCTCCTTCCGCGACTACTACAAAATCGAGTCGATGGCGTGGGCGCTGGAGCTGCTGACCGGTGGTTTCGGTATGGACCGCGAGCGGCTCTGGGTGACCGTGCTGCGCGGCGATGAGGAGACCGTCACCCTGTGGCGCAAACTTGGCGTGGCGCCGCAACGCATCCAGCGCCTCGGCCCGGAGGACAACTTCTGGTCCATGGGGGTGGCCGATGGGCCGAGCGGGCCGACCACCGAAATCTTCTACGACCGCGGCGAGCGCTACGGCCGCGATGGCGGTCCCGAGGTCAACAGCGAGCGCTTCCTCGAAGTGTGGAACCTGGTGTTCCTCGGCGACCACCTGGTCGACACCGGCATGGGCTGCGACCGGATGGCGATGGTGCTGCAGGACGTGCCGCACCTGCAGGCGATCGACGTCGTTGCGCCGCTGCTGGCCGAAGTCAGGCGGCTCACCGGCCGTGACGACGAGCCGGTGGCGCATCGGATCATCACCGACCATCTGCGTACCGGCCTGCTGATGATCGAGCACGGGGTCACCCCGGCCAACGGCGGCCGCGGTTACGTGCTGCGCCGCCTGCTGCGCCGGGCGATCTACCAGCTGCACCGGCTCGGCACCGGCGGCTGTAGTCTGGGCCGCCTGACCGGCCACCCGGTGATCGAGCGTGAGGAGCTGGTCTTCGAACGCACCCTGCGCTCGGGTTCCAAGCTACTGCACCGTGAGCTGAGCCGGGGCCGGCTCGAGGCCGGGACAGTCTTCAAACTCCATGACACCCATGGCTTTCCGGTCGACCTGACGCAGGAGATCGCGGCCGAGGCGGGGGTGCCGATCGACCGGGCGGGGTTCGATGCGCTGATGAGCGAGCAGCGCGAGCGCAGCCGGCTTCGCTCGGAACGCCCGGCGAGAGGGTAGGTTGACGGGCATGAATGAGATTAACCGCTATCTCACCGAGGAGGTCGTCGTCGACTACGCCGACGGCCTGATTTCGCGGCGCGAAGCGTTGCACCGCTTGGGTTTGCTGGGAGTCGCCGCGGCCGTGGCGACGCCTTTGCTGGCGGCGTGCGACGCAGACCGCCCCGCTGAGACCGCGCCGACCGCGACCGCACCGGCCACCCCGCAGCTGGGGCAGACCGAAGCGATCACCTTCGCCGGTCAGGAGGGCCGCACGCTGCAGGGGTCTTTCGCGGCCGCGGACACCCCGCGCGGGGCAGTGCTGATCATCCATGAGAACAGGGGGCTCACCGACCATTTCGTCGCCCTGCCCGCAAGGCTTGCCCGCAGCGGGTTCTCGGCGCTGGCGGTGGACCTGCTCTCCGCGGAGGGCGGCACCGCCAAGTTCACCGACCCGGCGCAGGCCACGGCGGCGCTCAACGCCGCGCCCCCGGCCCGGTTCATCGCCGACATGCGCTCCGGGCTCGACGAGCTGGAAAAGCGGGTGCCGCGCAAGAAGGCGGCCGCCATGGGCTTCTGCTTCGGCGGGGGACAGGTCTGGTCGCTGCTCGCCGCCGGGGAGCCTCGCCTCTACGCGGCAGCGCCCTTCTACGGGCCCGCGCCGGCCGACGCCGACTTCTCCAAGTCGCCCAACGCGAAGGTGCTCGGCATCTACGCCCAGCTCGACGACAGGATCAACGCGACCCGGGAGCCGGCGAACGCGGCGCTGCAGAAGGCGGGCCTGACCCACGAGATGGTGACCTATCCGAGCGCGAACCACGCCTTCTTCAACGAAACAGGCCCGCGTTACCTGCCGGAGGCTGCCGCTCAGGCCTACCAGAAGGTTCTCGAATGGTTCGGGCGGTATTTGGCCTGAGGACACCTGGCACGTCAAGCGTGCGGCACCCTTGATGTCAGCACGCTGCGCACGATGGACGGCGGATCGTTGCCGGGAACAGCCTGGCGGCCATCGCCCAGGCACTGTCCAACCGGGACATCTCCACATTGGAGATGGACACCGGCGTCACCAGCGACGGCCACCTGGTCGTTTCGGCTAGGGGTAGCAGGTGTTGTGGGTGGACTGCTGCGGGCCGATCTTGGTCCGGCCGTCGGCCGCCTTGATTTCGACATGCCATGAGATCTCGGTGGAGGCGGCTTCGGTGAACGTCATCGTGGCGGTCTTCCCGCTCACCGTGAGGTTCTTGGTGCCGATGAGCCCGAGGACTATCACCTTGCCGCTGTCGAGGTTGGCGTTTGCGGTGACGTTGACGGTGAACTTGACGATCGGTGTCGCCACACAGGGCGCGCTGGCGGTGGCGGTGAACGCCAGCGCCGGCGGGCCCGAGCTCGGTTTGGCGCTGGACGGGCCGACCACCGGGGTCGGGCTCGGGCTCTCCGCCGTGGCGCTGGGGGAGGGCTCCTCGCTGACCATGATCGGCGCGAGTGTCGCGATTGGAGGCGGCGGCGCCTCTTGCGGCTCGGGCATCGCCAGTGCCGTCCCGCCCACGATCAGCACGACGATGAAGGCGCCCACGGCCACGCCGATGGCGGCTCGCCGCTTGGCGCGGGGAAAGCCCGAGCGGGTGTCCCAGCGTGGCTGCTCCAGCGCCGCGGCGTCGCCCACCGGCCGCAGCCGTGGCGAGGCCAGGAACGGCAACGCGGCGTAGGCGGAGAGCAGGGCGGCCGGGTCCAGACGCTCGCGCCTGACCGTCGAGCAAAGTGCGCATGCCTCGATGTGCCGGTTCATTCGCTTGCGCAGCAATGGTTTCAGCTGACCGTCCCAGCCTCTAAGCAGCTCGCCCAGCGCGGCGCAGCCGCCGTCGTCGTGGCGGGCCACCAGCAGACAGCCCAGCGCGACGACGAGCTGCTCGCGGGCGCGGGACAGCCGGGCGTGGGCATTGTTCACCGGTACGGCGAGCACCGCCGCGATCTCCGCCGCGGACATCTGATGCCGGACCGCCAGCTCGGCCATCTCACGGTCGGCATCCGACAGCCCGGCAATCGCCGCCCGGACTATCTCGACGATCTCAGCCTCACGAATCCTGCCGACCAGGTCAACGGTGTCGGCGGGCAGCTGCTCGGCCACCTCGAGCTGGGCCTGCCGGGACTGCCGCTTCAGCTGGCGCAGACCCTCGTGCCGCGCGATCGCATAGAGCCATTGGGGCAGCCTGGAGGGGTCGCGCAGCTGCCCCACATGCTGGCTGGCGAGCAGGAACGTGTCGTGGACGACGTCGGCGGCGGCGTGGCTGTCGCCGGTCAGCGACCGGGCATAGGCGTAAAGACGATCCGCATAGCGACGGTAGGCACCATCAAGTCCAGCCGGATCTCTCCTTGCCATCGCGGCCACTAGAGCGGAATCATCCACAGACATCACCGTAAGACGATCGGAGCGAACCGTCCTAAGGAGAGACAGATGAGCGACGAACAACGATTGGCCCAACTCGGCTACAAGCAAGAGCTACGCCGGAAACTGTCTGGTTTTTCCAACTTCGCCATCTCGTTCTCGATCATCTCGATCCTGGCCGGGGCGATCACCTCGTACGGCATCGCCATGACCGCGGGTGGGCCACTGGCGATCACGCTCGGCTGGCTCTTCGTCGGCGGCATGGTCATTCTGGTCGCCCTGGCGATGGCCGAAGTCTGCTCGGTCTTCCCGACGGCCGGTGCGCTCTACTGGTGGTCGCATGCGCTCGCCAAACGCAACAAGGCGGCGTGGGCCTGGTTTGTCGGCTGGTTCAACTTCCTCGGCGAGGTGGCCGTGACCGCCGCCATCGACTTCGGCGCCGCGATCACCACCTCGGCCTTCCTGAGCCTCGCCTTCGACATCGAAGTGACGGCGATGCGCACGTTCCTCGTCTTCGTCGTCATCATCGCCTTGCACGGGCTGCTGAACACCTTCGGCGTCAACCTGGTCCGGGTGCTCTCCGACATCAGCGCCTGGTGGCACCTGGCCGGCGTGGCCTTCATCGTCGCCGTGCTCGCCATCGTGCCCGATCAGCACAAGCCGCTGTCCGAGGTCTTCTTCGAGGTGCACAATGCGACCGGCTTCACCTTCGGCGGAGCTGCCGTCTACGCGGTGCTCATCGGACTGCTGATGGCGCAATACACCTACACCGGTTACGACGCGAGCGCGCACGTGGCCGAGGAAACCCACGACGCGGGCCGGGCCGCGCCGCGCGGAATCGTGATGTCCGTGGTGGTTTCGGTCATCGCCGGGTTCTTCCTGCTGACCGCCATCACCTGGTCCATTCAGGACTATGAGGCCGAGCGCACCACCGCGCTGGCATTGCCGCCCGCGCAGATCTTCATCGACGCCGCGGGCGAGGACCTCGGGATCTGGCTGCTTTTCGTGTGCGTGGTCGCGCAGTTCTTCTGCGGCATGGCCTCGGTCACCGCCAACTCGCGGATGGCGTTCGCGTTCAGCCGGGACGGGGCGCTGCCGGGGTCTCGTATCTGGCGCAAGGTGAACCCTCGTACCGGGACGCCGACCAACTCGATCTGGCTGTGTGTGGTCTGCTCGACTCTGCTCGTGCTGCCGTCGCTGTGGAACTCCACCGCTTACCTGGCCGCCACGTCCATCGCGGTGATCGGCCTTTACATCTCGTACGTGGCGCCTGTTCTGCTGCGCCGCCTGCGCCCCGACTTCCAGGTGGGGCAATGGCACCTGGGCAAGTGGAGCGCTGTGGTCGGCTGGACGGCGATCGTCTGGGTCGGCATCATCTGCGTGCTCTTCGTGCTGCCCACCGCGGGGCCGATCACGGCCACCAACTTCAACTACACCATCGTGGCCGTGGCCGTCGTGCTCGGCGGCGCGTGGCTTTGGTGGATCCTGAGCGCCCGCAAGTGGTTTACCGGCCCGCAGCAGACGACCGACTCGCCGCAGACCGATCAGACCGAAGTCAGCGTTTGACCGGTGGCGAGGGAAGCGAGCTGACCATGGTGGCGAATACGACTATGTTGTCCACATAGGACTGTGTTTTCGTGTCGTATTTGCCACCACAGGTCACCAGGCGCAGCGTCGGCTCTTCGGTGTAGCCGTAAACCCGCTCGGTGGGAAAGTTCGACTTGGAGAACTGTTCCACCGAGCTGACCTCGAAGATGGCCGTCGAGCGGTCCTCGCGGATGACCTCGATCTGGTTGCCCGGGCGGATCCGGCTGAGATAGAAGAACGCGGCGATCTTGTCCTTGGAGTCGACGTGACCCAGGAACACGGCCGGGCCTGGCTCGCCGGGGGTGCTGCTGTTGCGGTACCAGAAGGCTTTGTTGGCCTTGTCATAGGGCGGTGTCTCAAGGCGCGTGTCGTTGCGCATGCCGAGCTGCTCCACCAGAGCCCATAGCGAGATCTTCTTGACCACGATCTTGTACGGCAGTGACCGCGGCAGCGTTTGGATCATGCGCACCGGCTGCGCCTGTGGCGACTCCGCGGTGATGACCGGAGCGGGAAGTGGTGGCGGGCCGGCTGAAAGCCCGCCCGCTGGGTGCAGATGCCAGACTCCCCAACCTGCCAGCGCCACAGTGGCCGCGCAGCCGGCCCACCACCACTTCCGTTGCATCAGACGAACTCGTCGCGCCGGCGGTTGCGGAACAGGACAATCCCAGCGCCGCCCGCCACGGCCAGCGCGCCGATCCCGGCGAAGGCCACGCCGTTGCTGCCGCCGCCACCGGTGTCCGCTCCGCCACTGGGAAGCGGCGCGGGCGGTGTGGTCGGCGGCGCGGTGGTCTTGGTCCAGTTGTTGGCCGGGCCGCCGCCCGTGCCGCCATTCGTCGACGGGGACGGCCAGGGCCGCATGGCTTGCGCGGCGCTTCCGGCGAACGCACTAGACAGCGCCACGATCGCTGTCACCACAATGATTCTGCCAACGCGCATCAGATACCTCCACAGACTGTTACTCGGTTGCTTGGATCAATTTTTCTGGGTACGCCGACGAGCTTCGAGGCTGCGCATAAGCAGCAGAAGCCCGCCGAGGGCGGCCGCCCCCAGCAACGCGGCGCGGCCCGCCAACGTGGTGTGCTGGCTCGCGCCGCCACCCGTTTCCACGCCGCCCATCGGAACGTCCTCGTTCGGATCGTCCGAAAACTGTTGTGTCACATCGGGTTCTGGCGCGCCGCCGGGACCCTTTCCGCCCTGCTGCGGCACTGCCGGGCCCTCGGGAGTGGCCGAGCCGGTATTCGGGCCCGCGCCACCGGAGTTGCCCGCCCCGGGCCCGCTCGGTGCGCTGGAACCATTGGCGGCGCTGGATGCCGCGCTGCTTGGCGTGGCTGAAGCTTTGGGAATACCGGATTTCGGCCCGTCCGGCGTGCCAGACCCCTTGGGCACACCGGTACCGGGCCAGCTCGGCGTTCCGGACCCCTTGGGCGCGCCCGACCCACCGGGTGTCCCGGATCCGCCCGGCGTCGCGGAACCCTTGGGCGCCCCCGACCCTGACCCGCCCGGTGCGCCAGGGCCGCGCGGGGTGGCAGACTCGCTCGGCCGGCCAGGCCCGATCGGAGCCCGCCCCGACGGCGCCCCCGACCCCGCTCCCGGCCCTGACGGTGACCCCGGCCCCGACGGCGCCTCTGAGCCCGACGGCGACCCCGGCCCTGACGGCGACCCTGGACCCGAGGGTGACCCTGGACCCGAGGGTGACCCCGGACCCGACGGCGAGCCCGGACCCGACGGCGAGCCCGGACCCGACGGCGAGCCCGGACCCGACGGCGAGCCCGGACCCGACGGCGACCCCGGACCAACAGGCGAGCCCGAATTCGATGGTGCGCCGGGACCTGATGGTGAGCCTGAGCCTGACGGTGAGCCGGAGCCCGATGGACTCGACGGTGAGCCTGAGCCCGGCCGGGAGCCTGGGCCGGCCGGGACGCCCGGACCGATGGGCGAGCGCGGGCCCGACGAGCTGGGGCCGGAAGAGTTGGGGCCAGACGAGTTCGGGTCTGACGAGTTCGGGCCGGAAGAGTTCGGGTCGGAGGAGTTGGGGCCGGAGGAGTTGGGGCCGGAAGTGTTCGGGCGGGAGGAGTTCGGGCCGGAGGGTGCGCCGGGGACGATGGGGTGGCTGGGCCCGGACGGCGTGCGAGGGCCGGAGGCGCTGCCGGGGGCTGAGGGGAAGCCCGGGGTTGACGGGAAGCTGGGTCGGCTTGGGAAGCCGGGACGGCTCGGGGAGCCGGGGCCGATGGGCGCTCCCGGGCCGATGGGGAAACGCGGGCCGTTCGGAGTGGAGGAACCGCTGGGGCCTGAGCTGTTCGGGGCGGTGCTGTCGGGGGCGGCCGAGCCGCTGGGGCCGGCGCTTTCGCTGGACGAGGCTTGGGGGCGCGGGGATTTGGTGGGGCGCGCGCACACGTCGGCCAGGTCGAAGTAACCCTTGGCGGAGTTGGGCTCCACCTGTGCGGTGCCTTCGAGGAGGGTGAGGCCGGCCGGAACCTTGATGTAGGCGTTGCGGCCGTCGGGCGAAAGGTGCCCGGTCCATCCCGAGCCCCGGCTGGGTCGGTCGCGGTTGGTGCTCAGCACCGGGCCGACGACCAGGCGATCGGGGCCGAAGATGAAGGTGACCGAGAGGAAACGCAGGCCGGTGGTTTCGGGGAGAACGAAGTGCCAGCCGTCCAGCGTGTAGAGGATCCCGGGAAAAGCCGAACAGTCGTGTGTGGCGAAGGCCCATGACGTGGTGTTCAGCTGATCGGGGCGCAGGCCGACGGTGCTGGCCGGAATGGCCGAGGTGGACAACAACAGGCCTGCGGCGGTTGCCAACGAGCAGGAGAGGGCAAGCTTGCCGATCTGCACGTAACACCTCACAGGACGGTTGGGTGATCTTCGTCAGATACACCCAACCATCTCGGTAGGCGAAATGCGGTTATTGCGGCGGCGTGTCTAGTACGGCGAGTCTTGTCCGGTACTCCTGCTCGTCGATCTCGCCGCGGGCGTAGCGCTCAGCGAGGATGGAACGGCCCGTGCCCTGGTGGTGGCGGTACCAGTGGCGGTGCCCCCGCCGCCGCCAGAAGATGGCCCGGAACAGCCCGACGATCAGGAAGAACGAGAAGATCCAGACGAACGGTGCGAGGAACCACCAGCCTCCGTGGGCCCAGGTGGGGTCGTGCGCCAGAAGTGTTGTCATGCTTCGATGGTGTGCGCCGCGGGCGGATGTTACGTCGTACAGCGGGCGACACTTGGGGCTACCCCAGCGGGAGTAGTCAGCCCGTCCAGCCGGGCCGCACCAGACCGGACTCGTAGGCCAGCACCACCAGCTGGGCCCGATCGCGGGCGCCGAGCTTGACCATCGCGCGCGAGACATGGGTCTTGGCGGTCAGCGGGCTGAGCACGAGCCGCCCGGCTATCTCCTCATTGGACAGTCCGAGGGCGACCAGGGCCACCACCTCGCGTTCGCGGTCGGTGAGCGAGCCGAGCTGACCGGCCCCGGTCGGCGTGGAACGGGAGCGGCTGGCGTATTCGGAGATCAGGCGGCGGGTCACGCTCGGCGACAGCAGCGCCTCCCCGGCCGCGACCACGCGGACCGCCCGGATCAGATCGGCCGGCTCGGTGTCCTTGACCAGGAATCCGGCCGCGCCGTCGCGAAGCGCCGTGAACACGTACTCGTCCAGCTCGAAGGTGGTGAGCACGATGATTTTGGGGGACGACCCGGCGGCCGCGATGAGGCGGGTCGCTTCGAGGCCGTCCAGCCGGGGCATGCGGATGTCCATGAGCACGATGTCCGGGCTAAGCGTGGCGGCCAGAGCGACCGCCTCGGCACCGTCGCCCGCCTCGCCGACGACGGCGATGTCGGGCTGGGCGTCGAGCAGGGCGCGGAAACCGGCCCGCACCAAGGCCTGGTCGTCGGCGAGCAGCACCCGGATCATCGAACACCTCCGGTCAGCGGCAGCGCCACATGGACGGTGAAGCCGCCCGCCGGGTCAGGTCCGGCCTGCACCACCCCACCCAGCGCGGCGGCGCGCTCATCAATGCCGATCAGCCCACTGCCGCCCACAGACCCGCCCGCGGCAGCGGCCGTGCCGGCGTCGCCCGGGCCGGAGGTGGCGGGGCCGGAGGTGGCGGGCCGGGAGTGGGCTGGGCCGAAGTCGCTGACGCCGATCAGGAGCAGGTGCGAGGTTTGGTGCAGGTGCACGACAGCCCTACGGGATCGGCTGTGCCGGATCACGTTGGTCAGCGCCTCCTGGACGATGCGATAGCCGGCGAGGCTCACGGCGGAAGGGAGCGGCGAATTGATGCCGGTTCTGGTGAGCGTGACAGCCAGGCCGGGGGTTTCCGAGACCAGCTCGTCGAGCCGGTCGAGCGAGGGTGCGGGAGAGCGCGGGGCGGGGTCGCGCAGCCCGGACAGGACCGTGCGGACCTCGTCGAGCCCGCCCTTGCTCGCCTCCTTGATGGCCACCAACGCCTTGCGCACCTCTTCCGGGTTGGATTCCATCAGCTCCAGCGCGACCGACGCCCGCACCGCGATCAGGGAGAGGCTGTGCGCGAGCACGTCATGCAGCTCGCGGGCCATGCGCAGCCGCTCCTGCTCCTCGCGCCGCCCGCGTTCCTCCTCACGTCGCAGCCGCTCCTCGGCGTAGAGCTGGCGGAAGGCGGCGACCCGCTGGCGGCGGTTGTCGACCAGCTCGGCGAAGCCGCCGATCAGCAGGGCCAGGCCGGCCCAGCGCAGCTCCTGCCACAGCGTGCCTTGAACACGTAAGTCGGTGAAGCCGAGGGCGAGCCAGCCCAGGTAGACGCCGGCCAGGGTCAGCCAGCCGGCCAGGCGAGCGCCGTGGCTGACCGCATAGGCGACAGCCACCACGGCACTCGGCAGGGCCGGGCCTATGTGGTACCCGAAAGAAAGATAGATCAAAGTCAAGGCACCCAAAGCCGTGACCGCCAGCGCGGGCCGTTTGCGCAAGGTCAGGCCGAGCAGAAGGGGACCGGCGAGCAGGAACAGCAGGCCCAGCGGGCCGACGGTGTGCGAAATGAGGCCGGCCGCCACCTGGACCACGGCCAAGGGCACCGGCCAGGGACGAAAGCGGTGGCGTCGACGTCGCACCTATGCATGATCGCCCATCCGCGCGCCTGCGGCATCCGCCCCGCGCAGATAATCGGCCTACTCCGCCGGGAGTAGTCGCTATGGTCTTGGCGTGGCGAACATTCACTCGGTGGTGATTTATTGCCGTGACCCCTATGTCATGGGGCCGTTCTGGAGCGTGGTGACCGGCCTGCCCATCTTCCCCGAGGACCAAGCGGCGATCGAGGCCCGCAGCCTGGCCCCCGATGAGTCGGTGCTGCTCGGCCGCAAGGACGACGGCACGCTGCATGTGTGGATCGCGCAGGCGGAGGAGCTGCTCCCGGTCGGGCGGATCCACCTCGATATCAGAGGCGATCGTGCGGCGATCCTGGCCGCCGGCGCGACCGTCGTGCGTGAGCAGGAACATTGGACGGTCATGGCCGATCCGGAGGGCAACGAGTTCTGTCTGCTGCGCTGAACACCATAGACATGTAAATGGATTTCATGCCATCGTCGGGCATGAAATTACCAGCCATAGCAACAGCCCTATTGCTAGTGGTGGTCTCCGCGGCTCCGGCTACCGCCTCACCGGGCAACCACCGCCTCGACATCGATGTGCTCTCCAGCCGTGCCGATCAGGTGACCGGCGGGGACGCGCTCATCCGCGTCTCAATGGGTGCGCACACCAAAATGGACAAGGTCAAGCTGACCAGCAACGGTGTCGACGTCACCGCCTCGTTGACCGCCGATCCGGCCGCCCGCACGCTCACCGGCGTGGTCGGCGGCCTGCGTGAGGGCTGGAACATCCTTATCGCCTTTGGGCCCAGCGCTTTCCCCGCGGTCAAGTTCGTGCGCGACCACGGCGCCGGCCCGATCTTCTCCGGCCCACGCCAATATCCCTTCCTCTGCCGCACCGAGAGCGCCGACCTTGGCCAGCCGGTGGTCGATAACCAGGAGGGGCAGGGTTATCGGGTACTGGACGCGACCGGCGCGGTCACCGGCTGGAGCCGTGACTGCGCGGCCGCCGCACCCGTCAACGACCGGCTCTACCGCGCCAGCAACGGGCAGTTCAAGGCGATGCCCGCCGACGGCACCCGTCCCGCGGACATGACCACAACGACCACTTTGGACGGTCGCACCCTCGATTACGTCATCAAGCGCGAGCGGGGCGTCAACAACCGCTTCATCTATTCGATCGCGATGCTCGATGACGAAACGGCGTGGAACAAGCGGGTCATCTACCGCTTCGACGGCGGCGTGGCCATCGGCCGCGACCAGGGCCGCCTGCCCGGCGGAGCCCTTTACCACGAAGGACTTTCGCTCGGTTACGCGATTCTCTACTCGACCGGCAACCGCACCAACACCCACTACAACCTGACCCTCGGCGGCGAGACCGCGCTCATGCTCAAGGAGCGTTTCATCGAGGAGCACGGCGTGCCCATGTACACCGTCGGCGTTGGTGGCTCGGGCGGAGGCCTGCAGCAGTACGTCTACGGGCAGAACTACGGGGCGCGGATCATCGACGCGGCCATCCCGCAGTACTCCTACTCGGACATGGTCACGCAGGGCATCCACGTGGCCGACTGCGAGCTGCTCGAGTACTACATGGACGTCACCGACCGGGCCAACCCCAAGTGGCAGAACTGGGACAACCGCACGGCTCTGATCGGCATGAACGGCTCGGCCACGGTGCCCAACCCGTACCTGGGCAACCGCCCCGGTTCCGACGAGTGCGTCCGGGGCTGGCGCGGCCTGACCCCGCTCACCCTCAATCCACTGTGGACACAGCTGGATCCGCTGTGGGCGAGGATGGACCCGCCCGGGGTGGCGGCGACCGTGCACTGGACCCACGCCGAAGACCTCAAGACCATCTATGGCGTCGGCCCGGACGGTTACGCGCGCAACAGCTGGGACAACGTCGGCGTCCAGTACGGGCTCAAGTCGCTGACCTCCGGCCTGCTCACCCCGGCCGAGTTCCTCGACCTCAACGAGAAGGTGGGCACCTGGAAGCCGGCGTCGCAGATGGTTCAGGAGGGCTGCCCGTTCACGCCCGCGGCCTGTGCCGATCCGGCCCAGTTCGATCCGTGGAGCGCGCGCAACATGCAGCCGGGCCGGACCACCGGTGACCGGATAGCGATCAAAGGCGCGTACGAGTCGGGGCACGTCTTCACCGGCAAGATCGATATCCCGATCATCGACTGGCGGCACTACCTGGAAGACCAGCTGGACATGCACAACTCGCATCAGTCCTTCGCCAGCCGGCAGCGGATGCTCAACTACGACGGCAATGCGAGCAACCAGGTCATCTGGTTCACCGACGCGCGTCCAGCGGTGGCCTTCGACCAGACGCCGCAGGCGCTTACCGTGATCGATGAGTGGATGCGTACCGGCACCAAACCCGCGGCGGCCGTGGACAAGTGCTTCACCACGACCGGAGCCGAGATCGCCTCCGGCCCCAACGTGTGGGACGGCATCCTCAACGACCGCCCCGCGGGCACATGCACCTCGACGTTCCCGATCTACGGCACCTCGCGGATGGTCGCGGGCGGCCCGATCGAAGGCTCGATCTACGCCTGCCACCTGCAGAGCGTGAGCTCAGCCATAGCGAAGGGCCTCTACGGCTCGTGGACCCCCACGGCCGAACAACAGCTCAAACTGGAACAAATCTTCCCCACCGGCGTCTGTGACTACACCAAAGGCGACGCTGGTAAGCCTGGCGCGCGCTAAAGCAACGCGCGGCGCCCAGGGAGGTAACGGTTAGATGGGTTGGAGGCGGACGGGTTGGGGTTCGCGAGCGATCGCGGAGGCCAGCCTGTCCGTCTGCAAGGGGGCGTCGAGGCAGGCGGCGAGCACGATGTTGCCGTCGCGGCGGCCGCGCAGCACGTTGGGGTCGGCGATCAGGCACACGTCGTGGAAGCCCACCGGCACATAGGGTTTCGGCCTGGCGAGCAGGTTGGCGGCGTAGCAGCCGCCGGGCCGCAGCAGCCGGGCGACCTCGTGGCCGAGGCTGCTGGGCATGGCCGGAAAGTCGGCGATCACCAGGTCGTAGCGGCCCGCGGCCATGGCCGTGACCGTGGCGCAGGCTTCGGCGTGCCTGACCCGGATGCCGCTGCGCGCCGGCAGCGGCAGCACCCGCCGCACGAGCATCATCAGCGCCGCGTCACGCTCGATGACCAGCTGGGCCGAGCCGGGCCGGGTGGCGGCGGTGAAGCGGGGCAGGGCCAGCGCGCCGCCGCCCAGGTGCAGCACGCGCAGGGGATGGCGTTGCGCTGCGGCGGCGTCGATGACGTACCCGATCCAGCGCAGATAGTCGAAATGCAGCCGCGCCGGGTGTAATAGGTCCACATGCGACTGCGGCAGGCCGTCGATGAGCAGAGTCCAGCAGCCGGGCCGTTCGGTTTCCGGGATCAGTTCTGCCTGCCCGAAGTCGGTCGGCTCGACTATGCTGCGCGGCCCGCGCCTTCGCCCGCTCACACCCGGAGCGCTCGCAGCTGTGCGAGGTGGGCGGGAAGATGGTGTCCTGCTTGCACTTTGATGGCTCTGGGCCAGGGCCACGGCTGGTCGACCCGGGTGAGGTCGCCGTCGCGAATCGTGGTGTGCACCATGGTGGGCATCTTCTCGTCGAGCCGGCCGGCCAATTCCACCAGGCGGCTGCTGGTCTTCTCCAGCCAGTCGGTCAAGGCTTCCAGGTTGCCGTGGGCGGCAACGATTTCGGTCAGTTTCGCGGTGTCCACTGCGTCGTGGTTGTAGTAGGCCCGGCGGTTACCACTCAGGACGTGCTCGGTGG
Organism: Rhizocola hellebori; assembly: GCF_016862955.1. Taxonomy (GTDB): domain Bacteria; phylum Actinomycetota; class Actinomycetes; order Mycobacteriales; family Micromonosporaceae; genus Rhizocola; species Rhizocola hellebori. Next base: position 53,473 of record NZ_BONY01000030.1, on the reverse strand, counting down.
TCTCGGCCAGCAGTTCGTCGTTGGCGGCGACGTGCGCAATGATCTGTTCGGCCGACCATTCGCCCGCAGGCGGCTGGCCGAAGCCGCCGCGCCGCGCCTCTGCGATGAGTTCGGCATACCCTTGGCGCAGCGATGTCGTGTCCATGGCGGGCAGCTTAGTTTGCTTAGGGGTTTTCCGGCGATGGTCCCTTTTGATGAGTACGTGCGAGCCCGCGGTGGCGAGTTCCTCCGATTGGCCAGGGCCCTGGCCGGTCAGGAACGACCCGCCCGCGAGCTGCTGTTCCGGGCTTTGGCCGAGGCGCAGGGGCAGTGGGCGCGGATAGCCGAGGAGAGCCCGCAAACCTTTATGCGGCAAGGCATCGTCCGTGCCTACCTGTCGCCCTGGCGGCGATCCGCCCCGGCGGCGGGTGATCCGCTGGCGCCGCTGTCGCGAACGCAGCGGGCGGTGGTGGTGCTCCGATTCCTGGCGGGGCTGAGCTATCTGGAGATCGCCGAGCACCTGGAGGGCTCGCCCAACACGGCCGCGAAGCTGGCGGAGCAAGCACTCGCCCTGGTTGATGAGGCTGTGGTGGTTTCCGCGCTGGACAGCTATGAATCCCTCAGCCCCGGCACCTCGGTGCTGCTGCAGGGCGCGGCCGGCGCGGCTGCGAAGCGGTCCCGGCGGCGGGTCACCGTGGCCGCCGCCGTGATCGCGGTGATCGTGGCGGTCGGCGCGCTGGCCAATCCGCCCACCAAGCCGGCTCCGGCCCCGCCTCCGGCGCCGGATCCCAGCCCGACCCACACCTATCTGCCCTCGCCTGTCCGGATGATCCCGGCTATCTTCCCGTTTCCCGTTTTTCCTTATGTGGCAACCTATCTGCCGCTGGATGCGGGCGTGCCCGTGATCCATCAGGACGGGGCCACGATCGGGATGACCTATCAGAATTTCGCGCTGACGGTCAGCCCGACGCCGCTCCCGATCGAAAGCCGCAGGCGGGTCGACCATGTCTGGGAGCGCGACGGGCACTGGCTCAGGCTCGTCTCCGACCGGATATCGCTGGCCGAAGCCGATCAGGTTGCCGCCGGTCTGGTGCTGGGAGAGGCCAAGATGTCGCTGCCGCCGTTCACCATCTCGCTGATGCCGGCGGGCTATGTGCTGCGGCGGGCCAATCCGCAGTCGGTCTGCCTGGCGGCCAGCCAGACCCAGCCGAGCTTCGGGCTGTGTGTGACCGCCATGGCCGACGTGCTGGGCCAGGCGAGCTGGCCGGTCCAGCCGGTGACCGTGAGCATCCAGGGCCGCACCGCCCACCTCATCTACCCGAACCTGCTCTGGGCCGAGATCTGGATTCACCTCGACGACGGCAGCGTGATCCGGGTCAGCCTGGAGCAGCGCACCCCGTTCGAAATGCTCACCAAGGAAGACCTGATCACATTCGCCGAAGGCATCCTCATTCAATCGCCGTAGCCGGGCTTAACCCTGAAAATTCACGGCTGTATATGTGGCTGACACATATCTATATTGAAGGTCATGAGGACATCCCCGATCGCGAGGCTGGCCATAGTGGCCAGCCTCTTCGCTTCCAGCCTGGCGGCACCGGCCGCGCCCGCTATCGCCTACTCCGGACCGACCGGTGACGGCGACGTCGGCACGACGGTCGTCGGTGGCGTTTCGGCGACCGAGAACTACTCGTTCATGGTGTACGTCAGCGGGTGCACCGGATCTCTGATCAAGGCCAACTGGGTGGTCACCGCCAAGCACTGCTCGAACCCGAGCAGTGTGCGCGTCGGCAGCATCAACCGCACCAGCGGTGGTGTGGTGGTCAGCGTCGTACAGGTGGTCAACAACCCGAGCGCCGACGTCAAGCTCTTCCGTCTGGCCAGCAACGTCACCTTCGCCCCCGCCCCCATTCCGACCACCTCGGGCGCGGTGGGCACGGCCACCCGCATCATCGGCTGGGGCCAGACCTGCCCGACGCCGGGTTGCGGCTCCGCGCCGACCGTGGCGCGCCAGCTCGACACGTCCATCCGCACCGACGGTTCGTGCTCGGGTATCAACGGGCCGTTGGAGATCTGCACCAACAACACCGGCGGTGTCGCGGGCGCATGCTACGGCGACTCCGGCGGGCCACAGGTCAAGAAGATCGCCGGCAGCACCCGCTGGTGGCTGATCGGCGCCACGAGCCGCGCCGGCAACAACAGCTCGACCTGCGCCACCGGTCCGTCCATCTACAGCGACCTGACCGCGATCCGCTCCTGGATCAACACCACGGTCGGCGGTTTGCCGGCCTAGGCGGTGGGCTGTGCCGCCACCCCGGAGGGCACGAGGTTTTGCCGAGGTGGCGGCACATTGCGGGGTGCACGCCGGTTTCTGGCCATTCGGCCAGCTTGCCGCCGGGTACCAACCTGATAAATTCGCGCCCTCTGCAGCGATCGCGAACGGGGGTGGCAGCCACTCATGATCCCCGCAGCGCAGGCCGCGCTGGCCAAGCCACGGGGCAGGGTGCCGCGAGTGCTGCTGGCTGGCGCGATCGTCGTCATCGGCGTCGCCGGCTGGCTTATGGTCAAGCGTTTCGTGGTCCTTCCGCTGGCAGGCAACGGGCCATTGGCCGATTTCCTGGGCGCGGTCTTTCCCGTCCTCTTCACGGGTTTCCTGGCAGCCCGGGTGTCCTACCGGTGGGTGCACGGCCTGTATTGGCTGATGCCACCGCTGGGCATTTACTTTTTGAGCCGGGTTGCCTGGCGCTTAAGCCTTCTGCCGCACCGCGACTGGCCCGACCGCCGATGAGCCGGCAGAACATCAGGGCGGCTTGGATTCTGTCGGCGGCGATGGCGGGTTCCTCGCTGGGGCTGCTGCTGATCGAGATGTTCGTGAAGAACCCCGGCCATGAGGTGAGGCACTGGGGTCTGGTCGTCGCGTTCGCTGGGCTGTCGATTCTGGGCGCCGGCATGGCATTTCGCTTGATGACGAAGAGCCACGGTGGCTGGATGCAAGGATCGTCCATCGCTCCGTTCGGCGGGCGGCCCGACTATCAGCTCATGGGCTTCGGCGCTGCGACGGCGGTTCTCGGCGCTGCGATGCACATCTTGCAATCCTGAGCCACTACGCGACTCAAACGGCTCGATAGTGGCTCTGTTTGGTGACTCCCGGCGCGCGAACCATGTGGGTATCGGTTCATCCCACATGCGTTGAAAGGAGATCACTGTGCGCAAGTTCGTCAAGGTTACCGTCGCTATGGCCGTCGCGGCTGCCGCGGCCGTCGTGCTTCCCGCGGCTCCGGCACAGGCCGCCGGTTGGTGTGGCCCCGGCTGGCTGGCAATCACCTCTTACCAAGGTCCGGCCAGCGGCACCTTCACCGACATGCTGACCCGGGTCTGCATCCAGAAAGCCACCACGGGCGAGTACTTCGCGGGGGATGTCACGGTCTACAACGGCGCCACCAACCAGGGACAGTACAACAACCACTACGGCTCAAGATATGTCCAGTTTGGAACGGCCGGCGGCAAAGCGATGCTGGGATTGAAGATGGGCTTCAACGACACCTCCAAGACGCTGAAGGGTTACTTCGGCGATCCCACCAACAACTGCTACTACGGGGAGCTCATGCCCGGGTACCAGGTGACGTGTGCGACGGCGTGGGTGCTGGACAACTCGCCCCTGTCAGCCAACCAGGTCACCGGTTACGTGTTTGTCGGCGCCTGGTTCTGGCAAGCCGGCATGAGCCAGTGGGAATGGGCGACCGGCGGCGCGGTGCGCGACTCATCGGTTCTCAACTGATCCGATGAGAAAGCTATCGCTTGCCGTGCTTGCGTTGGTGGCATTGGCAATTGTCTACATGTTGCATGACGGGGGCGCCACCGCTGAGGTGGCGCCACCATTGAGCCCAACTGCCTGCCGGACCATGGATGAGATATTCAGGCCAATGGGGGTGCGGGGGAAGCAGCAGCTTCTCAAACACCTGATCGATGCCAGCGATCGGCTTGCGCTGCAGAGCAATGGACAGTTGCGCGAGGCGGCGGTCGCTCACGCGGCCTATGTTCGCCTTCTCTACGCCGAGGCCCAGCGGGAAGCGCCCGGCGACACCAGGCCCGCGCAGAGCACGCTTCCCCAGCAGACACACACCGATGGGCTGAAAGCCTACGACACCATTCGCCGGGCCGCCTGGACCTCTTGCGGCCTGTCTTACCTCGCGCCGGCGGCGAGCTAGCCGAGTCGGCTGTCAGGGGTCGCGGCCCAGATGCCGCGCACGTGGCTGAGGTGGTGGCGCATCAGCTTGGCCACCTCGGCTCGGCTGCCGGTGGCGAGCAGCGTTACCAGTTCGACGTGTTCGGCGGCGGAGTCGACCAGCTGTCCATTGTGGACAAGCGCGTCCAGGCCGTAGAGCCGGGTGCGGTTGCGAAGGTCGGTGACCAGTTCCACCAGGGTGGCGTTGCCGGACAGGCCCAGCAGGGTGGTGTGGAAGGCGGTGTCGGCCGCCAGATAGGCGACCACGTCCTGCTTCTGGGCGGCGGTGACGATGGCGTCGGCGAGGAGCCGCAGCTCGGTCAGCTGGTCGGGGGTCAGTTTGCCGTGCAGGGCGGTCACGGTGGGGATTTCGAGCAGCGCCCGGACTTCGGTGATCTGATCCAGCTCGCGCTCGGAGAGCTCGCTGACCCGGAAGCCCTTGTTCTTGGCGATGCTGAGCAGACCTTCTTTGGCCAGATCGAGGATTGCTTCCCGCACGGGGGTGGGGGAGACGCCGAATTCGGCGGCCAGACCTGGTACCGAATAAACATGGCCAGGACGAAGCTGCCCAGCGATGATCGAGGCGCGAAGGGTGGTGGCGATCTCTTCCCGCAGGCTCTGTCGTGGGGCTAGGGTCACAAGGTAATGTGTAACATATTACTGAGGAGATCGTTTAATGAAACCTTGGCGTGGGGTACTCGTCGCGACCGCCCTGCCGTGGCGCGACGGCCAGATCGATGTCGACACCTATAAAGACCATGTGCGCTGGCTGACCGACAACGGCTGCGACGGAGTGGTCCCCAATGGTTCGCTCGGGGAATATCAGGTGCTCAGCGCGGCCGAACGCGAGACGGTCATGCGGGCCGCGGTCGAAGCGGGCGCCAAGGTGGTCATGCCGGGCGTGGCCGCCTATGGGGCCCTGGAGGCGCGGGCCTGGGCCGAGAAAGCGGGCGAGGCGGGCTGCCAGGCGGTGATGCTGCTGCCGCCGACGGCCTACCGTGCCGACGATGAGGCCGTGCTGGCGCACTATCGGGAGGTGGCCAAGGCCGGGCTCCCGATCGTCGCCTACAACAACCCTTATGACACCAAGGTCGACCTGACCCCGCAGATGCTGGCCAAGCTGCACGGCGAGGGGCTCATCGTCGCGGTCAAGGAGTTCAGCGGCGATGTGCGGCGCGGTTATGAGATAGCCGAGCTGGCGCCCGGCCTTGATCTGCTGGTCGGCGCCGACGACGTGCTGCTGGAGCTGCTGCAGGCGGGCGCGGTGGGCTGGATCGCCGGCTATCCCAACGCCTTGCCGCACTCGTGCATGGAGCTTTACCGCAACCGCGATCCCGAGCTCTACCGGCTGCTGCACCCGCTGCTGCGCTGGGACTCGAAAACCGAGTTCGTTCAGGCCATCAAGCTGTCCATGGACCTGGCCGGTCGCTACGGTGGACCGTGCAGGCCACCACGGCTGCCGCTCAACGAGACCATGACCGCGGCCGTGGTAGCCGCGACCGAGCGGGCCATCAAGGAAGGGTGCCGATGAAAGCGTCCCGGGTCGTCCATGTGGTCGACTCGCATACCGAGGGCATGCCGACGCGCGTGGTGACCGGTGGCATCGGGGTCATCCCGGGCGACACCATGGCCCAGCGGCGGCTGCACTTCATGGCCCATCTGGACCATCTGCGTACCTGGCTGATGTTCGAGCCGCACGGTCACGCCGCCATGTCGGGGGCGATCCTGCAACCGCCCACCCGGCCCGACGCCGACTATGGCGTGCTGTTTATCGAGGTCTCCGGCTGCCTGCCGATGTGTGGGCACGGCACCATCGGCGTGGCCACGGTGCTGGTGGAAACCGGCATGGTCGAGGTGACCGAGCCGGTGACCACGGTGCGCCTGGACACCCCGGCCGGGCTGGTGACGGCGCAGGTTCAGGTGAGCGACGGCGTGGCCACCTCGGTCACCATCACCAATGTGGCCTCGTTCAGCGCGGGGCTCGACCTGTCCGCCGGCGGCGTGCGTTACGACCTTGCCTTCGGCGGCAACTTCTTTGCCATCGTCGAGATGGCCGACCTCGGGCTGACCCTGCAGAGCCCGAAGCGGGAGCTGCTCGACGCGGGCCTGGAGCTGATGGCCGCCATCAACGCCAAGGCCGAGCCGGTGCACCCGCTCGACGAGGGCATCCGCGGCTGCCATCACGTTTACCTTGCCGGGCAAGGTTCCGACGCGCGTCACTCGCGACACGCGATGGCGATCCACCCCGGGTGGTTCGACCGTTCCCCTTGCGGCACAGGCACTTCCGCCCGGATGGCGCAGCTGCACGCGCGCGGGCTGCTGCCGCTGGATACCGATTTCGTCAACGAGGGCATTCTCGGCACTCGTTTCCTCGGGCGGCTCACGGAGACCACTTCGGTCGGCGATTTCGCGGCGGTGGTGCCGACCATCACCGGGCGCGCCTGGCTGACCGGCACCGCCCAGCATTGGCTTGCCCCTGACGACCCCTTCCCGGCTGGATTTTTGCTATGACAGACAAGCGTTTTCACACCGGCAGCCACGACCTTCCCGTGTCGGCGGCGCTGGAAGACTTCATGCGCACCGGCTGGCTCGACTCCGAGACCGACCCGGCCGCCGAGGCGGTCGCGCAGTGGACCCCGGCCCGGCGGGCGCGGCTGCAGGAGGCCTTCCCGGGTGAGCGGATAGTGGTCCGCTCCGGCGGCTTCAAACAGCGTTCCAATGACCAATACTTCCGGTTCCGGCCGCACTCGGCCTATGTCTGGCTGTCCGGCGACCAGTCCAGCGACGGGGTCTTCGTCAAGGAGCCCGATGGCGAGTGCGCGCTCTACCTTCGCCCGCGCTCCAGCCGCGACGACGGCGAGTTCTTCCGTGACCGCAAATACGGCGAGCTGTGGGCCGGGCGGCGTGCCACGCTGCGGGAAAGCGAGCGCCGGCTGGGCCTTCGCACGAGGCACCTGGATGCCTTCGCCGAGGGTGGACGCGACGAGACCGACCCGGAGGTGGCCGCTGTCCTCTCCGAGCTGCGTCTGGTCAAGGACGCGTGGGAGATCGAGCAGCTGGAGGAAGCGGTCGCCATCACCACCCGCGGCTTCGAGGATGTGGTGCGCGCCTTGGATTCCGGGCGGGAGCGCTATCTCGAAGGCGTGTTCTGGGCGCGGGCTCGGCTCGAGGGCAACGAGGTGGGTTATCACTCCATCGTCGCGGCGGGTGCGCATGCGGCGACGTTGCACTGGATAGACAACGACGGCCCGCTGCGCGACGGGGAGCTCTTGCTGCTCGACGCCGGAGTCGAGACGCGAAGCCTTTACACGTCGGACATCACCCGGGTGCTGCCGATCTCGGGGCGGTTCACGCCCCTGCAACGGGATCTGTACGAGCTCAACCGCAAGGCCAACGACGCCGCGATCGAAACTCTGAAGCCGGGTGCGGCTTACCGCGACTTCCACCGGGCGGCCATGCGGGTGCTCGCCTGCGGGCTGGAAGACCTTGGCGTGCTTCCGATCCCGGCCGAGCAGGCGCTCGACGAGGAGAGCGGGCTCTATCGCCGCTGGACGCTGTGCGGCTCGGGACACATGCTCGGGCTCGATGTGCACGACTGCGCCCAGGCCCGGTCGGGGTCCTATTTGGACGGAACGCTCACCCCGGGGCATGTGCTCACGGTGGAGCCGGGAATCTACTTCCAGGCCGACGATGCTTTGATCCCGGCCGAGATGCGCGGGATGGGTTTCCGCATCGAGGAGGACATCCTGATCACCGAGGAGGGCGCGCGCATCCTCTCCAGCGATCTGCCCCGCAGCGCTGACGAGGTCGAGTCGTGGATGGACAGGGTGTGCCAGACGTCGTAGTGATCGGGGCCGGGGTGGTCGGCGCGGCCTGCGCCTACTACCTGAGCCGGGCCGGGCTGACGGTGACCGTGCTCGATCGGGGCGGGGTGTCCGGCGGCACCACCGGGGCGGGCGAGGGCAACATCCTCGTCTCGGACAAGCCGCCCGGGCCCGAGCTGCAGATCGCGTTGCGCTCCAACGAACTCTGGCGAGCCCTTGGCCGACAGCTGGAAGGCATCGAGCTCGAGGTCAAGGGCGGCCTGGTGGTGACCGAGTCGCAGGAGCAGCAGGAAGCGTTGCGGGCCTTCGCCTCCGGGCAGGCGGGCGTCACCGCGACCGAGGTGACCGACGTTCGCGATTACGAGCCGCACCTGGCGCCCGATCTGGCGGGCGGCATGTTCTACCCGCAGGACATGCAGGTGCAGCCGATGCTCGCGGCGGCCCAGCTGCTGCGGGCCAGCGGGGCAACGGTTCGGCTCGGCGTGACGGTGACCTCCATCGAGCCGGGCCGGGTGGTGACCGATGCCGGAGTCATCGCCGCCGGCGCGATCGTGAACGCGGCCGGGGTGTGGGCGGGTCAGCTCGGCGATGTCCCGGTCCTTCCCAGGCGCGGGTTCATTCTGGTCACCTCGCGGCAGCCGGAACTGGTAAGGCACAAGGTCTACGCGGCAAGCTATGTGGCCGCCGTGGAAAGCGACGCCGCCGACCTGCAAACCTCGCCGGTCATCGAGGGCACCAAGGCGGGCAGCATCCTGATCGGCTCCAGCCGGGAACGCGTCGGGTTCGACGCGGCCATGTCGCTTCCGGTGCTGCGGCTGCTCGCGGCCGGAGCGGTGCGGTTGTTCCCGGTGCTGAAACAGGTTCGCCTCATCCGGGCCTACAAAGGCTTTCGCCCCTATACCCTGGACCATCTGCCGATCATCGGGGCCGACCCGCGCGTGCCGGGGCTCTATCACGCCTGCGGCCATGAGGGGGCGGGGGTGGGGCTCGCCCCGATCACCGGCAAGCTCATCGCCGATCAAATCACCGGCTCACCCACAGACGTGGATCTGAGCCCGTTTCGCCCGGAGCGGTTCCATGTTCAGCTTTGAAGGTAGGCAGATCCCGGCCGAGGGGGAGCTGAGCATCGCCGCGGCGCTGGTGCGCTCGGGTGAACCAGCCGGGCTTTTCTGCGCCATCGGGGTGTGCTTCGGCTGCCTGGTGTCGGTCAACGCCGGCCCACCGGAAAGGGGCTGCGTCACCGTGGCCCAGGAAGGGGACGTGGTCAGCCGTGCGATATGACGTCGTGGTCATCGGGGCCGGTCCGGCCGGGCTCGCCGCGGCGACCACCGCGGCGCGGTTCGGGCGCTCGGTGGCCCTGCTCGACGCGGCCACGCGGCCGGGCGGCCAGTTCTGGCGGCACCGCGCGGCCGACACCGGTGCCGGTCACCGCGACTGGGCCACCTTCGCGGCCTTGCGCGATCAGCTGTCCGGGGTGGACTACCGGCCGGGTTCGCGGGTTTGGTTCGTGGAGCCGGGTTTCACCGTGCATCTGGAGGGCGGTGAGCGCTTCGCCGGAGCGCGCCTGGTCCTGGCCACCGGGGCCTACGATCGCAGCTTTCCGTTCCCCGGCTGGGATTTGCCCGGGGTGGTCACCGCCGGGGCCGCCCAGGCTTTGCTCAAGGGCCAAGGGGTGCCGATCGGCAAACGGGTGGTGGTGGCCGGGTCGGGGCCCTTCCTGCTGCCGGTCGCGGCCGGGCTGGCTCGGGCCGGGGTGCGGGTGCCCGCGGTCATCGAGGCGGCCAGCCCGCTGGGATACCTGCGCGGTGTGCCGCCGCTGGGCAAGGTGGCCGAGGCGGCTGCCTACCTGGCCCAGCTTGCACGGCACCGGATCCCTTACCGGACAAGGCGTGTCGTCTCCGCCGCGCACGGCGACGGCCGGGTGACGGCGGTGACCGTCAGCGGGCCGGGCGGGCAGCGGGTCATCGAGTGTGATGCGCTTGCCATCGGGTACGGCTTCACCCCCCAGGTCGAGCTGGCCATCGCCGCCGGGTGCGAGACCCGGCTCGACGGCGACGGGAGCCTGGTGGTGCAGGTCGAAGACGGCCAGAGCACCTCGGTGCCGGGCGTCTACGCCGCGGGCGAGGTCACCGGCGTCGGCGGTGCCGAACTGTCACTGGTCGAGGGCCGCCTCGCCGGGCTCGCCGCAACGGGCCAACCGCTTCCGCTCGCGCTGCTACGCAGACGCTCCGCCTTGCGCCGCTTCGCCGCGGTCCTGGCGCGGGTGCATCGCACTCCGCCATGGGCCGGCCGGTGCGACGAACAGACGGTGCTCTGCCGATGCGAAGGCGTGACGGTCGATGCGGTGAACCGCTCAGTCCGCCAGCTTGGTGTGGTGGACGGGCGGGGTGCCAAGCTCATGACCCGGGTGGGCATGGGCTGGTGCCAGGGGCGGGTCTGCGGGGCGGCCGCATGCCAGCTGGTGGCCGCGGGCGCGGGGCGCGAGGTCTCCCGCGACGATCTGCTTGCCTTCGGCACCAGGCCGATCGCCCAGCCTGTCACCTTGGCGGAGCTGGCGGAGTGAGGCGCAACGTCGCCCACACCGTCTTGCCGTAAGCCGTGAGCGTGGTTCCCCAGCCGTTGGAGAGACGGTCCACCATCTGCAGGCCACGGCGATGGGCGGTCTGCAGGCCGTCGGCGCCGGAGAGCGTGGGCAGCTGCTTGCTCCGGTCGCGCACGTGCAGGTGCAGGAAATGCTCCCCGATGGCCGCGGTCACCTCTATATCTGTGCCGGCGTGCCGGACGGCGTTGGTGACCAGCTCCGAAATGATCAGCTCGGCAACCTCGGTCACTATCTCAAGGTCCCAGGCCTCGCACAGCCGCACCACCAAACGGCGGGCCACGGCCGGGGCGGCTGGGGTCGGGCGCAGCAGGACATGAGCTCGTTTGCTGGAGGAGCGGCCCTTGGCCAGGACGGCCGAGGCCTCGCGCTCATGGGCGTAGATAAGCATGCCGCCCAGCGAGGCGGCGCGAACAATGATGCCGGTGGGGCTGATCGGGTCGCAGCACAGCAGGATCGGGACATCCTCGCGGTTGTGCACCAGTGCCGGCAGCACCAGCAGCGCCAGCTCCTGCAGAATCTCCAGATCGTCAAGATTGACAATCACAGCCAGCGGATGCTCGGAAAGCGTCTTGAGCATCGCGGAACGTATCTTGGCGGCGCTGACCATGTCGAGGTCACCGTGGAACCAGAGCCGGGCAAGGCCGGTTTCGAAGTCATAGCTCGTGGTATGTGCAAGGGTGACCATGACTGGCACCTGCCTGTCTCACCAAGAACGAGCTGGCATTGGTGTTGGGAGGGGATTGAAGAAATGTGTTTGAAACATTGTATGCGCTCGTTGGCTCGCCTGGGCGCCCGACGTGATCCGGCTTTACCGGCTTTCGGCCTATTGCCTTTCGCCGATGAGGCGAGCCAGCCGGCGCACCCCTTCTTCGATCTGAGCCTGGTCCAGGTAGCTGCACGACAGGCGCAGCGAGTGTGAGCCCTCGCCGCCGGTGTAGAAGAAACTCATCGGCGTCCACAGCACGCCGTACTCGGAGGCGGAAATTTCCAGCAGCTTCTCGTCGGCCACCAGCGGAACCTGTACCACCGCGAAGAATCCGCCCGCCGGAGTGTTCCAGGTGATGCCGGCCGGCATGTGCTCTTGCAAGGCGGAGAGCAAGGCGCGCAGGTTCTGGCGGTAGAACTCGATTTTGGCTTTGTTCGCGGCCCGCAGGCTGAACTTGGACTCGAGGAGAACGCCGCCGATGACCGCCTGGCTGACCGGAGAGGTGTTCACGGTCAACATGCTTTTGATGTTCGACAGCTCGTCGGCTAGCAGAGTGCGCCCGCCGCTGGCGTCGACGACGGTCTGATCGGCGACGAGGAAGCCGACGCGTGCGCCCGGAAAGCACGACTTCGCGAACGAGCCCAGATAGATGACCCGCTGCTGCGTGTCCAGCGCCTTGAGCTTGGGCCTTTCCCGGTCGTCCAAACCGAACAGGCCGTAGGGATCGTCTTCGAGGATCAGGAGATCCTCGGCTTGCGCGATCTCCAGCAGCCGGTGGCGCTCGGGCAGATCGAGACAATCTCCACCGGGGTTGCTGAAGTCTGGTACCAGATAAAGCGCCCGAGGATTCTTGCCGATCGCCCGCACCTCCCGAGCGACTCGGGCGACTCCTTGCGCCCCTTCATGTTCGGGCACGGGGACGACTTCGATGCCGACGAGCCGGGCCGCTCCCGTGATGCCGACATAGCAGGGCGACATGGCCAGCAGGACATCGCCGGGGCCGGCGCACAGGGCGCGCAGCACGATGACCATCGCCTCCTGGCAGCCGGCGGTCACCGCGATCGCCTCGGGCGCAACGACAATCCCGTCGTCGGTGGCGAGCAGCCGGGCGATGAGGTCGTGTATCTGCCCGTTGGTCCGGCCATATTGCATCAGGGCGCGGCGCGGATCCACCCCGCGTTCCCGAAGATATTCCAGATAGATATCAATGTATCTGGTGATATCCGTGGCCTCGTAGAAGCCTTCGTAGGGGCGACCGGCGGCCAGCGATATCGCCTCCGGATAGCGGCCGGCCACCTCGTTGAGAAAATTCATCGACGTGGCAACGGGATCGCTCACCGACACGTGCAACGCTTCTTTGATCAGCTCAACCATATAGGGCGCTCCGCGTTATCTCCTCGGCGCGGGGCCGGCCGGCCAGCGCCATGGTGTGCTCGAATTCGGCATTGAGCAGGCTCAGCAGCTCCCCGACGCCGCTCGCGCCGCCGGCTGCCAGCGCCCACAGCACCGGTCTGCCGATCAGGACGGCGCTCGCCCCGCTCGCCAGCGCCACGAACACATCGCGGCCGTGGCGTATCCCACCGTCGACCAGTACCGGACAGCGCCCGTCCACGGCCGCCACCACCTCCGGCAGGGCGCGCATGGCCGGAACGGCGCCGTCGAGCTGCCGGCCGCCGTGATTGGAAACCACGATCGCGTCGACGCCATGTTCCACGGCGAGCGCGGCGTCCTCGGCGGTCAGCACCCCTTTGAGCACCAGCGGCAGGTCGGTCAAACTCTTGAGCCAGGCCAGATCTGCCCACGTGACCCGCTGATCGAAGGTGAGGGCGGCGTGTTTGGCTATGCCATCGGGCTGGTGGGTCGCGGCCATCACCGTCTCGTCGAGGTTGACCGCTTGAATGTGTGGCGGGATGGCGAAGCCGTTGCGCATGTCGCGCAGCCGGCGTCCGATCCGGGGTGCGTCCACGGTGAGCATGAGTGCCCGAAAGCCTGCGTCATGCGCGCGTTTGGCGAGACTTGTCATGACATCGCGGCGCTGCAACCAGTAGAGCTGAAGCCACAGCGGGCCGGTGGCCCGTTTCGCGATCTCCTCCAGGGGCTGGCCGGCGAAGATGCTTACCACCATTGGCGCGCCGTTAGCCCCCTGCGCCGTAGCCAGCTCGCCTTCGGGGTGCAGCAGGGTGTGGTACGCCGTGGGCGCTATGCCAATGGGCGAAGGCCATCGATCACCCAAAAGCAGGCGGGAGGTGTCGCATATGGACACATCTACCAATATCCTCGGGCGAATCATCGCTGTGTCGAAGATGTGACGGTTGGCGGCAAGCGTGATTTCGGCTCCGCCGCCACCGCAGACAAAGTCCCATACTTTGCTGTCGACAAGCTCGCGAGCTGCGATGGCGTAATCGTCAACGGATAGGTGGGGCACCGGCCCAACGCTAGAGCCGCCTTCGGTCGCTGGCAATAGTGTGAACGAAGAGTGGCTATTCCTCGATGATCACCCATGCGGATGCTTCACTGGAGAAAGTTTGAACGTTAGGCTCCAAGGGCGAGCGAGTCGCGTCGCGCGCGAGACGCGCCATGGTCGCTAGCGGGGTTCCCCAGTGGTCATACGCGTGCTTGGAAGGGAGGTATGTCATGTCCGAAGTTGCCAAGGAGGTCGCCAAGGAGGTCGCCCGCGAGGTTGCGACCAGCCTGGAGTAACACCTACTTACCACACTGGACCGGGGCGCGGCGACGGCTGCGCTCCGGTCTCCGGTGCTATCAAAGCGATCTGGGCTAACTGATCCCGGCGAGATGGGTTCTGAGGAACTGGGCCGCCTCGGCCTGTGCCTGTGCTCCGGCGGCCAGATCCCCGGCCATGCAGAAGAAACCGTGCACCATGCCCTCATAACGGGAAAGTTTGACCGGCACGCCCTCTTCGCTGAGGCGGTCGGCGTATTGCTCGGCCTGATCGCGCAGCGGGTCGTATTCGGCTGTGATGATCAGCGCCGGCGGCAGGCCCTTGACCGACGGGGCGCGCAGGGGAGAGGCAAGCGGGTTGCGGCCGTCGTCGTCGGCGGCGAGGTAGTTGTTCCAGTACCAGGCGACTGAGGTTTTGTTGAACAGATAAGGGTCGTCGCCGTCGTGCAGGGACCGGGTGTCGGACAGATAGTCGGTATTGGGATAGACCAGCAGCTGGGCCGCGAGCGGGAGGCCCTCGTCGCGGGCGAGCAGGGTGACCGCGGCGGCCAGGTTGCCGCCTGCGCTGTCGCCACCGACCGCGATCAACGGAGCGTCCAAATTGGAGCTTGCCCATACCGTGGCCGCGTAGCAGTCGTGCACGGCGGCCGGGAATTTGTGCTCGGGAGCGAGCCGATAGCCGACGGCCAGCACAGCGCAGCCGCTCGCGTTGGCCAGGGTGCGGCACACCGCGTCGGAGGTGTCGAGGTTGCCCAGGGTCCAGCCGCCGCCGAAGAAGTAGACGAGCACGGGCAGCGGTTTGTCCAGGATCGGGCGGTAGAGCCGCACCGGCAGCAGGCCCGCCGGACCGTCAATGGTGCTGTCGGCCACCGAAGCCACCTGCTCGACCGATCCGGAAGCGGCCTGAATCGAGGCGAGGTCAAGGGCGCGCGCCTCGTCGACGGAAAGCGTGTAGAGCTGAGGCACGTGCTCCTGCTTGCGGCGCTCGCGCATGGCCCGGACCTGGGGGTGCAACGGCATGGTCAGCCTCCGAGATTGAGGGATCGAAGCTCGCGCATGGTGGAGGTCAGCGGCAAAACCTTGGTGTTCGCCGCAAACCACGCCGAAACCTCATCGAGCCGGCGAACCATTTCTTCCCATGACTTGGTGTGTACCGTGAACTCGCCCATCCGCCCGAAGGTGTTGCCTCCGGTGGGCGCGGCGCGAAGCCCCTTGGGCACGAAGATGCGCGCGTTGATGACATCGGGCTGGGCGAGCAGATCGGCGACGCTGGGATGGTCGAGCAGGGTGCCCTCCACCGTGGGCAGAAAGGCCGACCCGATCGAGCCCTCCACCGGCTCGACGGCGATGTCGCCGATCGGTTGCAGCTGCGAAAGCACGCTCAGCGCGGCCAGGTCAACGCCGAACTTGTGCCGCACCTGATCGCTGATCGGCCCGCCGCCGCGCCGCGCCGCGCATTCGCTGAACGCCAGCCGGGCGCCGTCATAGAACAGCTCCATATGAAAGACGCCGTAGCCCAGGCCCAGCGTGGCCAGCGCCTGGTTCACCACCGGCCCGGCCAGGTCGTAGAAAGCCTTGTCGGTCACCGGGTCCAGGCACAGGGTGCGCACCGGGCTGTGCTCGGCGACCGCGTCGAGGCAGTTTTTGGCATACCGGCCAAGGCTGACAAAGCGCACCCGCCCGTCGGAGACGACGCCGTCGGCGAACCACTCCTCGCCCTCGACGAACTCCTCCACGACGAAGGTGCGCGAGGGGATCGCCTTGGCCTTGCATTCCCGGCTGATCCGCCGCACCTCGGCGGTGCTGGTGACCGCATAGGTGGTCTGGGTCGCCTGGCCCGCAACGGGTTTGACCACCGCCTTGGCGAAGGGCAGCTCCCAGCCGGCGGGCAGGTCCCGGATGTCTTCGATCAGCTCGCTGCGCGCGACGATGATCCCCGCCGCGGCGAGCACCTGTTTCTGCAGGAATTTGTCGCGAAACAGCGCGGCTGTCCGGGGGTGGATGGCGCGCGCGCCGAGCACCTGGCCGAGCACCGCGGCGGTCATGACGGTCGTGTCGTCGTGGGCGTAGACGGCGTCGAATGTTTCGAGCCCGTTGCGGTAAAGGCAATTCAGCGCACTGTCGATGCTCTTGGGGTCATCGGTGAAGACCAGCCGGGTGCGCCCGGGCGGGATGGGCAGCCCGATGTCCTTGGCGTTGCCGCCCAGCAGCGCGGTGACCTCGACATCGTGCTTCTGGATCGCCTCCAGCGCCTGATGATCGGGGCCGACCATTAGAAGATGATGGCTACGTTCCATGGCTGGTCAGATTACCGCGTGCCAAAGAATAGAGAAACATCTCCATTGCGGACATACCTGCATATTCATTGAGTCAGATATCGGCCATTCCATACGATCCGCAGACCGCATTAATTGATGAACACGGATATCTTCAAGACCCACCACCGCCGTCACCTGCCTCGCCAAACGTCTTCTGTAAACAAACCTTCGAGAGTTTCATTGGAAATACTCGATTCAATTGGCGCGCAAGGTCAAGAGACTATTGCAAGTGCCTCGATAGGACAGTACATTCCGAACACCGGGGGAGACACAGCGATTAGTGATGGCAGGATCACCATGAGCGCGTGGATCGACGGGATGTTACTGTCTGGCTCTGACAGTGAAATTTCCTTGAACGTTGGAGAGCCCATCAGCTGTGCCCTTTTGCGGGAAGAAGTCGCCCAGCGCCAGGTGGTGCTGGAGTCGCTCGGCCTCAAAGCGGGCGGCTCGGTGGCGCTGCGGCTCCCGCCGTCGCTTGCCTACGTCGCCAATCTGTTGGCGGCGTGGCGAATTGGCGCGCAAGTGTCGCTTTTGGACCATCGTCTGACCGCCTACGAGGTGGACCGCGCTCTGGAGCGGCTCGATCCTCAGGTCGTGGTCTCGGCGCAAGGCACTATCCCGGGCGGGCTTAGGGCCTTCTACCAGGTGACAGATGTGGCCGAGGCGCGCGAAGGCAGCCCCGCGGCCACCGCGCACGCGGTGGTGCAGCTCAGTTCCGGCTCGACGGGGCCATCGAAAGTGATCGCGCGGACGGCACAGAGCCTCATCGAGGAGATCGAGCGTTACACCAAGATCGATGGCGTGCCCAAACCCGGCGAGAGGGTGGTGCTTCTCGCCTCGGTGGTGCACGTGCTGGGTCTGGTCGGCGGGCTGCTCTACTGCCTGCACGCGGGGGTTGAGCTGGCCATCCCGGAGCGGCTGACCGTCGACTCGATCCTCAAGCTGATCGCCGCCAGCGACAAGCCCACGAGCATCATCGGGGTGCCCTTCCACATCGAGCTGCTCGCCTCGGTGGAAAACCCACCCGCGCTGCCCCAGCTCAAGCGGATGACTACCGGCGGCGAGCTGGTGCGAGCCGAGGTGTACCAGCGGTTCACCGATCGCTATCGGGTGCCGCTGGGCAACATGTACGGGATGACCGAGGTCGGCGTAATCGGCACCGATTTGTTCGGCGAGAACCGGCCTTCGATCATGCCCGCGCCCGGGATCACCGTGCGCGAGGACGAAGGCGAGCTGCTCATCGCCATGCCGGAGTCGCCCTACATCGGGCTGACCGACCCAACGCGCTGGGTCGACGGCTGGCTTCGTACCAAGGATGCGGGAACGGTCTCGCCGCAAACCGGATTGGTCACCGTGCACGGCCGGCTCGACTCACAGGTTTCGGTCGGTGGCCTCAAGGTGGACCTGACCGAGGTGGAACACACGCTCGCCGCGTTGCCCGGGGTGCAGGCCGCGGTCGTTGTCTACGACGGCGGAATAGAGGCCTACGCCGTGGTGCCCGACCCCGACCAGGCCGGTGAGGTGGAAGCCGCTTTGGCACAACGGCTTGCGGCCTACAAACGGCCTAAAGTGATCCACTTCGTGGAGCAGCTTCCGCGAACAGCCACCGGAAAGCTGGTCCGCGCCCAATCCGTGTTGAAGACCGCGAAATGAAGCTTCAGTCAGCGCAGCAGGATGGGGGCCTGGATCGCACAGGCTATGCCGAGCAGATGCCCGCCCTGCCACAGCTGTGCGGTGACCGCGAGCGGCTCGAGCCCTGGCACGGGCGCCATCCGCTCCGGCTCCTGCGGCAGTGGCACTTCGCGGCGCAGCCCGTGCCGGCGCAGCCCGTGGCCCAGCGCCTTGCCCACGGCCTCCTTGCGCACCCACAGCTGCAGGAAGCCGGTGGAGCGGGCGCCGGGCTCGACCTCGCCCAGCCATCGCACCTCGGCGGCGTTGAACCACTTGGCGGCCAAGGGAATCGCGTCGAGCTGGCGCAGCGGTTCCGCGTCGAGGCCCACCGCCCCCAGGCCGGTCACCGCGACGGCGACCAGACCGCGGGTGTGCGTGATGGAGACGTGCAGCGGGCGCGGCGAGCCGGAGATCACCGGCTGGCCGGAGGCCTCGCTGCGCACCTGCGCCCGCACCCCCAGCTCCGCGGCGGCCTCGACGATCAGCCGGCGGGCCAGCGCCCGCTGGTCGCCCGGCTCGCTGCTGCACAGCACCGTGATGCAGTCCCACCCCATGAAAGGAAGTGCACCAGATGAGGACCGATGTGCGCCAGTTCGTCATTGAAGCGATCGCGGCCATGAACTATCCGGTCGACGACGTCGATGCCGACACCCCGCTGGGCAGCGCCGGCATCGACCTCGAATCCCTTGCCGTGGCAGAGCTTGCGGTCCGTGTGGAGGACGAGTTCGGGGTGAAGTTCGCCGATGAGGAAGCTGAGGAGATGGCCGGCATGACCGTGGGTGAGTTCGCTGACGCCATCCTTGCGCGGTCGGCTGCGTAATGACACGCGAAGAGGTGATCGCGATGCTGGCGACCTATGGCGACCGCACGGCCGACCAGGTCCGCGAGCGCATCGACTCCCTCGAGCTGGCCTGGCTTATCCACCAGGTGGAGCAGCGCCATGGCGTGGTGCTCGACCTCGATGACGACTCCCTCGCCGAAATGTCCACTGTGGACGGTTCGTTGGCGGTGCTGAACAAGGTGCTCACCGGTGGCTGAGTCAGTGGCGATCACCTCGATGGCGGTGGCCAGCGCCTATGGCCACGGCTGCGAAGCCCTGTTGCAGGGGGTTCTTTCCGGTAAGCCCGCTTTCGGCCCGGTGTCGCGCTTCGATGTGAGCGCGCGCCGGGTCGGTGTCGCGGCGACCATGCCGGGCGCGCCATCGTTGCGATCGCTGCTGACCGAAGTCATCGCCGAAGCGTGCGACGGCGAGCCGCCGGAAAATCTGCACCTGGCCATTCATGGCGAGCCGGCGCGGGATCACTTCGCGGGCCGGCTTTTCCCCCAGGCACGCACCTATACCAGCGCGTGTGTGGCGGCTTCCCAGGCGATGGCCGATGCGGCGGCGTCGATCGCGCACGGGTTCGTCTCCCGCGCGGTGGTCGCTGCCGGATATCTGGTCGAGCCGGACCAATTCGCCCTCTTCGACGCCGGCCGGGCGCTGGCCGTGGATGAGGCGGTGCGCCCGTTCAGTCTCGGGCGCAAGGGAATCCTGCTCGGTGACGGCGTGGCCGCGATCGTGCTGGAGGCAGGCAGCACGACCACACGCGAACCCCTGGGCTGGATCAGGGGCTGGGGCCGCGCCGGGGACGCCTATCACGTAGTGCAACCTCGCCCAGACGGCTCGGGTTTGGCTAGAGCCATCTCGTCCGCGCTGCGCCGAGCCGGTATAGGCCCGGCCGAGCTGGGATATGTCAACGCCCACGGCTCAGGCTCGCCGCAAAGCGATGCGGCCGAGGCGAACGCGCTGCAGCTGAGCCGGGCCGGCGCGGCCCCGGTCAGCTCCACCAAGTCCTTGCACGGGCAGTCGCTGGAAGCCTCGGCGCTGGTCGAGCTGATCGCCACGGTGCTGGCGATGGGTGAGGGTCAGCTGCCGCCCACCGCCGGGTTCCTGGAGCCCGACCCGGGCTGTGCGGTGAACCTCATCGTCGACGAGCCGCTGCCAGCCAAGCCGCGCTATGCGCTCTCGCTCAACTCCGCCTTCGGCGGCGCGAACACCGCCCTGATCGTGGGTGCGCCGTGATCACGCTCGCCGAGGGACGCTGGCCCACCTCCGAAGGGGACACCTTGCCGGCCGTAGCGGGTTTCGTGGAGTCCACGTTCAGCCCGCTGGCCGCCGAGGTGGCCCGGCGCTGCCTGCAATCGGCCGAGCCGATCGCGGAGACGGCCGTCATCATCGTCAGCTCCACCGGCGATCTCGCCACGGCGCAGGCGACCGCGCGGGCCGTGGACGGCGGCATCCGTCCCGGCCCGCTGCTGTTCTTCCAAGCCGTTCCCAACGCGATCGCCGGCTACATCGCGGCCAAGTGGGACCTGCGCGGCCCGGTGGTCTGCTTGAGCCCCGCCGAGCCGGACCTTGCCGAGGGCTTGGCTGTGGCCGACCTTCTCTTCCTTGATGGCGACGCGCATCAGGCACTGATCATTTCTGTGGAACAGGCGACATCCGTAGGCGAGCGTGACACCGCTCGCGCGGTGCTGGTGAAAGGAGCGGTATGAACCTTCGAGCCATCCTGGCCGCCGACCCCGAGCTGGGGGCGGCCAATGTGGTGACCCGGCTGCTCGAGCACGGCGCCGACCCGAGTGGGCCCGGAATCGAATTCGACACCGACGTCGATGGCATCGGCACCCTGCTCACGCTGGGCCAGCTCGATGAGCGGGTCAACGCCCGCGTGACATCGCTGCTGGCGTTGGGAGTCAAGCAACGCGATCCGGTGGCGGTCTACGTCAGCTCGGCCGCCGACTGCTTCCTCAACTTCATGGCGCTGTGCCGCCTCGGGGCCATCCCGGCATTGATGAACCCGAACATGCCACTGGACATCGCGGTGCTCTATGTGGAGAAGCTGCGCGCCACCGCAGTGATCACCGATCCGGTGCACCGCCTTTCCGGCAGCGACTGGGATGCCGCGTCCCTTGGCGCGGGTGACCCTTCCGCAGCGCCCAGGCCCTACCGCCACCACCAGGAAGACCCAATAGCCATAACCCATTCGTCGGGTACCACGAGAATGCCGACGGCAGTCGTGCACTCCCACGGCAGCCTGTTCGCCGCGACCCGCCGGATCCGCCTTTCCGGACCCAGGGCACAGGGCACCGAGCGGGTGCTCAGCGCCCTGCCCGCACCGCACACGGCGGGCATCCTCACCGTCAACCAGGCGCTGTGTAACCGGGCAGAGCTGCTGTTCCTGTCCACCCAGGACGATGCCAGCAAGATTATCGATGCCATCGAAAGCTGGAAACCCACCGGTGTCTTCGGTTTCGCGGTGACCTGGGCCGAAATGGCACGCTACGACCTGACCAAACGGGACATGTCGTCGGTGGCGATCTGGTTCAACACCGGCGATTGCGCGCATGAGGCGCACATCCGCCGCCTGGTGGCGGTCGGCAGCCACGTGACGGTGACCCCGCAGGGCCGGGTGACCGTGCCGGGATCGACGTTCTACGACGGCATCGGCTCCACCGAGATGGGTCACTCGGCATTCCACATTGGACACCGGTCGGACACCAGCCGCTACGGCCGGTGTGTCGGCAAGCCACACGTCTTCGCCGATGTGCGCATCCTGGACATGCAGACCGGCGACGAGCTTCCGGTCGGGGTCGTCGGGCACCTCGGGCTCAAGTCGCCCACGCTCGCGCTGGGCTACTGGAACGACTCGGTGCAGACCTACCGCACCCGTTTCGCCGGCTACTACCTGACCGGCGACCTCATGTACCGCGACGAAGAGGGCTACTACTACCACATGGATCGCGCGGTGGACTCGGTCGACCTCGGAAACGGTCACTTCCTTTACACCTCGATGTCCGAGGAGCGGATCCTGGCCCGCAACCCCGACATTCGCGACTGCACCGTGGTGGCCATCACCGTCGACGGTCAGGTCATCAGCGATGTCCTGCTGCTGCTGGCCGACGACGCCGATCCGGAGGCGGACCGGTTCGCGGCGGTGCGCGACTCGCTCGACGAGCATGTCGCGGCCACGCTGCGGCAGGTGGTGACGGTCACCGACGACGACATCGTCACCGGGCCCACCGGCAAGGTGCGCAAGTTCCTGATGCGGCAACGCCACTTGGCGGGGGTGGCGGCATGACCGGCGAGGAGATTGTCGTCACCGGGATCGGCTTGGTGACGCCGGTCGGGCGTCACCTGGACGAGGTGTTTGAAGCGCTGTGCAGTGGGAAATCCGGGCTCGTGACTCCACCCGAAGGCCACCCGGCATACGGCTCGCTCGAGGTTATGGGCGCTTCTGAACCCATTGACCCGGCAAGTGTCATGCCCGGCCCGGAGGCGCGCACCATCGATCGCTACATCGTCATGGCGCTCGTCGCCGCGGCAGATGCTATGGCCGACGCGGATCTCGTGGTGGGGCGTGATGTCGACCCGTATAGGGCGGCCAGCGTCGTCTCCGGCACCGGCGGGCTGGCGTCGCTGGAGGCACAGGTGGTGCTGCGCACGCAGAAGGGCCGCATGGGCGTGAGCCCGTACCTGTTGCCCGGCATGCTGCCCAACATGGGCGCCGCGCGGGTGGCCATCAAACACAACCTTCGCGGGTACAGCTCCTCGATCGGCACGGCGTGCGCGGCCGGCGCCCAGTCGATCGCCGAGGGGATCCGGATCCTGCGTGCGGGCGACGCCGATGTGGTGGTGTGCGGCTGTTCCGAGGCGCCGCTGTTCCCCACGCTGGCCGATACCTTCAACAACACCCGTGCGCTCGCCAAGGGCTGGGCC
The DNA here is from genome assembly GCF_016862955.1 of Rhizocola hellebori. Taxonomy (GTDB): domain Bacteria; phylum Actinomycetota; class Actinomycetes; order Mycobacteriales; family Micromonosporaceae; genus Rhizocola; species Rhizocola hellebori. Next base: position 30,716 of record NZ_BONY01000030.1, on the reverse strand, counting down.
GACACGCCCACCCTGGGCAGCCGCCCCTTTGACATGCGCCGCAACGGTTTGGTGCTGGCCGAGGGGGCCGGAGTGTTCGTGCTGGAGCGGGCCGACCACGCCGACGGGCGTGGCCGGGCGGCCTACGCCACCCTGCTCGGCTGGGGCATGACCACCGATGCCCATCATCCGACAACACCGCGGCCCGACGGCGAGAGCCAGGCTCAGGCTATGAAGATAGCGCTGAGAAACGCCGGCGTAGAACCGCGGGACATCGGTTACCTCAACGCCCACGCCACGAGCACCAAGCTTGGTGACGCGGCGGAAACCCTTGCCATCCGGCAGGTCTTCGGCCAGGACCTGCCGCCGGTGAGTTCCAGCAAGGCGGTGACCGGGCACATGCTCGGCGCCTCGGGGGTGGTCGAAGCCGCCGCCAGCATCGTCGCTGTCGGACGCGGAGTGCTGCCGCCAACGCACAATTTGGACGACCCGGATCCGGCCTGCGATTTGCCTCATATCCGGGGTTCGGCCCGAACCGAAAAAATCGAGCTAGCCCTATCAAACTCGTTCGGGTTCGGTGGTCACAACGTAAGCCTCATCGTGGGCCCGCCGGCGACCAAGCGGAATCGCTTCAATCAGACTGAACAGACCATTGATAGTTTTCAAATGCTTAACTAGTTTTTTATACGGCAGGGCTCACTGGCGCTGATCTATGCGCCGAACCAACGGGGCATCACTCCCTACCTTTTTGCACCCAAAAACGGCAGGGCGGAGAATCGACGAATAGGTAGGTTCAGATGAACATACTCGGGGTAGACCACCTAGAGTTTTACGTCGGCGATGCCCGTCAGACGGCCTACTTCATGTGCACCGCGTTCGGATTCCGGATTCGTGGTCAAGGCGGGCCGCAGACCGGGTTGCCAGATCAGCGTTCGTTGCTGCTGCAACACGGGGACATCAACTTGGTACTGACCACCGGGCTGGTGAGCGGACACCCGGCGACCGAATACGTTGGCCGCCATGGCGACGGAGTTGCCGTCATCGGCATGGCCACCTCGGATGCCGCCGCCCTCTACGACGACGTGGTCGGCCGGGGCGCGGCCGGGCTGGCGGCGCCACAGACCCATGAGCTGGAGGAGCACGGCTGCCTGAGCGCCGCGTCGGTCTCCGGCTTCGGCGACGTGACCCATCGCCTGGTGCAGCGGGAGAACGACAAGGAATTCTGGCTGCCGGGCATCGAGGAAATCGTGTCACCAGAACGCGATGACGGCCTGCTGCAGGTCATCGACCACCTTGCGATCTGCGTGCCGTCGGGGGACCTGAACCGTACGTCGAAGTTCTATCAGGAGGTCTTCGGCTTCCAGGAGACCTTCGAGGAGTACATCGAAGTGGGCGGCCAGGGCATGGATTCCAAGGTGGTGCAAAGCCCATCGCGCGATGTCACCTTCACGCTGATCGAACCGGACACCAACCGGCGTCCCGGTCAGATCGACGACTTCCTCAGCTGGCACGCCGGGGCGGGCGTGCAGCATATAGCTTTCCGCACCAACGACATCATCAAGGCGGTCAGCACCTTCACCGAGCGCGGGGTCGGCTTCCTGAGCACCCCGGGCAGCTACTACGACTCCCTTGAGCAGCGGCTGTCAAGCGTAGACGTACCAATCGACCAGTTGCGCAAGCACGCGGTTCTGGTCGACCAGGACCACTGGGGGCAGATGTACCAGATCTTCACCCAGTCCATGCACATCCGCCGAACGCTCTTCCTTGAGCTCATCGAGCGGCACGGGGCTCTGACATTTGGGACCAGCAACATCAAGGCGCTCTACGAGGCCAAGGAGCGCGAGCTGGCCATGGCGACCGGAGGTGCCAATGCTTGAGAAGCTGTCTGAGGAAGAGCGCGAGCTGCTTCCCACCGCGGAGGAGGTGGCGTTCTACAGCGAGCACGGCTGGTACCTGACCAGGAAGCTGTTCACCGACGACGAGGTGGACGAGCTCGCCGAGGCCAGTGAGCGTTTCTACGCCGGGCAGCGCGACCGCGAGCTGCCGCTGCGCCCGCCCAAGCTGGCCTACTGGGAGCCCGCACACGGCGCGGTCCAACGCCACAACGATTACGTGCACTACGAGAGCGACGCCATCGCGCGGATCCTGCGCAAGCCGGTGCTCGGCGCGGTCGCGGCCCGCCTGGCCCGCGCCGACGAGATGCGTATCTTCCAATCCACGCTCATCTACAAGCCGCCGAAACCGAACGAGCCGAGCAACGTCGTGCCGTGGCACTTCGACCGCCACTACTGGTCGTCGTGCACGTCGGAGAACATGCTCACCGCCTTCATACCGTTCCACCACTGCGATGAGCAGATGGGAACCATCACCATGGTCGACGGGAGCCATGCCTGGAAGGAAACGGGCAGCGACGACACCACGGTGAAGCACTTCGCCGAGCGCGACAACGAGGACCTCGAACAGAAGCTCGCCCGCAACGCGGAGTTCAACAACACCGACGTCCGTAAGATCCCGATGATTATCCCCAAGGGCCACATGAGTTTCCACCACTGCCGCACCTATCACGGCAGTGGGGCCAATCGCAGCGACCGACCCCGGCGCGCGATCTCGTTCCACCTCCAGGACGGGGCCAACCAGTACCGGCGCTTCGAGCTGAGCGACGGCAGCGTGGTCTCGTACAACCACGACGTGCTTGTCCGGCAGACCCCGGACGGCAGGCCAGACTACGCAGACCCCACCTACTGTCCAGTGATCTGGTCCGAATCCCACTAAGGAGAAATGCATGTCCCGCTACGATTGGGGCCAGACCCACCCGGGAATCGAGCGTCTCAAAGAGGCGATCAGCGTCGAGCGGAACGGGGTCATCACCCATCCGCTCTACTCCAACCTCGACACCCACGAAGCGATCGTCGCCTTCATGGAGCATCACGTCTTCGCGGTGTGGGACTTCATGTCGCTGCTCAAGTCGTTGCAGCGCAACCTGACCTGTGTCACGGTGCCGTGGGTGCCGACCGGTCCGACCGGCAGCCGCCGGCTCATCAACGACATCGTGCTGGTGGAGGAGAGCGACCTGCTCGGCGGCGGGTTCATTTCGCACTTCGAGCTCTACGTCCAGGGGATGGAACAGGCCGGCGCCAAAACCGCCACCATCAACACCTTCATCGACATGCTGCGCGCCGGGGTGCCGGTCAGCGACGCGCTCGACGATGCCGACGTGCCCGGGGTGGCCGCCAAGTTCGTGCGCACCACGTGGAAGTTCATCGAGACCGCGCCGGTGCACTGCCAGGCGGCGGCGTTCGCCTTCGGCCGCGAGGACCTGATCCCGGACATGTTCCAGCAGGTCGTCACGGTGAACAAGGAGGGCGGCCGGCTGGACACGTTCGTGGACTACCTGGAGCGCCACATCGAGGTCGACGGCGAAGAGCACACCCCGATGGCGATGCAGATGCTCGCCGACCTTTGCGGCGACGACGAAGTCAAGTGGCAGGAAGCGGCGGACACGGTCAACACCGCGCTCGCTGCGCGCCAGCAGCTGTGGGGCGGCATCCTGACCGCCATCAAAGATGCTCGCTAGAAAGAAGCTACTCGGCATCCTCGCCAGCACCTGGACAGCGCAGGCGATGTATGCGGTGTGCAAACTCGGTGTGCCGGACCTTATCGCGGAGGGTCCGGCCACCGCCTCCGCGCTCGCCGATGCCACCGGAGCCGACCGGGTCGTGCTGACCCGGCTGCTGCGGGCGCTTTGCGGCGCGGGCATGTTCACCCAGCCGGAGCCGGGAACGTTCGCGCTCACCGCGACCGGGCAGCTGCTGCGCGCTCAGGTGCCCGGCTCGGTGCGGCTCAACGCGCTGATGCAGGGTGACGAGATATTCCGATCGTTCGCCGAGATCATGCACACGGTGGCGGGGAACGGGCCGGCTTTCGAAAAGGTCTACGGCACCGGGTTCTACGACTATCTAGCGCAAAACCCTGAAGCGGCCGGCATTTTCATCGAGTCGATGGCCGACGAGGGTGTTCCGCCCGGCCTGGCCGAGGTCGACCTCTCCAGTGCGGTGACGATTGTCGACGTCGGCGGGGGAGACGGCGGGCTGTTGCTGGAGGTGCTTGCCGACACCCAGCGGGGGATCCTGCTCGAGCTCGGACCGGCGGTCGAGCAGGCCCGAAAGAGGCTGGCGCCGCTGGGGGACAGGGTCACGTTGGTGGAAGGCAGCTTCTTCGACGGGGTACCCGAAAATGGTGATGTCTATGTCCTTTGCCGGGTGCTGCACAACTGGAACGACGAGAACGCGAGCCGGATCCTGAGGCGGGTCAAGGAGGCCATGCCGGCCCGGGGGCGGCTGGTGGTGCTGGAGGAATTCCTCGGCGAAGCTTCGGGCGGGCCGGTCGACCTGCTGATGCTGGTGACGCTGCAGGGGCGCGACCGCACCGCCGCCGAGTACCAAGACCTGCTGCAACGCAACGGGTTCGCCGTCACCAGAACCGGCCACGGGGTGCTGGAGGCCGAGCATGGAAGCTAGCCTCTATCGCATGGTGCGGCTGATCCGCCGCTTCGAGGAGCGCTGCGTCGAGCTGGTGCGCTCGGGCGACATCATCGGCGGCATCCACCCCTACATCGGCCAGGAGGCCATCGCGGCCGGGGTGTGCGCGGCGCTGCGCTTCGATGACATCATCACCTCCACCCATCGCGGGCACGGTCACGTGCTGGCCAAGGGCGCCGACCCGATCCGGATGCTGGCCGAGCTGTGCGGCAAGGTGACCGGGCTCAACCGCGGCCGAGGCGGGTCGATGCACGCGGCCGACTTCAGCAAGGGCATCTTCGGCGCCAACGGCATCGTCGGCGCCGGCGGCGCCATCGCGACCGGTGCGGCGTGGGCCTTTCTGCGCCAAGGCGGCGGCGACAAAGTCGCGGTCAGCTTCTTCGGTGATGGCGCGGTGAGCCAGGGCGTGCTGCTGGAGGCGATGAACCTGGCCGCGCTGTGGAAGGTGCCGGTGCTGTTCGTCTGTGAGAACAACGGCTACGCCACCACGCTGACCGTGTCGGAGAGCGTCGCCGGAACCATTTGCGGACGCGCGAGCGCGTTCGGGATCCCCTCGTCCACAGTGGACGGTATGGATGCCGCGGTGGTTTTCGAAGCGGCCTCGGCGGCGGTGGAAAGCGCCCGGCGCGGGGAGGGTCCCGCGTTCCTGGAGTGCCTCACCTACCGTTTCGACGCCCACCACACCTGGGAGCACAAGGCGCGGGTGCGGTACAGGCCGGCCGAGGAAGAGGTCAGCGGCCGTTTGCGCGATCCCGTCGAGATCGCGGGCGGGCGGCTTGACCCAGCCGAACGTGAGTCGATCGATGAGGCCATCGAGGCGCTGCTCGACGAGGCGGTAGCCTTCGCCACCACAAGCCCTGCCCCGGATCCTTCGACCGCATTGGACTATCTCTATGGCTCGGCTGTCCTACCTTAAGGCGCTGCAGCGGGCGCTGATCGACGAGATGAGCCGCGACGAGTCGGTTTTCGTGCTGGGTGAAGACATTCGCGTGGGCGTCAACAACGTGACCACCGGCCTGCTGGCGAAGTTCGGGCCGCAGCGGGTGCTGGACACGCCACTGTCCGAACAGGGCTTCACCAGCTTTGCCACCGGGGCGGCGCTGGCCGGAATGCGGCCGGTCATCGAATTCCAGATCCCGTCGCTGCTGTTCCTGGTCTTTGAGCAAATCGCCAATCAGGCGCACAAGTTTTCGCTCATGACCGGCGGCCAGGCCCGGGTTCCGGTGACCTATTTCGTCCCGGGTTCCGGATCGAAGACCGGATGGGCCGGACAGCACTCCGACCATCCCTACGGCCTTTTCGCGCATGTCGGTGTGAAGACGGTGGTCCCGGCGACGCCCGCGGACGCCTACGGCCTGTTCGTCTCGGCGATCCGCGAGGACGACCCGGTGGTGATCTTCGCGCCGGCCGGCTCGCTCGGGGTGCGCGACGATGTCGACCTAGAGACGCTTTCGGCTGTGCCACTTGGCGTTGGCACGATCCACCGCCCCGGCTCGGACGTGACCGTGGTTGCCGTCGGCCATCATGTGCAGACGGCGCTGGCTGTGGCCGATCAGCTCGAAGGGGAGATCTCGGTGGAGGTCTGGGACCCGCGCAGCCTGTATCCCTTTGACTGGAGTGGATTGGCCGAGTCGGTCAACCGCACCGGGCGGCTGGTCGTCATCGACGACTCCAACCGCCACTGCGGAATAGCCGGGGAAATCCTTGCCACCGCGGCCGAGCAGATGCGGCTGACGGCGCCGCCCCGCCGGGTGACCCGTCCCAGCGGGGCCGTGCTGCCTTTCGCGCTGGCGCTAGACCTTGCCTGCCAACCGGACGCGGAACAACTTGTCACCGCTGTCCGCGAGGTCGCCAAGGACTAGCCCAATGCCGCGAGCCCTAGCCGGCGTTGCGCAGCTGGGCCTGGACCACCGCGGTGTCCGAGAGGTCGACCACGATCACCTCGGGCGCGAAATGGCTTGCCGCCGCCTTGAACGCGGCCGCGTCCAATCGCCAGCCGTAGGCTGGCCGGCTGGCCCGAACAGCCTCGAGCGGCACGTGCCAGATAGTTTTCGCGACCGAAGGCGCCAGGTACGGCTTGAGCAGCAGCGAGCCATCATGGCTCAGAAAGCCGACGTAAGACAGCACCATTACGCCGTGGTTGACCCGGAACAGGTAGATTTCCCGGATCGCCGACCACGGCACAAACCCCCTGGTGATGCGGTAGATGGGTGGCCGTCCGCCGATGTGGACGCCTTCGCCGTCGACGACGAGGCCGGCGCGGCGCAGCAACGCCGCCGAACCGAAGAACACCAGCAGCACCGCTGGGACCGTGAACCCGACGGTGACCAACACGAACAGGAACATGTCGGAGACACCGACGAACAGGATGACCAGGGCGAGCGCGAGCGATGCGGCCATCAGGCCGAGCATGGCCCGGCCTATGCGGAACCGGGACACGTAAGCGGGGGTGGAAGTCACCTGCGAGACTTTAGATGACTTCCGAGCCGGCGGAGGGCCAGTGCCGCGCAGATCTGGTGGCAGCGCATGTTCGCGTGCATCCCGTCTTCGCTGTACATCGCCGGATCCCGCTCGGCCGGATGCCCGGTGCAGTAGACGTGGATGGTGCCCAGCTGTTGCGCGAGCGCGGCCGTGTGCTCGGCGAAGCGAACCATCCTCACCCGGACGGACTCGCGTGCCTTGTCCGGAAACGCGGGGGCATGCGAAATATCGAAGATGCTCACCGTGATGATGTCGGCCCCGGTCTCCTGCAGCGGCCGGATGATGGCGGCCAGCGTTTCGTTGACCAGATCCGGGTCGTAGGACGAGCGCATGGCGTCGTTGCCACCCGCCACCACCAGAGCCAGGTCGGGGGCGAAAGCCAGCGCCTTGGCCAACTGGGAGTCGCGCACCTCGGCCACCTTGAGATCACGTTGGCCCTGGTTGAAGTAGCTCAGCTCGCTCTGAAACCGGCGCAGCTCGTGGGCGATGCGGTCACACCACGGCAGATCCGGGTAGCCGGGGACCGAATCGCCCAGCCCCTGCGCCACGCTGTCGCCCAGCACCGCGAACCGCTTCCACGGATGCCTGCCGACCAGGTCCGCAGACTCATTGGGACGCAAGCAGAAAGGATCGTCCGCTTCGGTGACGGCCATGGATACAGTATGCGGGTGGATCCCCGTGAATTCGACCGCCGCGTGCTGGAGTCGATCGACCCCATCGTGGCCCAGATCCGGCCCGGCCAGCTGCACCTGCCCACCCCGTGCCCGGGTTGGCAGCTGGGTGACCTGTTGCGGCACATGGTCGGCCAGCATCGTGGCTTCGCCGCCGCGGCCCGGCTCGAGCCCGCCGACCCGGCCGTGTGGGAGCAGGTCACGCTCGATGAGGACGACCCCTACGCCACCTATCGGGAGGCGGCGGCCTTGGTGGTGCGCGACTTCGCCCGGCCCGATCTCGCCGACCATCGCCTCGAGATATTCGGCTACGGGCTCATTCCCGCCCTCGGCACCATGCGTATGCACGCGGTCGACTATCTGGCCCACGGCTGGGACGTCGCCAAAACGATCGGCGTCGACTCCACTTTGGACGGTGAGCTGTGTGAGCACGGCCTGCGGATAGCGCAGCGCTGGCCCGAAAGCTCGTTCGGCAGCGGAGACCCTTTCGGCGCGCACGTGCCGTTGCCCGACACCGCGCCGGTGGATCAGCGACTGATGGGCTACCTCGGCCGCGACCCGCAATGGCGCACGGCCGCGCCCTAGGTCGAGGTGACCTCGGCGTCGGTGCTCTCCCTCGGCTTGGGTGGGCGGTGGGTTTCGGTGATCTCCACCATCTCGGTCAGGCCGGCCAGCTTCGCCTCCAGCTCCGACAGCTCCGAGCGCATCCGGTCGGCCTGGCGGGTGGCCTCGGTCTGGTCCACGGTCAGCGCCTTCTCCACGCTGTCGTGCACCCCGGGCACATCCAGGACCGAGAGCATGTTCAGCGCCTCCGCCGAGCGCACCAGATGGCGGCTGCCGAGCAGCGCGCGGCCGCGGCGTACCTCCACCACCCACTGCCCGTTGGCGTAGGCCAGCATGACGGTGAGGCGGGCGGGCAGCTTCGCGTTTCCGGTGAGCACCACGGGCGCATCCGGCAACAGCTGACGCCAGGTGCGGAAGGCGAACACCGGAATGAGCAGGGCCACCAGCAGCACGGCGGCGGCCGCGCCCAGCGCGAGGGGCACCGAGTGCGGTCTGGCCAGGAACCAGGCAGCGGCAGCCGTGCCCAGGGGGATGCCCAGATAGGCGATGCTGGACAGCGCGCCGTCGACCCGGGACCGCAGCGACACCGGCACGTGCGCGGACAGCATGGTGGCGATGACCGGGATGACCGACGCGGTGGCGACACCGGCCACCATCGCGGCGATGACCACCAGCAGCAGGACCGCCGGCCGGCCGCCGATCACCAGCAGCGTCCCACCGCCCACGAGCACACCGAGGCCCAGCACGAACAGGCGCCCAACGCCTTGCACCAGACGCGCGTTGGCCAGTGCCGCGCCGAGCAGGCCGAGGGCGAAGGCGACGCCGACGAGCCCTAGCATCCGCGGGGTGCGGGTGACCTCGCTGACCCAGACCACCACCAGCACCACGGCTGCCGCCTGGGCGAACAGGTTGGTGGCGAACAGGGTTACCGCAAGTCTGCGTACCAAGGGATCGGATTGAAGCTGGGAGACGTTGTCGCCATTGGTGGCTTCGCTGTCGAGCACGTCGGGGGTCTTGGCCAGCACGCGCAGCGCCGCCGCCACGGCGAAGATCATTGCGTTGGCCCACAGCAGGGCCAGCGGGCCCAGCCACATCGTGGCCGCCCCGACCGCCAGCCCGAGCAGCAGCATCCCGAAGCGCGCCAGCCCCTCCCGGCGCGGAGTGTCGCTTGTGGACGGCAGCGCGTGCTCGGTGGAGCGGTCACCGAAACCGCGCAGGGCACCGAGCCAGCCAGCCAGCGCGGCCACCGCCACCAGGTTGCCGGTGAAGAAACCGATCGCCCCGAGCGCGAGCATGCTCAACAGGTCGGCCCCCAGCGGCACCGGCGAAACACGCTCGGCCACCTGCCGGAAGATGAGGTAGCCCAGCAGTTGCGCGCCGCAGACAATGGCCACGTCACGCAGGCTCATCGACCCGGCCAGCAGCAGCCAGGCCAGGGTCAGAAAGGAGATGCGCGTGCCCAGAGCCGACAGGGCGGCCGCAAAAGTCATGCGCTCACCCGGGAGTCGTAGTGGGCGCGCAACGCCTTCTTGTCCACTTTGCCGGAAACGGTGAGCGGAAGCTCGTCGAGGAAGTCCACGCTCTTTGGCGCCCAATCCTTGTTGAGCGCGGCTACTGCCAGCTTGCACAGCTGCTCGCCGGTCACGCTCGCCCCGGGCACGGTGACCACATAGGCGTGCACGGCTTCGCCCCACATGTCGTGCGGCACCCCGATGACCGCGGCGGCCCGCACCTGGGGGTGGGAGGCAAGCGCGTCCTCCACCGGCCGGCAGAAGACATTCGTGCTGGAGTAGGTGGTGACGATCATGTCTTTGACGCGATCGTCTATATAGAGGTAACCGTCCTCGTCGAGGTGGCCCGCGTCGCCTGTGCGCAGCCACCCGTCGACGAGGGTCTCGGCGGTCAGCTCGGGCTCACCCCAGTACCCCTTCATGAGAAGGGAGCCGGAAACCCAGATCTCACCGGTCTGCCCGACGGGCAGCGTCTTGCCCTCGGCGTCACGGATCTCCACCTTCACGTCGCCATAGGGCAGGCCGCAGGAGGACAGGCGTTGCGGGTGTTCAGGATCGAACTCGACGTAAGGCATCGCGGCGATGAACGGGGACTCGCTCATGCCGTAGACGATGCGCACCGACTTGCCGAACCGCTCGATCGACTCCAGCAGCCGGGTGGGCGAGGTCGACGCCCCGGCCACCGTGAGCGATCTGAGGCTCGACATGTCCCTGCCCACCAGGTTTTCGTCTTCGAGAACCCGGTAGAGCACGGGAGGGGGCAGCAGCGTGCTGGTGATCCGCTCCTCCTCGATGGTGCGCAGGTATGGCTCGAACTCGATGCCGTCGTGCAGGAAAAGGGTTCCCCCGGTGAAGAAGGTCATGAACGAGGCGGTCTGCGCGCTGACATGCCACGTGCCCGAGACGAGAAGGTGGCGGATGTGCGGCTCGCCGCTGGCCAGATAGAGCTCCGAAAGCGTGTGCAGGGCCTGGAAGAAGGTATGGCCGTGATGCACCAGCTTCGGATCGCCTGTGGTGCCACCGGTTTGGAACAGCGACTCAGGCTCGGTGGTGATGGTCTGCGGGTCGAACGGCAGCTCGTCGGTGAGCGGCTCGGCGGCCAGGTCCGGCCCGATGCCGCCGCCGCCGAAGCAGTAGACCGGCACGTCGACATAGGCCGCCAGCTCCGGCCCGAGCTCGGCGAAGATGTCCGCGTCATAGATGAAGGCGTCGACATTGGCCAGGGTCAGCACCCGGTCGCGGGCGCGCGGCGGGGTGTGGCTGGCGATCCAGGCCGTTCGGCAGCCCATCAGGTGCGCGGCCAGCTGCAGGAAAAGCGACTCGGACGGTTGCCGGGCCAGGATGCCCAGCGCCGCGCCTTCACGGATGCCATGACGCCACAGCGCATTCGCCATCGTGATCGTGCGCCGGCGAAGATCTGCATAGGTGAAGCGGCGACCGTCTATGCCGACCAAGGCCTCCGCATCGCCATAGGCTTCGAACAGTTCCAACGCGCGCGCCGCATAGTTTCGCTCATCCATTGTGTAGTCACCCCTGCCCTGGTGGTCTCCCAGGCGGACCCTACCGCTCGTTCGGCCTGTCGGCTATCGTCCAGTTGAGATATTTCCAATGAAAGATCTCGCTCATAGACTCTGCGCTATGACCAACCCCCGTCGGCGTCAGCTGCTGCTTGCCCTCATATCGCTGGTAACGGTCGGGTCCACCGCCCTGGTGACCGCGGCGGGCCGGGTGCCCGCGCCGACACCGGAGGCCTGGGTGGCGACCTGGGCCGCAGGGCTTTCCGCAGCCGGGGCGACCGGAAAGTCGTCGGCCGGGTTCGCCGGGCAGACGGTGCGCATGTTCGTCCACACCTCGGTCGGCGGGGAGAAGGCGCGGGTCCGCCTCTCCAACCGCTTCGGTAAGAACCCCTTAACTATCGGCCATGCGACAATCGCGCTGCCATTCGGGCCCAACAGCGGCCCGGGCGACCTCAAACCCGGCACGATCAAAGACCTCACCTTCTTCGGCCAGCGCGAAATCGTCATCCCGGTCGGCGGATACGCTGCCAGCGACGCGATCGACATGCAGGTTCCGGCCAACGAGGACGTCGCGGTCACGATGTACTTCCCCGGTGAGACCGGCCCCGCCACCTTCCATGTCTCGGCGCGGGAGACCGCCTACTTCGGTCCCGGCGACCACAGCGTCGCGCTCACCGGCGCGGGAATGCCCGAGACCAGCAACTCATGGTTCTACGTGGCCGGGTTGGATGTGCTCAACCGCAACGGAAAGGGCGCTATCGCTGTCCTCGGCGACTCCATCACCGACGGTTTCAAATCCACCATCAACGCCGACAACCGGTGGACCGACTACCTGTCCGAACGCCTGAACAAACAAGCCCCGGAAGGCAAGGCCCCCGGCGTGCTCAACCTCGGCATGGCCGGCAACCGCACCGGGGTCGACGGCGCCGGCGGGCTCGGAGTCAATGCGCTGGCCCGTTTCCACTCCGACGTGGTGGCCCAGACCGGGGTGCACACCCTCATCGTTCAGCTCGGGATCAACGACATCTGGATCAGCAAGGACACCGCGAACAACATCATCGCGCGGCTGCAACAGCTTGCCGCGCAAGCGAAACTTGCCGGGCTGAAGGTCTACATCTGCACCATCATGCCGTGGAACGCCTACTCGTCCGCGCCCGACGTGATCAACTACACGCCGGAGCTGGACTCGATCAGGCTCACCGTGAACTCGTACATCCGGACCGGTAGCGACTTCGACGCCTACATCGACCTTGATGCGGCACTGCGCAATCCGGCCGAGCCCACCAAACTGCGCCCAGAGTGGGACAGCGGCGACCACATCCACCCCAACGACATGGGCAACGAGGCCATGGCCAAGGCCGTGCCGTTGGACCTGCTGTTGTGAAGACGGTTTCGCTGGCGGCCCTGCACACCGAGGCGGGCCGCCGAGACCCGTATCCGGTCTACGCCTGGCTGCACGAGCAGGGCCCGATCTGCCAGGTCGCGCAGGGGGAGCGCTATTCCTTTGTGGTGCAGGGCTTCGAGGCCGCGTCGCAGGTGCTCAAGGATTCGGCGACCTTCAAGGTGGCCGAGTCGTCGGCGCCCACCGGGCCGGCCCACGCCGTCTTCATGAACTCGATGTTTTTCACCAATGCGCCACGGCACACCCGCATGCGGCGCATGTTCAATCACGCCTTCACCCCTCGGCGCGTCAACGGATTGCTGCTGGCCATCGAGCGGATGACCGGCGAGCTGGTGGAGCAGATCGCCGGGCGGGACCGGGTCGACTTCATGGCCGAATTCGCCTTTCCACTGCCGGCCAACGTTTTGGGTGAGCTGCTCGGTGTGCCTGAGGTTGACCGTTCCTGGTACCGGCCTCGTGCCCTCGCCCTAGGAGCACTGCTTGAGCTGGGGGCGTCGACGCAGGAGACCATAGCCGCCGCGGACACCGCCGCCCAGGAGATCACGCCTTACTTCGCCGAGCTGGCCGCCCAGCGGCGCGCCCAGCCGCGCGACGACCTGGTGAGCGCGCTGGTGCAGGCGCTGGAGGCCGATGGTGGGGCGCTAAACGAAGAGGAGCTCGTCGCCAATCTCATAGTGCTTTTCAACGCGGGCTTCGTCACCACCACCCATCTGCTCGGCAACGGGCTCACCCTGCTGATGGAGCGCCCGGAACATTTCACCCGGCTGCGCGAGCGTCCCGAGCTGGCATCGTCCTATGTGGAGGAGATTCTGCGTTTCGAGCTGCCCACGCACTTCTCGCTGCGATGGGCGGCGGCCAACGCTGAGGTGGCCGGGGTGAACATCCCGCAGGGCAGCTGGGTTCTCGTGCTGTTGGCGGCGGCCAACCGCGACCCGGCCCGCTTCGCTGAGCCGGATCGCTTTGACCCCAGCCGGTTCAGCGCCGCCCGAGCCGACCAGACCCTCAGCTTCGGTGCGGGCGCTCATTACTGCCTCGGTGCCGCGCTCGCCCGGCTCGAAGGCATCAGCGGGTTGCGCGCGCTCGTGGCAAACTTTCCCGCGATCCGCCTGGCCGAGCCGGCCGGTGTTCCCCGCCAGCTGATGCTCCGCGGACACGAGCAGCTATGGGTCACTACGCAGCAGGACCGATCGTGACAGTGTCGGTTTTGGTCACCGTGCCCATGGTTGCGGTGACTGTGACGTCGCCCGTGCCGTCGCTGGCCGACGTCGCGTCAAACGTCACCTCTGTGGATCCGATCGATACGCTGACAGAGGGCGGCACGCTCAGCGAGGCCGAGCCACTCATCAGGTCAACGGTCATATCGGACTGTGCTGGTGCGGTCAGCCTGACCCGGCAGGTGGTGTTTTGCCCCGCGGGCACCGTGGAGGGCGTGCAGCTCAACGAGTTCAGTGCCACCACCACCGGCGTGCTGGTCGCCTCCGGCACGTGGGTCTGGCCCGGCCCCGGCGTCCCCGGCCCGGTGGAGGGCTTGCGGCTCTGCGATGGCATCGCGGTGCTGGTGGCCAACGGGGACACCACTGCGGACGGCTCGGGATTGGTCGATGGCGGGGGCAGGGTGGCATCGATGCCCACCGGTTTGCTTCCCTGCTCCCGCCCGGGATCCGAGCCTCGGCTAATCATGATTAATAGGGCCGTGGTGGCGACAATGGACAGGACACCGGCAGCGAACGTCATCCCAACCTTCAGCCGGTACGCCGGCAAGCTTTCTTGCTTCGCCTCACCCTTGTCCTGAAAGGGATCGGTCTCGTCCGGCGTTTCCGGCATCTGCGTGTCCTATGTCGGATCGGAATGGGTGGCTCACATCCTAATGCCGGTGTCCAGCGCCCAGCGCGAGGTGTATGCTTATCGACGAAGACCCCGGATGACCTCTGCCGCCAGGCACGCCACCGGGGTTATTGCTATGTTCCGGCCCGCTGGCGCGGCACCGGCCTGCGATAGAGCACCTCTGGCAGCAGGCTGAGGCGTCGCGCCCAGCTGTGTGTATGCGGACAGATCGCCTCAAGCACCACCATCATGTCGTGATGGTCGGCGACCAGATCCCGAAGGTGGATCGGCTCGTGATGAGCCACCCTGTTTCGCAGCCGATGCAGCCGTTCCACGGGCTCGGCCAGCTCGGCCCGTTGTTGCGGCCGTAGATGGGGAAAGCCATGGCGAATGGCAGGCGTCCACAGCGCATGTTCATACTTCTTTGACAGCAGGTACCGCCAGAAGCCGAAGGTCAGCTCGGCGACAATGGCGTCGGGGGTGACCTGTTTGCGCTGCTGGACAAGCCGGGCGACCGCGCTGGCTATATCGGCGCGGCACTTTGGGTCGAGCAGGCGAAGCGGGTCGTTAAGCCAGCTTCCCGGAAGCGCTCGTGCCTGGTGCCGCCGCGTGAGCTGGTCGTGGATCGCGTTGCGCAGGCACACTTCCACCGTTTGCAGGTTGGCGTAACAGGCCGCGCTTGCTTCCAGGTTCCACTCGTAGAGCCGAAGCCCAAGCGCGCCATGGGTCATGGCGAGCTGATCGTAGGGGGCGAGACGGGGCGCGGACAGGCTGCGCCGAACGGCGTGGAGATGGTGTGGGTTTGCGTCGTCGAACGACAATGCGGTATCCTCTCGGAGAACACCCCGGTTGGTCTCTGCCGCAAGGCATGCTGCCGGGGTTATTGCTTTCCGAGGGCACCTCATATTAGCGCAGACCGATCAGTCGAGCCATTCGCGGGCGGCGGCAACCATAGTGCGGATCCCGAATTCCAGCGTGGGGTCGAGAATGGGCGCGAAGTAGGGCGAATGGTTGGAGGGGATGTCCTGGTCGAGGCGTCCGGCCTGCTCCGCTTTGGCGTAGACGTCCACGTCGGTGCTACCCACGTACCAGAAGACGGAAGGGATTCCGGCCACGGTGCCGTAGGTGCCGAAGTCCTCGGCACCCATGATGAGCGGCTGCTCGATGAGCTTCTCCGCGCCGACCTCGGCGCCGATGGCGGCGATGGTGCGTGAGGTGGCAATCGGGTCGTTGATGAGCACCGGATAGGACATGGTCACCGTGATCTCCGGCTCGGCCGGGGCGTTGGACGCGCTGGCCTCGGCCCGGATGATGCGGCCGATGGCGTCGTGCACCCTGTCGCGTACCGCGTTGGAGAAGGTGCGGATGGTCAGCAGCAGCTCGGCCTCGGGTGCGATGATGTTGCTTGTGGTGCCGGCGTGGATCGCGCCGACGGTGACGACCGCGGTGTCGATGGGTGCCACCTCCCGCGAAACCACGGTCTGCAGGCGCATGATGGTCGAGGCGGCCATGACCACCGGATCCACTGTGGCCTCTGGCCGTGAGCCGTGCCCGCCGCGGCCGAAGAGCCTGACCCGCAGCTCGTCGGAGGCGGCCATGAACGCGCCGGGACGGAACCCGACAGTGCCGGCCGGCAGCGGAGTGACGTGCTGTCCTAACGCGACATCCGGGACGGCGAAGCGGGTGAACAGACCGTCATCGACCATCACCTGAGCGCCGCCGCCGCCCTCCTCGGCCGGCTGGAAGACCGCCATGACCGTGCCTGACCAGCTGGCCTTCTCGTGTTGCAGCACCTCAAGCGCGCCGATCAGCCAGGTGACATGCATGTCGTGACCGCACGCGTGCATCGCGCCGTCGATCTGGCTGGCGTAGGGCAGGCCGGTCTTCTCCTGCATCGGCAGCGCGTCCATGTCGGCGCGCAGCAGCACGGTGGGGCCCGGTCCGTTGCGCAGCATGGCCACCACGCCGGTGACGCCGACCCCCTCGGTCACGTCGTAGCCCAAATCCCTTACCCGGGCAGCGATCACGGCCGCTGTGCGGTGTTCCTTGAAAGCGACCTCGGGGTGGGCATGCAGCTGGCGATAAAGCTCGGCGAGTGCTCCAGACATGGTGTCCACTCTAGGCCTTGGAGCTCTCCCTTGGCAGCTCCGCGGTGTTGGCGGGCTGCCGGGTGAGCTCCAAGGCCTAGGCTCCGTTCAGCAGATTGGCGCCTAGCGAGGTCAGGGTGTGCAGGACGGCTGAGCCGTCGCGGCGGGTGGTGATCAGGCCCGCTTCGCGCAGCACGGTGGCGTGCTGGCTGGCCGAGGCCAGCGAGACGCCGGCCCGCTGGGCCAGCTCGCTGGTGGTGCAGCCGTCGGCGATGCGCTGCAGCACCGCGGCGCGGTTGTGCCCGAGCAAGGCGGCCAGCGCGCCGGTTTGGCTGTGCCCGTTGGACCACAGGCGATGCAGGGCAAGCGCGTCCTGGGTGGTGGGGAAGACCAGCCGGATCGGGCCGTCGGGCGACCGCAGGTCGGTCAGCAGCACCAGCCGGTCGCCGACGAACAGCGACGGTACAAGCGACAGCCCGCGCCCGCCCAGATGCACCTCGGCCTCGCCGCACATCAGCACCTCCAAAACCGGGGAATTCCACCGGATTTTGGGATGAAGTGTCGCTAGTAGACCTTCGATGCCGCCTTCCAGGAAAACCCGGGCTCGGGCGCTGCGCTCGGCGTGCAGGTGCCCTTCCACCTTGGGCCAGTGCGGGGCGAGCAGCGCGCGATAGGAGGCCAGCGCGGCGCCGGCCAGCTCGCGCCGGCCGCGGCTGTTGCGCTCGGCCAGGGTCCAGGCCCACCTGGGCAGGGTTTGGTCGCTGGAGAAGAGCTCGAGCTCGGTCCGGATGTGTTCGGGCCGCATCGTGAGCAGAGCGTCGATTCCGGCTTCGATGGTGGGCGCCTCGCCGGTGAGGGACCACAGGTCGACCCCCATGGTGCCGACCGGGGCGAGCGACGCCAGGGGTCGCATCTGGGCGGTCATCCGCGCGCCCACCGTGGTGCGCCAAGGCCCGAACGCTCGGGTGCACGGCTTGCGGGTGCGGAACAGGTTCAGGCCGAACATGGTCTCGGCCAGCGGCCCGAGGGTTGGCGCTATCCGGGTTCGGACCAGGTCTTGCGCGGTGAAATGAATCCGCCACACGGCGTGCAACCGCCTCCCCACCTAGAGGTTTTGGCCAGGGCTGAAAGGGCTGGCGAGGATCGAGACGACGCCTTCACCATTTATCAAACGTCCCCACCCCTGAGGAGGGTTGCCATGAAGAAACTTCAGGTCCACAAGGTTGGACCGATGCGTCTGACCGGGGCCGCGATCGGCTGCTACACCACACCATCGTGTAGCTGCGACGAGAACGGTTTCTGACAGCCGATTAGACGTGTGCGGCTCCGCCCCGTGGCCGCACACCCAACTCCGGCGCGGAGGTCGCATGCTCATCATCGATTGCCACCGCGCTTGGCGGGGGCCCTACACCGGGGTGGGGACGTTGATTCGAGCGGTGTTCGGTGACCTGGACCCCGCACTGGCCGCCCGGCACGCCATCGAGATCGTCGCGGTGGCGCCCGAGTTGCGTGCTCAGCTCGGCTCGTCGCAGACGCTCACCGCGCTCGCCCCGCCGCAGGAGCGGACCAGGTGGTACTCGCGCTTGCGCACCAGGCGTATCGCGCACGGCATTGTGGACCTGCTGCGCGCCCACCCGGTCGCGGTCCGGTTCACCGGCCTGGACCACGCCGACCCCACCGACCTCGAATTCCTTGACCTGGCGGGACGCCGTGGCCTGTGCTTCGAAACCGTAGGTCCGTCCACTGTGGAGCTTGGCCGGGGCGATGCCGCCTATCACGACCACTGCGCCGACGAGCTTGCCGCCCGCGGCGAGTTCTCGCTGTGCCTGGGCGCGATCCCTTACCACCGAGCCCGCGGCTCTTCCCGGGCCGCTGCGGCGGAGGCCTTCCGGGTGGCGCTGGACTACTGCATGGGCGAAGCCTGCTACGCCGCGGGTCTGTGGCTCGCCGACGCGCTCGCCGCCATAGCCGAGCCGAGCGAGCATTACTGGGCGCAGACCCAGCGCGCCGACTTCCTCTTCCTCCTGGGCCGGCCGGAAGAGGTGGAGCCGATCTACTACGACCTGATGGCGCGTTCCACGACGCCATTTCGCCACATGACGATGTCCTACACGCTGGCAATGCTGCACACGCGGCTCTACGAGCAACGCGACCACCATCGGGCCCGCGCGCACATCAACACGGCCATCGCGCTGGCCACCATGATGGACGATCCGTTCCACCTCGTGTTCATGTACAACGGGAAAGCCTTGGTGGAAATGCATCTGGGCAACCTGGACGAGTCACTGCGATTGGTGACCGAAGGGATAGCTCTGCTCGACCGAGCGCTCGACCCGCAGAAGCATCGGCTGCACCGCTCGGTGTTGCGGCACAACCGGGGACAGGTGCTCGCCGCCCTCGGCCGGATGGACGAGGCTCTAGCCGAATTCGAGCACGTTGTCGGGGTCGATCCGCTATATCCGGAGTACCGGTTCGACCGGGCCAACCTCTTGCAGAAGATGGGAAGGCACGCCTTGGCACTGCAGGACTATGAGACGGCGATGCGGCTCGGCCCGCCGTTTCCCGAGCTCTACCACAACCGTGGCGATCTGCGGGCGACGCTGGGGGACGTGACCGGCGCGATAGCGGACTTCCGTTACGTGCTCGATATGGAGCCGGACTATCTGGAGGCACGCCTGGCCCTGGCGGCCTTGCTGCCCGCGCCCGAGGCGGTCGCGGTGGTCGAGGAAGGGCTGCTGCTCCTGCCCGGGGAAGCCCGGCTGCACTGTGCTTTGGGACTGTCCCTCATGGACGATTGGCCGGACCGGGCACGGGAAGCCTTTGACGCCGCGCTCAAGCTCGACCCGGATCTGGTGGAGGCACTGGTCAACCGGGCGGTCACCAGCTTCGGCCAGGGCGACACGGTCCAGGCCATCGCCGACCTCGACCGGGCGCTGCAGCTTCAGCCCGGCAACCCTGACGTGCTGTTCAACCGCGGCTACGGCTACGAGGCGGTGGGCCGGCACGGCGACGCCATGGCCGACTATCGCGCCGCCCTCGGCTACGCCGGCGCCGACCACGATGCCCTGCTCGATGGGCTGGCCAGGTGCGAAAGCGCGCTCGGGGTCGGGGAGGACTCGCTTAAGTAGGCCAAAGCGGTGATAGTGAACCATGGTCTTTGAACCCGCTCAGCTAGGCCCGATCACCCTGCGCAATCGGCTGATCAAAGCGGCCACCTTCGAGGGCCGCACGCCGCAGGCGGTCGTTTCCGACGACCTGATCGAGTTCCACCGGCGCATGGCCGCGGGCGGGGTGGGGATGACGACGGTGGCCTACTTGGCCGTCGCACCCGAAGGCCGTACCGACGGAAAGCAGATCTGGATGCGTGAGGAGGCCGTGCCGGGGTTGGGCCAGCTGGCCGACGCGGTGCATGGCGCAGGCGCGGCCGTTTCGGCGCAGATCGGGCATGCCGGCCCGGTCGCCAATCCTTCCACGACAGGCCTGCCGTCGCTTGGGCCCAGCCGCCGGTTCAATCCGCTCGGGCCGGGGCTGACCCGAGCGGTAAGCCCGGCGGACATCAAGCGGGTCGTCGCGGCGCATGCGCAAGCCGCGTTGCTGGCGCAGCGGGCCGGTTTCGACGCCGTCGAAGTCCACATGGGACACAACTATCTGATCAGCTCCTTTCTCAGCCCACGGATCAACCGCCGCACCGACGAATACGGCGGCAGTCTGGCCAACCGGGCACGATTGGCGCGTGAGGTGGCAAGTGCGGTGCGGGAGGCCGTCGGCGGCCGGATGGCGATCATCGCCAAATTCAATATCTCTGATGGGGTACGAAATGGGCTGTCCCAGCAAGACAGTCTGCGCGCCGCATCATTGCTGGAAAGCGACGGCACCCTCGACGCGATCGAGCTGACCGCGGGCAGCTCCCTGCTCAATCCCATGTACCTGTTCCGTGGTGGCGCGCCGATCGCCGAATTCGCCGCGGCATTCCCTTTCCCGCAGCGCCTGGGAATCCGGCTGGCCGGGCGCTGGATCCTGCGCAGATACCCTTACCGCGAAACATATCTGCTCGATGACGCGCGCAGGTTCCGGGAAGCGCTCAGCCTTCCGCTGGTGTTGCTGGGCGGCGTGTCCGGCTGGGCCGAGATGGAGCTGGCCCGCCGGGAGGGCTTCGACTTCGTGGCGATGGGCCGGGCCCTGCTGATGGAGCCGGACCTGCCCAACCGCATCCGCGCCGACCGCGCGGTGCGCTCCCAGTGCATCCGCTGCAACCGTTGCATGCCAACCATTTACACGCAGACTCGATGCGTGGTGCCGGTGACGCCTAGTCGCGGCGCAGCGCCCGGGTGACACCGGCGATGAGGGCGGTCGCGAGCAACCAGCCTGCGGCGGTCAGTCCGTAGGCGAGCCACCGCGTCGAACCCACCGGAGCGAAGTCCTCGCGCAGCCCGAACGCGCTGATCGGGAGCAGCAGATCCAGCGTGTAGATCAGCGGGTCGAACTTGCGCGTGGAGCCGTCGGGTTGGGGCGGCCAGGCGGAGAAGGCGATGGTGCCGACGGCCAGCATGACGGCCAGCCAGGCGGCGGCGCGCCAGGGGCGGTAGCCGTAGCCGACGGTCCAATTCAGGAGGTGACCGGCGATGCGCTGGTGCAGCTGGCGTTCGCGGGACTGGATGCGCTGTTTGGCAAGCAGCACATGGCGAGCCGCGGCATCCGAGCCCAGCCGCCGGTAGTGGACGGCGAGCTGTTCGTAGGGCTGCGGCCGGAAGCCGTCCTGCTCCCGCCCGAGCCAGCGCAGCCGGTCCTTGACGGCGAGGTAGGCGGGGCTGCTGTCGATCGACTCGTAGACAAAACCGTCGAGGGCGATCTGTGCGGGCCAGCTGACCGGGGCATCGCGCAGCAGGACGCAGCGGGCGTGCCGCAGATCGACCAGACCCGTGGCGGGCTCCGCGGTGCGCAGGTTCAGGTCATCGATGATGGTGTTGTTGAGCGACAGCGCCACCGGCCCATCCAGATGGGCGCCTTCGAAACTCAGCTCGCCCTCCACCCGGGCACGCGGCATCAGCACGCTGCCGGTCGACCGGAAACCTTGGCCGCACAACATCCGCCCGAAGATGGTCATGTTGTCGCCCTGGAGCGCCACCGCCCCGGGATTGTCGATCTGCACGCCGTCGAAGAAAACGCCGCCCAGCATGCGCGCGCCCACCAGCCGCAGCCCGCCCTCGACGGTCATTGGCCAGGCGCCGGGGCGGTCGCTGTTGGGCGCGCCGAACAGGGCGCTCTCCACGGTCAGGCCGCCGGCGAAAAGCGCCCAGTCGCCGGGGTTGACCAGCTTCGCGCTGACCAGGACCAGCTCGCCGGTGATGGTGGCGCGGGTGAGCAGGATGCAGCCGGTCACTGTCGACTCGTTGAAGCGCAGCTGGCCGTCGACGCGCAGCAGCTTGCCGCGGAACCCGGGCAGCCGGCAGCGAATGAAGGCCAGGCTGCGGGTCGAGGACTCGTCGAAGTTGGGCTCCGCGTCGAAGTCGCACTCCTCCAGCAACACCGGCACCGTGATGGCGGCGGTGGTCAGCCGCAGATCGCCGGTTATCCGGGCACCGGTCAGGCGCACCCCCGGGGCGCTGCCCGGGGGCACCTCGCGCGCGCCGAGCAGCAGGGCGGCCAGCACCGTGGCGCGCACAGTCCTTTCTGGACTGTCGCGCAGGTCGACCGCCGCTCCGGTGGCGAACGCCTCCCAGAGCGCCTTTTCGGACACGTTGAGCTCATCGAGGGTGAGGGGCACGTCGAAGAGCGTATATCAGTACCCGGGGGCGTAGCCGTGGTTGGCCCGGCGGCTCAGGATCAGGTCGACAACCAGGCCGGTCCAGCCGGTCTGATGCATCGCGCCCAGGCCCGCGCCGGTGTCGCCGTGGAAGTACTCGGGGAAGACCAGGAGATCCTTCCAATCAGGATGGTCGCGCAACCGAGGATCGCTGCCCCACAGCGGCCGGTGGCCCTCCTTGTTGACCGTGAACAGCGAGATGAGCCGGTCGGAGAGATCGTCGGCGATCTGGGCGAGTGGCATCTTCACCCCGGAACGGGTGGGATATTCGACCAGCACGTCGTCGTGGTAGAAGCGCGCGTAGGACCGCAGCGCCTCGATGAGCAGGAAGTTGACCGGGAACCAGATCGGGCCGCGCCAGTTGGAGTTGCCGCCGAAGGTGCCGCTTCGCGACTCGGCGGGCTCGTAGCCGATGCTGAAGTCGTGATCGCCGAGCCGGACCGAGAACGGCTCGGCCAGATGAGCCCGGGAAAGAGTGCGCAGGCCATAGGGGGAGAGGAATTCCTCTGTGTCGAGCATGCGCATCAGCACGCGGCTGAGCCGTTGCGGCCCAACGGCGGAGAGCAGCCGCTGCTGCTGCCCGCTCTGGATGCGCCTTTCCCCGAGCACGTCGGCGAACTCGGGTTTCTCCGACAGGAACCAGCGCAGCCGGGCCGACAGCTCCGGCAGCCTGACTAGAGTCACCGAGCTGAGGATCGTGGTGGCGCACAGGGGCAGCAGGCCCACTGTCGAACGCACCTTCAGCGGGACAGCTTTGCCATCGAGCTTTTTGATCTGGTCGTAGGAGAAGCCGTCTTCGTCGTCCCACAGCTCGCCCGCCGCGTACGCGATATAAGCGAAGTGTTCAAAGAACTTGGTGGCGATATCGGCCCAGACGCGGTCGCGCGTGGCGAGGACAAGCGAGATCTCCAGCAGGTTCAGCGCGTACATCGCCATCCACGCCGTGCCGTCGGACTGTTCGAGCTTTCCGGCCACCGGCAGCGAAGCCGACCGGTCGAACGGGCCGATGTTGTCCAGCCCGAGGAAGCCGCCCTCGAAAAGGTTGTTGCCGTTGGAGTCCTTGCGGTTGACCCACCACGTGAAGTTGAGCAGCATCTTGTGCATGATGTGGCCGAGGAACTCGTAGTCGCGCGACCCGTCCAGCTCGAAGATCTTCAGCGACGCCCAGGCGTGCACGGGCGGGTTCACATCGCCGAAAGCCCATTCGTAGGCGGGGATCTGCCCGTTGGGGTGCAGGTACCAATCCTTGAGCAGCAACAGCATCTGCTCCTTGGCGAACTGGGGGTCGACGTGGGCGATCGCCACGCAGTGGAAGGCCAGATCCCACGCGGCGAACCACGGGTACTCCCACTTGTCGGGCATGGAGATGACGTCGAAGCTGCTCATGTGCCGCCAGGCCGAGTTGCGGCCCTCGCGGTGCCCGGCCGGCGGCGGGGACGAGCCGGGGTCGCCGTCGAGCCAGCGGCTCACGTCGAAGTGGTAGAACTGCTTGCCCCACATCAGCCCGGCTATCCCGGCGCGGGCCACATCGGCCTCGTCGGGGGTGGTGCCGGGTGGCATCAGAGATGAGAAGTATTCGTCCGCTTCTGCTTTTCGGGTGGCGAGCACCTCGTCGAGCTCGCCCTCGGGCGCGCCCTGGGTCAGCCGCAGCCGGATTTCGCGCGACTCCCCGGCCGGCACCTCCAGCACGTAGTGCAGCGCGGCCTTGGTGCCCACCAGGTCGGGGTTGACCGTGTCGGTGCCGTGGATCAGGTGGTCGTTGATGCCGTCCTTGGGGTAGGCCGAGCGATTCTCCAGCCCCCACAGCCGCTGCGCGTTGGTTTCGTTGTCGCATGCGAGCGGGGTGCTCTCGCCGTCGCCGCGCAGAGCCAGCTCACCGAAGGTCTTGTGCTGGGCGTAGAGCAGGCCGTCGGAGGCGTGGATGCTGGGCTTGTCGTCGCGGCCGGGCAGCCCCCACGCCCATGTGTTGCGGAACCACAGCGTCGGCAGCACGTGCAGGGTGGCGGTCTTTGGGCCACGGTTGGCGACAGTGATCTTGATACACATGTCCGAGGGGTTGGCCTTGGCGTAGTCTGCGGTGACGGCCCAATAGCGGTCCTCGTCGAACACGCCGGTGTCGAGCAGCTCGTACTCGGGCTCCTCCCGGCTGCGCCCGCGGTTGACCGCCACCAGCTCGGTGTAGGGATATTCGGCCTGCGGATAGTGGTATCGCCAGGACATCCACGAGTGCGTGGGGGTACTGTCTAGGTACCACCAATATTCCTTGGCATCCTCGCCGTGATTGCCCTCCTGGCCGGTGAGCCCGAAGATGCGCTCTTTCAGGATGGGGTCCTTGCCGTTCCATAGCGCGAGGGCGAAGCAGAAGGTCTGGCGCTCATCGCAGATCCCGGCCAGGCCGTCTTCGTTCCAGCGGTAGGCTCGGGAGCGGGCGTGGTCGTGCGGGAGGTAGTCCCATGCCTCGCCGAATTCGCTGTAGTCTTCGCGGACCGTGCCCCAGGCGCGCTCGGATAAATAGGGTCCCCAGCTTCGCCAGCGTTCCTCTCGAGCGGCGGCAGAGTCCAAGCGGAGCTGTTCGGAGGTCATAGCACCATTGTTAGCGCATGATGATGGAGTGCGCATCGAGTACGGTTCTCAAGTCTTAGGTGACGTGACCCTGGGCGGCGCCCGGGAGTGGTTGGTGCCCGACGGTCTGGGTGGCTATGCCATGGGCACGGTGAGCGGGCTTCGTACCCGCCGCTACCACGCATTACTGGTGGTGGCCGATCCCACCCCGGCCACCCGCAAGGTGGGCCTGATCGGGCTGGATCCCGTGCTCAACGGGGTTGAGCTGGCCACCCACGAGTGGGCGGATGGCACCATCTGGCCGCACGGGCATTTCTACCTCGAACGTTTCGAGCTCGTGAACGGCTTGCCCCGATGGAGATGGCGGCTCGGCGAAACCGTTATAGAGCGGGAGCTGGCCATGCTGCACGGCCGCTCGTGTGTCGCGGTCGTTTACCGGCTGCTGGCCGGCGGCCCGGCCGAGCTGAGCGTGCAGGCCGTTTGTGCCTGGCGCGATCAGCACGGTGAGCAGCACGGCGACCTGACGCTGGAAGGTCAGGTAGTGGCCGGGGCCTACCGGCTGCGCGGTCCAAACTGGACCCCGGACGGCACCTGGCTGCGCGGTGTGCGCGCTCGGGAAGAGGCGGCGCGCGGCTACGTACCCACCGAAGATTTGATGCGTGCTGGCAGTTTTCAAGCACGGCTCGAGTCGCCTGGAGACTGCCTTGAGGTGACCGCTTGGGCGGGCGATCTGAGCGAGGAGCCACCACCGGCCCGCGAGATCATCGATTTGGCGAATCGGCGCAACGCCGCCCTGGACGGGCTGAAGCTGTCCGCCGACGCGTTCATCGTCAAGGGGCCGGACGTGGTCGCCGGCTACCCGTGGTTCGGGGCATGGTCGCGCGACACGATGACCTCATATGAGGGGCTGTTCCTCGCCACCAGCCGGCCCGAGGAGGGGCGCGAGCTTCTGCGCACCTACGCGGCCACGCTCAGCGAAGGCATGCTCGCCAACACGGCCGACGGCGGGACGGTCGGGTACAACACCGCCGACGCCACGCTGTGGTTCATCCACGCCGTCGAGCGGCATGTCACGCTCACCGGCGACACCGATCTGGGACACGAGCTGCGCCCAGCGCTGGAAGGGATCCTCAAGGCGCATCTGGCCGGGACCCGCTACGGCATCCGGGTGGACCCCAACGACGGTCTGCTGGTGCAAGGGGCCGACGGCGAGGCGCTTACGTGGATGGACGCGCGGGTGGACGGCCAGCCGGTCACGCCGCGCCGCGGCAAGGCTGTGGAGATCAACGCCTTGTGGTGCAACGCGCTGGCCTATCTGGGCAGCGATCTGCTGACCCGGGCGAAGGTGAGTTTCGCACGCACCTTCGGCGGGGGCGAATGGCTGCGCGACACCGCCGACGACGCGGCGCTGCGGCCCAACCAGCTGCTGGCCTACTCGTTGCCCAACGCGCCGCTGGAGCCCGACCGCGAGGTGATCAGGCGGGTGGGCAAGGCTTTGCTGACGCCCTTCGGCTTGCGCAGCCTCAGCCCGGAGGATCCCGCTTACCGCCCGCGCCACGACGGGACCATGGCGCAACGGGATTACGCCTATCACCAGGGCACGGTGTGGCCATGGTTGATCGGCCCGTACGCCACGGCTCTTGTTAAAGCGAAGTTACCAACTGATGAACTTTTTGGTGGCCTGATGGCCCACCTTGGCGACTACGGACTCAACTCGGTGAGCGAAACCTTGCACGGCAATGCACCGCACGGAGCAACCGGGTGTCCCTTCCAAGCGTGGAGCGTGGCCGAGCTGTTGCGGGCGACACGGCTATAAAAAAATCGCGCCACGAAACGACACGGAAACTCAAGCACCAGACGACGGTAACTCAAGTAAGGCAGGATAGGTCTAACCCCGACGACGCGTGGCACCTCAAACAGGTGCCTCTTTTCGCGCACCGCGAGGAGGATCGATGGCAAGTGTCTTGATGCTCTCGTGGGAGTATCCGCCGGTGGTAGTCGGTGGCTTGGGCCGGCATGTGCACGCGCTGGCGACCTCTCTCGCGCAGATCGGCCACCAGGTGACCGTGGTTACTCGCCACGCCCCTGGCGCCCCACTGGAGGAATTCAGCCAGGGCGTGCGGATTGTGCGCGCACCAGAGGATCCTCCTTTGTTCCCGCTGTCGACGCCCACGTTGCTGGCTTGGACCATGGCGTTCAACCACACGCTGACCCGTGCCGCGTTGCGGGCGGCGGAGACTTACACCTTTGATGTAGTGCATGCCCATGACTGGCTCGTGACGCACACCGCGGTGACGTTGGCCGAGCACCTGGACCTACCGCTGGTGGCCACCATCCATGCCACCGAAGCCGGCCGGCACCAAGGCTGGCTGCCCGACGACCTCAACCGCAGCATCCACTCCGTGGAGTACTGGCTCGGCAAGCGGGCCGGCAAGGTGCTGGTGTGCTCGGAGTACATGAAGTGGGAAGTCAGCCGCCTGCTGGAACTGCCCGATGACAAGGTCGATGTCATCCCCAACGGCGTGGACAGCAAGGCTTGGCGGGCCACCGCTACGGCCGTTCGTAAAGCACGGGAACGTTTTGAGGCCAAGGGGCCGCTCGTCGGATTCGCCGGGCGGCTCGTATATGAGAAGGGCGTGCAGGATTTGGTTGACGCCGTGCCGCAGTTGCGTGCCGAGCATCCCGGGCTGAAGGTCGTCATCGCCGGGGATGGGCCCTACAAGGAAGAGCTTCAGGAGGCGGTGCGGCGTCACCGGATCACCTCCACCGTGGCGTTCACCGGATTCCTCAGCGAGCGGGAGCTGCCCGCCATGCTGGCCGCGACCAGCGCCACGGTGGTGCCGTCGCTGTACGAACCGTTCGGCATGGTGGCGTTGGAAGCGGCCTCGGCGGGTGCG
This sequence comes from Rhizocola hellebori, assembly GCF_016862955.1. Classification (GTDB taxonomy): domain Bacteria; phylum Actinomycetota; class Actinomycetes; order Mycobacteriales; family Micromonosporaceae; genus Rhizocola; species Rhizocola hellebori. The sequence continues at coordinate 2,880 of NZ_BONY01000030.1, read as the reverse complement.
CCGCTGGCGGTCGCCTCCACCGGTGGGCTGGCCGAGATCGTCGAGCCGGGCGTGACCGGGATGACTTTCCCGCACAGCGATCCGGGCGCGCTTGCCGACGCGGTGGGCACCCTGCTCGCCGAACCGAAGCTGGCCAAGGAGATGACCAAGCGGGCTTCGGCGATGATTGCCGAACGCTATGGCTGGCAAGGGATCGCGGAGAAGGTGGTGGCCGCTTACGGCGAGGCGATTCGCGCTGAGCCCGCACATCGTGCCGCGCGGCTCGGCGAGCCGCGCGAGCCGATCGTGGTCCCAGATGGGAACCTGCTGCGATGACACATTGGCGGGATATCGGCGCCCACGCGCTGGCTGACGGGGGTTTCAGGTTCGCGGTATGGGCGCCAAACGCGCGCCAGGTTCAGGTTATCGGTGACTTCAGCGGGTGGTGGCCCGACGACGGGCTGCCCATGTGGGGCAACGACGACGGGATCTGGCGCACCGAGGTCGCGACCGCGCAGGAGGGTCAGCGCTACCGTTTTCGCATTCAGGGGGCCGACGGATGCTGGTCCTACCGCTCGGATCCGATGGCGTTCGCCACGGAATGCCCGCCCGCCAACGCTTCGGTGCTGTTCACCTCGAACTACACGTGGAACGACGAGCAGTGGATGAGCGCCCGGCGCACCGACCACCACGCTCGCGCCATGTCGGTCTATGAGGTTCACCTGGGTTCGTGGCGGCCGGGGTTGTCCTACAAGGAGCTGGCCGACCAGCTGGTGGCCTACGTCAGCGAGCTGGGCTTCACACACATCGAGTTGCTTCCGGTGATGGAACACCCATTCGGCGGTTCATGGGGGTACCAGGTAACCGGCTTCTACGCGCCCACAGCGCGCTTCGGCACGCCCGACGAGTTCCGCCACCTGATCGATCGCTGCCACCAGGCGGGCATCGGTGTGCTCCTCGACTGGGTGCCGGCACACTTTCCCAAAGATGAGTGGGCGCTGGCCCAATTCGACGGCACCAGCCTTTACGAGCACCCGGATCCCAGACGCGGCGAGCATCCCGACTGGGGCAGCCTCGTGTTCAACTTCGGCCGCAACGAGGTGCGCGACTTCCTCATCAACAACGCCCTCTACTGGTGCGAGGAGTTCCACGTCGACGGTCTTCGCGTCGACGCTGTCGCGTCGATGCTCTACCTCGACTACTCCCGCCATCCGGGCGAGTGGGAGCCGAACGTGTTCGGCGGCAACACCAATCTGGAAGCGGTGCATCTGCTCAAGGAGCTGAATTCCGCGGTCTACCGGCATCACCCCGGCGTCGTGATGATCGCGGAAGAGTCCACGGCGTGGCCGGGCGTGACCAAGCCGGTCGACTGGGGCGGCCTCGGTTTCGGCCTGAAGTGGAACATGGGCTGGATGCACGACACACTGCTCTACTTCGTCAAAGATCCGATCTACCGCCATTTCCACCACGACACCCTGACCTGGCCGTCGTACTACGCCGGGCAGGAGCACTTCGTGCTGTCGCTCAGCCATGACGAGGTGGTGCACGGAAAGCGGGCGCTGCTGAGCAAGCTTCCCGGCGACAGATGGAATCGGCTGGCCGGGTTGCGCGGGCTGCTGGGCTACATGTGGGCCTTCCCTGGCAAGAAACTCGTCTTCATGGGCGCCGAGCTCGGGCAGGATTCCGAGTGGAACGAGCAGGACGGGCTGGAATGGTCCTATGCGGACGAGGGCCTGCGTAACGTGCTGCGTGACCTGAACCGGATCTACCGCCGGTACAAGGAGTTGTGGGGCGATGGCATGGAATGGATCCACAATGATCCTGACCGCAACACCGTCGCTTTCAGCCGTGGCTCGATGGTCTGTGTCGCCAACTTCTCCGGCCTCCATCAGCATGTCCACCTGCCACAGGTGCGCGGGTTCAAAGAGCTGATCAACACCGATGCGGCCGAGTACGGCGGCACCGGCTCGGGCAATTACGGAAAGGTGCGCGGAGACGACGTACAGGTTGGCCCGCATGCGGTCGTCTATCTGAGGAAAAACGTCCTACGCTAGGCGGCTATGAAGGTTCGTCAGGTGTTGGCGGTTCTGGCAGTGCTGGTGATCGGCCTGCTTGCCGGCAGCCTGGTCTCCAGCGTGTTCGCGGCGACGCCGGTAGCGACCGTGGGATTGCGGGTTCCACGGTCGGCACCCAAGGCATACCTGGTGGTGGTCGGCGTGGATTGCGCGTCACCCATTCCCACCGCGTCGCAGCCGCTGGGCGGGCCTACCGCTGTATTGCCGGACGCGGAGAAGCTCATCGCGGCCAATGCGCGAGCCGCGACGGTGTTCGGTGCCCGGCGTGAACTGGGCATCGAAGTCGTCCGGGCGCATGTCGAGTGCGCCAGGATGATCGAGTCCAACCTGGACTCCGCCCGCCGGGCAGGCCCCGTCGATGTGGCCCTCGTCAGGGTCATCTTGGACGCCTCCTCGCTCAAAGACGTTGAGGTCCATGGGGATCCGACTGGAAAGTTGATCTTCGGCGCGCGAAGCGGCGAAGCCTGTGTCGTGGGTGTCCACCATGCCAGCGAGTCCTGGGTGGCGGTCATGACGCCGCTGCCCGGCGGCAAGTGCCTGCCTTAGTGTCGTACCCCTTGTCTAGTTTGGAGGCATGGGCGCGGGGGCGGTCGAGGATCTGGTCGACAGGCTGATTGCTGCCAACCGCGCCGCCGCTGTGGCGCAGGCTCGCCTGTTGGGTCTGGTGCTGGAGGTCGTCAATGCCGCGCCGGATCCCCGCTATGGCGTTGACGAGGTGGCGTTCGCCCTGTCCTGGACGCACCGTGCCGCGGCCGCGCAGGAGGGGTTGGCCCGTCAGCTGATCGACGGGTTGCCAGAGGTGTTTGCTGCCTTGGCCGCCGGGCTT
>NZ_BONY01000029.1 GCF_016862955.1 Rhizocola hellebori | reverse complement strand
TTTCCGGCACCTGGCGTGGACTGACCGAGAACGTCAACCAGCTGGCCTCGACGCTGACCACCCAGCTTCGCGCGATCGCCCAGGTTTCCACGGCGGTGACCCGTGGCGATCTGACCCAGGTCGTCGCGGTCGAGGCGCTGGGCGAGGTCGCCGAGCTGAAGGACAACATCAACCAGATGATCGTCACGCTTCGCGAGACGACGAAGAAGAACGCCGAGCAGGGCTGGCTCGACTCGAACATCGCCCGCACTGGCGGTCTGCTGCAAGGCCAGCGCGACCTCGACGAGGTCTGCCGCATGATCATGTCGGAGGTGACCCCGCAGGTCAACGCGCAGCTGGGCGCGTTCTTCCTAGCCGATGCCGACGAGATCGGCGGGCTGCAACTGCGGCTGGCCGCTTCTTACGGGTACCTGGCCCCGGATCACCCGGTGACCTACCTGACCGGCGAGGGCCTGGTCGGGCAGGCCGCGTTGACGCGGCGCACCATCCGCGTGGGCGCGGGAACGGCCCACCTGACCGTCCGAAGTGGACTGGCGGAGACCCCGGTGGGCGACCTCGTGGTGCTGCCTGTGGTCTTCGAGGGCGAGCTGCTCGGCGTCATCGAATTCGCCTGTGTCAGCGCGTTTTCCGAGCTTCACCTCGACTACCTGGACCGGGTGGTCACCACCATCGGCATCGTGCTCAACACGATCCTCGCCAACAGCCGGACAGAGGAGCTGCTCGCCCAGTCGCAGCGCCTCGCGCACGAGTTGCAGGAACAATCGGTCGAGCTGCAGCGCACCAACGCCGAGCTGGAAGAGAAGGCGGCACAGCTGTCCGAACAGAACCGGAACGTGGAAATCAAGAACCGCGAGATCGAGATGGCGCGGCTGGGCCTGGAGGAGAAGGCGCAACAGCTTGCCGCCGCTTCCCAGTACAAGTCGGAGTTCCTCGCCAACATGAGCCACGAGCTGCGCACCCCGCTCAACTCGCTGCTGCTGCTGTCACGGCTGCTGGCCGACAACCCGGACAAGAACCTGACCGCCAAGCAGATCGAGTTCGCGAGAACCATCTACAGCGCCGGTTCCGACCTGTTGGAGCTGATCGACGACATCCTGGACCTGTCGAAGATCGAAGCCGGCCGGATGGACGTGCAGCCGGCCGAGATCCGTTTCGACGAGGTTCGCCAATATGTCGAGCAGGCGTTCCGGCCGCAGGCGGACGACAAGAAGCTTGAGCTGGCGGTCAACATCGCTCCCGAGCTGCCGCCACATTTCGTCACCGACGCCCAGCGCCTGCAACAGATCCTGCGCAACCTGCTGGCCAACGCCGTGAAGTTCACCGACAGCGGCTCGGTGACGATGGAGATCGCGCTCGCCGAGCCGGCCATGGCGTTCCACGATCCCGTACTGGCCCAAGCGAATCAGGTCTTTGCTTTCCGGGTGCATGACACCGGGATAGGCATCCCGGACGAGAAACTGGCCATCATCTTCGAGGCGTTCCAGCAGGCCGACGGCACGACCAGCCGCAAGTACGGCGGCACCGGCCTGGGCCTGCCGATCAGCCGGGAACTGGCCCGCCTGCTCGGCGGCGTGATCACGGTGGCCTCCACCCCCGGGCGCGGCTCGACCTTCACTCTCTACCTGCCCGACCAGCTGGTGGCCGATGCGTCCAACACGGTACGGATAGCACCGGCGACGATCGGGCCTTCCTTCCCCACCCGGGCGCTGCCGCCCATGCTGCGCGAGGACACGCCGATCGTCACCGATCGGCGGGTGAGCCCGGAGCTCAACGGCGCCAACGTGCTCATCGTCGACGACGACGTGCGCAACGTTTTCGCCCTCACCAGCGCGCTCGAGTTGCACGGCATGCGGGTGCTCTACGCCGACAACGGCGCTGAGGGCATGCGGCTGCTGACCGAGCATCCCGAGGTCGATATCGTCCTGATGGATGCGATGATGCCGGATCAGGACGGATATGAGACCACCCAGATGATTCGCCGTCATCAGCGCTTCGCCGATCTCGCGGTGGTCTTCCTGACCGCCAAGGCGATGCCCGGTGATCGCGAAGAAGCCCTGGCCGCGGGCGCTAACGATTACATCACCAAACCAGTTGACCTAGATGAGCTGCTGGACTTGATCGCAAGAACGATGACTGGCCGGGATCGGAGCACAAGATGACCGGACCACAGAATGAACCCCTGCTCTCGGCGGGGCTGCGCCCGGCCAAGGCGCTGCTCGTCGACGATCGGCGGGACAACCTGATCGCCTTGGAGGCCATGTTGCAAGGCCTGCCCCTGGAAGCCGTCGCGGTGGACAGCGGGGAGGCCGCGCTCAAACAGCTTCTGGTCGACGACTTTGCGCTCATCCTGCTCGACGCCCAGATGCCGGAGATGGACGGCTTCGAAACGGCGAGCCACATCAAGCGCCGGGAGCGCACCCGGCACATCCCGATCATCTTCCTCACCGCGGCCGACCGGGACGCGCGGCTCGCCCTGCGCGGCTACGCGGCCGGCGGAGTGGACTATCTCACCAAGCCCTTTGACCCGTGGGTGTTGCGGGCCAAGGTTTCCGTGTTCGTCGATCTCTGGATCAAGGGGCAGCAGCTGAAAGCCCAGGCCGAGCAGTGGGCCCAGCTCTCCTCGGCGGTGGAGGCGGCGATCGCGTTGCTCAGCGATGAGGGCATGCCAGAGGCGGCCAGGCGGGCGAAGGTAAAACTTGAGGCTGCGCGGGAGCACTATTAGCTCACTAGCATGAGGCGATGGTCATCAGGCTGAACGGTTCCGGCGGACAGCTCGCCGCTGACGTCTGGGAGCCGGTCGCGGACCGGCGCGGCATAGTGCTGATGCTGCACGGCGGTGGCCAGACCCGGCACTCCTGGCGCAGGGCTGGGCCGATGCTGGCGCAGGCGGGCTGGCAAACCTATGCGGTCGACGCGCGCGGGCATGGTGAGAGCTACTGGTCCGGTGACGGTGACTATTCCTTCGACCGATTCGTGGATGATCTGATGTCGGTCGTGGCGGGGCTCGGTGAAAAGCCGGTCATCATCGGTGCTTCGCTGGGCGGGATCACGGCCATGCTGGCCGAAGGGGAGCGCGGCGGGGTGGCGCGGGCCCTTGTGCTGGTGGACATCGCGCCGCGGGTCGAGCCCGCGGGGGTGGCCCGGATTTCGGCCTTCATGATGGGCGCGCCCGACGGATTCGCTTCGCTCGACGAGGTGGCGGCCGCCGTACAGGCTTACCAGCCACACCGGGACCGGCCGGTCAACCCGCAGTCGCTGCGCAAGAACGTGCGGGTGGGGCCGAACGGAAGATGGTACTGGCATTGGGATCCCGCCTTCACCCGCACCGACCGCACGAGCGAGGTGAACGATGAGGGCTATCAGCGCACCAAACGGGCGGCCTCCCGCATCCGCGTCCCCACGCTGCTGGTGCGTGGGGAGCACTCCGACATTGTCAGCGTTGACGGCATGGATGAGCTGCAGTCGCTGATCCCCGGATCGAGCCTGGTCGAGGTGGGCGACGCCCGGCACATGGTGGCCGGTGACGACAACGCCGTGTTCCTCGGCGAGGTGGTGTCGTTCCTGGAGTCACACGAAAAGCTGCGAGCCCCGCACGGCCGCTGACCGATCGTCGCAGAGGAAAGCGATGGTTTGCGCGATCACCTCCGGTTTGGTCCAGCCGCTGGTGTCCGCGCCGGGCTGAGCGGCCCTGTTCGCCGGGGTGTCAATGACGTTGGGCAGGATGGCGTTGACGCGTATCCCGTCGCGTTCGTACTCCGCGTGCAGCGCGCCGACAAGCCCGAGCACAGCGGTCTTCGCGGTCAGGTAGCCCGCCGCGCCGGAGAACGGGCGCCGGGTGGCCTGGCTGGAAACGCAGACCACCGAGCCGCCGCCCGCTTCGATCAGCCGTGGTATCCCCGCCTGGCACATCAGATAACCGGGCCGAAGGTTGAGGCGCAGCTGCGCTTCGAAGTCGTCGATGGGCGTTTCGTGGACGCGGCCGCCCATGGCGAAACCGCCGACCAGGTTGACGACCGCCCTGAGCGGCTCGGTGGCGGCACCCACCACGGCCGCGGCCGCGGCCGGGTCGAACAGGTCGGCCTCGACCAGGACCAGCCGTTCGCTGGCGGGCATGCGGTCAAGCTCCTTGCGCGCCACCCACGGCACGACCACCTGCCAGCCCTCGTCGAGCAGCACCTGGGTCACCGCCGTGCCCAACCCGCCGGTGCCGCCGGTAATTACCACGCTTTTGCTCATCCACAGAGTCTACGATCGGCGGTCATGAGCGAGGACTTCGATCCGGTGGCCTATAACCGTGCCGCGTGGGACAAGCAGGTTGACTCGGGCAACGAGTGGACCCGGCCGGTCTCCGCCGAGGTGATCGCTTCGGCGCGGCGGGGCGAATTTTCGGTGGTGCTTATCGGGTACCAGCCGGTGGATCGCCAATGGCTGCCCGCTGATCTGTCCGGAGTGGACATCCTGTGCCTCGCCTCCGGCGGCGGCCAGCAGGCGCCCACCCTGTCCGCGGCCGGCGCCAACGTCACCGTGCTCGACAACTCGCCGCGCCAGTTGGAGCAGGACGCTTTCGTCGCGCAGCGCGACGGTTTGGACCTTCGTACGGTCCTGGGCGACATGCGGGATCTGAGCGCTTTCCCCGATGACAGCTTCGATGTCGTCTTCCACCCGGTGTCGAACCTGTTCTCGCCCGAGCTGGCGCCGGTGTGGCGCGAATGCTTCCGGGTGCTGCGCACGGGCGGCAGTCTGCTGTCCGGCTTCCTCAACCCGGACGTGTTCATCTTCGACGACGACGCGCTGGATCGCGGCGAGCTGATCGTGCGGCACAGCATTCCGCGTGATACGGCCGGTGATCCGGGGGAATGGCCGGTCTCCTACAGCCACACGATGGCCGAGCAGCTCGGCGGTCAGCTCGCGGCCGGATTCCTGATCACAGGTTTTTCGGAGGCTCCACATCATATGGACGCCACCGCGCGGTACCTTCCCGGATACTTCGCCACCCGGGCGGTGAAGCCGTAGGCTTTGCCCATGGCGGGCAGGGCTTTGGTGTTGGGTGGCGGCGGCGTGACCGGGATAGCGTGGGAGCTCGGCATGCTTGCCGGGCTGGCCGATGCCGGTGTGGACCTGACCGCAGCGGATCTGTTCGTCGGCACCTCGGCGGGTTCGGTGGTGGCCAGCATGATCGCCGGCGATCGGCCGCTGGCCGACTGGTACGAGACGCAGCTGTCCGATCCGGCCAGCGAGATCCCGGCCAAACTGGGTGCGGGCCTGCTGGCGCGCTACGCGTGGGCGATGCTCAGGAGCCGCACCACCGAACAGTTCGGGATGCGCATGGGCTCGCTGGCGCTCGCCGCGCCCACGGTCACCTCCGCCCAGCGGCGTGAGGTGATCGCCGCCCGGCTGCCCTTCGAGGGCTGGCCCGAGCGACCGCTCAAGGTGACCGCGGTAGACGCGGCGACCGGCGAGTTCGTCGTCTTCGATCGCGACAGCGGCGTGCCGTTGATCGACGCGGTGGCGGCAAGCTGTGCGGTGCCGGGGGTGTGGCCGCCCCACGAGATCAACGAGCGGCGATTCGTCGATGGTGGCATGCGTTCCGCGGTGAACGCGGACGTGGCGGAGGGTTCCTCGCAGGTGGTCATCCTGGCCCCGATAGTGCGCGGTGGGGGGCCGATGATTCCGGCCACCAAGCAGGTTTCCGCGCTGCAGGCGCAGGGTTGCCAGGTCACCCTGGTCAGCCCGGACGCCGCGGCGACCCGGGCGATCGGCACCAATGTGCTCGATCCGGGCCACCGCAAGCCGGCGGCGCTTGCCGGCCGGGCCCAGGCGGCCGTCGTCGCCGAGCAGGTGGCCAAAATCTGGGGCTAGTCGCTGTCGAAAGCCGCAGTAGTGTGGGGCGATGCGGGTGGTGGTGACCGGCGCGGCCGGCAAGGTGGGCAGTGTGGTGGTCCGCCGTCTTGTCCAATGTGGACACGACGTGGTGGCGACCGATCTGAAGTCGGGGCAGCGGGCCGATCTGTGCGATCTGGGCCAGGTCTTCGGCGTGTTCGCCGGGGCGGACGCCGTGGTGCATCTGGGCGCGATTCCGGCGCCGGGCGGCTATCCGCCGGAGCAGGTCTTCGCCAACAACGCCATCTCGCAGTTCAACGTCTTCGAAGCGTGCGCGAAGCTGGGCATCAACCGGGTCATCAGCGCTTCGAGCCTGTCCGCCTACGGGTATCCGTTCCAGCACCGCTGGTCCGAGCCGCTCTACTTTCCGCTGGACGAGGAGCATCCCCTGGTACCACAGGATGCTTATGGTCTGTCCAAAGCGATCGGTGAACAGGTCGCGGCCGCGTATGCGCGCCGGACCGGCGGGGTGGCGATATCGCTGCGGATCTCGACCGTCGTCGACGAGGAATACCTGCCACGCCTGGTGGAGATCGTGCGCGGCAAGCCAGAGGCCGGGGCCAGCTCGCTGTGGTCCTACATCCATGTCGACGATGTCGCACGCTTCTGCGAGGCCGCTCTCACCGCGCCGGTGGAAGGTCACCATGCGGTGCTGTGGACGGCCGCGGACACCATCATGGACAGGCCCACCGATGAGTTGCTCGACGAGTGGTACCCGTCGGTGCCAAGAAGACCGAGAAGCGATGAGTCGCTTGTCGACTGCGCCCGCGCCCGCGCCATGTTCGGCATCGCGCCGAACTTTTCCTGGCGTAAAGCCTGAGATCACGGTAAGAAAACGCAATGCTTATCGCGCAAGCCGAGGTGCTGATCACCAGCCCGGGGCGTAACTTCGTGACCCTGCGGATCCGCACAGCCGACGGCGTTGTCGGCTATGGCGATGCCACCCTCAACGGCCGTGAGCTGGCGGTGGCGACCTATCTGAGCGAGCACATCGTGCCGCTGCTGCTCGGCCGCGACGCGCACCTGATCGAGGACACCTGGCAGCTGCTCTACCGAGGCGTCTACTGGCGGCGTGGGCCGGTGACGATGGCGGCCATCGCGGCCGTCGACACCGCGCTTTGGGACATCAAGGCCAAGGTGGCCGGAATGCCCCTGTATCAGTTGCTCGGCGGGCGGTCCCGGGTTTCCTGCCGCGTCTACGGCCACGCCTCCGGGCGCGACAACGAGGAGCTTTTCGATTCGATCCGGGCGCACATGGCACGCGGGTTTCGGGCCATCCGCGTCCAGACCGCTATCCCGGGCCAGGACTCCACCTACGGTGTCGCCTCCTCCTCGGCTGCCGCCGCCGGCTCCGACGCCCGCTACGACTATGAGCCCGCGCGCCGGGTTCCGCTGCCGATTGAGGAGCGCTGGGACACCCGCGCCTATCTGCGCCACATGCCCGGGGTCTTCGAGGCGGTGCGCAACGAGTTCGGGCCTGAGCTGCCGTTGCTGCACGACACCCATCACCGGCTGACCCCCATCCAGGCCGCCAAGCTGGGCAAGGATCTGGAGCCCTACGACCTTTTCTGGCTCGAAGACGTGACCCCGGCGGAGAACCAGGAAGCACTGCGGCTGGTGCGCCGGCACACCACCACACCGCTCGCGATCGGCGAGATCTTCAATACCATCTGGGACTACCAGACTCTGATCTCCGAACAGCTCATCGATTACGTGCGTTCGGCGATCACCCACGCCGGTGGGGTCACCGGCCTCAAGCGCATCTTCGAGTACGCGGCGATGTACCAAATCAAGTCCGGTGTGCACGGCCCCACCGACATCTCCCCGGTCGGGCTGGCCGCCGCCGTCCACCTCGGTATCGCCCTGCACAACTTCGGCATCCAGGAGTACATGCCGCACAGCGCCGACACCCATGCGGTTTTCCGGCCCACATACTCCTTTGTGGACGGTGGCTTGATGCCCGGCGAGGAGCCGGGTCTGGGCATCGACTACGACGATGCGCTGGCCGGCTCCTTCCCCTACCAACCCGCCTACCTACCGGTCAACCGCCTCCTGGACGGCACCGTCCACGACTGGTGACCTTCTCGCCTCGACGGGCAGTCCCGGCAACCCCCGTTGGTGCCCCCGTTTCCACTGCCGGAACGACCCTCGTGCCAAGGATCGCGCTCGGCTCAGCCCGCCCGCAATGCCCTTGACCGGGGTGGGACGGGACAGCAGCCTTGAGCTGCCGTGCCGTCACGCATCTTGAGACAGCCGCGCCTTGCCTCCCCTTGCGTCGATACGGGACGATCGGACCATCCCAGGAAAAGGAGAAGGGAGATCCCGAAGTATGCCAGAGGGTTCAGCCGCGACGGCGTTCGCGAACACGCTGCTGGTCCTGAAAAAGAGCACCGGCCAGGGGTACCGAGAGCTGGCCAAGAGCATCTATGTCAGTAGCGCTGCGCTGCATCGCTACTGTGCGGGCAAGGCGCTGCCACCCGATTTCGCGGTGATCAGGCGGCTCGCCAGGCTTCACGGCACGCGCAGTGCCGAGATCGAAGATCTGTACCGGTTGTGGTTGTTGGCCCAACTCGGGTCACGGTGATCACCTGGCGGTAATGCAACGCTTGACGCAAAGTTGCGCAGGGGTTCCATCACCGCCAGGACTCGCCTCGACTGTCCGGTTACACCAAGCTGGCGTCGTCTTGAAAGGTCGCGATGATGACGCCGGTGGTGGTTGGGGTGGTGTCGACCAGCCGCAGCTTGGCAAGCGGGTTGCCGTCGCGGAAGAGGCGCGTGCCGGTGCCGAGGACCAGTGGATGGATCAGCAGGATGTAGGTGTCGATGAGGCCGTGCGACAGCAACGCCTGCACCAGCTCCCCGCTGCCGAGCACCACCAGGTCCTGGTCGAGGTCTGCCTTGAGCTGTGCCACGGATTGCGCGGCCTCGCCTTTGAGCAGCGTCGAGTTGTTCCACGGCAACGGGTCTTCCAGGGTGCGGGAGACGACATATTTGCGGGAGTTGTTGAGCACTTCGGTGTAAGGGTTGTCGCCCTGATGCGGCCAGAAGCCGTAGAAGTCTTCATAGGTGCGCCGCCCGAACAGCATCGCGCCGCCACCGGACATTCCCTCGCCGGCCAGCTTTCCCATGACGTGGTCGGCGTAGGGCGTGGCCCATCCGCCGTGGGAGAAACCGCCGCGCCGATCCTCGTCGGGGCGTCCGGGCGCCTGCATCACGCCGTCGAGCGACAGGCTCTCAAATATAGTGATCTTGGCCATCTGACTTCCTTCCACAGTTTCGCCCAGTTTCCTACGCTAACTGCCCGGGAAGGTCGGTGTCGCATTCTTCGAGTAGCTGCATGGCGGTTCGGACGGTGTCGGGGTGGGCTGGGAGCAACGGCAATCTGACCGCCGGAGTGGGGATTTCGCCGCGCGCGTGCAGGACACCTTTGATCACGGTCGGGTTCGGCTCGGCAAACAGGGCCAGGGACAGCTTGGCGAGGCGATGCCCGAGCGATGCCGCGCGCTGGGCGTCGCCGCTCTGCCACGACCTGATCAGCTCGGCGAATCCGGTGGTGGCGACGTGGGCGCTGGCGAGGATGCCGCCGTGGGCGCCCATCGCCAGTAGCGGCGAGATGATGGCGTCGGTGCCGCCGAGCACGGCGCAGCCGGGCGGCGGATCGGCAAGCAGGGCAACGGTTTCCGGGTCGATTTCGGCGGCGCCGTACTTGACCCCGATCACGCCCGGGATGGCGGCCAGCGCATGCAGCGTGGGGGTGGAGACGTGCTGCGCGGTGCGGTGCGGAATGTGGTAGACGACGAGAGGCACTCCGGCGGTGGCGAGGTGGGTGAAATGGGCGAGCACACCGGCTTCGCCGGGCCTGACGAACGGGGGCACCAGGCTCAGCGCGGCGGTCAGCTCCGGCAGGTCCCGCAATCCTTGCAGCGCTTCGGTGGTGTTGGCACCAACCAGCAGCTGGGCGTTGCGTTCTCGGCAGACCCGTGCCGCCACTGTCACCACGGCGCGTTGCTCAGCGTCGCTGAGCGCCCCCGGCTCGCCCGTGGTGCCGAGCGCCACCAGCCCGTTCGCGCCGTTGTCCAGTACCACGTGAGCAAGTTTCTCCAACGCGGCCAAGGCAACGTCACCGTCGGCGTCAAGGGGGGTGATGAGCGGAACGTAGAGACCGGTGAGTGTCATGGGACCAGCCTGGGCCGGGCAGACGGTTAAGGTCTAGTTCGCGTTTCTGTGCTCAAGCGTAAGCTCAGCTTATGCTCGACCTCCGCCGCTTGCGGCTGCTGCGCGATCTCGCCCATCTGGGCACGATCGCGGCGGTCGCGCAGGCCCACACCTATACGCCGTCGGCCGTTTCCCAGCAGCTGTCGGCGCTGGAACGGGAAGCCGGGATGCCGTTGCTGCAACGATCCGGGCGGCGGGTCACCCTCACCCCCGCCGGTGAGCTGCTGGTGCACCATGCCGAACAGGTGCTTACCGCGCTGGAGCGGGCCGGCGCCGCGCTCGCCGCCGTGGGCACCGGTCTGACTGGGCCGCTGCGCATCGGGGCGTTTCCCACCGCTGTGCGCACGCTGCTTCCGGCCGCGCTGGTGGCGCTTGGCCGTGACCATCCGGGCCTGGAACTGATGGTGACCGAGCTGGATCCGGCCGCGGTGCCCGGTGAGCTGCGCGAGCGCCGCCTCGACGTCGGGCTGCTGCACGACTATGACGTGGCCCCGGTCGAGCCCGATCCGGCTCTGGACGCTATGTCCATATTGGAGGAAACGGTTTACCTGGCCACACCAGCGTCGTTCACGGCCAACCCCATCGGGTCGGTCGCGGTGGCCAGCGACCTGCCGTGGATCGTCGGCACACCGGGGACGCTGTGCCACACCGTCGCCATGCGGGTATGCCGCGCCGCCGCCTTCACGCCGCGGGTGCGTCACCACGCCGATGATTTCACCACCGTGCTGGCCCTCGTGGCGGCCGGGCAGGGCGTGGCCCTGGTCCCACAGCTCGCCGCAACCGGTCCGCCATCGGGTGTTCGGCTGATGCCCCTTGCCATCCAGCGCCGCACCCGGATCGCCTACCGTCAAGGTTCGGCTACGCATCCCGCGGTGGCGGCGTCGATATCGGCCATTCGCACCTCGGCCAAGGCCTACCTCGGCGCTGCATCGGCCTATTGACACTTTTCGCGCTGTCGCCCTCTGCCGCTATGCTCGGCCACAGGCAAGGGGGCGGTATGCGTTTCAGGTTGCTAGGTCCGGTGGAGATAGCCAACCAGGAGGCGGTCTTCACGGCACCAAGGCCGCGCAGTCGTGCGGTTTTGGCCTATCTGTTGTTGTCGGCCAACCGTCTTGTCACGACCGGATCCATGGTGGACGCGATCTGGGGGCCGGCGCCGCCCTCCACGGCCCGCAACCAGATCCAGGCCGACGTGTCCGCGGTGCGGCGGGCCCTGCGCCAGGCAGGGTGCCCGGAATGCCTTTTCACTTCATCATCTGGGTACAGGATCCAAGCCGCCGAAGACGAGATAGATGTCACACTGTTCGCCGCCCAGCTGGCCCAGGCGAGATCGCTCGCGGAGCGTGATGATTTGGTCGCAGCAGCCCAAATCATGCGGCAAGCACTCAGTCTGTGGCGCGGTCCCGCCCTCGGTGAGATCGTCGGCTCCTTTGTGGAGGCGGCAAGAACCAATCTGAACGAGCAGCGGCTCGCGGCCATCGAGGGTCTGGCCGAGCTGGAGCTGCGCCTGGGCCGGCACGAGGAGGTGGCGGCCGAGCTGAGCGCGCTCATCGGCGAGCACCCGTTGCGGGAGGGCATCGCGCGTGCCCTCGCCCTGGCCCTGTACAGATGCGGCCGGCCGGCCGATGCGCTCGCGGTGCTTCGCCAGCTGCGCGAGGCTCTGGCCGAGGAGTTCGGCGTCGACCCGGCCGCGGCCACCGCCGCGCTTGAGCTGTCGATCCTGCGCTCCGATCCCGGCCTGAGCCCGCAGGCCCCGCCCGCCCGCCGCAACGCGCTTCCGGCTGACGCGACCGGCTTCGCCGGGCGCAGCGCAGAGCTGGAAAAGCTTGACTCGGCGCCGTCCGCCTTGGTGACGGTTACGGGTCCGGGTGGCATCGGGAAGACCGCGCTGGCGCTGCATTGGGCGCATCGGGTGGCCCACCTCTACCCAGACGGCGTGCTGTATGTGGACCTGCAAGGGTTCTCCAGGTCCGAGCCGCTGGCACCGGTGGTGGCTCTGTCCCGCCTGCTCTATCAGCTGGGTGTCCCGCCGGAGCAGATTCCGGTCCGCGAAGACTTCGCCACCGACCTGTTTCGCGCACAGGTCACCGGCAAGCGGCTGCTGATCGTTCTGGACAATGCCCGCAACAGCGAGCAGGTGCGGCCGATGCTGGCGGGCAGCCCTGCCTGCAAGACCCTGGTGACCAGCCGCACCGAGCTTTCCGGTCTGGTGGCCCGCGATGGCGCCAGTCCGGTGCGGCTTGGCGTGCTCGATCCGGCCGAGGCGCAAACGCTGCTGACTTCGATCCTGGGCGACAACGATCCCGCGATGCTTGCCGAGCTGGCCGGGCTCTGCGCCCAGGTGCCCCTCGCCCTGCGCATTGCGGCGGCGGGGCTCATCGGCAAGTCGGCACAGGGCATCCAGGAATACATGGCGCGTTTGCGTTCCGCCGACAGGCTGGGCGTGCTCGAGTTCGCGGGCGACGACGATCTGGCGATCGCCGGCACCTTCGAGCTTTCCTACGCCGTGCTCGATTCGTTTGCCCAGCAACTGTTCCGGTCGCTGAGCCTGGTGCCCGGTCCCGACTTCACCCTCGACACGGCGACCGATCTGGCCGGGCTAGGCCCGCACCAGACCGCGGCGATCCTGAAATCCCTTGTCGCGGCTCATCTTGTGGAGGACAGGACAGGGGGCCGCTACGGTTTCCATGACCTGCTTCGCCTTTACGCGGCAAGTCTTGCCGCCTCGGTCGACGGCCCGCAGGCTCTCGCCGCCGGCGTGGAGCGCCTCTACCGCCACTATCTCTGGGTGGCCCAATCGGCCGCGCAGGTGCTCTATCCACAGGTGCTGCGCCTGCCCGGCGACCGGGAAGACGATCGCAAGTCGCGCTTCGAGGACCACTCGCAGGCGATCGCGTGGCTCGACGCGGAAAGGGCCAACCTGATCGCCGCTGTGACCGCGGGGGCCGAACAGGCCGAGCCGGAGCTGGCCTGGTTGCTCGCCGACACCCTGCGCGGCTACTTCTACCTGCGCATGTTCACCGTCGACTGGACAGCGGCGGCGCAATCCGCACTGGCCATGGCCGAGCGCCGGGCAGACTCGCGGGCGCAGGCCGCCGCGTTGCTGAGCCTGGCCGATCTGCATTGGCGGCAAGGCGATTACGACCACGCCGACGAAATCTACGCTCGGGCCATCGATGCGGCGCAAAGTGCGGGCTGGCCCGAGGGCCAGGCCACCGCGCTGGGCAACCTCGGCGGGCTGCGCCGGTTGCAGGGAAGGCTCGCCGAAGCCGCCGAGCTGTTGCGCAGCAGCCTGATCCTGAATATCCAAGCTGGACGGCTCGAAGGGCAGAGCGTCAATCTCGGCAACCTCTCCATCGCCTACATGGAGATCGGCGAATACGACCTGGCCGAGAAGTACATCCAGGACGCCTACGTCCTCTATCGCAAGTTCGGCTCGCGCACCGCCGAGGCCACCCTGCTCAGCAATCTGGGCGAGCTGATTCTGCTGCGCCAGGGCGATCACAAGCTCGCCTCGGCGAACCTGGACAAGGCTTTGCAGTTGCACAGGGAGCTGGGCGACCGGGCGGGCGAAGCGGCCACTCTGAGCAACTTGGCCGAGGCCACCCAGGCCAGTGGTGATCTGGCCGGGGCGATGGCCGTGGCCCGGTCGGCGGTGACCCTGGCGCAGGAGAGCGGCGATGAGCGCATTCTGGCCAGCTGCCAGCGGGTGCTGGCCGAGCTGCTGCTGCTGACCGGCGAGACCGCGGCGGCGGTGGAGCTGGGCCGTCAGTCCGTGCAGAAGGCCCAGCAGGCCAAGCATCGCTTTATCGAAACCCGTGCCCTGCTTGGCCTTTCCCGCATCCATCTGGGGCTCAATGACACGCCTGCCGCGCTGGAGGCCGCCCGGCAGGCGTTGAACCTGGCAAGCCGGTCCGGCTACGCGGCTCTCGTCGATGAGGCCACCCGCATGGTGGCCGGGCTGTCAGCGCCACCGCCCTTGACCTGATCGCCGGAGCGCCAGACCCCGGTGATGTGGGCCGGGTGGGCGAAGACCGTCATGTCGTGCAGCGGGTTGACGTCGAGGGTGATGACGTCCGCGTCGTAGCCGGCCGCGAGCAGACCCGATCGCGGCGCCTGGGGGCCGAGCGTCGCGGGAGCGGCGGCGGTGGCCGCTTCGATCGCGTCCAGCGGCGACAGCCCGCATTCGACCAGCAGGGCCAGCTCGCGTCCGTTGCGGCCCCATGACGCGGGGAGGTTGCGGCCGGACAGGGCCAGATCCGTCCCCATCGCAAAAGCCACGCCTGCCTGGTAAGCCACCGCAATGGCTTCAGCGTGCCGATCGGCCAGCGCCTCCAGCTTCGCCTGGGCGTAGGGCGGTGCCGCCTTGCTTTCAGCGATCTCGGCGATGATGGTTCTGGTGGCGACAAGGATCGCGCCGGATTCGCGCATGGCCGCAGCGCCTTCTTCGTCCAAATAGGATCCATGTTCGATGGTGCGCACCCCGGCCTCCAGCGCGGCCATGATGCCGCGCTTGCCGTGGCAGTGTGCGGCCACCACCCGGTCGGCCATCCCCGCCACCTCGACGATGGCGCGCAGCTCGGCGACGGTGAACTGCTGGTGCATCGGATGATCGACCTCCGAGAGCACCCCGCCCGACGCGCACACCTTAATCACCTTCGCGTCTCGCCGCAGCTGCTCGCGGGCGGCCTTCGCGCATTCGGCGGCACCATCGGCGAGGCGTATTTCGCTTGCGGCGTGGGCGAAATCGGTGACCCACGGCAGCGGATAGGCGTGCAGATCGCCGTGCCCGCCGGTGGTGGACAGCACCGCCCCCGCGCCATAGATGTGCGGCCCGGCGACCAGCCCCTCGGCCACCACCCGGGCGAGATAGACCCCAAGCCCGCCGACCTCGCGGACGCTGGTGACCCCGGCCTCCAGCGCCCAGCGCAGGTCGGTGGTGGCCCGCGCGGCCCGCACCGCCACCGGTTCCAGCGGCAGCCGGCTCAGGTCCAGGCCGCGCACGCCGAGGAAGTGGGCGTGACAATCCCATAGGCCCGGCATCACGGTGGCCGCACGCGACACCGTGGCCGATGGTGTCTCGGGTGCGCCCGCCGCCGGCCCGGCGTAGCTGATCAGCTCATTTTCCAAAACCACGATTCCGTCGGGTACGGGAGCACCGCGCCCCGGAATGAGAAGGTCTGCCTCGATCCGATGCCACATGGCGATAAAGCTACCCCCATCGATGCGCGAATGTCCGGTTAGCATGGTCGCCATGCGTGCGAACGCCCCCGCCCTACTCGTCCGTGCCCGCATCGCGACCTGCGCCATCTTCCTTGTTTTCGGTGTGGCGCTGGGCGTGTGGACGGCAAGGATCCCCGCCATCAAGCAGAATCTGGCGCTCAGCGACGGCCAGCTGAGTCTGGTCCTGCTCAGCTTCGCGGCCGGCGCGATAGCCGGAATGCAGCTGGCCGGGCGTCTGGTCGACCGGTTCGGCAGCGGCCGCCTCCTGCCCGCCGCGGCCGCCGCCGAGGGGGTGGCGCTGGTGGCGCCCGCGTTCGCGCCGAGCCTTGTCACGCTTGCGTTGGCCCTCTTCGCTTTCGGGGCTGTGCATGGGGCGCTGAACATCGTCATGAACGCCAACGCGGTGCAGATCCAGCGCGGCTGGCCCAGCCCGATCATCACTTCGTTCCACGCTGCATACAGCGTTGGTGGTTTCCTCGGCGCGGTGATCGGCGGGTTGTTCGCACTGGCCGACGCCGGAGTGCCGGCCACCTTCGGCACGGTCGCCGTCGGCGTGGTGGTGGTCGCGCTGCTGACCCGCGGCTGGGTCCTGAATGCGCCAGTGCCGCAGTCGGCGGATTCGGCCGCGGCGTCACGGAGTCCACAGTGGACACGCGACATCGTTCTGCTCGGGCTGCTGGCCTTCTGCTGTCTGGTCGGCGAGGGATCGGCCGCCGACTGGAGCACGGTCTACCTACGCGAATCGCTGGGCAGCACGGCCGCTTTCGCCGCGGCCGCCTACGCCGCCTTCTCCATCGCGATGGTCGCGGGCCGGCTGACCGGCGATCGCCTCGTCGCCCGGTTCGGGGCGGTCGGCCTGGTGCGGGCCAGCGCGCTGCTCTCCGCGCTCGGCCTGTCGGTGGCCCTGCTCGTCTCCCATCCGATCGCGGGCGTGATCGGCTTCGGCTGCCTCGGGGCCGGGCTCGCCTGCATCGCGCCGCAGGTCTTCGCCGCGGCCGGCAACCGGGATCCGGCCCGCGCCGGACAGGCCATCGCCCGCGTGGCAGCAATGGGTTACGCGGGTTTCCTGGTCGGGCCGGTGCTCATCGGCGCGGCCGCCCAGCTGTCCAGCCTGCGGGTGGCACTGGTCGTGCCGGTGCTGCTGACCCTGCTGGTGGCCGCCATGGCGATCACGCTGCGGGCAGCCGATCCCGGCTTCGCGGGCGTGGCCCAATCAGGAGATGCCGTTGACGAGCAGCACCACGCCGTCGGTGGCGGCCAGCCGGTCCTTTGATATCTCCGTGTACTCCGGCGACTGTGCCCACCGCAGATAGCTGTCGGTGTCCTCGAAGGAGAGCAGAACGACCTTCTCGTAGGCCCAGCTGCCCTCGGCGAGCTGTGGGGACTCGTCGGCCGCGAGGAGACGTCCCCGATATTTGATGAGGATGGGCATGAAGCCGGCGACGTAACGGTCGTAGCGGTCCCGGTCATGGATCGAGATCTGGGCGAGGGCATAGACGGTCATTCCCGTATGTTACCGCTCGGTAAGGTCGATGGTGAGACCGGAAGTGGCCACACCGATCTCGCCGTCGTACCCGGCGCGGGCGGCGGCGAGCGCGGCATAGGCATCGGTGCCCGGCTGCAGGTGGGTCAGCAGCAGCCGGCCGGCCCCGGCGGCACGGGCCTGTCGGCCCGCGTCACGGGCGCTGGAGAGGATGCGCCGCAACGCGGGCGGCACCTCGTCCACATAGGTGGCCTCGGCCACGAGCAGGTCAGCGTCGCGTGCCAGCTCCACCACCTCGTCGCTCGGGGCGGCGTCGCCGGTGTAGGCGAGCACCTTTCCGGCGGCGGTCAGCCGGATGCCGGCATTGGGCACCGAATGCGGCAGCAGGCGGGTCTGCGCGCGGAAAGGACCTATGTCGAGCAGGTCGCCACCGGCGAACTCGTGCAGCGCATAGGCGTCGGCCAGCAGGCCGGGGTGGTCGAGAGCGAGCACCGCGTCGAGGGCACCGGGCAGCGAGTAGACCGGCAGCGGCTTCGCCGGCTCATCGCGCATGAACCGCGCCCGCAGCAGCGGGCTGAGGTCGGCGCAGTGATCGGGGTGTCCGTGGCTGATGAACACCGCGTCGATCTGTTCGGCGCCAACCGATTCCAGCAACCGTGGCACGGTCGCGTAGCCCAGGTCGACCAGCAGCCTGAACCCCTCATGCTCCACCAGGTAACCACTGCACGCCTGACCGGCGTCGGGCCAAGCACCGCATGCGCCAAGAACCGTCAGCCGCATCTGCGTAACCCCCTCAGCGCCAGGATCTCATGGTGCGATGAGCGCAAGATTCTGGATGGCGGCTAGCCCATACTGAGCGGCGTCGTTTGTGGACACAAAGGGTGCTTCGTCGATCGGCGCGAGCACGGCGGGTCCAGTGATCGAGGTGAGCGACCAAAGGGCCTGTCGTTGCAGCGCGTTGGTGTTGAGCTGGTCGCCGATGTCGTGGTGAAACGCGCGCCAAGCCCGCTGGGCAAGGCTCTCGTCGCGCAGGTGAGCGGCGGCGTAGGCGGTCAACCGGCTGTGCGCCTGGATCAGGGAGATTCCGGTCAGCCGCCGGCCCACGGCGGCTTCCTGCTCCTCTGGCGTGGCCAGATAGAGCCGGCAGTAGCGCAGCCAAGCCTCAGTGAACCCGGGGACCTCCTGTAGGGAGATGAGTTCGGAGCAGATCTCGACCAGGCCGAACACGGCCGACAGGTGGGAGACGGCGATCTGGTCGCGGGTGGTGTCGAACCGGCCGGTGTCCAGATCCAGCAGCGCTTCGCCGGTCAGGAACCCTTGCGGCAGCGCCCCGATATCGGCCATGGTGCCCAGCAGCTTGTCGCGTGCCGGCCCGTCGCCGGTGCGCTCCCAGGCGGTGAGCCAAGCGGCGGCGAGGGCGCCCCAGTCCGTCCCCAGCCCGACCGCGAGCGCGTTGCGGTCGGGGGTGTAAACGTCGGTGCGGACCTTGCGGGTGGGATCGAGCTCCAGAAAGTTGCGCTCGGCGTCGGCCAGCTCGGCCAGCAGCTGCCCGGTGCGTTCATCGGCGGTCAGATAGTAGTAGTGGCGTCGGTAGATCGCGCTGGAGATGCGCAGCTGCTTGGCGCTGCACCCCCAGTGCTGCACGTTGTGGCGGGTGCCCAGGCCCTTCCACCGGCCCAGGTGGTAGACGTCAACCTCGCCGGTGTGCCGGGTCATCGCCTCGGCGAAGCGGAAGACGTCGGCGCGGCCAGTGCGCAGGAACTGGTGCCACAGCCACAGATCCGGTGACAGCTCTGAATTGTCCCAGGCGTAGCCGCCCACGTCGTAGCGCCACTGGTGCCGATCGTGGTCGTAGGCGTGCATCACGTCGCCGTAGTCCCAGAAGCCGTACCAGCGCCGCTGTTCCTGTTGCCCGGTATAGAAGCCGAAAAGGAAGTCGAGTCGGTCCTCGATTTCGGCCCGCTCCGCGGTCGACCGGTCGGCCGGCGCCCAGTCGCCGAAGATGCCGGCCTGGTGCAGTCGTTGCGGTGAGCACACCAGCAAGGGCGGGTCGTTGAGGGCAGCGGCGTCCTGCGCCAGCCGCTGCGCAGAGGGCGTGCCCGCATAGGCCCGCAACACGAGCTCGTGGGTGCGGGCGATGCCGTGTGCCGACCCGAATCCGGGCTCGTAGTCCTCGTAGGTGATTTCGAGGGCCTCCAGCTGCTGGGCGTAGTCGTCCTGACCCAGGCCGTCGTGATAGAAGCGCAAATCCATGGCCGGGGCCGACGGCGACCACATCCAGACCGTCGCGGTGGCGGTCGGGGTGGCGGCACCCCGGATGTCGAGGCGGGTCGGGTGCAGTTTCCAGAAGTCCCGCAGCCCAAATCCTAGGCCACCAACGGTTCCGCCCACATAGCCGTACCCGGCCGCGCGGGTCGAGGCCGGAATGGTGACCCAGCCGCAGCCGGGGCCGGTGCGCTTGCGAAGGGTGAAACCGTCAGCGCTGGCCTGATCCAGCGTCCAATCTGTCCATTGTGGAATCAAATGCACCCGCCGGGAAACCGTGTCGGCCCACTCCTCGACCGGTCCGCAGGCCCGCCCGGCCACCTGGGCGAGCCGGAAACTCTCACCCGGGTCGCGGCGCAGGCCGGTGATGCCACGCACCGCCTCGGTGAGAAAGCCCGGCAGGTGATCGTCGCCGGCCGGCCCGGCCAGGCGCACATGCCGGTCGTGCGGCTCGTCGGGCATCGGCACATCGGCCTGCAGCCCAAGCCCGGCCAGGAAATCCCGCTCCGCCTCGCCGTCCCAGAGGAAGGTGTGGACGACCCTCATGTCCTCGGCGCCCGCATAGAAATACAGCCGCACGGTGAACGGCAGCCAGGACCGCCCGCCCGGCCCGGTCGGCTCATGCCGGCCATCGAGCCTGACGACGGCTCGCACCGGCCCCGCATGTTCGACCGTCAGCGTCGTCACGTGCCCGCGCATCTCGTGCCGGGCCACGGTGCCGGCGCCGTCCGGGGTGGGCTCGCCCTGCCACAGGCTCACCAGCCGGACATCGCGCACTATCTCGCGCCCGTCGCGTTCGGCCTTGCGCACCAGAAGCGGGCCGTCGTGGGGGAGGACCCAGCTGACCGCTCCGGTGTGGACGGTCAGCGCATCCTGCGACTCGACAAGGTGGACAACCTGTTCCCCGGTGGCCGGAATCGACCCGGGCACGAGTTCGTAGGAGCCGGCCGGATCCGGCTGCGGCCCGATGGCGTGTGCCGACCATTTCACCGAGCCGTCGGGCCAAGTCGCGGTGACCCAGCTCTGCACCGGAACTTCGCTTTCCTGGCACCGCAGCGCGAAGGGGGCGTCGGGGGCGACGGTGCTACGTGGCCACGGCACCCCCCACGTGACACCGGTGGGCCTGGGCTCGCTTAGCCAATTCAGCGCGGTGCTCACTTCGTACCCCACAAATAGAGAATCAAAGGCGTTAGTTGCTCGGCAACGTGTTGCGCCACGACGCATGCCCCGGTGAAGCCAAAATGCGAATCGTCGCGATCGGTGAACAATGACTTGGAATTTACCGGCCCAAGGCCTTCGTAAAGCTTGGTGCTCCAGGCGGTCAGATCGAGCAGAGGGACGTTGGCCGAGCGGGCGGCGGCGCGGACGGCGTCCGGATACTCGCCATGGGTGTTGGTCAGCCGATCGCCCTGGAAGTAGCGCCGCGCAAGCGGTGTGCAAAGCACCGGATGGCAACCGGCCGCGCGGGCCTCGGCGATGAACCTTTCCAGGTTGGCCCGGAAGGCACCATAAGCGGGCAAGTCTTCGTATTTCTGGTCGTTGTGTCCAAATTGGATGACGACCATGTCGCTCGGATTTGCCTGTGCGAGCAAGGCGTCCCAGAGCCCTTCGGCGCGGTGGCTTGCCGTCGTCGCGCCGCCCTTGGCCACGTTGAGCACCGCGACGGTGACCGCCGGCCGGCCACGCGACACCAACGCCTCATTGACCCCGGCGTTGAGCGGCGCGCCGAGATGCGCGCCCCACCCGGACATCGGCGTTTCGTCGGCCGGGCACGCGGCGACCGTGGAGTCACCGGCCAGCAGGATCACCGTCACCCCTTCACCGACCCGATGAGGATGCCCTTGGCGAAATGCCGCTGCAGGAACGGATACAGCAACAGGATCGGCACCGTGGCGACGACGATGACCGAGAACTTGAGCCCCTGTTCCGGCGGTATGTAGTTCGGATCTATCTGGCCCAGCGTGTTGGCCATGTCGGAGGAGACAGTCACCTGACGCACGAACATCTGCAAAGTCCATTTGGTTGAGTCGTCGATGTAGAGCAGCGGCGACATGAAGTCGTTCCAGATGGCCACCGCGTAGAACAGACCCATCGTCGCGATAATCGGTTTGGACAACGGGAGCACGATGCGCCAGAACACGCCGAGCTCGGTGCAGCCGTCGATCTGCGCGGCCTCCTGCAGCTCCTCGGGCAATTCCTGGAAGAAATTCTTCACGATGATCAGGTAGAACGGGTTGATCGCCAGTGGCAGGATCAGCGCCCAATAGGTGTCGAGCAGGCCAAGCTCACGCACGATCAGGTAGGTGGGGATCAGGCCACCGCTGAACACCATCGTGAAGATGACCAGGTTCAGCAACAGGTTTCGGCCCGGCAGATGCCGTTTGGCCAACGGGTAGGCCATGGTGAAGGTGAGCAGCACCTGGATGATCATGCCGACAGCGGTGACCGCGATGGTCACGATCAGGCTGCGCAGAAACGTGTCGGTGGAGAAGATATAGCGATAGGTGTCGGTGACGACCTCGCGCGGCCACAGGAAAAACGAGCGCTCCGCGAGCTCGGACTCCTTGGCGAACGAGCCCGCGGTCACGTAGATGAAAGGCAAAATCGTGACGACCGCGAGGGCCACCAGCACCACGACGTTGACGGCGTCGAAGACCCGGCCGGCCGGCGTGCTTCTGTTGACTGCCATGGCGTTCCCCTAGAACAAGCCGGTGTGGTGGAACCGGCGGGCCAGCCAGTTCACGCCGTAGATCAAAATGATGCCCACCACCGCTTTGAAGAGGCCGACCGCGGTGGAATAGCTGTAGGCGCCCTGGGTGATGCCCAGGAAGTAGACGTAGGTGTCGAAAACCTCGGCCACGGAACGGTTCAGCGAATTGGTCAGCAGGTAGATCTGTTCGAAGCCGGTGTCGAGCAGGTTGCCGGCCAACAGGATCGCCATCACCACGATGGTGGAACGGATCGTCGGCAGGGTGACATGCCACATCTGCCGCCAGCGGTTCGCGCCGTCGATGCGGGCCGCCTCGTACAGGTTGGGGTCGACCCCGGCCAGGGCGGCGAGATAGATGATGGTGCCCCAGCCCACCGACTTCCACAGGGTCTGGGCGATCACCAGCGGCCGGAACCAATCCGGGTCGGCCAGGAAGTCGAAGCGCGCGTTGAACAATCCGTTCATCAGCTGCGTGATCGGGCCGGTGTCCAAAGCGAACAGCAGGTAGGTCAGCGCCGCGACTATGGTCCAGGACAGGAAATGCGGAATGTAGATCGCCGATTGGATCGCGCGCTTGAGCACGGACAACCGCAGCTCGTTGAGCAGCAACGCGACCACAATCGGCGCGGGAAAGACGAACACCGCATTGAGCAGAGCCAGAATCAAAGTGTTGGTCAGCACCCGGGGAAAGTCGGGGCTGGAGAACAGATTCTCGAAATGCTTCCAGCCCACCCACGGGCTGCCGGAGAAGCCGAGAAACGGGAGGTAATCCTGAAAGGCGATGGTGACGCCGTACATCGGCGCGTATCTGAAGATGGCGAAGTAGGCGAGGCCCGGCAGCAGAAGCACAAACAGCCACCTGTACCGGACCAGGCGAGTGCGCAGCCGGACCTTGCCCACCGTCGTCCCCCTACTTCTTGATCTTCGCGTATTGCTCGTTCATCTCATCGACGATCTGTTGACCGCCTTGCGAATACCAGCGCTGGATCTCCGCTTTCAGACCGGCCTCATCGATCTGCCCGGCCAGGAACTTGATCCGTGCGTCGGCGATGATCTGGTCCAGCTGCGCGCCCTTGGCCACCTGGGTCTTGGAGACGATGGCCTGCGCCGGGTTGGGCACCGCGCTCGCCTCGTCGGCCTTGTGGAACTTCACACGTTTCTCGTACTGTTCCTTCTCGGCCTGGCCGGCGGGCAGCGCAATGTAGGCCAGGTACCCGTTGGTAGCCGTGCCGATCTGGGCGAAGGACATCACATCATTGGTGACCGTCTTGATGGCCGGGTCGGTGGCCGACTTGCCCAGCGCGTAGCCCTCCTGCACGGTGAAGTTCTTGCCCTCGAAGCCGTTGTTGAGCAGGATCTGGCCTTCCTTCGAGCTCAGCTTGTTGAGCACGGTCAGCACGTCCTTGAGCTCGGTCTCGGTCGGCACGCTCTGCTTGGAGATGGCCAGGAAACCGTTGTAGCCCACCGTCGGGTAGGAGTGCTTCTTGCCGTCCGGGCCGGTCAGGTTGCCGGTCATGTCGACGAAGCTGCCGTAATTGGCCGGGTCCTTCTCTTTGAAAAGTCTGAGCTGCACCCCGCCGCGTGAGCTGACATCGATGATGATGCCGCCCTTTCCGGTGAAGAACGGCGTGTCCCACTTGGCACTGTCCAATGTGGCGAAGTCCGGGTTCACCAGACCCTCGGTGATCATCTTCTTGACGAAACGGTTGGCCTCAAGGAACTCTGGCGTGTCGAAGCCGGGCACCAGCTTCCCGTTGCGTTCGCCCCAGCCGTTGGGGGCGCCGAACCAGGTCTCGATGACGTCGTAGGGGCTGGCGGTCGCGTACACCCCGGGCCACTTCGGCACGATCAGGCCATAGGTGTCCTTCTTGCCGTTGCCGTCCGGGTCGTTCTCGGTGAACGCTTTGGCGACCTTGTACAGGTCGTCGACGGTCTCGGGCATGCTCAGGCCGAGCTTGGTGAGCCAGTCCTTGCGCACCAGGACAGCGGCGCGCATCGGGTCGCGCCGCCGGTAGACGCCGAAGACCTGGCCGTTGATCGAGGAGTTCAGCTCGACCTGTTTGTTCTCCGCCTTCAGGTTCGGGTAGGCGTCGAGCTTCCCGGTGAGGTCCCAGAACGCTCCCGCCTGCGCCGACTGCACGAAAGCGGGCAGCTTGCCCTGCACCACCATGACTTCGGGCAGCTTGTCCGAGGCCAGGGTGACGTTCATCCGGTCGCCGTAGTTCGAGTTGGGTACCCACGTAATCTCTAGTTTCTTACCGCTCAGCGCTTCTACCGCTTTGTGCATCTCGCCGTCGACCGCTGGAGCCGCGGCATCGCCGCTGAGCAATGGAGCCATGATGGTGAGCGTGGCGAGGTCGGCCGCATCGGTCTTCTCGTCCTCGCCGCAGCTCACCAGCGCCAACGGCAATGTCAGGGCCAATGTGGTGAAGACAGCCGACAAGTTCTTGAAAGGTTTCATTATCTTGGTACCAATCCCCTCTTGCTTTGGTAGGGAGGTCGTTCGCCGATCGCGACTCCGCAGCCTGCTCAGCGGATCCGTAACGGCTCGACCGGCAGGGAGGTCATCGGGACAGCGCTTTCCGGATCGGCCCGCCGAGCCAGCCGATCCTCGTTCTCCTGGAAGAAGCGCACGCACAGGTAGGTGCTTGCCTGCCACCAGAGGCCGATGGAGATGACCGCCAGCAGCACCGGCATCAGCGCGGTGATGACGGCGCACACGGCGAAGCTGAAGACAAGGATGAAAGTGGATGCCGGGCGGCCCAGGGCGAAGCGCAAAGCCTTGGGCGCATACCGATGCAGTGGTAGGTCGTAGTGCGCGTACATCGGCGCGACATACGATCCGGCCCCGATCGCGAGCATCAGGGCGGCCAATGTCACCAGCCGCGCCCCGCCGGCCGCCGGCCCCAGGGCGGAAAAGTAAACATAGTTGGAATATAGAAGGATCACCACCGCGGCGACCGGCGCGACCACGATCGTGCCGCGCCAGAACTCCTTGCGCCACACGGCCGCGAAATCGCGCCAGCGAATCGTTTCACCCCGCAGGTGACGGCGGGCCACGATGCAGGCGGCCACCGTGGCCGGACCGGCGCCCAACACGACACCGCCCAGCAGGGTGAACGCCAGCCACATGGCGTTAAGCGCAGCGCACCAGGCGATCGTGGAAAACACCGGGTGAAGGTGGCTGGCCCAGGCCGGACCGCGCCGGTCTTGGATCACGTCAATCCCCGCCATGCCCGCGCCTTCCTGTGTCGCCCGCGTTTCCGCCAGGTTTTGAACCGTGAGGCGACCCTAGGACTGAAACGTATCAAACGTCAATGGCCTTCCTTTCGCAGCGCTGAGGTCCGCCCATATCGGAGGGTGGCGTAATGGTTACCCAGCGTCCCGGCGGCGCTCTGAGTCATTCCCCGGCTTCGGCGGACACATCCGGCGCTCTGCCCGACCATGGAGGCGTGGCATCCGCACCCTCCGCCGCAGCTTGGGCACTTGGCCAGGTCGAAGCCGTGCGCGACGATCCGGCGGCCCGTCTTGCGCTGACGGCCCGGACCTACCGCGGCCCGAACGGTCATGCGCCGCAACACCTGCCATTTCGCCGGGCGGCCCTGTCGTTCATGCGCTGGCAGCTCGGCCGCGGCGTGCTCGCGCCGCTGACCGCCGCGCCGCCGGGAAGCCCGTGGTGGCGGGCGGTCAACGAGCGGCTGCTGCGCGACGGCTGCGAGGCCGTCGCCCGAAGTGGCGGCCTGGGCGGAACGCCGTCGTCACCCGCGGTCAGGCTGTGGATGTCCTTCGTTTCCCATCCGACGGCCCGCACCTGGTACAGGGCGCACAATGCCAGCATCGTGTCGTCCTACCTCGCGAATCGCGAGCTCGCGGCGGGCGAGAGCCGTCCGGAGCGGTTCTTCCTCAACGTGGTGCTGCTGCGGGTGCTCTACGCCCATGCCCTGGTCGCGGAGCCGCGCCTGGCACTCGGCCGGCTCGGCTGGATGGGTCCCCTCCTCGGCGACCCCCGGCTCGGGATGACCGGGATCTTCCTCTCCCTTTCCCGGGTCCTTCCCGACCGGTACCCGCTCTGGGACGACGTGGCGGGTTACCTGGCGGCCGAGCGCAACGTCGGCCAAGCGCTGGACTACGGACTCATCGCACCGCGGCTGCAACAACCTACGAGTGGTCGGCCGCGCAACTGGGCGAGCCGGCCCTCCTCGAATGCATTCGCGAAGGTAACCCGATCTATGCGTGGTCCTTCGGCGACAGCGACGTCTGGCACCCGGCGCGGCCCACGTTCCCGATCCGCGCGATCCGGCGTCTCGCACCCCTGGCGTGATTTCCAGCATCCTTTACAACATCGCCACAAGCTTCCCGCACCGACAAGGTGCGGATGCCAGTGAATATAACGATGCGTGCGGTCGTTGCGGAGGTGGCCGTTCCGGATGCCGCACTGCCGTTGCGGCGTTCACGGGTGCACAGCGGCGTTCAATACGATTCAAGTTTTGCCGTCTGGCGCTGCCGAATTCCCCACGATGGCCTCCATGAACCCTAGATATCGCCGCCACGCCCAGGCTTTCCTCGGCGTCGCGATCCTCCTCGCGGGGATGTTTGCCGCCCCGGCCTATGCGGCGGAAGAACCCAAGCAGGACCAAGACTCCGCCCCCAGCGAAACCCCGCCCGCCGGATTCCGGTCCTGGGAAGAACTCACCGACACGCAGGACCGCTTGAACAGCGCGGCCGACTACATCCTGTCGGAGCGTTCCGAAGGATTCAGCGGCCTGGTCGCCGCGCCGGAGAAGCGCGCGCTGCAAGTCTTCTGGAAGGGCGAGATACCTGCCGATGTCAAGCAGCGGGCCGCCGAGAGCGGGGTCCCGGTGGAGTTCGGTTCGGCCGCCTACAGCCAGGCCGAGCTGAACGACGAGGTCACCCGGCTGGGCGCGGACAAGCGCGTCGGCGAGGCGTCGCCCAATGCCGACGGCTCCGGCGTGACGGTGACTGTCGGCAATGACGCCGACGCCGAAGCCGTCCGGCGTGAGGCGCGGCTGCGGGTGAGTGTCAACGTCGACCGAAGCCCAGAGCTGTTGTTCGACCGGCAGAACGACATCTCGCCCTACTGGGGCGGCGCGCGCTGGAGCAACCTCAGCTGGGGCACCTCATGCTCCACCGGATTCAGCGTCATCGCCGGGGGCCAGCCGCGGATGCTCTCCGCCGCGCACTGCGCCGACGGGCCACCCGCGATCCCGGTGTCCAATGTGGTGCGCATCGGCAACGCCACCCAGCCCAACACGACTGTCATCGGTGACATCAACGCACGTGACCATCTGCTCATCAACCGGCCGCAGGGTCGCACCTTCGCCGGGCGCATCTACACCGGCCCGTGGAACAGCTCTACCAGCGCCAAGGTGATCGGCTCCACGCCCGACTACGTCGGCAACTGGATCTGCACCGGCGGCGCACGCAGCGGTGAACACTGCAACATCCGGGTGGTCGCCGTCAACACCAGCGTGCTGGGCATCGCGCCGCTGACCCGGGCCGAGAAGGTCCCGGCCGGGCCGTTCGTGGGCAACTGCATCGCCGCCCCCGGCGACAGCGGCGGGCCCGTTTACAACTACGGCCTCGTGATCAGGTGGCCGTTCCTCCAGTGGGGCGCGGTGGCGCGCGGCACCATCACCGCAGGCGTGCTCGACACCCCGTGCTGGACGAACACCGGCTGGGCGACCGGCTCGTGGCGGGTCTGGTACGCACCTGTCCGGCGACCACTGTTCGACATCCACATCGGATCGCTGCAGTGGTACGGCGCCACGCTCATGTAAGGCTTTAACCCGATGGATGGCCGGGAGTTCGGGCACTCCCGGCCATCTCGGCTGCCTAGCAGTGCGCGCAACCGTCGCGTTTGACCGCCCAGGTGAACTGGGTGCTGGCTGTTCGCCCGGCCGCGTCGGTCGCCGTGACCGTGATCGCGAAACCGCCGATGCGGCTGGTGGTGCCACTGATCAGACCGGTGCTGGAGTTGATCGACAGTCCGGTGGGCAAGCCGGTGGCGGACCAGGTGTAAGGCTTGGTCCCGCCGGTCGCGGTCATCTGCACCGATGCGGGGCTACCCTCGATCGACTGCCGGTTGCCCGGGTTGTTCACGACAAGCGGCCCGGTCGGCGGCGGGGGAGGCGGGCCGCAACCGATGTAGACCGGGTAACTGACAATGCTCAGCGTGTCCGAGGGCGGGGTCAGGTCATAGCGGGCGACGGTCGCGCCCACAATCCCTACGTACCAACCTTCGGTGCAGGTCGTCACGCCTGCGGTGGCGAAGATCCCGTACACGTAGGGGTAGGTCGCGGTGGTGTTCGCGACCCGGTCCGCGCCACGGTAGAGCTCCACCGTCAGCACACCGAGGTGAATGTAATCGTCGCAGGTGAACCAGCCGTCGACGAGGATGTCGGCGTCCGCGGAGCCTCCCCCGTGCGGAAGGGTCATGTCCAGATAACACGTGACCTGGATCGTCACGCCGCCGCTGACGCCTTTGCCCTCGGCCGCCTTCGAGCCGAGGGTCACCAGCTTTCCGTTGCCCTCGGCGGCCATCGCCAGGACCTGTTCGGTGGTCGCCAGCCGGAAATTCATCGCGGTGGATTGAGAGACGATGGGCGTGGCCGCGGCCTGCGCGGGACTAGACATCCCGACCAGGGCGCCCGCCATCAAAACAAATGCGGTCACCGGGGCAGTGGCTCGAAGCCAGCTCCTTCTCAGCACAATAGTCACACCTCTCGATCGGCGGGCAGAGTCCCGGACGCGCCGACCGTACAGATGACAGCTGGATTGATACTGGATGATGACTGGATCCGTGACGCGCAGTCACATATGGCGGCCGCCGGTCACCTCGGTAACAGTGCCGGTGATGTATCCGGAAAGGTCGGAGGCGAGAAACAGCGCAGCGCGGGCGATGTCCTCAGGCTCGCCTATCCGGCCGAGCGGGATCTCGGCCATCTTCTGCGCCAGCACTTCCGGCGGCATCGCGGCGGTCATCGCGGTGCGAATGAGGCCGGGCTGGATCGCGTTGACCCGCACGCCATATTTGGCAAGCTCTTTGGCCGAGGCCTTGGTGAGACCCACCATCCCGGCTTTGGCCGCGCTGTAGTTGGTCTGGCCGAAGTTGCCGACCTTTCCTGAAATCGAGGAGATGTTCACGATGGCGCCGCGGCGTTGCTCACGCATCACGCGGCCCGCGGCGCGGGTGCCGAGCCAGGCTCCGGTGAGGTGGACGTCGAGAACTGTGCGGAAATCCGCGAGGGTCATTTTCGTCATCGTGGCATCGCGGGTGATTCCCGCGTTGTTCACCATGATGTCGACCGAGCCGAATTCGCGTTGGCAGGTGTCGGCAAGCGACTCCACCGCCTGTTCGTCGGTGACGTCACAGGCGACCGCGATGGCGTGATAACCCTTGCTCCGCAAGGATTCCGCGGACTGGGTGGCGGCGTCGATGTTGATGTCGCTGATGACCACCGAAGCGCCGTGCTCGGCGAGAAGGGTGGCGATGGCGAGCCCGATGCCTTGCGCGGCACCGGTGACAATCGCGGTTCTTCCTTCCACAAGTGTGCTTCTCATGATGGCGTCAATCCTTCCAGAGGGGTTCGCGCTTTTCGACGAAGGCGAGTGGGCCCTCGGTCTGGTCCGGGTGTCCCCACATCCCGACCAGATGCTGGGCGCCGACCTTGCAGGCGTCGGTGAGGCCGAGTTCCAGCGCCGCCCACAGCGCCTTCTTGGTGGCGGCCATCGCGGCAGGTGAGTTGCGGGCGACCTTCTCGGCCAGCTCCTGTGCCGCCTCGCGCAGCTTCGCCGGCGGGTCGACGATCTGGCTGATCATGCCCAGCTCGTAGGCGCGCTGCGCGGTCATCCGCTCGTGCGCGCCAACCAGGGCCATCCGCATGACCGCTTCGAACGGCAGCTTTTTGGCCAGCCCGATCGCCTCGATCGCGGTGACCTGGCCGACGCTGACGTGCGGGTCGAAGAAGGTCGCGTCGGAGGAAGCGATGACGATGTCGGCGTCGGCGACGAAATGCAGCCCGCCGCCCGCGCACAAACCGTTGACGGCAGTGATGACCGGCTTGGCCACGTGCTGGTGCCAGGAGGTGAAATGCAAATCAAGAGCAAGCATGTCATCTGAGTACCGCTGCATGCCGACCCCGTCGGTGGCGACCTCCTTGAGGTCGGCCCCGGTCTGGAAGGCCCGCCCCTCGCCGGTGTGCACGATGACGCGCACGGCCGGGTCGCGATCCAGCTCCAGCCAAGCCTCAGCGAGCTCGTCGCGCATGGCGTTGTTCATCGCATTGAGCGCTTCAGGCCGATTGTTAATCAGCCAGCCGACATGGCCGTGCTTTTCCACCTTGATTGTCTGGTACATAAAAAGTTGCCCCTCTCGCCGGTCAGGCGATCTGCTCGAGCATGTCGCCGAGCGCCTTGACGTGTTCGCCGACCTGGCCGAGCAGACCCGCACTGGCGCGGGCTCGCTTGAAGTACAGGTGTGCGTCGTGTTCCCAGGTGAAGCCGATGCCACCGTGCAGCTGGATGGCCTGTGCGGTGATCCAGGTCGCCGCCTCGGTGGCCATGATGGCGGCGACCCGCGAGTTGCGGGCCAGTTCTGTGCGCAACGATCGATTGGCGACATAGGCAGCGGAGCGGGCCGATTCGATCTGGATGAGCGCGTCGGCGAGGCGCTGCTTGATCACCTGGAACTGGCCGATCGGGCGGCCGAATTGGATACGCGTCTTCGCGTAGTCGACGATCATGTCAAGACTCCGTTGCGCCACACCGGTTTGCTCGGCAGCGAGCAGCGCTCGGGAGACGTCGGTGGCGGCGGTGAGCGCCGATTCGTCACCGAGGGAACCGATCAGGGTCGCCGGCGTTTCGGCGAATTCCAGCCGAGCCATCTTTCGGGTCAGGTCGAGCGTGACCAATGGCTGCACGGTGATTCCGGGCGCATCCCGTGGCACCGCGAAGACCCCGAGCCCTTCCCAGGTCTGGGCGACCACGAGCAGCAGGCCCGCGGTGGCGCCGTCGACGACGTTGTGCTTGACCCCGCTGATCGCCCAGCCGTCGCCGGTGCGCTGGGCGTTGGCGCGCACCGACGCGACGTCCCACTGCGCGCCCGCCTCGGCCAGCGCCACGGTCGCGGTGAGCTCGCCGCCGGCGATGCGCGGCCCATAGGTGGACAGGGCAACTGGGTCGTCGAGGGCGAGAAGAAGCGGTACAGCCAAAACTGAAGTGGCGAAAAGTGGCGAGCAAACGAGCGCAGCGCCGCACTCTTCGATCGCGACGGAAAGCTCGGCGGGGCCAAGGCCGCTCCCGCCAACCTCCTCGGGCAGCATGAGGCCGGCGAGATCGAGCTGCCCGGCCAGGACCCGCCACGTGGCGTCGTCCCATCCGCGCTCGGTGGCCATGAGGGAGCGCACCCGCGCGGAATCACTGATCGCGCTCAGTGCACTTCGGACACCGACGCGAAACTGCTCCAGGTCCTCTTCTGAGGTGACCGTCATTTGCTGCTCCATTTCACACGACACCCTCGTCATGTAGCCGCCGGATGGCCACGTCGTCATAGCCGAGCTCGCCGAGGATCGCGTCGGTGTGTTCCCCGAGCGCCGGCACAGGCCCGGCTGGCGTGCGCCAGGCCGAGCTGACCGGCGGTGCCAGCGGGACGGCGACCGGCCCGGCCGGGGCGTCGACGGTCAGCCAGCGCTGCCGGGTGACCAGTTGCGGATGCTCGACCACCTCGGCCACTTCGTTGACGACCGAGCAGCCGATCCCGGAGCGGTGCAGCAATTGGACTGCCGCGCCCGCGTCGAGGCCGCCGATCGCCTTGCCCAGCAACGCATCGATCTCCGCCCGGTGGGCCACCCGAGCCTGATTGGTGGCATACCTCGGATCGGCGGCCAGCTCGGGCCGGCGCAGCACGGCGGTGGCGAGCTTTACCCATTCCCGATCGTTCTGCACGCTCACCGCCACCAGCCGCCCGTCGGCGCTGGGATAGGCGTCGTAGGGCGCGATGGCCGGATGACTCATGCCGGAAGCGAGGTCCGGCGTTGAGCCGTGCTTGCTTACCACCAATGGGTAACCCATCCAGTCGGCCATCGCGTCGAGCATCGACACCTCGAGCACGCAGCCCGTCCCGGTGCGATGGCGGCCCAGTAGAGCCGAAAGCACAGAAGAGAAGGCGTACATGCCCGCCGCGATGTCGGCCACCGAGATCCCCGGTTTGATCGGCTCGGCCAGGCTGCCGGTGATCGCCGTGAGCCCGGACTCGGCCTGGATGAGAAGGTCATAGGCCTTGCGGTCGTCGTAAGGGCCGCCGGTGCCATAGCCGGAGATCTCGCAGACGATCAGGCCCGGATGCGCGGCGAGCAGCTGCGCGCCGCCGAGCCCGAGCCTGGAAGCCGCGCCGGGGGCGAGATTTTGCACGAAAACATCGGCACGGGACAGCAGCGTGTCGAGCACCCGCCGGCCTTCCGGGGCCTTCGCGTCCAGGGTCAGCGACTGCTTGTTGCGGTTGGCCCAGGCGAAGTGCGCGCCGGTTCCGTTGGCGTAGCTGTCAAAGTGCCGGGCGAAGTCTCCACCGTCCGGGCGTTCCACCTTGATCACGCGCGCGCCGAGGTCGGCGAGCTGTCGCGTGCCATAGGGCGCGGACACCGCCTGTTCCATCGCGACGACCAGCAAGCCGTCCAGCGGCAGGGTCATTTCCGGTCGAAATGCGTGATGGAAGCCTGCAGCGCGCCGTCGAGCGTGCTCGCTCCGCCGATCGGCGCCGGCAGCACGACCGGGCCGTGCTCGCGGCTGGGCAGGAATATGGTCGCGGTGCCGGGGGCGGTGACCTGGCCACGCTGGTTGGTCGCGGTCAGCTCCAGATCCACCGCCGGGTGCACGCCGTTGCCGTCGGTCACGAGGTGTTTGCGGACAACCTTTCCGGTGATCCACTGCGCGTCGCCCACATAGTTGAATTGGCGGAACTCCACCCGCAGCTTCCACAGCCAGGCGTCATCGCCCATCCAGTCGGTGCAAGCGTGGATCATCCAGGTTTCCCGCATCCGGCCATAGTCGAATGTGGACGGATTGCCAGAACGCCGGGCGAATTCGGGATCCCAGTGCGCGCGCTGCATCGCGTCCCACACGCCGAGGTCGTCGCGGTGGTAGAAGCGGGGGATGCGCTGGCGGTTGCGGTAGCCCAGGCGCAGGGCGGAGACGCCGTACATGCCCATGCCCATGCCGGTGTGCCAGACGACCATATCGGTGACCGTGAGCGGGCCTTTGACCATCGGGGTGATCGCGTCGCCCTCCGCCACATCCTCGAACCAGCGCGGTTCTGCGCCGCGGGCACGCTCGGCGGCGTACTGGGCGTCGATTTCGGCGATCTGCTCCTCGGTCCAGGGCTCGATCACGACCTTGTCGTACTTCTTGTTCTTGCGAGCTTCGTCGCGTTCGGTACGGATCATCAGCCGGTACTGGCCCGACAACGGCGTTCCGTCGGCATCGGCGAACACGTTCGCGTTCCACTCGTGCACCGCCCGGTTGCTGAACTCGCTCGGCTTGTCGAGCACACCCACCAAGGCGTTGCGGCGCTTGACGGCTCGGCCGGCCCACAGCGGAGACCACCATTCGCGCTCGCAAGCGGAGTAGAAGGCGTGCACGCCGCGCAGCGGGTCACCCTTGAGCTCGTCCTGCCGGGCCAGGTCGGCCTCGGTCAGCACGTCCTCGCCGACGATGCTGTCACCGCCCACCATCGGGAACGGCGCCAGCGGGGCACCCCAGCGCGAGCGGGTCGCATAGTCGGGGTCGCACCACAGCGGGTTGTCATCACCGTAGGAGCGCGCGACGATGCGGAAGATGTCTGTGCCCGGCCGCAAGTAGTGCGGCGGCACCGGGTTGGGCTGGGCGATGCCGATTCGCGCCCGCAGCGCCGTCACGCCCTCATCGGTGATGCGCGGCTGCGGCCTATCCGTTGTCGTCATGCCATTCCCCTCGCCCTTGTCTTTGCTATCTTATAATAGATAGCAGATCGGATCGAGAAGAGGGAGCCCATGGCGTACCAGACCTTGCTGGTCGAGCGACGCGGCCCGGTCGGCTGGCTCCTGTTCCACCGGCCCCACGCCGGCAACGCCATGGACGCGGCGATGATGGCCGAGCTGCCGCGCGCGTGGCGCGAGCTCGACGAGGACTCCAACGTGCGCTGCATCGTCGTCTCCGGATCCGGCAAGGCTTTCCAGACCGGGCTGGACATGGCCGCGCTGGCCCGTGACAAGGCCAGCTTGCGGGAGTCGAGCCGGCGTACCCGCGATGCGGCTTTGGAATTGACCGGTTGGCACCTCGGCGTGACCACCCCGGTGGTGGTCGCGGTCAACGGCGTCTGTGCCGGGGGCGGGCTGCACTTCGTGGTCGACGCCGATGTGGTCATCGCCGCCGCGCACGCCACCTTCCTCGACCCACACGTGAGCGTCGGACAGGTCAGCGCGTGGGAGGCGATCGGCCTGACGCACCGCATTGCGGCGACCGTCGCGGCCCGGATCGCGCTGATCGGCGTGCACGAGCGCCTAGACGCCCACCGCGCACGCCAGCTGGGACTGGTCAGCGAGGTCGTCGAGGCTGATTCCCTGCAGCAGACCGCGCAGCGGGTGGCCGAAGCGATCGCCGCCAACGACCCGCTCGCCACCCGCCGCATCAAGCAAGCCCTTTGGCGCACCACCGAACTCGGCCGCACCGCCGCCCAAGCCGCCGCTTTGGATGGCGCCGCAACCCACCCCGCCCGGCCCGAGACCGGCTCTGCCGCACCTGCGCCCGGCTCTGCCGCCACGGAGCCCGTCGTTGCCGCGACCGTGGCCGCCGCGGCGCGGGCCGATGCCGGGCGAACGACCAGCTTTGACACGTCCGTGAACGACCGAGGAGAACAGTGATGACATCCGTGCACGAGCTGGCCGGGCCGACCGGTGGTCAGGTCAAAGCCGAGGAGGCGGTTGAGGCGGTAAGGGCTTGGGTGGCAGCCAACGTGCCGACTGCGTGGCGGGAAGCGGGCGAGGCGGGCGGGCCGAGGGCCGTGCGCGAGGTGCGCAGCCACGACGAATATCGTGCCTGGTATCCGGTTTTCGGCGGTTCCGGGTTGGTGGCGGCCTCGTGGGAGGTCGAGCATGGCGGGCTGGGCTGGCGTCGCCCGGTGGCCGCGGCCGCCGAGCAGGTGTTGCGGCCCTACCATCTGCCCCGGCTCAACCCGCTCGGGCTCAATCTGGCCGCGCCCGCGCTTTTCGCCCATGGCACCGACGAGCAGCGCCGCCGTTTTCTCGGGCCGATCGCCCGTGCCGAGGAGATCTGGTGTCAGCTGTTCAGCGAGCCGGGTGCCGGAAGCGACCTGGCCTCGCTCGCGACGAGAGCCGAACGCGATGGCGACGACTGGGTGGTGAACGGGCAGAAGGTGTGGACCACCTGGGCCGACCGGGCCGACTATGGTGTGCTGCTGGCCCGCACCGACCCGGATGTGCCCAAGCACCAAGGAATTACCTACTTTCTCATCCCGATGCGGCAGCCGGGCATCGAAGTCCGCCCGCTCACCCACATCGGCGGTGAGGCCGAATTTTTCGAGGTTTTCTTCGACGGCGCAAGAGTGTCCGACGCCAATCGGCTCGGCGGGGTCGGCGATGGCTGGAAGGTGGCCCAGGCGACGCTGAGCGGCGAACGGCAGATGGTGTCGGGCGCGGGATCGGCCGGTGTGGAACGCATCGGCGGTGCCGGGACATCGCGCCTGATTGCGTTGGCCCGCAGGCGCAGCGCGGAAGGTTTGCCGGGCGGCTGGAACGATCCGGTCACCCGGGACAAAATCGTGCGGCTGTGGTGCGAGGAGCAGTCCCGCGGCTGGACCAACCAGCGCATCAAGGCCAGGCTTGCCGGTAACCTTCCGCTCGGGCCCGAGAGCTCGATCGGCAAAGTCCATGGCACCGACCTGAATCAGCGCATCCAGGCGATGGCCGCCGATCTGCTCGGCGGCGAAGCGATCGCCTGGCCGGGCACGGCGGAAACCCCGGCGGAGTACTGGGAAAGCATGCCGGCGGAGGTTCGGGGCATGCTGAGAAGCCGCGCCAACACCATCGAGGGCGGCACCTCCGAAGTGAACAAGAACGTCATCGCGGAGCGGGTGCTGGGACTGCCCCGCGACTTCGACCCGCACAAGGGCCAACCCTGGCGCGCCTTGCCGCGCAACTAGTCGCGCGGCAGGCCCAGGATGCGCTGCGCTACGATCTGGCGCTGGATCTGTTGGGTACCACCATAAATGGATTGGGCACGCGACCAGAGATAGTTGGCGAAGGTGGTCGGCGGACCGACCACAAAGGACGCTGCGGCCAGGTCGTTGACCACGTGGTAGAGGTTCTGCTCGATCCGGATGGTGAGCAGCTTGTCGACCGAGCCCGCTTCGCTGCGGGAGCCCGGACCGCGGTTGGCCAGCGATCGCGCGACGTGCCACTGCAGCACCTCGACGTCGACCGCCGCCGCGGCCAGACGCTGGCGCAAGGCCTCGTCCGCGGTCAGCTGCCCCGAGCTGACCGCCTCCCGTGCGGTGGCGATCACCTGACCCAGCCTGCCCACCCAGCCCATGTCGGCCGGACCGCGTTCGTAGGCGAGCATGTGCATGGCGATTTGCCAGCCCTGCCCGCGCTCACCGACGAGGTTGGCCGCGGGCACCGAAACGTTGTCGAAGAAGACTTCGGCGAACTCCCGGCTGCCACTGGCCAGCGTGATTTCCCGTCTGTCCACACCGGACGATTCCATGTCGACGACCAGCATGGAAATACCGCGATGGCGCGGCAAATCCGGCTCGGTGCGCGCCATCAGCAAGCACCACCGTGACCACATCGCGCCGCTGGTCCAGATCTTCTGCCCGTTGACCACGAAACGGTCTCCGTCTGCGGTGGCGGTGGTGGTCAGCGAGGCGAGGTCGGAACCGGCACCCGGCTCGCTGAAACCCTGGCACCACACCTGGGTGCAGCCGAGCAAACCGGGAAGCACGCGCGTCTTGAGCTCATCGGAAGCGAAATCGACCACGGCGTGCGCGATGTGGCCGATCGGCGGCGAGGGCGGTGCTTCTGCGGCGGCGAGCTCCTGGTTCACGATGCCCTCGTAGCTGTCCGGAAGTCCGCGGCCGCCATACTCGGCGGGCAGCGACACGGCCACATATCCGGCCTGTGCCAAGGCTTTATGCCATTTGTGGGTACGCTCGACAGCCTCGGCCGATTCATAACCTGTGCCGTGCGCATACTCGGCCAGGTGTTCGCTGAGCCAGCTTCGCAAACCTGCCCGGAACTCGGCGGCCGCTGGGTCGTCGGCGAAATCCATGTCAGCTCCCTGATTTCGAGGTGGAGGCAGCGGCAAACTCGGCGGCAGCGATCGCTGCATAGTGGAAATGCTCGTCGCCCAAGGCCAGGCGGTCGGCCTGAGCCCGGCGCAACCACACGTGAGCGGGCGCCTCCCAGGTCATACCGATGCCGCCGAACACCTGGATGGCGTGCTCGCAGACCTCCACGGCCGACCGTGAGGCGAAGGCCTTGGCCGCGCGCGCGGCCCGCAATGCCTGCGCGCCGGGAAGCGCGTCCACGGCCCAGGCCGAGTAGTAGGTGGCGCTGCGGGTCGCTTCGACCAGCACATGGCTGTCGGCAAGCAGCTGTTGCACAGCCTGAAACGAGCCGATGTGAGCGCCAAACTGGCTGCGCACCTTGGCATGCTCGACCGCGGAGTCGAGCGCGGCCTGCATGGTGCCGAGAAGGTCGGCGGTGAGCAGACTCAGCGCGAAGGCGCCCAGCCCCGCGAGGGCGTCGTCGCCAGGGATGGTCAGATCGATCGTCATCGCCGGTTCGCCCAGCGGACGCACGGCACGCGTCACATCGGCAAACCCGGTCGCGTCAGCGAGCAAATAGGCCGTGCCCAATGCAGGAAGCACCGCCATAGCGGCACCAGCCGCATCCCACGCGAGCACCCCCGCCTCGGCCGTCCCCCGCGCCGGCCGGCCGGTCTGGCCGTGGCCGTGCGGCGTGGTCTCGCCGTGGTTGGGCGGCGCGGTCTCGCCGTGGTTGGGCGGCGCGGTTGGGCCGAGGTTGGGCGGCGTGGCGGGGCCGACGTTGGGCGTGTCCTGGCGGAGGAGCCAGGCGGGTTCGACGGCGGCGAAGGAACGGAGGTCGGCGGTGAGAACTGGAGCGATCCGCAGGGTGCCGGCGGCGATGTCGGCGAGCAGTTCGGCTGGGGCTTGCCAGGTTTGAAGCTGTTGGGCGGCCATGAGGGTGCCGACGATCGGGGCGGCCACGGCGTGGTAGCCGAGCTGCTCGACCAGCACGGCGAGGTCGACCGCGGTCGCGCCGATGCCACCGTTTTCTTCACGCAGGCCAAGTGCCAGCCAGCCCGCATCGGCTATGCGGGCCCAGGCCTTCTCGTCCGGTGCGGGTGGGTCGATGTCGCCCGGCCCGCGGCCACGGTGCCATCCGGCCGCGAGGTCGGCGGCGAGCCGTGCGCACGAGTCGCTGAAGGCTCGCTGCTCAGAGGTGAGCTCGATCTGCATTGGCGGCCCTCCGCGCTATCTTGTCTATCATTGAAAAGATGTGACTAATATAGGGTCTGGCGGCCGACTCGCCAACCTCAGCACCGGGTCCAGGAGGCACATATGACCGAACGGCAGGCCGTTACTCTCACCGTAGTCGATCATGTGGCTACCATTTCCCTCGTCGATGTGGCGCGGCGCAACAGCCTCAATCTGGTCCTGGTCGAACAGCTTGCCGCGGCCTGCGCCGAGGCTGCCGCCAACGATGAGGTCAGGGTGGCGGTGCTTCGCGCTGAGGGCCCGGTCTTCTCGGCCGGCGGCGACATCGACTCCCTCGGTGCTCCCGCCGACGACCCGACGGCCGTCTACCGCGGCTTTCGCGCGCTGGAAGCGCTCACCGTGCCGGTGCTCGCAGCCGTGCACGCGCCGGTTATCGGTGCGGGAGTGAACTTCCTGCTAGCCTGCGACGTGATCGTCGCCGCGCGCAGCGCCACCTTCGACCCGCGTTTCCTCGACGTGGCAATCCATCCCGGCGGCGGGCACCTGTGGCGAATGCGCCAGCGCGTCGGCGAGCAGGGCACCGCGGCGATGGTGATTTTCGGTGACACTCTTACCGCGCAGGAGGCGCAGGAGCAGGGTCTCATCTGGCGCTGCGTGGATGACGGCGCGCTGAGCGATCTGGTCGCCCGGCTCGCGTCGCGGGTGGTGGCGCGGTCGCCAGAGCTGGTGAGCCGTACCAAGGCCACCTTGCGCGTGAGCCGATCGCTGACCGACCCGGCGATGGCGGCGGAGATCGAGCAGGTCGCCCAGAACTGGTCCATGCGCCAGCCCGCCTTCACCGAAGCGGTGCGCCGCCTCCACGAACGCGTTCGCGCGCGATAGCCTGCCACGCCCAGAACCG
This sequence comes from Rhizocola hellebori, assembly GCF_016862955.1. Classification (GTDB taxonomy): domain Bacteria; phylum Actinomycetota; class Actinomycetes; order Mycobacteriales; family Micromonosporaceae; genus Rhizocola; species Rhizocola hellebori. The sequence goes on along the minus strand of NZ_BONY01000029.1, from coordinate 79,953 downwards.
GTTGCGGCTGCCACGGCTTAGGGCCGCAGAGACAGTTCGGCTTTGACGACTTTGCCCATGGCGTTGCGGGGGAGGTCGTCGACGAGCTGAAGATGGCGGGGGATTTTGAAATTCGCTAACCGTTCCCGGCACCAGGCGATCAAGTCTTCGGGCGATACACCTTGGGCGACAACGAAAGCAGCGGGGACTTCGCCGAGGCGTTCGTCGGGCACCCCGATCACGGCCGCCTCGCGCACTGCGGGGTGCGCGATGAGAGCTTGCTCGATCTCGGCCGGATAGACGTTGAAGCCGCCGACGATGACCAGATCGCGGGCGCGGCCGCAGATGTGCACGTAGCCTTGCGCGTCGATCCAGCCCAGGTCGCCGGTGCGCAGCCAGCCGTCGTGCAGGGCCTCGGCGGTGGCGTCGGGGTCGTCGAGGTAACCGGCCATGAGGTTCACCCCGCGTACCTCGATCTCACCGATGAGCGGGTCGTCAGCGGTGGGCTCTATTCGCACCTCGACGCCGTCGATGGCCCGGCCGATGCTGGCACAGACCAGCTCGATCGGGTCGTTGCGGCGGGTCATGGTGCACACTCCGGTGGCCTCGGTCAGGCCGTAGGCCACGACGACGTCGGCCACGCCGAGATCGTCGACCAGCCCTCGGATCAGGGCGGGCGGCACGATCGCTGAGCCGATCACCGCTGTCCGGATGCCCAGATCGCCGGGCAGCCGGCCGGTGCGGCGCGCCTCGAGGACATAGGACTGTGCCGTTGGGGGAGCGTTGAGCACAGTGATGCCGCCGCCTCGAACAAGTTCCACAATGGACGATGCGGAAACCGTTGGTACCAATATAATAGTAGCCCTGGCATGGATGGCCGCGACCAGACCGGTTTTGAATCCGCCGACGTGAGCGAGCGGATAGAGGACCGGGTAGACGTCGCCGCGCCCCAAGCCGACCACCTGTGACCACGTGGCGGAGGTGGAGACCATCGGTGCCTGGCGCAGCATCGCGCCCTTCGGCCGGCCGGTGGTGCCGGAGGTGAACTGGATCGCCGCGATTTCGCCCCGCTCGGCTCGCGGTGAAAGGCCCTCAGCTTTGGAAAGCATTTCGCGCCAACCGATGCCGCCGGGCGGAACTTCGCCGCCGAAGGTGACGACCCGGTCCGCGCCGACAATGGCTGACACATCGCCGGCGAAGCGATCGGCTGCGGCGACGAAACGACAGCTGCTCCGATCCAGGATGGCGGCAGCTTCGGGGGTGGTGTAGCGCGGGTTCAGCGGGACCAGCACGCCGCCGGCCACAATCACCGAGAGCATGGCGATGGCGCAATCAACCGTGTTCGCCGACCAGACCGCCACCCGATCGCCAGGCGCAAGGCCGTGCTGCTGCCACGCCGCGGCCGCGTGCTCCACAGCCTCGCACAGCTCGCGATAGGTGAGACTCTGTTCGCCACAGCGCAGGCCGACGGCATCGGCCGAGTCGGCGGCGGCCGCCCGGATCAAATCGGCGACGGTCACGACGATCCCTCGGGATTGGACGGATAGAGCAGATAGTCACCGAAGGCGGCCCGGACGGTGGCCGCGCCGCGCACGTCGAGCAGCTCCAGGCACCACGGAACCCGTGCGCCGGTGTGTTCGGTATAGGCCCAGAACGCTTCGGGGAGCTGGATTTCGGGCAGCGCACCGGTGGTGAGGGCGGTCAGCACCCCGATCGGGGAGTAGCTGACCTCCGCCTGATCGCCCAGCGCGGCGATGGCCGCGGGGAGGTCCTCGACCCAGAAGGCGAGGTGATGAATTCCCGGGCCGCGTTCAGCCAGCCAGGCCGAGGTGCGGGTGTTCCCCGAGTGCGGCTCGACCAGCTCGATCGCGGTGTCGGCGAGGCGGGTGAACGCGGCACGGGAGAAGGCGGCCGGCTGGATCTGCCCGCGCAGCTGCATCCTGTCGGCGCTCTGGGGCAGGTCTCGCACCAGCCAGTCGGACAGGCCGAGCAGAGCGCCCCAGGTGCCGCGAAACTCCTCGATGCTCGGCACGGCGAAACCGATGTGCGACAGGCCCAGCAACCTCAGATCGGTCATCGTTCCTCCTCGGCCTTACGATCTGTCACGTGAGTACAGGTCGCACGAAGCTGTCGCTTGAGGTGGCCCGCCAGATCGTGCAGGCGATGGCCGACGACGGCATGGGCCCGGGCGACCGGTACCTCTCCGAGGCCGAAGGGATGCGCCGGCACAACGCCGGTCGAGGCACCTATCGCGAGGCACTGCGCTTCCTGGAGAACCAGGGGCTCATCGTGATGCGACCTGGACCGGGCGGCGGGCCGGAGATCGTGCAGCCCGGCTGGCCCAACCTGGCCTCGACGATCGCGTTGCTGCTTCAGTTCTCCGGCGCGCCACTGCGATCGGTGCTTGACGCCCGGGAGGTGATCGAGCCGGGCATGGCGGAGTTCGCCGCCCGCAACGCGACCGACGATGAGCTGGCCCAGATGTCGCGAGACCTGGAGGCGATAGAGGCCGGGCTCGGCTCCTATCGCACCTTCGCGGGCGCTTACGAGACCTACTGGCGCCATCTCGCGGAGAGTAGCCACAACGCGCTTTTCTCGGTGCTGAGCCCGGCGCTGCGAGCGATTGTCAACAGCGCCGGTTTCGTGCCCGACGAGCGCTACCGCGGCGAGGTGCTGGGCCGGCTGCGCAAAGTCCACGACGCGGTGGCCGCCCGCGACGCCGCGCGGGCTCGCGACGTGATGCGCGAGCTGGAGGAGGAGTTCGGCCGGCGGTTGCGTCGCGGCTACCCGCGTCAGATCGCGCAGGTCATCGCCTGGTCGGACGTGCATCAGCTGGCCGACCCAAGCTGAACTCATGCGCGGCGGCTCAGGCGGCGGCGGATGCGCCAGCCGACGGGAAGGCGCGCCAGCTCGTCCTCGTAGACGCCGAACATCTTCACCGTGGGCACGGTGGCGACGTTGACGAAGAACAGGAAATAGGAAACGGCGCTTGCGGTGTCGCCGTTGGTGCTCACGTGCAGTGGGACGACCAAATGGCGGGAGTCGGTACCGGGACCGCTGACCTTTTGCAAGCGCCGCTGCCGGGTCGCCTCGACGATGGCTTCGATGCCGGTTTGCGTGCTCTCGCCCATGGTCCAGACGGCGTCGTCGGTGTAGAGGGTTCGGTAGTCGTCAGGCTCGCCCTCGTCGCCGAGGTGTGCCGCCCGGCCGATGAGGGATCGGATGAGCGCGTCGTCATCGTTCACAGGCGTGCCCTTTCTTAATTAGTAATGATAGAAAAGATACGTTGACGATGGCGGGGTGCGCAAACTAGGTTCCTGGATTATTCGCTGAAAGGAGCACCGGCCATGTCGGTTGGCGCAGAGCTAGTTGCCCAGTTCGATCGGATGGTCCGTCGCGATGGCGGGGAGGTGACCCTGTTGGCCGAGGAGGGCGATCTGCTGCGGGTCGGCTACCGCCCAGGAAACGCCGGGCCGGAGTGCCACGACGACGTGTGCATCCTGCCGCAGCAGGAACTGCACCAGCTCATGGCCGAGACGCTGCGCCGGCGCAGCCCCAACACCGAACTTGTCGTGGAGGTGCTTCAGTAATGACAGCAACGTTGACGATTGTCAATCCAGTGGCGACCCCTCGCTCGCACCTCGACGGCGACCGCTTTCCGCCCGCGCCGCGCCCGGCCACCCTCGACGGCAAGACCGTCGCCCTCTACTGGAACGGCAAACAGAATGGCCTCGACGCGCTGGCGCGGGCCAAAGAGCTTCTCGCGGAACGCTTCGCCGATGTCACCTTCATCGAGCTGACCGGCGCTCTCGGCGGCACCACCCGCTACCTCTCCGAGGAACAGCTGGACCTGATCGAGGCGAAGGTCGATGTGCTGGTGGGCACCTCCGCCGACTGTGGCAGCTGCACCTCTTGGCTCATCCGCGACCTGTGCGAGGTGGAGCGGCGGGGCGTGCCGGCGATCGGTTACACAGCAGCCATTTTCGACGAGGACGCCCGCTTCAGCGCGAAGACCTTCGGCGTCCCCGAGGCGTGTCCTGTAATAGTGCCCGACTGCTTTTCCAACAAGAGCACCGACGAGATCCGCAAGATGGTGGACGATTCGTTCGCCGAAGCGGTCACCCTACTCACCACCGATCGGGCTGTCTTCGAGGTGTTGCCCGAGTTCGCCTCGATGCGGCTGGAAAGCGCGCCGGAGCTGCATTTCGACGCCCCCGATCTGCTCGACGCCTTCGACGAGATGCAACGCCGCTTCATCGCCAACGGCTGGAGCGACGGAATGCCTTTGGTACCACCGACCCGGGCCAAGGTCAACGCGATGATCGCCGCCTCGGGTCTGGAGGGCGACCACGTGGTGGGCGACTTCGCGCCCGGCTTCGGCGTCGGCACGGTGTCGAAGATTGCGGCGAACGCGGTCATGGCCGGCTGCCGGCCGGAGACGATGCCGGTCATCCTGGCCATGATGGAGTGCATCCTCGATCCCTCGATCGGGCTGCGCACCTGGGCCATGTCGACCGGCCCGCAAGCCCCGCTGGTGCTCGTCTCCGGGCCGATCGCGGACGAGATCGGGATGAACCGTGGCATCTGCGCGCTCGGCCCCGGCTCGATATCGGCGGTCAACGTGGCGATCGGACGGGCCCTGCGCCTGATCATGATGAACGTCGGCCTGTCCTATCCGGGCATCACCGACATGGACACCATCGGCACCCCGATGAAGTTTTCCGCCTGCGTGGCTGAGAACGAGGAGCGCACGCCATGGGAGCCGTATCGGGTGCGGCAGGGCTTTTCCCTCACCGACTCCACGGTGACGGTGAATGTGCCCTATGGAATGACGGAGTTGTTCGACTTCCAGAACTCCGATCCCGAGCTGCTCATCGAGGGCTGGTCCACCCTTACCTCGCAAGCCGTTGGCACTCCAGCCGCCGGGGCTTGGCTCATCAAGCAAAACGCGCCGCTGTCGGCCGGATATCCGTTCCACGGCACCTTTTCCAACATGTTGCTCATGGCGCCCGACCATGCCGCGGTGTTCGCCGATGCGGGCTGGAAACCGGCGGATATCGCCGAGGCCATCCACCGCCGTACCAAGTTGCCGTTCCGTCAGGTGATGCTCAACCAGTCGATGCCCGCGTTCGAGATCTCGCATCCGGAGCTGCGCTGGCTGCTCGACGCCCCCGACACCGCCGTGACGGTCAACCCGTCGGCGGACTGCTTCGAGTTCTTCGTCGTCGGCGCGAAGGCCGGACGAAGCCAGTTCTGCTTTGGCGGCACCAACTCGGTCACGAAGGCGATCAAGCGATGATTAATCTCAGTACCCCCCGGGAACACGTCGCCCTGATCACGCTGCAGCGTCCGGAGCGCCGCAATGCCTTGGACCTCAACGGTTTTCGCGCTCTCGCCGACGCGTGGCGCAGCATCGCCGCCAACACACCTGAGATAAGAGTTGCTGTGGTGACAGGCGGATCCGACTTCAGCTCCGGGGCCGATCTGGGCAGCTTCGCCAGCGACGTCGCTGCCGCGTTGCGTGGCGGTGAGCCACCGCAACAGTTGTGGGGCGATGTGCACCATGCTCTGCTGCGCGACATCATTATGCCGGTACCGGTGGTGGCCGCGATTGAAGGACACTGCCTCGGCGCGGGCATGGAGCTGGTCGGTGCCACCGACATCCGCATCGCCGCCGCGTCGGCCGGCTTCGCGCTACCCGAAGTGCGCCATGGGTTCATGGCCAGCGGCGGGTCGGTGGCCCGGCTACCGCGCCAGATCGGCTACGCCGCCGCGATGCAGGTGCTTCTCACCGGCGCGCGGTTCGGCGCCGAACGAATGCGCGAGTGGGGCTTCGTTTCGGAGGTGGTGGCGGACGGATCGGCGCTGCAGCGGGCGCTGGAGGTGGCCGAACAGATCGCCCAGAACTCCCCGGTCGCGGTGGCGGCGGTCAAGCACGCCGTGGGTGAGGGCTTGCGGGGCAGCCTCGCCGAGGCGTTCGAGATCGAGACTCGAATCTCCGACGGGCTTTTCGTGAAGTAAGGTCAGCCGCCGTTGAGGTCGAGGGTGTCGAGCAGGTTGGTGTTGACCACATCGCCTTTGACGGTGTCCAGGCTCGACGTGCGGGTGGCGGCCAGGTGGGCAGTGGCGAGCCGCACCGCCCGCGCCTCATCTCCGGCCTCGATGGCATCGACAAGCTTCTCATGGTCGCGCACCGCCGCGTGCAATGACTTGCGAGCCGTCGGCGACGTCGGCTCGTCGTTCTCCTTCAGCGTCGCCTCGGACCATACGGTCGATTCGTGCGCTGTCCAGATCGTCTCAAGCGAACCGATGATGACGATCATGGTTTCGTTGCCACACGTCTCCACCAGAGTCTCGTGGAAACGCCGTGCTAGGGCGGCGAACTGCGCCGGGTCGTCGTAGCTCTCCTTCTGCTGCTCGATCACCCCGCGCAGGGCCGGCACCGTCGTCTGCATGCGGTCGGGCCTTGCCGCGCACAGCGCCGCGCAGCTGGGCTCGAGGTGCATCAGGGCGCCGCTGACATCGGCCATGGTGGTTTGCCGGGTTTGCAGAACCATGCTGATGGTACGAGCTATGCGCATCGGCGTCGGCAGATGCACCACGGCACCGCCGACATTGCCCCGGCGCACCGAGATCAGCCCTTCGGTTTCCAGAATCCGCATGGCCTCGCGCACGGCGGGCAGGCTGACCCGGAACTCAGTGAACAGGTGCTCCTGACGTGGCAGGCTGTCGCCTTCCGTCAGCCGTCCAGCAAGAATCTCGTCGCGCAACTTGGCGGCGACGATTTCGGCGAGGCGTGGCTGTCGTAGCTGTCGCACAGGAACCCTTCCGGATTAGGCTTCGCCACACACAGTAGCGGCGGACTGACCGCTGTCAAATAATACAATCATTGCGTCTGAACCGGAGCCCCCGTGAGGCTCGCCCGTAGCTCGCGGCGTAACACCTTACCGACCTCCGACCGCGGCAGCGAGTCAACCTCGATGAAGGCAGCCGGAACCTTGTATGCGGCAAGGTGTTCCCGGCACCAGGTCTCGAGCACGGCCGCGTCGATGTGGCCGGACATCGGGACAGCCCAGGCGTAAGGGACTTCGCCGAGCCGGTCGTCGGGCACCCCTACCACCGCGGCGTCCTGGATCGATGGGTGGCGGCGCAGCACCTCCTCCACCTCGTCGGGAAAGACCTTCATCCCGCCACGGTTGATCATGTCGCTGACCCGGCCTTCGATCCAGAGGAACCCGTCCGGGTCGAGGCGGCCGATGTCGCCGGTGCGCAGGAATCCGTCCACGAGCCGATTGTCGGCGGGGGAGGCCGCGGGATCCGCGGCAGCGTAGCCACGCATCCGAAAGGGGGAACTGATGAGGATCTGGCCCAATTCGTTGGCCCCGACGTCGTCGCCGGTCTCGTCGACGATGCGCAGCTCGACATCGTCGTAGGGACGGCCCGCCGCGCCCACCTTCGCCGACCCATGGCTGCGGATGTCATCGATGGACCAGCCGACCACCTCGCCGCCCAGCTCGGTCTGCCCGTAGGAGTTGAGCACCAGGATTCCGAAGCGCTCGTGGAATCGGCGGGCGGTGGCCGGCGACAGCGGGGCCGTGATGGATCGCACGATCTCAAGCGGCGCAAGCGACTCCACCTCCGTGCTGTCGCACAACATAGTGATCATCGCGGGGGCGAGCACGGTGGACTTGATCTCGTGCTGGCGCAGCGCGGCAGCCAGCCCGATGGGCGTGAAGCGGTCGAGCAGGACCACGCCGAAGCCCGCGCGCAGCGAGAACAGGGTGTTGAAGATGCCCGACCACAGGGCCAGCGACAACGGGATGAGGTTGACCCGGATAGAAGGACGGGGCTCACGCTGTTCCGGGGCACGCCGGCGCAGCTTGCGCAGGCTGGAGTCGAGCGCGTCGATGGTGCTGCGATGGTGCAGCAGCACCGCTTTCGGCCGTCCGGTGGTGCCCGAGGTGCGCAGGATGAGCGCGGTGTCGGGGTCGTAGGCCAGCGCCGCTTCGATGGCTGGGCGTCTTACCCTTGCGGTCCAGTCTGTTTCGTCCAGCTCCACCATGCCGACCTCGGCGCTTTGCCGGTCGAGGTCCTCGGCCGTGCCGACCAGCACGTCAACCGGTGTCTCCGCGATGAGGGCAGCGACCTCCCGATCGGTGCTGCGGCGATTGATCGGCAGGTAGACCGCGCCGACGGACCATACCGCGAACATCAGGACGACACCGGAAGCGCCCGATCCGACCAGCCCGCCCACCGGGCGGTTGGGCCCGGCTCCCGCCCGTGACAGCTCGGCCGCGACGCGGGTCACCGCGGCGCGCAGCTCGTCAAGGGTCAGCGATCCCGAGCTTGAGTGCAGCACCTGTGCCTGGGGCAGGGCCGGAAGCTCTGCCAGCAGGTTCAGGAGCGAGCGCTCGGGCGGAACGGTCGCGCTCATCGCGCTCCTCTCGGTATGGTCGCCATGATTCAATCATAGTAAAGATAGAAAGCATGTGCGTACAGACCTGTCGCGATCATTAGCGCATCTTTATAATGCTTGCATGTTAAGCGGTTACCCCTCGGTGGACGGCGTGCTTGTCGAGCTGGCTGACGGCGTGCTGTCGCTGCGAATCGACGAGCCGCGCCGGCGCAACGCGCTCAACGACGCCACGGTGCGAGCTCTGATCGACTCGCTCGAGCTTGCCCAGAACGACGAATCGGTTCGCGCCGTGTTGCTTTCCGGTGCGGGCGACCACTTCTGCGGTGGCTTCGACATCGTGCAGCGCAACGCTTCCGCGGCCGACCGGCCACGGCCGAGGCCGGGCGCGATTCAGCGACGTCTTCCCTCTCAGGCGCATCGGCTCATTCCTCAGCTATGCGACCTACAGGTGCCCGTGGTGTGCGCGGTGACCGGCTACGCGGTCGGGATCGGTTTCCAGCTCGCGCTGGCCAGCGACTTCGTGGTGACCGACGCGACGGCCACCTTCTGGCAGCCGTTCATCACCCGCGGCATGACCCCGGACAGCGGCGCCACCTGGCTGACCACGCGTGCAGTGGGGCCGTTGCGGGCGCGCCGCCTGCTGCTGCTCGGTGAGCGCCTCGATGCGGCTACCGCTCAGCAATGGGGGATCGTGCATGAAGTGGTCGAAGCGGGTTCGGCCCACGACGCGGCCCGAGAGTTGGCGGCGAAGCTTGCCAGCGGGCCGACGGTGGCGTTGGGTCTGACGAAAGCGTTGATAAACCAGGCCGCGGACGCGGTGTTGCGCGACCAGCTCTCGGCCGAGGCACTATCGCTGGAGATCTCGTCTCGGGCACAGGACTTTCGGGAAGGGCTGAGTGCCCTGGTCGAGAAACGCGAGCCGACCTTCAGTGGCCGTTGACGGGGAAGGGGTGAGCGCGATGCCGGGTGACAGCGCCGTGCCCCGCACGGTTCCCAGCATGCTGCTGGCCAGTGCTGAGCGCTTCGGCGACGACCTTGCCGTGATAGACGGCGAGACCACACTGACCTTCCATCAGTTGCGCGACGCGGCCTTCGAAGTCGCCCGCGCGGCGATCGCCCAGGGCATCACGCCCGGCGACCGGGTGGGCATCTGGGCGCCGAATTCGGCGCGCTGGATAGTCACGTCACTGGGCTTGCACTGCGCCGGCGCCATCGTGGTCCCAATCAACACCCGCTATCGGGGTGGCGAGGCGCGAGAAATCCTGGCCCGGGTAAGGGCTCGCGCTGTTGTCGTCGACGGCGGCTTCCTCGGCTTCGACTATGCCGGCGCGGCCGCGGCAACCGACGACGACGAAGCGGTAAATGCGGCGCTGGCCGAGCTCGTGGTTATCGACATGAAAGCAGAGCCGGTGCAGGCGCAGCGCCGCCTTGGCTGGACGGAATTCCTGGAGCGGGCGGCCGAGGTGAGTATCGAGGCCGCGCGGGCCACCGCGAAGGCGGTCGAGCCGACGGCGCTGGCAGAGATCATCTTCACCTCCGGCACCACCGGACGGGCCAAGGGTGTCACCATCCCGCATGGCACATCCCTTGACCTGTATGCGGATTTCGGGCGCATCTGGGGTCTGCGCCCCGGCGACCGCTACCTTGTCACGCTGCCGTTCTTCCACACCGGCGGCAACAAGGCAGGCATGATCGCGAGCATCATGCACGGAGTGACGATCGTGCCGATGCCCGTTTTCGAGGCGGCCGAAGCCATGCGCCTCATCCAGGCGCACCGGGTATCCGTGATGAACGGGTCGCCGACCATCTACTACTCCCTGCTGGAGAGCCCGCAGCGGGCGCATTACGACCTCGGGTCGCTTCGGGTGGCCTCGACTGGCGCGGCGGTGGTGCCGGTCGCGTTGGTGGAGCGGGCTCGCACCGAGCTGCCTTTCCAACATCTCATCACCGCGTACGGAATGACCGAGTGCTTCGGCACCGCGACGATGTGCCGGATGGGCGATTCGTTTGAGGTGATCGCCAATACCAATGGGCGAGCGCTGCCCGGCGTCGAGTTGCGCGCGGTGGGCCTGGATGGGAGCGATCTGGCCCCGGGTGAGCCGGGGGAGATTCTGATTCGCGGTGCCAGCGTTACCCCCGGGTATTGGGAAGACCCGTCCGGCACCGCCGACGCGATCGACGCCGACGGCTGGCTGCATTCGGGCGACGTGGGCACGCTCGACGCCGACGGCAACCTTAAGATCACCGATCGGATCAAGGACCTGTTCTTCGTCGGCGGATTCAACGTCTCGCCGGCCGAGGTGGAGCAGGTGCTCGCGCGTCATCCGGCAGTCGCGGAAGTCGCGGTCATCGGCGTACCCGATGAGCGATTGGGCGAAGTGGCAAAGGCTTACGTAGTCCGGCGGCTCGACGCGACGCCCGCCACCGCCGAGGAAATCATCGCGTGGGCGCGGGAACGGGTGGCCAACTTCAAAGTGCCGCGCTTCATCACGTTTGTGCAGACCCTGCCGCGCAACGCCAGTGGCAAGGTAGTCAAAGGCGATCTGCGCGCCGACAACCGCCAAGTCACCCCGTGAGCTGGCCTCGCAGCCCGCTTGAGCGCGACGGCGACGGCTTCACTCTCATGGTGTCGGAAGAGCTTTGCGGGTCAGGGGGCTGGCTCTATGGCGGGTGGGGCATGGGTTTGCTCACCGAGGCGTTGCAGCTGACCAGTCAGCGCTCGCTGCTTGACCTTTCGGTGAACTTCCTGCGCCCGGTCGCCCAGGACGCTCGGCTACAGGTGCGCTGCGAAAGGCTGGCTTCCGGTCGGGCGCTTGGGCACTACCGGGTGAACGCATTCGACGACGGCGCTCTGGCGCTGGCCGGTGCCGCCGTGTTGGGTCCCGCGCCGGGGCAGCCCGAACATGTTGCGGCGCCCCGGGTCGCGCCGCCAGAGGAGTGCCCCGAACGGCCGTACCTGGTGATGCCGGGCAAAGGCGTGGCGGTGATGCTGGATGTGCGCACGGCCGGCGAACACCTCGGCGCGGGCGTGGCGAGCACGATGCTGCTTTGGGGACGCCTGCGTTGCGACACCTCGGGCGCGGTGCGCCTTGCCGTGCTTAGCGACCACATTCCCTATCTGTTGCGCCGAGCTTTTCCCGAGCTGACCCGGGCGAGCACAGTCAGTGCCACGTTGCGGGTCGTGGGCGCACCGGTCGCCGATTGGGTTCTGTTCGAGGTAAGCCTGTTGACGCGCGCCGATCACCTTGCGGTGGGCCGGGTCAGTATGTGGTCGGAAGGCGCCGGGCTGGTCGCGGTCGGCGAGCAGACCAGTCGGCTGACTTCCTCATAGTTGCCCGTTTTCCTTGGTGCCCATGGTTCTTCAGGGACATGTGGGGCAGTTGTGACATCCATGGCGAGATCTACGTCGCATCTTTTGTCGTGACGCCGTTGCGCGCGGATATAACGAAGCGAGCGGTCAAGTTGAGATCTTCCAGCCTTGCCAAGACCATAGTGACGTGCCACTCTTACTTATCAAGATGGCTATCTTAGATAGGATAGACCCCCCGCTCTCGAAGTGGAGATGACGTGAAGGCTCGCCTTGGACTTGTCGCCGGGCTGCTCGCTGTTGGTTCCCTGCTGCTGACCGCCTGCGGTGGCGGCACGGCCGACGAGCCGCCGGCGGACCAGACCCCCTATCGTGTGATGATCAGCGGCGGCAGCGACGCTGGAGCATTTACCAACCAGCTGAAAACCGGTGTCGCAGCTGCGAAGGCCGCCACCGAGGTCGTCAACGCCGCCGGCGGTGTCAACGGCCGCAAGGTAGAACTCATCGAGTCGCAGGACAACGCCGACGCTACGAAGGCCTTGTCGAACCTGCGGGCTCAGATCGCGAAAGCGAAGCCGGACGCCTATCTGACCGCAGCCGGATCCGGGGTCAGCGTCGCGGTGGCGGGCATCCTGCAGCAGAACGAGATCATCTTCCTGGACTCGGGCAATGCCGCAGAAACCAATAAGCCTTCCACCAACCCTTACGCCTTCCATCTGGCAGCGCCGTTCAAGACGGTCATCGAGAGCTACCTGCCCGAGCTGCAGGCCAAGTCGTACAAGAAGGTTGGGGTGCTGCACGGCAACTCGGCCTACGCCAAGCAGTTCGGCGCGACGGCGACCGAGACTTACAAGGCAAAGGGATACGAGGTCAACGCCGTCGAGTATGACGCGAAGGCGCTCGACATGATCGCCCAGATCAGCGCCCTGCAGGCCTTCAAGCCCGACGTCGTCGTCTTCAACGGCTACGGTGCTCCGGTCGGCTATGTGCTCAAGGGATTCACGAAGCTGGGCTGGAATGTCCCGCTGCTCGGCGACACCTCCGTCACGGCGACCCCGCTGGTGACCCAGCTCCCGCCGGACGGCATGGTCGGCACCCCCGAGGTGGCGAACCTCAAGCTGGAAATCGCTCGCAGCCTTGACGCCGCGACGGCCAGCGCCGCCACCAAGAAGGCCGTCGAGGCGATGAAGGCACAGGGGCAGATCTTCGGAAGCCTCAACAACTGCTTCAACTACGACGCCATCATGTTGCTGGCGGCAGCGGGCAACAACGCCAAGAGCTCGGCACCCAAGGAGCTCACGGCCGCGCTGCTCAAGCCCGAGGTTAACGCGAACGCGGGCACCGCGGTCTACCCCGCCTACCCCTACCTCGCGGACAACCACCAGCCCCAGCTGTCGGCTGACTCGCACATCTTCGTGGCGCCTTCGGTGATGAAGGATGGCCAGGTCGGCCACACGGGGAACTGACCAGCATGACCCTGATCTACGCCGGTCTGTCGCTCGGCGCCGTATATGCGCTCGTCGCGGTCGGCTACAACATCGTCTTCATCGCCTCGCACTCGTTCAACTTCGCGCAGGCGCAGCTGATGATGGTCGGCGCTTTCGTGGCCTACCTGGGCTACGTGACGCTGAAGCTGCCCACGGTCATCGTCATCATCATGGCGATGACCGCGGTCATGCTTGTGGCCGCGTTCGAGGAACGGATCGCGGTGAGGCCGGTCGCCGACCATCAGACGCAACTGATTACCACGCTTGGGTTCGGTACCGTCCTGACCGGGCTTGTCCAGGTCATCTGGGGGACCCAGCCGCTGCAGGTGCCGTTCGCGGGCGGCGACGAGGTGCTGACGTTCCTCGGCGGCCGGATGTTCCCGGATGAGCTGGCCCTGGTGGTCTTCGCGGTGGCACTCGTGGTCGCGATCAGCGCCTACACCCAGCGGCGCCTCAACGGGCTGGCGCTGGTGGCGATGTCACAGGACGAGGAGGCCGCGACGCTTCGCGGGGTCAGCGTCCGCAAACTCACCTTCGCCGCGTTCGCCGTGACCGGTTTGCTCAGCGGGGTCATGGGTGTCCTCATTGGACCCAAGACCTACGCTGTGGCCACCCTGGGCGCGGCGCTCGCGCTCAAGGGTTTCGTGGCCCTCGCCATCGGCGGCTTCGGCAGCATGTACGGAGGCTTGATCGGCGGGTTCGCGGTAGGCCTCGTCGAGCAGCATGTCGCGCGCTACTTCGGCTCGGGTTTCAGCAACCTGAGCGTCTTCGCGATCCTGCTGCTGGTGCTGCTGATACGGCCAACGGGACTGTTCGGCCGCGTCCAGGAACGGACGGTGTGACGTGCTGACGGTGTGGGCGGGTTTGCGTAAGTTGCCCTCCTGGGCGTTTCCGGTCGCGTTCGCGGCGCTTCTGCTTGCGGTGCCGCTTTTCGACGTCGGGTACGAGGCGACCAGGTACATAGAACTCTCCTTGATCCTCGCCCTTGTGGTCAGCGGCTTGAACATCTCGCTCGGCTACTCCGGCCAGCTCGCCATCGGGCAGGCCGCGATGTATGCGGCAGGCGCCTACACGGCCGGGATGCTTTCCACCGCCGGGCACACCGACCTCGGGCTGCACATCGTCGCGGGCGGCCTGGCCGCGCTGGTGGTCGGCATCGTCACCGGCATCCCCGGGCTGCGGCTCGGGTCGTGGTCGCTGGCGATGACCTCGTTCTTCCTGGTGCTGCTGGTACCCGACGTGGTCGACATCTTCGAGGAAAAGACCGGTGGACACCTCGGCCTGTCCGGCATGCTCGGTCCCACCCTCTTCGGCTACGTGCTCAAACCCGCCGACATGTACCTCGCCATCGTGGTGGTGGCCGCGGTCTGGTTCGCGGTTTTCCGCAACGTGGTGGTTTCCCGCCACGGCATCGCCTTCCAGGTGCTCAAGCAGAGCCCGGTGCTGGCCTCCTCGCTGGGGATGTCGGTCTATCGCACCAAGCTGACCGGCTACGCCATCGGCGCTGTGCCGGCCGGGTTCGCCGGTGCTCTGCTGGCGAACCTCGACCTTTACCTCTCGCCGGAGATTTTCGGCTTCCACCTTGCCACGGGCGCGCTCGCCGCATCGATTCTCGGTGGTTCGGTCAGCATCTATGGCGCCATTTTCGGGGCCGGCATCGTCCAGTTCAACAACGACCAGTCGAGTGAGTTCGCGCAATACTCACTGATTTTCTTCGGCGCGTTCCTGCTCATCGGTGGCGTCCTGTTGCGCGGCGGCGTGGCCGGGGTGATGCGCAACGCGGTGCGCCGGCTGGATCGCGCAGCCGGCATCGGCGCCGCGGTGGTCCCCGCTCAGGCCACCGATTCGGCGACCGCGATGCGGCCGATCAGCGGCGGCATGCTGGAAGTAGGCAAGCTGTCAAAGGCTTTCGGTGGCAACCAGGCGCTGCGCGACGTGTCGCTGCGCGCCGAACCTGGCAAGATCACAGCCCTGATCGGGCCGAACGGCTCGGGCAAAACCACGCTGCTGAACCTGGTTTGCGGCTTTTACCGGCGCGACTCGGGTTCTATCACCGTGGCGGGCGCGTCCATCGCCACCGCATCGTCGGACCGGATCGCTCGGCTGGGGATAGCACGTACCTTCCAGACGCCGCTGATTCCGCCGGGCATCACGGTTCGCGAGGTGGTGATCTCGGGCCGCTATACCGCCGACCGGGCCGGTTTCCTCAGCGCCGTTCTGCGCAGCCCGCATTTTCGGCGGGTACGAGAGCGCGATCTCCAGCGGGCAACCGAGATCCTGCGCCTGACCGGCCTGATCCACCTGGCCGACAGCGAAGCGGTGGCGCTGCCGCTAGGGATGCGGCGCATGCTGGAGGTGGCTCGGGCGCTGATCCGTGAGCCCAAGGTGTTGTTGCTCGACGAGGCCGCCTCCGGTCTCGACGAGAATGAGGTGCGGACATTGGCGTCGGTTGTTCGCCAGATCCGCGACGCCGGCTGCACAGTGGTTCTGGTGGAGCACAACTTCGACTTGGTTCTCGCCTTGGCCGACCGGATCGTGGTGCTTGCCCGCGGCGGCGTCCTCGCCGAAGGGACACCGGCCGAGATCGAGGCCAACGTTCGCGTGCGCGATGAATACCTGGGCGTGGTCGAGGAAAAGGACAGGCAGGTGTCGTCATGACCGCACCACTGCTGAGCGTCGACGGGCTCGCGACCGGTTACGGAGACCTGCGGGTGGTCTGGAACGTCTCGTTCCAGGTGTGGCCGGGACGCATCACCGCCCTGCTGGGCCGCAACGGCTCCGGCAAGACCACCTCGCTGCGCGCGGTGGCGGGCCTGAACCCGGTTCACGCGGGCAGTATCGACTACGACGGGCGACGGCTGGACGGAGTGGCGGCCCATAAACGGGTACGGGCCGGGATCAGCTATGTCCAAGAGGGCAAACGGGTCTTCCGGAATCAGACTGTCGAAGAAAACCTCTTGTTGGGCGGTTACAGCCTGGGCGTGCGTCGCTCCACATTGGAGGCCGAGTGCGCCCGCATCTATGAGCTTTTCCCGATCCTGCAAGAGAAGCGCAAGCATCCGGCTGGATCACTGTCCGGCGGCCAGCAGCAGATGGTGGCGATCGGTCAGGCGCTGATGGCCAAGCCGAAACTGCTCATGCTCGACGAGCCCTCGGGCGGTCTAGCCCCGGCGATTGTGGCCGAGGTGATGTCGAGGATCGCGGCGCTCAAGGAGTCAGGGCTCGCCATTCTCTTGGTGGAGCAAGCTGTCGAGGCCGCGGTGGACGTGGCCGACCACGTCACGGTGCTCGACGTCGGGAAGGTAACGCTGAACCTGCCGGTCGACCAGATCGACGACATGGAGCGGCTCAAGGACGTCTGCATGGGACGCCGCACCGACGCGGCGTGAGGGAGACCTGAAAAATGGAAGAGTCAGACTTCGCCGACATCCTCAGCGCTGTCCGCGCCTACGTGCGAAAGGTGGTGGTCGGGGCCGAGGACGTCATCGAGGAGACCGACGAGATTCCTTCGCAGATTCGCCAAGGCGCGGCGGAGATGGGCCTTTTCGGTTACGCGTTGCCGCAGGAGTACGGCGGGCTCGGCTTCACCGCGCTGCAGGACGCTCGGCTGGCCATAGAGATGGGATACACCACGCCCGCGTTTCGGTCCATGTTCGGCACCAACAACGGCATCGCCGGGCAGGTGCTCGTCAACTTCGGGACGGAGCGTCAGAAGCAGGAGTTTCTGCCGCGCATGGCAAGCGGGGAATGCGTTGCCTCGTTCGCCCTGACCGAGCCGGAGGCGGGTTCGGACCCCAGCGGGCTGCGCACCACCGCGACCCGTGACGGCGGCGACTACCTCCTCAACGGGCAGAAGCGCTTTATCACGAACGCGAGCTGGTCGGACATCCTCATTGTCTTCGCCCGTACAGGTGGTCCGGGGGCGGCGGGCATCTCCGTCTTCGTGGTGGACACCGCCACACCCGGGGTCACGGTTGGCCCGAAAGACAAGAAGATGGGCCAGCGCGGCTCGAGCACGGCCGAAGTCTTCTTCTCCGATGTGCGGGTCCCCGCCTCCCGCTTGGTGGGCGAGGTGGAGAACGCCGGCTATGCCGCGGCGATGCGGTCATTGGTGAAAGGCCGTGTGCACATCGCGGCTTGCTGTGTGGGCATGGCGCAACGACTGGTTGACGAGAGCACGGCGTATGCGTTCTCGGCCAAGCAGGGCGGCACCGTCATCGGCGACTTCCAGCAGGTGCAGGCATTGCTCGCGGAATCACAGACCGACCTCATGGCGGGCCGCGCACTGGTGCTCGCCGCGGCGGAGGCCTACGACAACAGCACCGACCGCCGGATAGCTCCCTCGGCGGCGAAGCTGTTCTGCAGCGAGATGGTCGGCAGGGTGGCCGATCGCGCGGTGCAGATCCACGGTGGCACGGGCTACATGCACGGTGTCGCGGTCGAGCGCCTCTACCGCGACGCCCGCCTTTACCGCATCTACGAAGGCACCAGCGAGATTCAGAAGGTGGTCATCGCCAAAAACCTCCTGCGCGGTGCGAAATGATGCGTGACACGGTTATCTGTGAGCCGGTCAGGTCACCGGTCGGCCGCTATGGCGGTGTGCTCAAAGCGTTGTCGGCGCCCGAGCTTGGTGCTCAGGTGCTGCGCGGCCTGCTTGCCCGCACCGGGCTGTCCGCCGAGGCGATCGACGATGTCGTGCTTGGTCACTGCTATCCGACCAGTGACGCGCCCGCTATCGGGCGGGTGGTGGCCCTTGATGCCGGGCTGCCGGTGAGCGTGCCCGGCCTGACCATCGACCGGCGTTGTGGATCCGGCCTGCAATCTATTTTGTACGCCGCGCGCCATGTCGGCGCGGGTGACGCGGAGTTGGTCGTCGCGGGCGGCGTCGAAAGCATGAGCAACGCCGCGCACTTCTCCGCCGATGTCCGCTGGGGTGCCCGATCTGGTGGTGTGCAGCTGCACGACAGTCTGGAGCGGGGGCGGGTGACCGCGGGTGGGCGGCTGCATCCCGTACCGGGCGGAATGCTGGAAACCGCAGAGAACCTGCGCCGTGAGTATTCGATCTCTCGCGAGGAGCAGGATGAGCTTGCTGTGCTTTCGCATCAGCGTGCCGTCGCGGCGCAACGCAGCGGAGCGAGCGCCGAGGAGATAGTGCCGATGACGGTGTCCGCCCGAGGCGGCGACACTGTCGTGGACACCGATGAGCATCCCCGGCCCGACACGACCCTCGAGTCGCTGGCCAGACTGCGGCCCATCCGTGGCGCGATCGACCCCGACGCGACCGTCACCGCAGGAAACGCGAGCGGGCAGAATGACGCCGCCGCGCTCTGCATCGTCACCACCATCGACCGAGCTGAATCGCTCGGGCTGCGGCCGTTGGTACGACTGGTGTCCACCGGCTTGGCCGCGGTCGAGCCGCATCGGATGGGCATCGGCCCGGTCCCGGCCACCGAGACCGCCCTGACCCGAGCGGGGCTGCGACTGTCCGATATGGACATTATCGAGCTCAACGAGGCCTTTGCGGCTCAGGCGATCGCGGTCACACGGGAGTGGGGCTTCGGGCGCACCGATCTCGAGCGGACCAATCCGCGTGGTTCTGGCATCTCGCTGGGGCATCCGGTGGGCGCCACCGGCACCCGGATGGTGGGCGCCCTTGCCCGCGAGCTGCACCACCGCGAGCAGCGCTACGGCCTGGCCACCATGTGCATCGGTGGCGGGCAAGGGCTGGCCGCAATCTTCGAGCGGGTCGACTGATGGCTCTCAAGCTGGGTCTGGCCATGGGGTACTGGGGTGCGGGCCCGCCGGCCGGCATTGCCGATCTCGTCGCGCAAGCCGAGAGCCTCGGCTACGACTCGATGTGGACGGCCGAGGCCTACGGCTCGGACGCCTTGACTCCGTTGGCATGGCTGGGCGCGAGCACCTCGCGGATTCGGCTCGGCACCTCCATCATGCAGATGGCAGCGCGTGCGCCGGTGGCCACCGCGATGGCGGCGCTGACTCTGGACCATCTCTCCGGCGGCCGCTTTGTGCTCGGCCTCGGCGCTTCCGGACCTCAGGTGGTCGAGGGCTGGTACGGCCAGCCATACCCGAAACCGTTGGCCCGCACGCGAGAGTACGTCGCGATAGTCCGGCAGGCGCTCGCCCGCGAGGTCGTGTCGCTGGCGGGGGAGCACTACCGGCTGCCGTTTCCCGGCGGCACCGGGCTGGGCAAACCGTTGCGCCCCACCATTCATCCGCTTCGCCGCGATCTGCCGATCCTGCTTGCGGCAGAGGGCCCGAAGAATGTGGCTCTGGCAGCCGAAATCGCCGACGGCTGGCTCGCGATGTTCTACTCGCCCGCATCGGATGCCTACTATCGCCAAGCGCTGGAGGAAGGCTTCAGCAAGCCCGGTGCTCGCCACACCCGGGAAACCTTCGAAGTGACCTGCCGGGTCAACGTCGAATTCGACGACGATGTCGAGGCGGCAGCCGACCGGGTGCGCCCGATGCTCGCTCTGTATGTCGGCGGCATGGGCGCCAAAGGGGCGAACTTCCACTACGAGGTCTTCGCCCGGATGGGTTTCGAAGCCGAGTGCGCCCGGGTTCAGGAGCTCTACCTGGCTGGGCGGAAGGACGAAGCCTCGGCGGCCATTCCGCTGGCGATGGTGGAAGCGGTCGCGCTGGTCGGGCCGCGCGAGAAAATCGCCGAGGAACTGGTGGCCTGGCGCTCGTCGCTGGTCACCACGATGCTGGTTTCCGGCGACGCCGCCAAGCTGGCCACCATCGCTGAGCTGGTCAATGAATGAGCTCAGCATGAACCACCCGCTGCACTTTGCCTTTTCAGGCGGTGTAGCCACCGTCCACATTGACCTTCTGCCCGCTGATATAGCCCGCGCGGTCGCTGGCGAGGAAGCACACCAGTTCCGCGATGTCCTCAGCGCGTCCGAATCGGCGCATCGGAATGTTGGTCGTCGCGGCCGCGAGCGCGGCATCGTCGAGGTCGCCCGAGGCGATGAGCCGCTCCGCCATTCCATCGGTCAGCATCCCAGGGCCGACCATGTTCGCCCTGATCCCGAAGCGTCCCTCCTCGGCCGCGATGCCGCGTACCAGCGCCTCGACAGCACCCTTGGGGGTGAGCGAGAGCCCATCGCGGACAGCTGTCCGGTCGGTGGCCGCGGTGGTCACCGCGACGATGCTGCCGCGGCTCGCCCGAAGGTGGGCAATCGTGGGGGAGAGCACGTTGAAGAAGCCGATCGTGTCCTGTTCCAGCTGCGACCGGAACTGCGCCGGGCTCACCCGGCTCAGGTGGACCATCGGGACGTGCGGACCAGCGGCATGGCACAGAGTGTGGATGCCGCCGAACGTCTCGGCGACCTCGCCCACGACACGTGCGCAGGCGGCCTCGTCGGTAACGTCGAGCTGCCAAGCCCGCGCCGGCTCACCGATCGCGGAAACCAGCTCGGCCGCGGCGTCGCCGTTGGAGCGGAAGGTGAGGGCCACCCGGGCGCCGCGCGCGGCCAGCATGCGGGCGATCGCCGCGCCGATGCCACCCGTGGCGCCGACGACAAGGGCTACTCCGCTGCGGTGCGTGAAGTCGTTCATGCGGCGAAGGTAGCAAACAAACGACCGAAGGTTGGTGGGTCATGGGTTTGTCTCTCGGCGTGATGCCAGATCTCACCGGTAAGTTCGACCCCAGCGCGCTCGTCGGCCTCGCGGCACTGGCCGAGGAGCTGGGCTGTGAGTCGTTGTGGACGGTCGAGCATGTCGTTATACCGCAGAGCTACACCTCCTGGTACCCCTACGATCCCACCGGGAAGATGCACCTGACGGCGGAGCACGATGTGCCGGATCCCTTGCATGTGCTCACTTTCCTTGCCGCGCACACCAGCCGGATCAAGCTCGGGACAGCGATGCTCATCTTGCCCGAGCACAATCCGGTCATTCTCGCCAAGCGGCTGGCCACCGTCGACGTGCTCAGCGGGGGCCGATTGATCGCTGGTGTCGGCGTGGGATGGCTGCGTGAGGAATACGACGCGGTCGGTGTCCCGTTCGAGCGCCGGGGCCGCCGTGCGGATGAGTACCTGGCGGCGATGAAAGCGTTGTGGGCGGAAGGCCCGGCGAGCTTCGACGGTGAGTTCGTGCGGTTCGACTCCGTCTACGTCCGGCCTCGGCCGGTGCGGCCCGCGGGCATCCCGATCGTGGTGGGTGGCCATGGGCTGGCTGCCGTCCGCCGGGCGGCCCGCTTCGGCGACGGCCTGTATCCGCTCGGCGTGGACCTGGCCGGATTGGCGGCTCTCATCTCGCAGCTGCGTTCGGAGTGCGTCCGAATAGGACGAGAGCCATCGGAGATAGAGCTGACCGCTCGCGCGCCTAGCCGAGCGGCGGATGTTCGTGCGCTAGCAGACTTGGGCGTGCGTCGGCTCATGCTGCGCGTGGCCCCGGACGATCTGGAAGCCGCGCGGGTGACCATTACCCGCTATCGGGATGAGGTGCTGACATGATGCCGCTCGACGCGCGTACCCTGCCTCGGCTGCTGTCGGCGTGTGCGCAACGCTGGCCGGATTCGCCCGCCGTGGCCGACGGCGACACCCGGCTGACCTTCGCCGAGCTTGCGGCGGAGGTCGAGCGCTTTGCTTGTGCCCTGGCCGCGAGAGGGGTCGCGCCCGGCGACCGGGTGGCCATCTGGGCGCCCAACAGCTGGCGGTGGGTGGTGGCGGCGCTGGGCACAGTGACCGCGGGCGCGGTCATGGTGCCGATAAACACGCGCTATAAGGGCAACGAGGCCGGTTACCTGCTGGGCCGCACCCGAGCGGTCGCGCTTGTCACCGACGACGGATTCCTCGGCATCCCCTATGTCAGCATGCTTTCTGGTGAGGATCTGCCGCACCTGGCCACCGTGGTGGTGCTGAATGAGGTTCCCGCCGTTGCGGCTCCGGGCGAGAGCGAAATGTTGGCGTGGAACGCTTTCATGGCTGTTGGCGGCGACGTCGATCCAGCATTGGTGCGCACACGCGCGTCCGCGGTGCGGCCCGAGGACGTCAGCGACATCTTCTTCACCTCCGGGACGACAGGCAAACCCAAAGGCGCGATGCTGACCCATTTCCAGTCCACCGCGTTGTATGTCGGGTGGAGTGAGCTGGCGGATCTGCGTGAAGGCGACCGCTACCTACTGGTCAACCCGTTCTTCAACACGTTTGGCTACAAGGCGGGCATTGTCTCCTGCCTGCTGCGCGGGGCGACCATCGTGCCGCAGCCCGTGTTCGATGTGGAGACTACGCTGCGCCTGATCGCGCAGGAGCGCATCACCGTGCTGCCGGGGCCACCCACCCTCTACACCTCGATCCTGGACCACCCCGAGCGCTCTCATCATGATCTGAGCAGTCTGCGGGTCGCGGTCACTGGTGCCACAACGGTTCCGGTCGTCCTCATCGAGCGGATGCGCGATGAGCTCAAATTGCAGACCGTCCTCACCGCCTACGGATTGACCGAGTCGTGCGGGACAGCCACGATGTGCCGTCCGGCCGACGACTCAGGAACCATTGCCACCACCTCAGGCCGTGCGCTGGACGGAGTCGAGGTACAAATCGTCGACGCCAACGGCGAATCCTTGCCCCCTGGAAATGCGGGTGAAGTATTCATCCGCGGCTTCAACGTGATGGTCGGCTACTTCGAAGACGAGGCCGCGACCCGAGAGACGATAAGCCCCGATGGCTGGCTGCGCACCGGCGATGTGGGCGTGATGGACGAGGCGGGGAACCTGCGGATCACCGACCGGGTGAAGGACATGTTCATCGTTGGTGGGTTCAACGTCTACCCGGCCGAGATCGAGCAGGTCCTGGCGCGCCACGACGCCATCGCTGAGGTTGCCGTCGTTGGCGTTCCCGACGAGCGCCTGGGCGAGGTGGGTTGCGCCTTCGTGGTGCCGCGGCAGCAAGCCTCCGTGTCGCTGGCGGAAGTCACCGACTATTGCCGCGACAGATTGGCCAACTACAAGGTTCCGCGCCACATCCGGTTCGTCGACTCGCTTCCCCGCAATGCCACGGGGAAGGTTCTCAAGACTGTTCTTCGTCAATCTGGTACAGACAAACGGGAGGCCTAAATGGACTTCGGCTTCACTCGCGGCGACACCATCGTGGTCACCGGCGCCGGCAGCGGAATCGGCAAAGCCATCGCGCTGATGGCGGCGCGGGCAGGCCTACGCGTGTCGGCCTGGGACCTCGCTGAGGCCGCCATCCTAGCCACGGTCGCCGAAATCCAAGCCGACGGCGGTGATGCTGTTGCCGCCGTGGCCGACATCGGCGACCCCGCCGCCGTGGCACGAGCTCTCTCCGAGGCCGGCCCCGTCCGATATCTCGTGAACAACGCCGGCCCGGCCAGCTCCCGCGAGCTGGACTTCAACGACGCTCTGGCCGCCACCGTCGGCACCGTGCAAGCGGTCACCGATGCCTGGCTGCGCACAGGCCCCGCGGAAGGCTCGGCGGTGGTGAACATCGCTTCTGTCGCAGGCAACTATGTGGGTACCGATTCCGCCTGGTACTCGGCCGGCAAGGCCGCAATCGCGGGCTACACCCGCCATCTCGCCACGCGGCGCGCCCCCGCGATCCGGGCCAACGCGATCGCGCCCGGCTTCATCGCCACGCCAAGGATGACCGGCTTCGCCGCCTCCGAGCTGGGCCAGTCGCTCGTCGAGCGCAATCCGATGCGGCGTGCGGGCCACGCCGACGACGTCGCGGGTGCGGTGCTTTTCCTGCTCTCACCGCTCGCCGCATACATCAACGGGGTTCTGCTTCCCGTCGACGGTGGCTGGGTGGTCACGCAGTAGCGACCGTATTGCAGCAGTCTTGCTCGCCGAGCCTATGACCAGCGATATTGTGGGTCGTGGGGGGTGCCACGATGACTGTGGATGAGGAACTGTTCGTTATCCCTGACGTGGTCGGGTTGGAGGTTCCGCGGGCGAGAGAAATCCTCGCCGAGGACTTCAGTCCCGTGGACAACCTCACTTTCCAGTCGTCCGAAGTCGTTTCCGCCGGCATAGTCCTCGGGACCTTCCCGTCCCCCGGAGAGCTGGCTGCTCGGGGAACGATGGTTTTCCTGACTGTCTCGGCGGGCCATGAGCCGACCGGGATTGTTCCGGCGGTGGCAGGCCAAAGAGCGGACCTTGCTCAGGCGGACCTGGAACATGAGCAGTATGTGGTGATCCGGCAAGACCAGGAGTCTGCCACTATCGAATCCGAAGTCGCCATCGGGACCATCCCTAGGGCAGGCACGGCACTTGAGCCTGGCCGAAACGTGACACTCGTTGTTTCGATAGGATTGCTACCGTTGGGGCCGATCGTGCCGGTCGAGAATGTGCCGCTCACCGAGCAGTGAGCTAGCCGAGCACATCGACGGAACGCAGGTCGCGGTTGGCGTAGTGGACTTCGGTGATTTCGGCGAGGGCACTGCGGTCGAGCGCCCGGTAGGCGCCGGTCAGCAGGGTCAGCGCTGCCTCGTGATAGTCGGCGTTGTCGAACCAGTGCAGCTCTCGTCCCAGTACCAAGGCATAGGCAGGCTTATCCCCGGCCAGCTCGGCCAGCGCTTGCGCTATCCAGTCACGCACCTGCGGCGCACGGGCACGGTAGCCGGCGCGGCGTTCGCTGACCCGCTCGTGGCCACCACGCTGGTCGCCCGCGTGAGCGGGAATGGCCGGTCCAAGCCCTCCCAGCACCTCGCGGCGTGGGGCTTCCGCCCACCGGCGCAGCCCATCGTCGGCCACGGCCTGCCGGTCGGCCTCCTCGAAAGCATTCCATCGCGCCCGGTCAGCGCCAGCCCTTCCGGCTCGAAGTAGCGCGTGATCCCGCCGGAACGCACCCCCGCACTCTCGCTCAGCGCTCGCTCTCCCACGCTGCCGATGCTGTCGAGAAACGCGGCGAAGACCGCCATGTGACGCGGCAGAATCAACCCGTAGACGTCCTGCACACGCTGAGCCACCGCCTCGAACCTCGCCTGGGCGGCCTCAAGCGCGGGCGCCACTCGTTCCGGCTCAAAGAAAAACTCAGCCACGGTCATGCCCTCCCATAGACGGTGATGTCACTTCCTGCTGCCCGGTCGAGCTATGCGAGCGCGCCTACCTCCGCAGCCGTCAAGGCGCGCTGGAAGACCTGTACGCGGTCGAGTGCGCCATCGAACTTGCTGGACGAGGAGGTGCCCAGGTGCATCGAGCCCGTCGGCGACGAGGGCCACGACGTAGTCGCTGTCCCCGTTGCCTCAAGAATGCCGTCGACATACAACTTGGGCAATCTGGTGACACCATCCCATACCGCGGTCAGGTTGACCCAATTGGTCTGCGCGACACTGGTGGAAGCGATCTCCAGATAGGTGGAGCTGTTGGCGCTCGATGCCGGGAGTCCAAAGGCCCATTTGGAGTCCGACGCCCGATACTTGAGGACGAACGCATACTGGCCATTGCCGTCCTGGACCAAAATGATCTGATTGGACTGGCCCGCCGCGGTGAGTTTCACCAACGCGGAGACGGTGTAAGACCGTTCGGTATAGAGGAGTTGCGTCCCGCGAATGTCAATGTAATCCGACGCGCTCACCCGCAGTGCCCCCACTGTCGTATTGCCTTGCCCCACCGTCCACGTAGCCGCGGCGTCGTTGCGAACCGAACCGTCGCGGAAAAACCACGAGGCGTCGGCCAGGCTGCCGTTGAGCTGCCAGCGACCCACACTCGGATCCGCGTACCCGGCGCTCTCGCCGGCCGAGGCCGCATGCCGGTAAACGCGAACATCGCTGATTGCGCCGCTGAACGCCTTCCCGGACATCGAACGGCCGATCCGAAGCCTCCCGGCAGAAGCCCACGTGGCCCCGCGGTTTTCAGATGCAGCCGGGAACGTATTGTTCCAGCTGCCGTTGACATAGATTTGCATGCGGCCCCAGCCGTTGTTCCAGACCGCGGTCAGGTGTGCCCACTCACCGACCACGGGAGCGGACTTCGACTCGACGGATTGGACAGAGGCACCCGTGCTGTCGGCGACGGGAATGCTGAAGACCCACCGGTCTTTAGTCTTGCCATATCCGAGCGTGAACGCGCTGACGGTGGAGCCGTCCTGGCTGACGATCACCTGATCAGCGGACTTACTGTCAAGACGTACCCACGCCGACACGGTGTAGGACGCGTTCGTGGCGACCACCGCAGATGCGGTCTCGGCGCCCGTGCTGGCACCGTCGCCACGGAAGGCGGATCCCGACGGGGTGCGGCCTTCGGCGCCCAGCCCGCCCGTGACGGTAGCGGCATGGTCCAATCCGGAGGCGTCGCTGGCCGTCGTCGCCGACCAGTCGTCCAATCGCCATGCGCCAACCAGATCGGCGTTGACACTTGACGGCCGCTCCGTGGTGGCAAGCGTGGCGAGCATGGCGTTGTATGCCGGCTTCTTCACATACGAGGCGTCAAGCAGAGTTGCTTCACCCCAGCCTGCGTACTTGGGGTCGGGATTGTTTGTCATCCACGAATACTTATCGGTGAAACCCCAAGTGGTAATCGACACGCACCGCGGAACCGATAGACACGCCTTGACCGCCGTGGCAAACGCCGTGGCCTGCTGTGCCAGCTGCTCCCCGGTGGCGGGAACCCCCGGAATGCGCACATCAAGCTCGGTGATCGCGACATCAAGGCCCAAGTCGGCGAATTGGCGCATCACGTTGCTCAGGCCGGAAAGGCGCTCCGCGCCGAGCATCTGGTGAGTCTGAAAACCCACACCGTCGATGGGGACACCCAGCGCACGCAAGCCCCGGACCAGCTCATAGAGCGATCGTGCCTTTGCCGAGTCCATCTCGATGCCGTACTCGTTGAGGTAAAGCTTCGCACCCGGGTCAGCTTCATGCGCCCAGCGGAACGAATTGGCGATGTAATCGTCACCCAACCGCCGCTGCCACATGGAGTTCGACCTGCGTGTCCCATCATCGGCGAGAGGCTCGTTCACCACATCCCACACCTTCACCCGACCGGCATAATGCCCGACGACGGTCCTGATGTGTTGCTCGAGGATCGCGTTGAGCGCCAGCCGATTGGCCTCGCCGGGAACGTCGTAGGCCTTCACCCAGTCCGGCAGCGCGTTGTGCCACACGAGCGTGTGCCCTCGCACGTCCAACTGATTCGCCTGTCCGAAGTCGACGATCGTGTCAGCCGCGCCATAGGTGAACGTGCCTTGCGCAGGCTCAACCGCGTCCCACTTCAGCTCGTTCTCCGTCGTGACCGAATCCAGCTCGTCGCGGACGAACTGAGCGTAAGCGGGCTCGGCCGCATTGGCGAGCACGCTCGCCCTTACCGCAGAGCCGATGCGCACCTTGCCCTGGGCAGCCTGCTTCAGGTGTAGCGCTTCCGCAGCCGCAGCCGCAGCCTGCTCCGACTCCGCACTCTCCATACGCAGCAGCGCATTCTGCTCGTCCTCCGGGTCAGCCTGCGGCTCGCCCGCCTGGTCGAACGCGTCTTGCTCCTGTGGATCAAGCACCCGCTGCAGATGATTCGAACTCACCGTGGTCTCCTCACTCGACCCCAGGTCGCACACAATTTGACGCGGAGGGTCGAGGTAGTCGACCGTCCACACCAGACTCTACAACGATCCATCTAAAGATCGAGATTCACTGCGCTAATGGGTCACCGTCCACTGACGACGATCCGCCCGTGACGCACAGACACCCAACCACCACAGCGCGAGACCGTGCCCCTGCGGCTCAATGCACGTCGTAGTCGCCTCGCCAAGCGCAGGCGCGACGGCGAGGCTGCGCCGATGTTGGAGCGTCGACGGCCGTGCTCGCGGTCACCATCGGGCTGGCCGGCGGGCGCTGGCTCGCCAATAGCGGGTAAGCGCTTATTCGACCTCGATCTGGAAGGTGGACGTGCCGCCGTCGGCTGTGGTGAGGGTGACCGGGCCGAAGGTGATTATCCCGGTCGAAGAGGCGCCTGGCCCGCGGTAGAACCCGGTCGCTTTGGTGATCCGGACAGCCAGCGCGGCGAGCGATCAGTCCGCGAAGAAGGTCCAGATTCCGTCGATCCATGACACGTGTGACCATCCACTTCCAATTGAGATCTTTCGGATTCCTACTGGTCTGGGTGCCGAGTGGCTGGCGACGGTGACCAACGTAGATGGCATAGCAGGTGTCGCATGGAGCAGCCCTGCCGCCGCCGGCGTCATCGACCAAGGCCGGTTCTCGTGCAGAACCGTGTTCCCGATAGTCCGCGGCAGGCTCTCGACGTGGCCGTCAGCGTTGGGTAGCAAGCTTGCTGAAGAAGGGCTCAGCGCCAGCCTGATAGAGCACAATAACTGCGAACAGAGCGGCGACACGAAGCTGCCGGTTTTGCCGCAGGCGGGTTGCTCTATTTCGCCGGATCAGCCGCCACCAGTGGGGTACGAGGCAACGATAGATATCACCAGGATCACGCTATCTTCCGCGCAGATTTGGAGCGCGTTTTGCTGGAGAAGGTGGCAACCGGTTTCAGCGATGTCGGTGGTTCACTTCACCGAAGAAACTGGATTGTCCGGAAACAGGGTTACTTCCATCGGCATCGATAATCTGGGATCCGAGCCCTGCACCACTAGTTGAGGCCTCGAATAAAGCGGACGTGCTATTTCCACAGGTCACGCGGCGGGTTCTCGATCAGCCGCCCGTCGGCGTCGTAGGCTAGGAACTGGGCGTAATACAGGTTGGTGCCGGTGAAGCTGAACACCCGCCGCCCATCACCAAGTTCCATGATCGGCACGAAATGTACTGGGGCACCCGGCGCTGTCCGCATCGCCAGCCGGGTCACCTTCGCATTCACGTAACCCTCCACTGTGGACCGTTGCCCATTCGAGCCGACACTGTAGTTGAGCAGGAACAGCCCGCCTTGTGTCCCATCGTGGCTGCACACGCCGTTTTGGCAGTAGGTGACGGTCGTGTGCGAGAACACTTCCCGTGTCTCGGCCAGATCGTTGAAATGCAAGCCCGGGTCCACGCTGGGCGGCAACGGCAGCAGCGCGAACATCGCCACTCCGGCGGCTATGGTGGTCAGCCCCCTCGCCCACATGGATCGGGCCGAACGGGCGAGACCGGCGTCCTGGCTGAGGTTTCGTGCCGTCAGCGCACCGCCGAAACCGGCGCAGCACAACACCACCACACTCAACCCGCGGGCGTTGGCGAACAGGAACTGCAGACCGGGCGAAGTCCATGACTCTACGGCCACGTTGCTCAGCGACAGGGCCATGGCCACCAGCAGAAACGCACCAGCGGCGCGGCGGGCCGACCCGCCCGCGGCAACCAGGAGCATGCCGGCCAGCACGGTCCACACCTGGTGATGAGTCCACGACACCGGCGACGCGGCGATCGTGGCACAGCCCACCAGCACCGCGGCATGCGCCCGCTGCCCCTCTATGGCGAGCATCCGTGCCCGCCACAACGCCAGCCCGCAGATGATCGCCACCAGCCCCGCCCACACCAGCGGACGCTGCGCCTGGTCTATCCCCGCCCGAGCCAGAATCGCATGCAGGGACTGGTTTCCCAGCGACGCCATGTCACCGATCCGCGAGGTGGTGAACATCGTCTTCGTCCAGAACTGCCAACTATCGCGCGGAAGCAACGCGGCAGCCACGACCGCTGCACCAAGAAATGTCAGCACCGCGCGCACGGCATCGCTGCGGCGGGCCACAATCACCAAGAACACCACGAACATCAGCGGCGTCAGCTTGATCGCGGCCGCCACGCCGATAAGCACGCCACGCCACCGGGCTGGGGTTATCTCCAGCGCATCAAGCAACGCCAAAGCCACGATGAATATGCTGACCTGCCCAAGCCGCACATCGGATTGCACTGGAGCAGAAGCGATCAAGATGCACGCCAAGACAGCTGCGAATAGACCCCGCTGCTGGAGGCGATCCCACCGCAACGCCACAGCTACCGCAATCACCACTACGGTCAGGCTCACCGCCACCAGCCACACCAACCTGACCACCGGCTCGGACAACCACGCGATCGGCCACAGCACGAGCGCCGCGAACGGCGGATAGGTGAAAGGGTCACCGTTTTCGGCCGCATACCCGTAAAGGGGATGCCCGGCCTGCGCGAACCGCACCGCACCGTAATACACATGCAGATCGGCCAGCCGATCAAACTCGGGCCGCCTTACCGCCCAAAAGCTAGACACCGATGCGATAGCACCGAAGACGAGCCATAGAACCCGAGTCCGCCAGCCGTGGAGCATCGACGCAGGATAATTCAAATCCGTCAAGGGCGCTGTCCCAAGCCTCAGAAGCTGGGAAGAACCGGTCACACCAGCTGACGGGGGCATCCCGCGTTCAATACCGAGATCTACAAGCAGCGCAACGCCATCGAGCGTGGCATCAGCCGCCTCCAACGAAACCGGGCCAGGCAACCAGGTACGACAAACTCGCCGTCCGTTACGAAGTCACCGTGCACATCACCGCCATCAACGAATGGCTACACATACTCTGAGACACTGTCTAGTGCCGCAAGCGCGTTCGGCTGGCCGCGGCCGCGGCCGCGATCCGCTCGGTGAGGCGTTCCGGCAGTTTGCTCTTGAGGCTCCTGATCGTCTCATCTTCGGCCACCGTCCCGAATGCGTCGGGTACTCGTTCGACGAGGTGATCGATGCGAGCGATGGTCTCATCGGGGTCGAGTCCGTTCATAGCAGCGAAGGTTCGCCAATGGCGGCCGCTGGTGGCTTCGACGCGATACCCGTCGCCGATCTTCATAGCCATCCGGAGTTTCGGAGGGTACATGTCGTCGTAGGCAAGCGCACTGGCTACGTCGTACAGCGGGGCGAGGCGCACTTGCGATCCGCTGAGAAGAAGGGAGTAGTTTTTGGCGTGGCCGTCGGTGCCATAAATGATCCAGTTGAAAGCCAGAGCATCGACGAAGCTGTTGACGGCCGCGGCGGCCAACTGTGCTGGAAAGACGCTTCGTCGAAGCAGTTCGATGATCTGCTCCGGAGTTGGGCCTCCCTCATTCTGGTACTTGGTGGTGGGCGAGACGCTGAGCGCCTGGCACATGTCTTCCTGATGAATCCGCGTGATGGTGCCGTCCGCCATCTGATGGCGGTCGTAGCGTTGCACCACGATGGCACGCTCGTCGGCAAACTGGCCGACGTGAGTGGACGCGACGGGCAGTCCAAGAAGCCTTGCGGCGGCAAGACAGAGGTGTTCGTTCAGGTCGTGGTCGTCCAGCCCGGTCACTGCCGGTTTGAGGATATGCGTTGTGGGTACCGACCCCCGTGGTTCTCCCCATCGTCCGGCGCCTGGGTCGCGGTGGAGTGCAATCTTGGCCTGCGCACCGGCCAGACTGAACTGGCCACTGTTGCGGACATGCCACGCGGTCGGGTCTCGTCGCAAGATCCTCAGGCGCTCAGCGACATCGGTATCGGTCAGCCACTGAACGTCTCCCTCGCCTGCGATGAGCTTATCCACCCGCTCCGGTCTGACGAACTGAGCTGCTCCCGCACAATCCTCGCCGACATGACGGAGCAGGGCGAAGGGATTGCCCGACGAGACCTGGTAGTCCTGGGCCCAGCGATCGAGAACCCGCTCGTTGTCGGGAAGCAAGCCCCACAGAAACGCACGGACTGGTGTATCGCCGTGTTCCCGCTGCGCGAGCGGCATCGACAGGGACAGCGGCGTGGCGGTCCTGGTTTCGCGCCAGGCTTCGTCGCGTGCACGTACGCGCACAGTCTATAGCATGCGCACGTACGCGCACATATTGCGTGACGTGCGCGTACGTGCACATTGCCTCGGGGTGGGTCCGTCAATGATCAATGTTGTGATTCGAAGGGGTGCGGCACTCGGAACCAGATCGTGTGGGGAAGAAGAACCTCGCAAGATCGGAAAGCGCCCCGGCCGGATGCGCCCGAGACTGCCCGCCCTCCGAGCGCCTCGTGATCGCGGTCGACGTACCAGTCCGCTGACAAGAATGCCGCGCGGTCACCGGCCGCCCAAGCTTGTGGGCGGCCGGATTCCTTGGCGGTCAGGCGATTTTGCGGCGGTAGGCCCGCATGGCGAAGAGGTATCCGACGACGAGGACGCCGGCGCACCAGGCGAGGGCGATCCAGATGTCGTTGCCCACCGGCTGCTCCGCGAACAGCGCCCGGACGGAGTTGACGATCGAGGTGACCGGCTGGTTTTCCGCGAAGGCGCGCACCGGCCCCGGCATCGTCTGGGTGGGGACGAAGGCCGAGCTGATGAACGGCAGGAAGATCAGCGGGTAGGAAAAGGCCGATGCCCCGTCCGGCGTGGAGGCCAGCAAGCCCGGGATCACCGCGACCCAGGTGAGGGCGAGGGTGAAGAAGCCCAGGATACCGGCGACGGCAAGCCAGGCCAGGATTCCGGCCGACGTGCGAAAGCCCATGATCAGCCCAACGCCGATGATGATGAGCAGCGACAGGGCGTTGGACACAAGTGAAGTGAGCACATGTCCCCATAGGACAGACGACCGCGCGATCGGCATCGAGTGGAACCGTTCGAAGATGCCGCTTTGCATGTCGGTGTACAACCGGTAGGCCGTATAGGCTATGCCGCTCGCGATGGCAATGAGCAGAATGCCTGGCATCAAATAATTTACATAATTACCGGTACCTGTTTGGATGGCGCCCCCGAACACATAGCGGAACAACAGCAGCAAAGCGATCGGGGTGATCGTGACCGTGATGATGGTGTCGATGCTGCGGGTCACGTGCCGCACGGACCGGCCAAGCATCACACTGGTGTTGCTGAACACGTTCGCGCTCATACCAGCGCCTCCTTGTTTCCGATAACCGCCAGGAAGATCTCCTCCAGGGTGGGCTGGCGTTCCACGAGCTCCGCCTTCGCGGGTGGGAGAAGGTTACGCAGTTCGGCCAGGGTGCCGGACACGATGATGGTGCCCTGGTGCAGGATCGCTATCCGGTCGGCCAGTTTCTCGGCCTCGTCGAGGTACTGGGTGGTCAAAAGGACTGTCGTGCCGCTGTTGGCCAAGCCCTGGATTTCGTTCCAGACTTCGATGCGGGCCTCCGGGTCGAGGCCGGTGGTCGGCTCGTCGAGGAAGATGACTCGCGGCTCGCCGACGAGGCTCATGGCGATGTCGAGCCGCCGGCGCATGCCACCGGAGTAGGTCGCCGCCCGGCGGTTCCCCGCTTCGACAAGGCTGAATCGTTTGAGCAGATCGTCGGCGACCTGACCGGGATTCTTCACCTGCCGGAGCTTGGCAACCATGATGAGGTTCTCGCGGCCGGTGAGGATGCCGTCGACCGCGGCGAACTGGCCGGTCAGGCTGATCGCCTCCCGAACCTGCTCGGGCTGCGCGACCACGTCGAACCCGCTGACGTTTGCCTTGCCCGAATCCGGTTTGAGCAGTGTGCTCAGGATGCGCACGAGCGTGGTCTTTCCCGCGCCGTTGGAACCGAGCAGCGCGAAGATGCTTCCGCTGGCCACGGAAAGGTCCACACCTTTGAGGACCTCCAGTTTGCCGTACGACTTTCGCAGTCCGCTTACCTTGATAGCTTCCATTGGGGGTGAGTCTCCTTATTCGACAGTCACGTTGGACGGTTCAACTCCGAAGCCCTTGAGCCCGGCGTAGGTCAGCTTGTCCATGCGCGCGCCGTCGAAGTTCACGGTGGCAAGGGCTTTGTAGTACTTCTTGGTCGAGGCGCGGAAGGAACAGTCGCGCAGGATCGCTCCCCGCATCGAGACCCCCTCAAGCGCGGCTTCGTCGAACTTCACACTGGTGAGGGCTACGCCGTCGAAGGTGAGGCCGCGCAGATCGGAGTGGGAGAAGTCGACGCCGGTGAAAGCGCAGCGGTCGAGCACCGTACGCGTCAAATCGGTCTTTCGAAACACGACGTCGGTGAGATTTGCATCGGAGAACTGGGTGTTGGTCAGCCCAGACATGCTGAAGTCGGTGCGCACCAAGCGGGTTCCGCGGAAGCTGGCACCCGAAAGCTCGGCCGTGGTGAAATTTGCGTCGGTCAGGTTCGCGCCGTCGAAGTTCGCCTCCGTCAGATCGCTGCTCTTGAACTTGCCGCCGATGATTTCGGCGTTCGAGAAGTTGGCGCCGCGCAGCGCGCTCGCCTCGAACCTGCCGTCTCGCACCGTGACGCCCGCGAAGTCGCTGCCGCTCAGGCTGCTCGCGTGGAACTGCGTCACCATGTGTCGTTGGTTGCTCATCGCTGTTTTCCTTCCTCGGGATTTTCTTCGTTGCTAAGACATTCGCTGCCCGTCCAGTCACGGCGCTGACGCGGACCTGTCATGGCGGCTGGGCTCCACCCGTCGGGAGCGGACAGCGTGTCAGCGGTCAGTTCGCTGTGCACCTTCTCGAAAGCGGCCCACTGGCCGGCCGTAAGCGCCTGCTGGAGCAGCGGAATCACCGCCTCCTCCTCGTGGGCCAGGTGGCCTTTCAGGCCCGTGACGAGGGAGTCGATGAGGTCGCCCAGGTGCACCAGGCAGCCTTGCGGACCGCTCGCCGCCTCATCGATCGTCGCGATCAGCTGGCCGATGGCCGCGTGTTCGGCTTCCATCGCCTCCAGCACCACCAGGTTGCCCGGCTGGTCGGTGAGCCGTAGGCGCAAGGCCGGCCACAGCACCTCGTCCTCCGCACAGTGATGGCCCCACACTGCTTGTTTGAACCGCCGCCAGCCCGCAGTCCGAAACACCAGCCTCGGATCGTCATCGACCCGGGCGAGATGCTCCAGCTCTCGGCGCAAGGCGTCGTGCATGGTGAACATCGCGGTCAGGTCCAAAGGCATGACTCAAACCTTGGCGGGGGTACGCATGTCGATCAACGCTGACTTCGGCCGCTCCGTGATAACGCGTCGGTTATCACACCCGCTCTGACCTGGTAGTTCGTGATGCCGAGGGTCCTCTGGGGTGACATGTCACGATCATCTTTCGTATGCTGTCGACCTTGGGCTGACTCGACCGCGGATCGGAGGCGCACGTGGAGATACGAGACGTCGAGATCTTTCTGACACTCGCCGATGAGCTCCACTTTGGACGGACCGCCGAGCGGCTGCACGTCTCGCAAGCCCGGATCAGTCAGGCGATCAACCAACAGGAGCGCCGCATCGGCGGTGCGCTCTTCGACCGGTCCAATCGCCGCCAGATCCGCCTGACGCCCCTTGGCTGCCAGCTGCGTGACGACCTGCGGCCGGTCTACGAAGGCTTGCGGGCCAGTCTCGAGCGGGCTCAACTTGCCGCCCAGGGCATCACGCACGTGCTGAGGGTGGGCATGCTTTCTATCAACGGCTACGACCTGCGGCCGGTCTGGGAGACGTTCCGGGCCCGCCACCCGCGATGGAAGCTGCGCCTTCAGAATGCGTCCTTTGTGGACCCCTTCGCCGGACTGCGCAGTGGTGAGATTGATGCCCTGCTGGTCTGGCTACCGGTCGACGAACCAGACCTCACTGTCGGCCCAATAGTCTTTGCCGAGACTCGCGTCCTCGGTGTGGCGTCCGACCACGAACTGGCCCGCCGCAAGTCCATCTCCGTGGAAGACATCGGCGACTTCCAGCACCCAAACGTGCCTTCCTCCAGCCCCGACTACTGGCTCGACGGGTACATACCGTCCCGCACCCCCAAGGGCCGTGCCATCGATCGCGGCCCGATCGTGCGAAGCCATGAGGATTACCTGACGCTGATCAGCTCCGGGGAGATCGTTACCCTCTTCCCCGGGCACGTGACCCGCTACTGGTCCCGGCCAGACATCGACTTCGTCCCTGTCCGCGACATGAGCGCCCTGCCCTACGCCCTGGTGTGGCACACCGAGTCGGAGAACAGTCTCACCCGCGCCCTCGCCCAGGTCGTCCGGGACCTCGGCCCGGTCAACATCCCCTGCGGGACCTGATCGCTCGGAAAGCCTTGGTTCTAGGCGTGGTCGAGGTAGCTCAGGACGGCTAGGACGCGCCGGTGGTGGTCGGCCGAGGGGGGCAGGCCGAGCTTGGCGAACAGTGAGTTGATGAGGTTGCTGACCGACTTCTCGGTGACGGCGATCCGGGCGGCGATGGCGGCATTGGAGTGGCCTTCGGCCATGAGGCGCAGCACGTCGCCTTCCCGGGTGGTGAGGGTGGCCAGGGTGTCGGGCCGGTGCAGCAGGCGCGCGATGACGTCGGGATCCATGACGGTGGCGCCCGCCGCGACCCGGCCAACCGCGTCGATGAACTGGCGCACGTCGGCGACGCGATCCTTGAGCAGGTACCCGACCGCACTGGCACCGTCGGCGAGCAGCTCCCGTGCATACAGCCGCTCGACATACTGCGAGAGCACCAGTATCGGCAGGCCGGGGACGGCGCGGCGGGCGGCCACAGCGGCGCGGAGTCCTTCGTCGGTGAAAGTCGGTGGCAGCCGGACGTCGACGACCGCGATATCCGGTTGCTGGGCAACGATTCGCTCGGCCAGGCCGGTGCCGTCGGCTGGGGTGGTCGCCACGTCCATGCCGTATGCGGTCAGCATCCGGGTCAGCCCGTCGCGTAGCAGGGCCTGGTCCTCGACGATCAGGACGCGCACGGCAGCCGCATGTCGAGTGTGGTGGGGCCGCCCGATGGGCTGCTGATGCGCAGGGTGCCGTCGAAGGCTGACAGCCGCCGTTGGATGCCGAGCAGGCCGGTGCCGCGTGACGGATCGGCGCCGCCGCGGCCGTCGTACACGGTGATATGTAAGGTTTTTTCGGTGTCGACGAGCGTGACATTGACCTGCCTGCCGCCGCTGTGGCGGATCGCGTTGGTGACCGCTTCGGCGATGGCGAAGTAGGCGGCGGCTTCCACGGGCGCGGCCAGCCGCCGGTGCAGCCGCAGGTCCAGCCCGACCCGGAACGCACTGTTGAGGGCGAGGGCCTCGACCGCTGCGGCCAGCCCCCGGTCGGCCAGAACCGGCGGGTGGATGCCGCGCACCAGGTCGCGCAGCTCGGTCAGCGCGACACCGGCACCGGCGCGGGCCTCGACCAGCAATGCCTTGGCGCCGGCCGGATCGGTGTCGATGACGTCCTCGGCGACCCCGAGGTTCATAGCCAGCGCGACCAGCCGCGCCTGCGCGCCGTCGTGCAGATCGCGCTCGATGCGGCGCAGCTCGGAGGCAGACGCGTCCACGGCCGCCGTGCGGGTGGCGGTCAGCCCGTCGACGCGGGCGGACAGGCGGGCCGCGGTGGTAGGCCCGAGCAAGATCGCGGCCAGCCGGGCCTGACCGCGCACCAGGTGCCGGGGCAACAGGTAGGCCAATGCCGCCAACCCAATTCCTACCGGAACCAGGATCCAAGTCAGCGGTCCGGAGCGGCCGGTCCATTCCAGCACCGCCGGGTCGAACCCGGTCGGTTCGGGCAGCAGCACCCGCAGAACCGGGGCGGTGACGCACTGGGCCGCGCCCAGCCACAGCCCGACACACAGCACGAGGCTGCCCAGGCCCACGATGAACTGGCAGGCCAGCCAGGCCAGATCGCGCCAGGTTCCGGGATCGCCGAGGACCGTCCGCAGCCGGGCCCACGACCCAGAGGGCGGCTGCCGGTAGGGCGAGGGCACTGGGCAGCCCAGGACAGCCGCCGCGCGCCGTCGTTGGACACCGGCGAGCCGACGGCACATCCATACCACCCCGGCGAAGACCGCCAGCCCAAAGCCGCCGGCGAGGCTGGCAGGCAGGGCCAATGCGACCAGCGCCAGCAACAGGGGCGCGGGCCCGCCGATGGCGGCGCCTGTCGCGAGCCATCCCAGCTCGCGCAACCGGTCATGCCTTCTCGCCATGCCGAGACGTTAGCCGCATCCCCGTCGGCGGCGACAGGGTGCCAGCACCCCGAGCGCGCCAGGTGTGCTCGCCCTTGGCCAACGGCCGCTCATCGGCGAGCGTGGCAGGCGCCGTACCCGCCGAAGGGAGAGTCGCAATGCGACAGTGCAGAAAGCTATTGGTAGTCATAACAATGGCGACGTTGGGGTTGCCGGCATCGCCTTCGAGTGCGGCACCGTCGGGCGTGACTGCAACGGAGGTGTCGTTTGCCGGCAACGATGGTGTCGTGCTGCACGGCACGATCCTCGCCCCGGCCGGGTCGCAGCCGAAACCCGGCATCGTCATGCTCGAAGGCGCCGGCAACCGCGGCCGGCAATACCTGATGCCTGAAGCCGAAGCCTATGCCCGGCAAGGAATAGTGACGCTCGTCTATGACAAACGCAGGGTTGGGTACTCTCTGCTGCACCGCGACTATTCCGTCCTGGCCGACGACGCGTTGGCCGGCGTGCGGCTGCTGCGCGCCCGGTCCGATGTGGACCCAGACCGGCTCGGGCTGTGGGCGCTGTCAGAAGGTGCCTTCGTGGCACCGATCGCGGCGAACCGCTCGACCGACATCAGATATCTGATCACCGTCGGCGCGGTCGGCACCACCACGGCCGTGCAGACCGCCTGGGCCTACGGAACCTACCTCGAGCACGCCGGTGTCAGCGGATCGCTGCCCCGCACTCTGCAAACCACTGCCGTGCGTGCGGCAATCGGCGCGGGCATCTTCCCCGAGGCGGACTTTGACCCGATGCCGCACTGGCAACAGGTGCGCCAGCCCGTCCTCGCCCAGTGGGGCCAACTCGACCGCGACAGCCTGCCCGCGTTCAGCAGCCGCCGGTTGCGTTCCGCGCTCGAAAGCGGTGGCAATGCCTGCCACGCCATCCGCATCGTCGCGGGAGTCAACCACAACCTTCACCTGACCGCCGACGATGGCTTCGACCGCCTGCCTACCCTTCCCAATGATTATTCCGGGTACGAGGCCGCCTGGATCAACGATCCATGCCGCACCGCCGCCGGCCCGGGCGTGACGCTCGCGGCCGAACCCGCCCCACCCACCATCCCCAGGCCTGGCTGGTCCGACAGCCGCTGGGCGTGGCTGGCCATGCTGGCGATCCTGTTCGCCGCATACGCCGCCTACGCCATAATCCCGGCGACAATACCGATACCGCGCCCGGCCGCATGGGCGGCCATCCTCGCCCCCGTCACCGTCGCCGGTTCGCTTGTCTACCTTGTATTCCTCCTGGCCACCGCTGCCAAGGTCACCGGACCTCTGGTTCTCGGCCGCCCCCTACCCTGGCTGGTCCTCCAACTGCTCGCCGTCGCCACGACCGCCGCCACCATCGCGGTCGTCGCCACCTGGCGCCATGCCCGGAAACTGGCCGCCGCCAATCGGATCCGGCTCGGTCTGCTTACTTTCGGCGCTGTGCTGACCACCCTATGGACGCTTCAGTGGAACCTCCTCGTCCCCTGAACTGGGTCTCGGATGGTTGCCCGGCGTAAGAGCCACGAGCTGACAATTGGCTCTAGCTAAGCGGTATACCTTTCGCCACAGTAGGTCTCATGCAGGTCGCGGTGGTCACCTTCGACGGGTTCAACGAACTGGACAGCTTCATTGCCTCCGCGCTGATCAATCGATGCCGCAAGCGTGGCCTGGAAGCCTTCATCACCACACCAACGCCGACGGTCACCTCGATGAACGGTGTCGAGGTGACCGGACAACGCCCGATGGAGTTCGCGATCGAGGCGGACGTGGTGCTGATCGGCAGCGGCGTAAAGACGCGCGACGTAGTGGCCGATGACCACCTGATCTCCCGCCTGACACTGGACCCGTCGCGACAATTGATCGGCGCGCAATGCTCCGGAGCACTGGTGCTGGCACGTCTGGGATTGCTCGCTGACATGCCGGCGTGTACCGACATGATCAGTCGCCCATTCGTCGAAGCCTGCGGCGTGACCGTGCTAGACGCGCCCTTCCACGCCGAGGGCTCCATCGCCACCGCGGGCGGCTGCCTGGCCTCGCAGTACCTGGCGGCATGGGTGATGTTGCGCATGCTCGGAGAAGACGCCGTCCACGACGTCATCGGTTACGTCGCACCTGTCGGCGAAAACGCCGCCACCATCCAACGAGCCCTGCGCGCCGTGCGGGCGGACGAAGCCGCTCTACGCTGACGCAGCCGCTTGCTGTTCGACGTGAACGGTCAGCGGGACGGTCTCGTGTCGCGCTGGTGAATCACTAACCATGTGCGCCTCCGCACGGGCATCCGCGATTCCCAGACCTTGGCTGAGGCCCGCCAATTGGAAGATCCTTCGTGAGTGGCCAGCCCTCAATTTCATGTCATGTCATGGCCATATGCGCATGATAGTGATGTCGATACATTCCCATGTATCGAATCAATAGAGGGAGGACAATGTGATCAGCAAACCGTCCCGCAAACTGACCATCGCTGCCGTCCTGGCCACCTTCGTCGGCGGACTCGCCGGTGCCCCCTCCGCTTCCTCGGCCCCACCCGCGCAACAGGCGGGCGCTCCCGACATCATCAGGTACGCCGACACGGAAGAGGCCGTGCCGAACAGCTATATCGTTGTCTTGCATCCAAACACCTCGCCCGACGCCACCCCGGTCATCGCCGATGACATCACCAAGCGCACCAACACCAAGAAGTCCTGGGTCTACGCCTCGGCTTTGCAGGGGTTCGCGGTCGAGGCCACCGAGACTCAAGCGCTGGAGATCTCCCGAGACACCCGGGTCGCTTACGTGGCGCAGGACCAGATTTACACGACGCAGGCGCTGACCGTCCAGCCCAGCCCGCCGTCGTGGGGGCTTGACCGTATCGACGAGCGTTCGCTGCCGCTGGATGCCAAGTACCACTACCCGAACAATGGAAGCTCGGTGGTCGCCTACGTGATCGACACCGGGATCCTGTTGACACACAACGAGTTCGGCGGCCGGGCGTTTTGCGGCTTCGACCCGTGGGGGATGGGCTGTGCGCCTTGCAACCAGGGACACGGCACGCATGTGGCCGGTACCATCGGCGGGGCGACGGTCGGCGTGGCCAAGGGCGTGCGGATCATTTCCGTCCGGGTTTTCCAGTGCTCCGGCAGCACCACGTCCGCCATCGTGATCGCGGGCATCAACTACGTGGCGTTCGCTCAGTCGATCAACCCGGCTCAGCGCAGCGTCGCCAACATGAGCCTCGGCGGCGGCGCTTTCGCGCCAATGGACACCGCGGTGACGAACGCGATCGCAGGCAACGTGCACTTCTCCGTGGCGGCCGGCAATTCCAACGCCGACGCCTGCCTGTTCTCCCCGGCTCGGGTGCCGAGGGCGACCACAGTCGGCTCGACCCGGATCAACGACAACCGTTCCGCGTTCTCGAACTACGGCGCCTGCCTCGACCTATTCGCTCCTGGCGAATTGATTTACTCCGCCTGGTACACGGCGAACAATGCCTATGCGACCTTGAGCGGCACCTCGATGGCCTCACCACACGCCGCCGGCACGGCGGCCATGTGGCGACACAAGTTCCCGGCCGACAACGCCGATCAAACCGCGACGGCCCTCGCCGCCAACGCCACCCCCGGCGTAGTAATCAACCCCGGCCCGCTCTCGCCGAACCTGCTCCTTTTCATGGGCATGATTCCGGTCTAACAAACTAAACACCGAGGGGCCGCACGCTCAGCCGCGCGGCCCCTCGCCCATGCGCAGAAACAGCTGTCTTACCGGATCTGGCGGCGCTGCCCACGTAGGTCTCCGGTGATGATCCCAGCGAAGACAGCGTGCCGACAAGCATCGCTCCGACCGCGGCGTGAGGCTGAACTCAATGTTCTCGATGAATACCATTATGTAGATATCCAATCGAATGACTAGCTAAGTGGCTTATCGCCCTTTCCACCCGTGCCCACACATAGGACCTCAGCAAACCCTTGGCTTCTTCGTCCGTCACGAATCGCGCTTCCCTCAGCTCCCCGCCTTCCTCCAGCCGGATCGCCGCCTGGTCCTCGGCGCTCAGCACTCCGCCATCGAATACGAACATCAGGGAGTCGTCCCAAGGCCCATGCGGGGCAACCCAATCCACGACTAGCAGGCGGCCGCCGTGGTACTCCAGCCCCAACTCCTCGCGCAACTCGCGGATGGCGGTCTCCAGCGGCGGCTCATTGGCCTCCGCCATGCCGCCGGGAAGGTCCCAGTCCGGCTTGTAGCTCGGGTCGACCAGCAGGATGCGCCCGGCCTTGTCGCGGAACAGCACGTCAGCGCCGACCCGCTTGCGCGGCTGGGTGCGATTGCCGTTCGCGAGGTGGGCTTGCCATGCTTCTGGGTCGCGTTCGTAGAGCGGTGGTTCGGTCACAGGTCAGCCAAGCCGTCCATCTTTGGGGGGCTATGAGCTGGGTACCCATTGCAGCGAGCGACGGTGAGCCAGCTCCTCTCGGAGCAATCCTAAGAAGACGGCGACCTCGGGTTTGAGGCGGTGCCCGAGGAGCGCGCGGCCAAGTGCCTCGAGCTGCTGAAGCACAAGATACGAGCTGACTGTGCGGGTAGCATCGAGCACCTCGCGTGCCACCGAACAGGCTTCGTCAATCTTTCGCTGAGCGATTAGGACGGACACCAGCATCAGTTGGGCGAAGGCGCGGCTGCGGGGTCGGTCAGCAGGTCGCAATGCGACTATCTGTTCGGTCCAGCGCTTTGCGCTGTCGAGCTGGCCAAGAGCAAGGAAGCAGCGCGCCGCTTCCGCTGCCAGCGCCGCATGGTCGAAGTGACTGACCCAAGGTGAGCTGATCTCTGCTTGTTCGCCCTCGAGCGCGCGCTCGGCGAGAAGCAGCCGCTCAGTGCAATGCTCCTCCTCCCGGAGGATGGCGCAGCCGCGGGCCTCCATGGCGAACAGCCGAGACTGAACCCCTGAGTGTGATTGACCGACAGCCAGGCGCTCACGCCCGCTCTGGGCAAGGCGGACGGCTTGTTCTGGCTGTCGCCGATAGTGCGACAAATGACTCAGGCTGGCAAAGATATGCGCACCGAGTTGAGCGTCGTTGCCTGCCGACGCCAGACGGAGGGCTCGGTGAAAATGCTGCTCGGCTGCGTCGTCACGGCCGGCGTCGTGAGCCATCCATCCAGCCATCTCGGTCAGCCCGGCCGCCGCAGCGAAGAGTCCGTCGTTGTCCACGGACACATTGACCCCAAACAGGCGGGGCGCGATCGTGTGCTGAAGATAGCCAGTTACCGCATTGTAAAGATGAGTGCCGCCCACCTGGCGATCGGCCAGACGGAATGACCGCATCGCAGAAAGATCGTCGGCCGGATCGGCGGCATTTGGGAACGGCGCCATGATGGGTCGCCAGACATCCTCTGGCCCGACCGCGAGCAGAGCGCCCAACTCTTCAACAGATACCTTGAGCGCCACGGCTAAATTCGGCCGCTGCCATGGTTGGGGCTCAGTCTCTCCGCGTTCCCACCTGATAACGGTCGTGCGATCCACGCCTAGCTGCTCGGCCAACTTCTCCTGGCTCAAGCCAACGAGCCGTCGACGCTTGGCAAAGCGGACTCTTTTCATGATGACCTTTCGCACCAGCCGATCAGATGCTCTTTGTTCCATTGATGCAGATGACGCCCGATCTGGCAATCTGCGTGCAACGTATCTGCGACATGCGAGGCCATCGGGACGGCACGTTTATGCGATGGAGGTCGTTACGGAGTATCCCGGCGCTCCAACGAGATCACCGCGATCGTCCGACTTGATGGCCAAGAGAACCCCTTCCATCACTATATGGGCGGCCATCTGGATGACCCGAACGCGGAAATGGCAGTGGTGGTGTGCGGCCAAGCCGCAGCGGCTAAAGAAATCCACAAGCGCAGCTTCAATGTGCTCACCGAACGGTGGCCGCGTGGCACTCTCCTACACCTTGCGACTATTGGTGCGGCGCAACGGCGATCTATTCCCGTTGCGAGCCAAAGGCCGACGCTCCAGCCTAGTCTGAATCTGAT
Organism: Rhizocola hellebori; assembly: GCF_016862955.1. GTDB lineage: Bacteria > Actinomycetota > Actinomycetes > Mycobacteriales > Micromonosporaceae > Rhizocola > Rhizocola hellebori. The sequence goes on along the minus strand of NZ_BONY01000029.1, from coordinate 36,062 downwards.
CTCTGCTCACATTCCCGCCGCACAACCGTTGCCCGACCAACGTATGCGGCCCTTGTGCAGCGTCAACGCGCTGTTTGGCGCGGACCCATTCCACGAGAGTTGGTCGTGACGGCGAGGTGGAATGTCAGGGGTTTCAAACCGCGTGCTACTGACCGACTATCTCGCCGTCACCCGCAGGGTCGCCGGCTGGGAACCGGGACGGTCATCCCCAGGCTCGCAACTGGCGACTGTCGTTTCCGGACGGTGACCTTGCTTCCAACAGGCCTGGGTCGTAGGCGACAAGGGTCCGTGCGGCTTGGTGCAGTGGGAACTTGAACGAACGACCAACCCAAGGAGGTGATGTGGATGGACTGCTACTTCGCGGCGCCAGAGCTCGACAACGGGACGGAAACCGATGTCGAGGCCGAAGGAAGTGAAGCGGCCAACGATGGTGACGACTTCGAGTGACATAACCCAGCCAATCCCCGAGAGGTAAGGAAAAGGCCGAGGCTCCGGGCGTAGCCGTCGGGCCTCGGCCTTCGATTGGAGTGTTGTTATGGGAGGAAGACATCGCTACGCGCGTGGGATGTGGCTGCGAGGTGAGCCAGAACGTCGGGACGATGACGCGAAGGAAGCTGTCGGCGCGGAAGCACGGCCGACCGAGGTGGTCAAGCCTTCGCCATCGTGGAACGACTCCACAATGTGCATACAGATGCTGAGGGATGCGCTGGTAGCCCGGGGATGGGGCGAGGGGGAGGTGCCGGAGATTCCGATGGCAGAGACGGTCGAGAACGACTTACCGGAGCGGCCACTAGGTCTCGGAATTGCCTGGTGGAAGTGAGGCTAAGCGCCAAACCTTGGGATGTTCTAACCAGTGCTCGTTCCTCGTTGAGGCTAGGGGTGTGTCTTAATTGGAGGGTCGTTGATCTGTGGCAGCATGTCTGATCTGTGATCGACGATATGGTGCGGACCTGGGCTCCGGATGATTGTGGCAAGTCGCGGAGCCTTTTGATCCCGGCAGGCGTCTCGCGCAGGCAGGGCGGCGGCAGGCGCCGTGCCGATGACCGGGCGGTGCTCACGGCGATCGTGTACCTAATCCAGGCGGGCTACTCGTGGTGGAGCTGCCCGCGGCAATGTTCGGCGTCCGCCACGCCACCGCGCACCGCGGGTTCACCCAGTGGACCGAGGCCGGGTCGTGGCCCAGATCCATCTTCAGGTGTTGCATCGTCTGGGTGAGGCCGGGCAGATCGCCTGGGCGCGTGCGGTGGTCGATTCGATCTCAGTGCGGGCTGAAAAGGGGCGCTGAAACCGGTCCGAGCCCTGTTGCCGTGGAAACCGGGGAAGCAAGCTACACGTACTGTGTGACGAGCAAGATCTTCCGCTGCGGTGCTCATCTCGGCCGCCAATGTCAACGACGAGCAGCCCGAACATCGCCGCGGGCAGTACCCGCCAGGAGCAGCCGGTCCGGACCATGTACACCATCACTGCCGCGAGCACCGCCCGGTCGTCGGTCCTTCTTCGGCCACCACGCTGCCGACGTCGTGCCGGCACCAATAACAGCGGCTGCACGATCTCCCACATGTCATCAGGCGCCCACGTACGCACCGTGCCATCGATCACAGATCAGACATGCTGCCACATCAGGCGACTCTCCAATTGAGACACTTTTTAAGCCCTTCCTCAATAGTCTCGGCTAGTTCGAGAATGCCGCCGGGGATTTGCCACTGGCCGTTGTCACGACGTTGGATCACTAGGACGTGGCCACCGTCTTTGGTCACCACTGCTGCGACACTAACGGAGACGTTGACACGTACGGATTAGTTAGCGCTTCGGGATTTGGTGTCACGCCCACCTGGGGCGTTCTTTGTGTCCGCCCAGCGGAATGGCCGGGCGGCGCTTTATCCCGTTGGGCGGACATGTGCAGCCCGTTAGGGTCTCCTTGAAAGAGGTACAGGAATCTGTCACCGAGCTGAGACCTCACATGCAGTCGCGCATCACTTGTCACACCAATTCACGCCCACTCAGCCCGCCGAGTACGAGACCTCACAAGGTACGGCGGCTGGTACCACCCAGCTGCTGTTCGACGATGCCGAGGCTAGTCAGGGTTGTAGCGACATTGGGATGGTCAGGCCCAAATACCGCCTCCTTGATGGCCAGTGCTCGTGTGAGGGCGGCCTTGGCGGCCGCCAGATTACCCAGCTGCCGTTCGACGTTGCCGAGGTTGGTCAGAGTGATAGCGACCTCGAGGTGGTCTTCGCCGTGTACCGCCTCCTTGATGGCCAGCGCTCGCGTGAGGGCGGCCTTGGCGGCCGCCAGATTACCCAGCTGCCGTTCGACGATGCCGAGGTTGGTCAAAGTGATGGCGACATTCGGGTGGTTTACCCCGTGCGCCTTTTCGTCGATGGCCAGTGCTCGTGTGAGGGCGGCCTTCGCGGCCGCCAGATTGCCCAGCTGCCGTTCGACGTTGCCGAGGTTGGTCAGAGTGATGGCGACCTGAGGGCGGTCTTCGCCGTGTACCGCCTCCTTGATGGCCAGTGCTCGTGTGAGGGCGGCCTTGGCGGCCGCCAGATTGCCCAGCTGCCGTTCGACGATGCCGAGGTTGGTCAGGGTGATGGCGACATTCGGGTCGTCTGGCCCATACACCGCCTCCTTGATGGCCAGCGCTCGCGTGAAGGTGACCTTGGCGGCTGCGGAGTCGCCTAGTTGCTGTTCGACGATGCCGAGGTTGGTCATGGCGATGGCGACCTCAGGGTGGTCTTCGCCGTGCACGGCCTTTTTGATGGCCAGCGCACGCGCAAGGACTGTTTTGGCGTTGACAAACTCGGCCCGTACCTGCAAGTAAAGGCCAAGCTGGGCGAGTGCGATAGCGGTGTTCGGGTCGTTGGGTGCGTGATCCGCCGCGATGGTGATATGCGGTGCTAGCTGGGCGCAGACCGGCCAGGTAGGAGGCTCCCATGGCTGATCAGGCATCAACTTGGCGAGCAGGTTGATGGTGTGCTGTGCCCAGGCAGCGTGATCTTGATCGTGGGCGGATAGCTGATGGCGAGTGACGAAGGAGACCAACCGGTGGACACGCACGTGCTCATCGTCCAACCGGGACAGCAGTGACGCCTCTACAAGGGCAGTTACAGCCTCTATTCGCTGCAGTTCGTCGGCCTCGGCGAGATTTGCGGTCAATTCGTCGGCCAGCAAGTCCGGCTGCGACAGCAGCACGTCAAGGTTGATTTCGTCGGGGTCCAGGAAGGCGCACAGCTGCAGCAATTCTGCGGCTGCCGGTTGGTGCGCGGCGAGCCACTGGAAGTGGATTAGCCAGGTGGTGGCGACACTGTCTGGGTAGCCGTCGCCTGCGCCAGCCGCCAACAGCCGACCTGCTTGCTGGCGGTCGCGGAACAAGTTCAGGTATGCGGTGGTTGATAGACCGCCTGCCCGGCGCATGTAGGCCACTGCTTGCGCCAGCGCCAGCGGCAAATCCCCTAGCAGCTCGGCTAGCTCGTCCAGTTGCGGGCCGGTCTCGCCGGTGCCGTGGGCTAGGAACGCTACCGACTCGCCACGCAGGAATTCGGTGACACCGACCGGGTTGCCCAGCCCTGCCCACTGCCGCGACCGAGAAGTGATCACGACATGGCCGCGTCCTGGTGGGATCGACTTGCGTACCGCCTCGGCGTTAGGTGCGTTGTCGAACACCAATAGCCAATCGGCGCGGTCTTGTAACACCGCATACACGGCGGTGGTCATCTGCTCCTGGTCGGCGACGACGGGCACACCGAGGCCTGGCCCGAGGGAGGTCAGGTCTTCGGTCAGCGTCAGGGCGGACTCTGCGCGTATCCACCACGCCACCCGATACGTGCTGCGAGCTAACGCCTGGTGCGCGAATTCTAGCGCCAGCTGCGATTTGCCAATCCCGCCCAGGCCGTGCATGGCGGTCACCGCCACAGGCCCGGCGGCCAGACCGGATTTGAGCTCGTCAAGCAGATTGGCGCGGCCGGTGAAGTCCGGGTTACGCGGGGGAAGGTTGGTAACTCGGCTCGGCAGCACCACCGCCGCCCGTTCGTGGTGGTGAATTTCGTTGCCCATCACCACCTTGTCGATCTGTTGTGAGGTGATGACCCGGGCGTGGTCGCCAAGCAGCGGTCCGGGTGCAGAGGTATCGATGCCGGTAGTGTCATCGGCCAGCTCCTGCCGCGCCTGCCACCACGTCCACAGCAGAGCCACCAGCACCGTGGCGGCGGTAAGCGCAGCGGCCCACCGGAACGGGTGGTCGCGCAAGGTCAGCAGCGCGGTAGGCCAGTTCTCGCGGCCCACGTCGCTGGCCGCGTTGACCGCTAGCGCAGAGGCGGTACTCACAATCGCCGTGGCACCAGCCCAGATCAACGCGCCGAGCTTGAGGCGGAAACTTTTGCCAGCCTTCACGGACCATCCCAAGAGGTGAGGTAGCGCCGCCATCATTGGAGCTGTTCAATGCGACCGACAGTATCGACCAACCAGCGGACCCCACAGCGGCTCAACGTTCGAAACGGTGCAGGCCAACACGACGAAGTATGACAGCTGTTCCCGGCCGGAGTTCCTGCCAGCCGGAGGCTGGTCTTGCAGATCTGGGATGGCGACGCTTCGGCTGGGCGGGTGTGGCGTTGCGTTGGCCGGGGGCAGGTTTGCCGAGGTCTGGGGCGGGTAGCCTCGGCCGCCTGAGGCCCACGGCAATCTACAGGGCGCGGATTTTGATCGATCCGGCGACGGTGGCGATGTGGGCCGGGCACTCGATCGAGATCCTGTTCCGCATCGACGCGGCCTGGCTGGCGAACAAGATCGATGAGGGTTTCGGGCGGTGAAACTTGGGCGCGAATGGGGCGTGATCTACCGACGACAGCCGCGAAAGCCCAGGAACAGGCCGGACACGGCCGGATGGGCAGGCATCGACAAGGATGCTGGTCAGAAGGAGGATTCGGCTGGTCAAGCCCCAAGATCAGATTGTGCGCTTCGTGGAGCTGATTTCAAACGCATTATTTATAGCAGATCTGAACAAATTTGTCGATATGGTAGATCAGCTGCCGCAAGCCGTCCCGGAAGCTGAAGCCCGTACGTGCCTATGCGGTTGTGGAGGCAGAGTCAGCGCAGGTAGGAAGTTCGTGAATCTGGCTCACTACAATAGCGCTCGCACCATCTCGCGGACCCAGACGGACAGCCTTGTCGCCGAGTTCCGGCAAGGGATCCCACAACGACAGCTTGCTGACCAGTACGGCATGAGTCTCAGTGCCGTTAAGCGGCTGCTGAGGCGGAATCGAAATGCAGGTTAGTTCAAGCCCATGGCTGTCCGAAGGTCGTCCCGCTGCCGCCCATCCTGCAGAGCCGCATCGAGCTGCTCCGTAAAGAACTTGCCGCTGTAACTGTGGGAGGACGACGTTGCAAGGCAAAGGAAGCCGACGATGATCCGACGTACGTGGTCACGCAGTACCGAGTAGTTCTTCAGGCAGGCCTGATGTTTGGGCTTCAGCGGCGCGCCGTGGACGACCTTGCTCCGTGTGTCATAGAACGCCTTCATGTCGCCAAAGATTGCCGTTCGCTCGGCGTCGCTCGAAGCAAGCAGGCCAGCCATGCGAAACGACAATCTGAAAATGATCTCGTTTTCAGTTCCCAGTAGCGCCTCTGCGGCGGTAACAAGGTCCACCATGCGGGTGTCTGCCATAGCCGGGATTCGGTCGTAGCTTGAATGAAAGGACCGTAGGGCCAGGTCGAGGTTGTAGGGCGTTCGGCCCTGCATGGCCCCGATTACGGTCAGCTGGTCATAGAGCGTCGTCACACGAGCGATGTCCGAAGTGGATATAGAGAACGGTGGGCCGGGCCAGCGCGGTGAGGTGCCATGGGTGGAAGAGCCGCCATTTGGCGTAAACCCGCTTCCGGCTGGACGATTCGTGAGCATCCGTCCAATCACGGAGTCGCCACCGATATGGACATCTCCCTCCTTCGCGAGACGAAGGGCGCGGATCATTCGATGGGACTTCATGATCGGCTCGGTGGTGCCGCCCAAGATGAGGTTGGTGGGGGCCTTTGGCACCAGCTCTTCGGCCAGGAGGATGAAGTTGCTCGCGTAGTTCCAATCGCTGTAGAGCGTCTTGACCTGGAAGTCGCTCCACCCATGCTCCTCGAACCCATATGTGGTGCGGTCATGGATGGAGATGCCGTCACCGAGATCGAGAAACTGAGCATCACTCACAAAGTTCTCAAGCTGACAGACCGAAAGGAAGCGCCAGTACGGCGTGGTCAGCTCCTCGACGAATGATGCCCAGGTCTGATCAAATGCCGTTGTGTCGAACTCGGGAGCGTGGTGGCGCTCAAGGCAGTCATAGGTGAACTGCAATACGACGCGACCAACTTCTGAAGGATCTGCAATGTCCGTAAAGCCCGTGACGAGCAAAAGCGCCTCAGTAGACGGGGCGAACGATCCCAGACCGGTGACCTCGCGATCGCCGGCGTCGCTGTACAACGCAGTCCTATGTACGCCGAGCTTGAGCTGGCTACTGTCATCCCTCGCTCTGACTAAGACCTCTTGCGCCAGCTTGTGGAGGCAGCTTTTGAGCGTATCCATTCGGCTCGCCGGCTCGCCTTCGTTTCCAGTCGGCTCGCGGTCTTCGTCGCCTACAACGTCAGTCGTCATTGCCCACTCTCGTGCCCCAGCCTCTAGACGATCACGGTTGAGTTCAGAATTTCAAACAATTTTTCGAACCTCGCAATCGTTACCGCGTTTACGGTAGCGAAGAACTCAACGCGTCGCTGGGTCAGCTGATGTGCAACAAGAGCATGATCGAATTTTCCGCGTAGCAGTTCCAACTTCCTCAGGATGGGCTCGCCAGTCGCGGCTAGATCGCTTTCGGCGAGATTTGTATCGAAGGTCCAGTTGTAGAGGCGTAGGTAGTCTTCGATGGCGAACATGTCTTCGACGTCGGCGTTGGCAGGAACACCATCGACCTGTGAGCACGCGACGATTGAGGTTTCCGGTACGCCGTTGCTCTTTGCTGCCGCTTTTACTCGATCGATCTTGCTACCCGTTCTTGCGCCATCAATCAATGCGGATACCTTGAGCCGTCTCCCTAGCAGCGCGACGAATGCCGGCATATTGTCCGCTCCACCAACTGGGATCATCGCCAGACGAGGATCAAGACCCATCTTTTGCTTAAGGGAAAAGTGTTCGGTCAGGCGTTGGAGGTAAACGAAGTCGCTGCTTCCTTCAAGAGCGAGGTGCTGCCCGGCGCCGAGAAAGAGGTGTTGGCTAATCGAATAGCCGAGAGCCGATTCCACGGGGAGGACTGTTTCCCTATCGGCAGATAGGTTGATGCGAGTGATCATGACGCCCAGGTTCGGATCCTTTCGCGTGGCACGGTCGTGAACCGCTCGGAGTTTCTCGTAACGCGATGGATCGATCATGAACTGTGAATGAGTGGTATAGACGGTCTGCTTTGATGCGCCCAGCTCCTCAAAGACGAAGCGTACGAAGTCCTTTTGAGCTTCACCATGCAGGCTGGTTCCAGGCTCGTCGAGCAAGACGATTATGGGATCGTCAGATGACTGGTACTCGCTGAAAGCAGCGAAGAACGAAAAGAACCACTGGAAACCTGTCGATCTAGTGGCGAAGTTGGTTTGAACACCACCGTGTCGTCCATCACGGATCTCAATTTTCAGGATGCGATGGACGATGTCACCCCCGTTGTCGTGTTTGCCGACCACGAGATTGTCGGTATCGAAGATCACTTCCAGATCGGGGTTTTGTTTCCAATACTCAAACACGTGCTCGCTGAGGTCTACGCTCGCCGCCTGAAGTTCGGCCTTGCGGCTGTCATAGTCGGCGTCCATAAAGTCTTCTGGCTCTTCGCCAGCATGTGCCAGGAGCGCGACAACCGTTCGCTCTCGATCATTCAGCGCTTTTGAAGCCTTGATCTTCTTCACGAGCTCAGTAAGATCACATTCACCAGGTAGAAGGCCATAGGAGGAAAAATAGAAGGACTTGGGCACTATTTCAATGAGCACATCGCGGGCGTCTTGTGCGAGAGCGTGGCTCCGCAGATAGCTGAAGTTGGCGACACCCGTTGCAAATGCTGCTAATGCCTTAGCGCGAAGAGGTTCCGCTTCCTTGATCTGCTTCACGCGTTCTCTCGCGAAGGCTTTGGCAGCATCAATTGAGTCTGACCCAAGAAGTTCTTCTCGATCCTCCTCAGCAACCGAAGCCTCGTCGGCCGCCGCTTCGAGGGTTTTTGCGAGGCTAAGATCAAGCCAAATGGTTAGTTGGTTAGCGTAATCACGGGCCGCATAGCATGTTGTTCCGGCTGGCGGATGAGCCGATAGGTGCTGACTTATCTCCTCAACATCGGCAGCCTCAAGCTCAAACTCGGCCACGATAGGCTGGACCTTGTCCAAATCCTCAGAACGGCGGTCGCGAGCCAGACGCCATCGTGGGTACTCTGTCACTACATCGAACTTCAGATCGAGGCCGTTGGCTGGGTTGAGCCGATGAAAAGCTTTGAGAACCGTGGTCTTGCCGGACTCGTTCTTGCCAACAATGCCCGTGACATCATCTTCGATCTCAATCCGTTGCGGATTGACGATGTTCTTGAACCGTTGAACTGTGATAGCCCGGAGTCTCAAGCTTTCCTCACATAATGACTAGTAGTGTGCCGATAGATTACAAAACAGTCAAGCAGGCATGATCGAATCGACCTCAACCCGTAGACGTTACAGCTAGATCACGGGATCCTGCCGGATTGACACGGCGAGAAGTTGCCTGACGCTGAGTGGTCGACGCCGAGTGTTGATCCGCCAAGGTGGGCGCGATCCGTCACATGAAACGAGAAAACCCCCGGCGCGAGGCCAGAGGCCTTCCCGCTAGGGGTTAGTTGGATATTCGTGATCGGAGCTTCGAAGGACTCCAGGCCGCACACGACTAGCGGCGAGCGACCTTGATGCCGGAGTAGCCCCAGCCCTCGCCGTTCCACCAGACCTGAGGAGTCAGGAGGGTGGTGTTGGTGGAGCGCAAGACCCATGCGCCGGTACCGCCCGGCGATGGGGTGGTGAAGCCGTAGTCGTCGTTGCCATCGCCGTTGACGTTGCCGACGAAGGGCGTCATCCAGTCCCAGCTGGTGTAGGGGTCGTACCACCAGAGTTGGACCCAGAATCCGGACAGCGTTGACCTGCCGATGTGCAGCGAGGTGCTGCCGTCCGGCTCCCGGTAGGTCAATACGAGGTCGTTCGCGCCGTTACCATCGATGTCACCCAGGTTGGCCTTAATGCGGGAATAGACCCAACCGGAGCCATCCCACCAGACCTGGGGTTGTGCGAGCCCAGCGTAGGTGGATTTGAGCATCCAGGCTTTGACGCCCGTCGGAGATGGCGTGGTGAAGGTGTAGTCCGCCACCTTGTCACCCGTCACGTCACCGATGAGCGGGGTCATGTTGGTCCAGTCGGTATAGATGTCGAACCACCAAAGAGTCTGGGTAGCGAAACCGGTGCGAGTGGACAGAGCGACGTTGACAGCGGTGCCGCCGGTTGGTTCGTTGGTAGTGAGAACGAGGTCTTCGGCGCCATCACCGTTCATATCACCGAGTGACGGCTTGATACCCGCGTAGCCCCAGCCATTGCCGGTCCACCAGCGTTCTGCAGGACTGAAGGCTGTGCCGGTCGACCTGGCCACCCAGACTTCGCTGCCAGTAGTAGTTGCCAGGAGATAGATGTAATCTGCCTTGCCATCGCCGCTGACGTCGCCTGCAAGCGGCGTGGCGTTGACGAACGGTGTGTACGAATCGGCCCACCATTGCTGCATCCAGTAGCCGGAGCCGGTGGACTTGCCGACATTGACGGCTACGCCACTACCCGATGCCGGCTGCGCGAGCAGCACGAGATCGTCATGGTTGTTGCCGTCGAAGTCGGCGTTGTTGCGGGCCGGGACCGGGCGCAGTACCGTACGGCAGCTCGGTAGCTGCGGGTTAGCACTACCCGCGCCGGTGTTAATGGCGTAAGAGCAGACTTGATGCGCGCCATACCCGACAGCGTATTCGGCGTAGTAGCCGTGATTGTTGCCAAAGCTAGGATAGGCCGCTCCGATATCCGGTCGCGACGTGTTGGCCGTCGTGGCCCCAACGTGGTTGCCATCCACGTACGTATGGATGGTGATAGAACCGGTCGTGTCGGGGTCGATGGCCCAGCCGCGGACGTAGAGCTTGTCAGCGACGATCCCGGCCGCATCAAGGTATCCAAACGGATTACCAGCTGCTGGAGGAGGCTGAGCGTTGAACTCGTTCGCCTTCGCACGTGCCGCTGTAGCAATAACCGGAGCCGAATCGGGTATCCACGTATTCGTGTAGATGCCGCTAGCGTGAGTGCCGGGAACCATCAGGATGTTGTGCGAGCAGATGCCGTCGCCTGTCGCGCACCAGCTCCCCGTCTTGCCCTCGAACCCTGATCGTGCATAGGGATAGCGCGGTTGTAGAGGTGCTCCGTCGCTGGTGCACCCAGCGTCGCCCTTGACCCATTGAGGGATCTGAACCAGACATCCGAAGAACGAACCTGTGTTGTGCCTTGGGTCGCCGTAGGTTGCCATATAGGCGATATGGCTGAGCGCTTCGAGGTGCAGGCGCGGATCTTGAAGGGCTGTACCGACCACATCTGCACCCTGCGAATAGCCACCTAGAACGATGGCTTCGCGCTGACATCCCGGTCGTGTCACCCGATCGTTCAGGTAGTTGATTAGCTCAGTTACGCCCCAGTCCACACTGCCGGAGTAGGTCGGGAACATAACCCAACCAAAACCGTAGAGTGCCGGGTATTCACCCAGGCCAACAACGCCGTTGTTGTCCAGGTCGCCAACTTCAGCGATGCTGCTGCTAAGACCAACTGCGGTGAGCTGAGTGCGCGCCGTATCAAAGAACTTGAGTGCCTCGGGAGAGCCGAGGCCGGCACCTGAGCCGCGTGCAAACACTAAGTGCACGCCCCCGTCTTGACATGGGACGTCGGCGCGTGCGGCATCTGCAATGCTTATGACGGATCCTGTACTGGCAAGGAGGCAGGTTGCGGCTAGCAGTCCTGCGCTTCGTCGCCAGCTTCGGTTGCTGGGCATTCTTTTGCACCACCTCTGGTAGGCACGGAATGTGAATTGCTCCGCCTAAATCGATCGACAGAGCTCGATATAAGATAGCATTAATACAAATAACTTCAAATAGACGAGGCTGACGCCAATCAGTAACTACGAATGCAATTAGGCTGTGTGTATAATGAATCCATTAAGAGGTAGCGGTAACGAATGCAGCCAACGAGTCCAATGAGGAAGCGCGGTATAAGCGATACCAGAGCCCATGTCGTAATGGCTCTGCTGGCTGGAGTCTTGGCGCTCGCGTTAGTAGTTGGCCCTGTGGCATGGTATCGGCACGCATCGGTACCCAACCTCAAAGGATTTGACAAGACAAACAGCGAAATGGAAAGAGTTCGCCGTGAGGTAATGGTGCCTTCTGAGGCGGTGGAGCGAGTCGAGGCGGCGGTTTCGAGGCGCGATAATTTCCTCGACCCCATCGACTGCATCGACGAGGTTTGCCCATACGTTCAACGATCGTGGTTTGTCCCAGTGGCTACGGGTACAGAAAGGCAATTCCTAGATGTATTAACAAATCGTCTGGGGTACAAGATCACATACGAGAGTTTGAGTTCCGACTGTGTGCCTACGTTTGTGTATCCGTGCCACATCGAAGCCACACGAGCTGACCTACACCTCCTGGCTAGCTCGCGCTCTCTAGGTTCGATCAAGCCGCCAGCTAGGGATGTGGCTCCAAAACAATGGCAATACGTTGTGATTAGAATAGAGAAGCGGTAAAAGTTTAGCCCGCAAGCTATGGCGACACGATCGTCATGCCGTCGAAGAGCTTTGCCAGCGGCCCGAACAACCCGGAGGCGTATTGGGCGGTGGCGTCAACGGTTACCTGCCCGTCGTCGTCCGACTCCGTGAAGATGGCTCTGGCCATGTCGGGCGACAGGTTGACGGCAAACACCGCGCGCTCGCCATCAAAGCCGGTGATCAGCAGTTCGGTGATGTTCATAGATGTGTCCTTCGCACCTGAGGGTTGGGGCGTGCACTAGAGAGTCAGGGCGCCTCAGCCGAAGCGTGCGCCAAAGCGTTGAGCTGTCACATATCCATCGGGTCAACCTTGATGCGGAGCTGACCGTTCTCGACTTCATCAATGGCACCGAGTAACCAGGCGCGGGCTACAGCGAGCGCGGCCGACCAGTTACCCAGTGGGTGGTCGGAGAACGCGGCGATCCTCCACCGCCAGTCCTCGGTCTTCTCCCATTTGGTAACCCGCCAGGTGACTGAGCGCGGTGATCGGGAATCCGTGTCGTGCGTTGCCATGAGGGATCGCACCCTTCAGCGCGGTGGTGGCGAGGCACCCGACCGGGCGGAAGCGAGGTTCGCGACCGGCCGGGGCATCCAAAAGACAATCGAGGCGGTCGGGCCAGGGATGACCTGCGGCGCGAACCGGAGTTTCTGGCATCCCGCCCCGAATGTCTCGCGATCACCCTGGCAGCCGCTCCCCGGTCCCCCACAGAATCGCAACCGGACAGAAACCGTGCATCGCCGTTGCGTCGGCCGTCCTGATCTGCGTCAATGTGTCTAAACGCATGACACCACGGCGTGGACGGATGAACCTGTGAAACGGATTCGGTTAGCCGAGCGGCGCAAAGCCGTGGGACTCAGCCAAGAACGCTTGGCCGAACTGCTTGGTGTTGATCCCGTGACGGTGCGCCGGTGGGAGCGTGCCGATACCAATCCCCAGCCGTGGCACCGACCGAGACTTGCTAAGGCGCTCCGGATAAGCATCGACGAGCTGGCGATCCTGCTCGTCGACGTGCAAGGCCCAGGCGCACCAACGGTCGCGCACGAGGCCGACCGAGTGGAGCAGGTTCTGGAAGGTCACACCCGCGTCGACCAGACGGTTGTGGATCATTTCGTCAGCTTGCTGAACCAGCAGCGCAGGCTGGAGGACACCATTGGCGGACAACCGCTCTTGCCCGTGGTCATGCGGCAGATGGAGACGGTGCAGAGCCTGCGCTTTGCCGCCAGGGGTCAGCTGTTTGATCAGGTGCTGGCATTAGCCGCGAGTCACGCTCAGTTCATCGCCTGGATGTGCCAGGACGGCGGCAACTCACCACAGGCAGTGGAGTACTACTCCTTGGCTCATGACCTAGCCGTTGAGGCCGGCGACGCCGACATGGTGGCGACAACCCTGTCCATGAAAGCTCACGTGGCGTGGTCATCGGCAGAGCCGCTGAGGTGTCAGCGCTTTGGTGAAGCGGCCGCGGCCACACCCGGAGCCTCGCCCATGGTCCGAGGCATGGCGGTGCAGATGAGCGCTCGGGGTCTGGCCATGCAATCGGATCAGCAGGCCAGGCACGTTCTCGATGACGCCGCCGCGTTGCTCGGGTCGGTCGTCGACATGCCGGACTGGATGTACTTCTACGGCGACGTCTGGCTGACGCTGCAAGCAGGCATGATCGAGTCGCATCTGCACAGCTGGGCGCGCGCCACCGCCTTCTACCGCGACGGCCTGGACCGCCTGCCGGAACACTTCACCCGCGACCGCGCCTGGTATCTGTCGTGTCTGGCCATGGCGCAGGCTGAGAACGGCGACGCCGAGGCAGCGCTCGATGTGGCCAGAGCCGCGCTTCCCAAGGCTCGCGAGGTCCGCAACCGGCACGGCATTAAACAGATCGAACGGGCTGCGAACAGGCTAAACGCGATGGGTGCCCGCCAGGGACGTGAGCTTGACGAGCTGTTGGTGCAGACTAGTGCTTCGTGACCGCCGAAGCCGCGAAGCTGCCGGTGCCTGAAGGGGCGTCGGCCCGGATTACTGAGCGTCAGGACCAGCCCGAGCACCTGCAGCGCCTGAAAGCCTATAGCCGCTACTACCAGCTGGCCCACCGGTGGCGTCGGGCGCGCGCTATCGGCACCTTCGGCCTGGCTGCCATTGGTCCGCTGCTGTCGCTATTGGTTCCGTCCACAAGCGAACTGGTAGCCGCCGTCAGCGCTGGATGGCTGGTGGTCGGTCGCACCTGGCTTTCCTGGATGGAACAACGCCGGACGCTTGAGGCGGTGCGCGCACAGGAGCTATTTGATACCAAGCTGTTCTTGCTGCCCTGGAACGGTTCACTGGCCGGGCGTCCGCCCGCGCCGGACGACCTTGCTGCGGCCGCACGAGCTATCAAGAACGACGGTCCCTACAAGAACTGGTACAGCATTGATCTGAGTGGCACCCCTTGGCCGGCGGACGTGTTGCTATGCCAGCGTCAGAGCATGGTCTGGAGCCGCTCCGACCATAAGGCCTACGGCACCACGATCTTGGTCGCCGGAGTCGGGTGGTTCCTGATTGGCCTGGTCGTGGCGTTGGTGGCGGATCTGAGCCTGGCCGAGTACTTGGTCAAGATCTTCCTGCCAAGCGCGCCCGCCTTCCTCGATTCTCTCGATCTCTCACGGCTGCACTGGCAGCACGCCACGAGCCGTGAGCAGGTCCAGCACAAGATCCACGATCTTTGGCGGGACTACAAGGCCGGAACCACAGTCCTTAGCGCTGCCGATTGCCGCCAGATCCAAGACTCCGCCTACCTGCTGCGCCGTGATGGGCCACGGGTGCCCCAGCTCTTCTACCGGCTCCGGCGTAGCCGCGTGGACGAGAGCACCAGGGCAGGCACCATGGCGCTCCGCGCTGACGAGGACTAGCGAACGCGCGGTTCACGCCTCCGGGTGACGAGATCTGCGGAGGTTGTCGGGGTGGCCTCATACGCTCGTTTGGTCAACATTCCTCAAGCGAGTAGAGGCGATGAACCACCATGGCACGAACGGTGGAGCAAGGGTTTGAGCTGTTCCTCGACTGGATCATGCCAAGCCAGTCGGAGCGACTAACGCGCGTACGGCACCGAAGCAGGATTGAGACCTCGCTTCGCAGTCAGCTGGACGTGAGCTTGATTCGCGAGATTGGCTCGTTTACGCACGGCACTGGTGTCCATAGACACTGTGATGCCGACCTCCTGGTGAGCATCCGCGGCGGACGGCCAGGCTCATCTGACACAGCACTGAGCTGGGTGAAGGGTGCGCTGCAGAAGAGCTTTCCTTTCACCTCTGTCTATGTCAGTCGGCCGGCCGTGGTGGTCGCATTTGCAGGTGGCGACGAAACCTGGGAGATTACACCCGGCTTCCATAGCCACCGCACCGCTGACGATGACCACGTGTATGACATTCCCGGTGCTGCATCGGGCTGGCTGGAGTCGGCGCCACAAGCGCACCTCGACTACGTGACCGAAATTAACGGCATGGACAAAGTCGCTGGCGGTGCGAAGAAGCTCACTCGGCTAGCCAAAGCGTGGAAGTACTACAACAGCGTTCCGATCTCATCCTTCTACCTGGAGATGCGCGCGGCCCGCTACATGCAGGATGAGCCCAACTTCATACCGGTCCACGACATTTCCCGCCTGCTTAACAAGCTGGAGGATGACGGACTTGCCGCGATGAACGACCCGATGGGCATAGCCGGAAGGTTCTACGCCTGCTCAACGGACCCAAAAAAGCGAGATGCGCTGTCCAAGCTCTCGACTGCTGCGACGCGCGCTCGTAAGGCCGTCGAGGCGTATAAGAGCGGCGATCCCGCGACCGCCTTCTACTATCTGAATCTGCTGTTTGGTGGGGAGTTCCCGGCGCGGTGATGGGGATCGCTGGTACCTACGCCCTCACGGTGCTGACCGAGGCGGTTGGCCGTGGGATCCCGGTCGTTATTGTGCCATTCGTCAATAGCGGGCTTGCGGCGAGGAAGGCGTATGGGAGTCGATTGCCCTGCTGCGAGACGAAGGTCTTCGAATCTTTGCGGGCGGCCAAGGCGGATGGTTACCGCATTCATCGAGGGCTGGAGTCAAACAACTGCACCGGTTTCCATAGCGGAAATGCTGGATTTGAATTGAGGGTCAATTCAGATCGGTGAGACTGCTGCGCGATACCGCTGGCTAACGACGCGACGCAGTTCCTAGATCTGTCAGGTTTGGAGGAATAGGCTCACCCAAGAGCACGCCTAGCGTAAGACGAAGCAGCATTTTATGAACGTCCTCGTTTGGTGGACCCGCATTGGCCTCGGCTGACGCGAAGTCGATAGTCCAATGCGCTGCCTCAACGATAGCTGAACAGGCGGCATCAAAATCAATCTCCTCCTGACGTGTTCTCTTGAAGTTGGACGGATCTGGCGAGCCTTTGACACGTTGCATTATTCGGCCATACAGCACCTGTGCGTCCGCGACAATTCTTGGCATCTCCGGTATGAACTCGTCGCGCAACAACGCCGCCGTAAATGGGTGAATTAGAATTCGTTCACCGAGATCAGGATAGTCCCGACCAAAATCCTGAGCCAAGGTCACGAGCGAATAGTCTGCGAGCAACAGCAACCCTTGCATAATCCGAGTATCGGACAAGGTTGGCTCGGACGCTCTTACCATTGCGGCAACCCTCCCACGCCTTGCCATATAGCCCATATAGACGCTCAAAACCAACATTCGATATGCAAGTTTGTCTATCGCATTGACCTGCTGGACAACATGCCGAAGTGCCGCCAGCAGCGGTCGGCCTTCTACGGTCGTGATCTTTGAAGCATTCTCCAAGGGATCTGACGTGATATCACGGCATACTTCCGCAGCGGAAAGGTGTGTACGTGCAATGAATGCGCTCACGTAGTTAGTTGCGAGGGGATAGCCCATGAACGCAACGAGGATTTGTGTTACATCATCGGCCGAGAGCGATGGATTCCTACTGAGCGCCAACTTTCTTGCTTCGTCGGCACGCATCTTATCGATCCGTATGAAGGTGCAACGATCGGGTGGTGCAACCCCTTTAGCTCGGCAGGTGGCGACGACGACCGAGTCAAGGCGGCGCGGAACGTACTGGCGTAGCACGTCCGCGTTCTCCAAGTTGTCCAAAAGAACGAATGGAGGCGCTCCAACCCCATGCGTTAGAAGCGCAAGTTGAGACCTCAGGTCTGCTGGTTGGTCTTTTAGCGCAATGCCCCGGTCTTGAAGGGCCGTAATGATTTCATCTTGTTGGGTTTCGCCGTGACTATCGAAAAAAACTAGCGGTGCAGCGCCAGTGAGCGCCGTCGCGAGTGATGTCTTACCCATACCAGGCTGACCCCAAAAGACGATCAGCTTCGCGCCCTTATCAACGAGCCGACGGAACTTGGCTTCCTCGCCCTCACGCCGAACGTAACCTAAATGGCCAACGGCATCCGGCGTCTCCTGGCTCGGGACAAAGATATCGGTCGCACGTGAGGCCCTGAGGTTGACTTGCACGGCCTTCAACAGGGCTGGATACCAATGACGCCAAGCATTGCGTTCAGTGGTCCTATCACTAGTGAGTCTCACCCAGCACACTGCCCGGAGTTTGCGTCCTTCATATTCAGGTTTAGTGCCCACAACTTCTAGGAAATTTGACAAAGCGTTTTCGTTTTCGCCGAAAATTTGTGAGAACTGTCGGTCCTCGCCCAGGCCAAGCAGCTCGCAAGCGGCAGCGATTTGGCACGTCTCACTCTTACGGGTCAATCCGCCTGGCAATGCCAGAGCCGCTTTCCGTGCCTGGGCAGCAACGCTTTCGAACGCCTCGTGGAGAACATCGGCTTTACTCTTACCTACGGACCTCGCCTCTTGAGAGAGATCGCCGACGAGGCCGAGCAAGACCTCAAATTCCTCCAGTCGGATTCGCGTGAGCCCCTTCAAAGCCAACTTCTCCAGCGCGACCACACGAGAGTCACGCCCATCGGCGTCAATAGAGGCAGTAGCCATGACGATCTGTCTCCCTTCGGCTTCGGAGACGCATGTTAGCCGAAAGCAAAGATCGTTACGCTTGTCAAATAACGAAAACGGTTCATAATACGCGCTGATCCAAGATCAAGTTCCTCTCTCTTCGGAAGGTGGATCAGCATGAAGAAAGCGCTTGAGCTTGCGACGCAGTTCAGGGACTTCGTAAATCGGGTGGGCAGTCATTACGATCAAGAAGCACCCGGTCACCTACTCAGCTTCTTTGTCGATTTCGCCCAGGAACCTGAGACCCGGTTCATCTCGCAAACGCGAGGCGATCACGGAATGCTCATGGTCACATGGGCGGTGATCTCGGCCTGGTTCGCACAGCGGCCCGAGGACTTTGCGGGCATTCGTGATCTCGTCACGGCTACCGCCGACCTACGTCTGGATGATCTCGACCGCCTGCCATTCCCGTTCGACAAGGAGGAGTGGGACGACTGGGTGTTCGGGTATCTACACGGCGGCACCTGATTCCTCAGGTTGGCAATACAAGTCGCTACGGCCTGCATCCAACTCATAAGTGCCTGCTCTCCTCAAGGGAGCGGGCACTTGACGCATTTCCGTGCGTCAATGTCGCCACTCTGTCGCTGTATTGTCGCTGCGCTCTGACCAGCGACAATACAGCGACATCTCCCCCCAGCCTATTGATTGCCGTTCGCCGCCTTGCCTAATCTCGCTCCATCAAGGCCGCCGATTCTGGCGCGTCCACGCACTTCCCGATTGGAGCCATGAACACCCATGCGCGACTACGAAGAAGAACTCAGGCAACGAAACGAACGGGATACCAAAGCACGTAACTGGAGCCAGTCCGCACACCTAGAACATCGCGCTCCCTCTGGAATGGTGAGCCCACCGCCGCTAGATCCCATGTCTTGGGGCGTGGAACAGTACGAAGGAAACGCTGCCTACCGCATGGACGCTCGAATGCGCTACTCAGCCGTCATCGCTCAGCACGCGGTAGATGCAGTGGTGGATGTCCATGACTACATCAATCAGCGCTCACGGGATCGGCATCCGGCCCTTCAGGCACAGCTTCGCCGCATCGAGGCAGCAGTCGGTGATTGCTCCGCCCTCCTCATCGCTCGCTACATGGGTGGCCGGTAGGGATGTGGGCCTGTCTGTTTGTGTGCGCCGGGGCCGTAGCGATCTTCTGGGCCATTGACGCCAACCTCCGGCTAAATGAGACCAAGGAACGGCTCGACCGCGCTCGTCAGGAAGTGGCCGAGGTGCGACAGGAGCTGGTGACGCTTCGAGCAGACGACGCCCGTCTTGTGCTGGAGCTACGCAAGCAAGCCATGGGTGTCATGGGGTACGTGGCTGACCGCCACGACCATGAGCAGCTCCAGCACGAGGGGCTGATCGCGTGAGTGAGCACTCGAAGTCCAAGAACGCCTACACCATGCTGCTGGCCTTCCACCAATACGCTCACCACCTCGCTCGTTCGGCAACAACAGCCGAGCACTCCCTGAATCCAGCAGTCACCATCCTGCTGCGCCTGGCCGGTGTGTTCCTGCTGCTGGCCATCTGTGGCCCGCTTGCCCGGCATGCTCTCGGCTCCCTTTCCGCTGGCGTGATACTCGCGTTTCTGCTGCTGGTGGGCGTGCGTATCGGGATCTATTTCCTCCGGCGGCACCAGCAGCTCTAGCTGGAGTTGCCCACTACCTCGTCGATTCAGACACCACTTCTTAGAAAGGAGTCGCGATATGTCGTGCCCAGAAAGACCCGTAAAGAGCTGGTGGGCAAGCTGGAGGCCCGCGAAAGGGAGGAACGAGAGGAGGAGCTGCGGGAGCTAGCTCGTCAACTCCGCCGCGAGCAGTGGCTGGCTGGCCTTGACGTTCAGGTGGACCCCGAGGACGAACCGACGGGTGACCTAGACCGTGACTGAGCGGGCGGGGGCGGAGCGCCCACGGGACGTGTGGATCACTATCGGTATGACGGTTTCGGCTGTGTCGGCCGCAATCTCGTCGTTTGCGGGGTTGCGAGAGCTGGCCGTCGTGGCCGGCTGGCCCAAGCCATTGTCGTTTATGTTTCCGCTGACGATTGACGCGTTTGCTTTGACAGCTACTAGGGTCTGGCTCATCAAGGCGACGGGATCATCCAAGGCCCGGCGGTTTGCCCGGACCAATGCGATCCTGGCCATCCTGATGAGCTTGGCTGGTAACGCCTGCTGGCACCTCATAGCCGCTGGATTGCTGCGAACGTCCTGGCTCGTAGTGGTAGCAGTCGGGGCCGTCCCAGCCCTGGTATTGGGGCTGGTCAGCCACTTAGCCGTACTGAGGACGCAGGTTGACCCACCCGTCTCTAACGAGGCCGAGAGCCGGACTCCGTCCCCACCACCTGAACCGAAGGCGGTCCCCAGTCCGCCCCGACAGCGGGCGGGCCGACCCAGGCCGGTCGGCGGCCCGGACGAGTTGCTAGGCCTGGCACGCCAAGCAGATACAGCCTGGCGTGCCCAGCATGACGGCCGCCCGATATCCCGGGATGGCCTTCGGCAGGCATTGCGGATTGGGGGCACGCGGGCCTCGGCTCTTGCTCGTGCGCTGAAGTTGGAACGACAGGTGGGAGTACACACCGGGTGAT
Source organism: Rhizocola hellebori (assembly GCF_016862955.1). Taxonomy (GTDB): domain Bacteria; phylum Actinomycetota; class Actinomycetes; order Mycobacteriales; family Micromonosporaceae; genus Rhizocola; species Rhizocola hellebori. Next base: position 15,653 of record NZ_BONY01000029.1, on the reverse strand, counting down.
GACATTGCGGTTGTGTCCGTCGCGCACGGTAGACCAAACCGGTTGCCTGGTGTTACTTCCAGGTGCTCTCCCTCGAGTGCTCGGTATTTGTTTGGAAAAACGCCTGCTGCATCAGGGTTTCAGCCTCCGTATAACTAGCTATGACACGACGGCGGATCGGCTGGCCAACAGCCGACCGTGGCGTGGTTCGTGTTGCCAAAACAGCCAGGGAGATCGTCTGAACGAACAACGAGTAAGGGGGTAGGACTATGGGCCGAAGAATCCGTGTGACCGCGCTACGTAACAAGGAGCAGAACCTGCGGCTGTATGTCCTGGCTCTTCTCGCTCTTGTCCGGCAGATGCAGGAGGCAGAACAGCAGCAAAAGGACGACGGCGCGCTACCGGCGGCGCCCGAGGGCAGCGAGGAGGTGGGGCATGACTGAGATGCTCACCGCTTTGACTCTGGCCGGCCTGGTCCTGATCGGCGGCTTGGTGCTCATTCGTCGACGAAACCAACGAACGTGGCAACAGGAACTGGTCGCCTATGTCCTCAAGTTTCCGCGCGGTATCGACCCGGCGGCAGTCGTGTCCTTCATCGGCGCGCTGTCCGGGCTCGTAGCGCCGCGCCTTGAGCGTCCGTTCGCGGTCCGCGCGGTAGTGCTCGAGGTATCAGCTAGGCCAGACGGCATCACGCACCATCTGCTTGTCCCGAAGTCCTTGGCGCACATCGTACTGTCAGCCTTGCGGGCAACGCTACCAAGCGTTAGCGCCCAGATCGACGGCCAGCACCAGACGATGCAACCGGCGCTATCGGCCGAGCTTGCGCTCAATGATCACGGTCGCAGCCTGGCGACAGATCGTGCGGCGACCGTTGCGACCGCGGTCCTGGCAAGCCTTCAGCCGCTGGAACCAGGCGAGCAAGTCCTGACTCAGTGGACGCTCATGCCCGTCGGCCCGGTGTCACACTCGTCAGCTGGCCGTACAGGGTTCCAATCGGTGATCGATGCGCTCGCAGGTACTGGCGGCCACCGGCCAGTCGATGCCGAGACACTCAAGGCCTTGCGCATCAAGCAGCAGGCACCCTTGTTTGCCGCGACCTGCCGGATCGGCGTCCGCGCCGGCCATCTCCGATCGAGGTCGCTGCTGTCGAGAGTTATCGCCAGCTTCCACGCCGCTAATGCACCCGGTGCCCATCTGCGTAGGAAACATCATCTTGTGACCGACCTCGGCCGCGCCATAACTGAGCACCGGTTGCCGCTCGCATCCTGGCCCTGCTCGCTCAACGCTGGCGAACTGGCAGGCCTGGTCGCCTTTCCTATGGGGACCGTGACGCTTCCAGGGCTCCAGCTCGGCGGTGCCCGTCAGCTTGCTCCGGCTTCAGATATCCCCAGTCGCGGCCGGGTCATTGCTCAGGCCACCTTCCCGGGAGCCGAGCGGCCGCTTGCACTTTCCATGGCCGACTCATTCCGCCACCTGCACGTCATTGGTCCGACCGGCGTCGGCAAGTCGACCATGCTGCTCGGGCTCATTGCTCAGGACATGGCGGCAGGTCACGGCGTGGTGGTGATCGAGCCGTCGGGGGATCTCGTAAGCGACGTTCTCGACCGGGTGCCACCACATCGCCTCAGCGATGTGGTGGTGCTCGATCCAGCCGACGAAGAGCGACCCGTTGGGCTCAACATTCTCTCCACCGGCCAGACTGCGCCCGACTTGGTTGTTGAACAGGTGCTCGGCATCTTCCATCAGCTCTATAAAGCGTCGTGGGGCCCTCGCACCGATGACATCCTCAGGGCCGCCTTGCTCACCTTGGTTGATGTGCCGGGCATGACCCTGTGCGAGGTGCCGCTGCTACTGACCGACGATGGCTTCCGGCGTCAACTCATCGGACGCATCGACGATCCCGTGGGGCTGGGGCCGTTCTGGGGTTGGTATGAAGGGCTCTCGACCAATGAGCGTACGCAGGCGATTGGGCCGGTCCTCAATAAGATGCGGGCCTTCCTCATGCGTCGTCGACTGCGCAACGTGCTCGGGCAAGCTACGCCAGCCTTCGACCTGGATCAGGCTCTAGCGGATCGGCGCATCATCTTGGTACCACTGGTTAAAGGAACCCTAGGTGAGGAAGCTGCTCAGCTGCTCGGATCGCTCCTGGTGGCGCGTCTGTGGCAAGCCGTCCAGCGCCGGGTTGAGCTCGCCCCGGACGAGCGCCCGCCAACATTCGGCTACATCGACGAATTCCAGAATTACGTCAACCTGCCGACAAGCGTCGCCGACATCTTGGCCGAAGCCCGCAAGCTCAAGCTGGGCCTGACCTTGGCTCATCAACATCTCGGACAGCTCAGTACGCCACTCAAGGAGGCGGTGCTCGCCAACGCCCGCAGTAGGGTCATCTTCCAACTCGCCGCCGGTGACGCCAAGACCCTGGCTCAGGAGATCGCGCCACATCTCGAAGCTCACGATCTGCGCGGGCTTGGCGCCTATGAGGTAGCCGTAATGCTCTCGACGGGCACGCGGGTCGCACCTCCCGCCACCGGGGTGACCCTGCCACCACCGAGACCTACCGGGTTCAGCCAGACAGCTCGTGAGCGGTCCAGGCTTCGCTATGGCGCTGACCGCGCTGAGATCGAAGCCGCCATCCGTGCTCGCCATGACGGACGCGTGGGTCCGGGCGGTGTCGGCAGAAAGGAGCGGCGCTCATGATCCATCTTGCGCCGCAGATCGCTCTTCCGTTCGCGTCAACGAGCCTCGCCCATTTCTGCTGGCAGGCCTGTGCTCAAAGTCCAGATCAGCAGACGACTCCTAACCCTAACTGGAGGACACATGAATGAGCCGTACGTATGTCACTGCACGAAAGCTTATCGAGCTTGAACGTTCCCTCTCGCCTCGGGAAACCAACGTCCTTAGCACCCTCGCACGTGTTCGCCTCGCAACGAGCACACAGCTTGAACGCCTGCACTTCACAGACATAACCCCACGGCAGGCTCGTCAGATCCTTACGCAGATGGTGGCCCGTCGTCTGGTCCTACGCCTCCCACGAACCGTTGGAGGCGTCCGCGCCGGATCGAGCGGATTCGTCTACGCCATGGATACCGCCGGAGCGCGTCTCGCGATGCCTCAGTATCCCTGGCAGCGCAGGCCTTGGAGCGTCGGATTGCCGTTTCTGGCGCACAGCCTCGGGGTCACGGAGTTGTTCGTGCGTCTGGCCGAAGCCGAACGGCTGAGAACGCTGGTCATGCAGAGCTTCGTCGGCGAACCAGCTTGCTGGCGATCGTTCGCCGGTCTTGGAGGAGCACGCACCACCCTCAAGCCTGACGCCTTCCTCGTGACGCTCCTGCCGGGATTCGAGGACCGATGGTTCATCGAATTGGACCGAGCCACTGAGTCGCCAGCAACAGTCGCTCGTAAATGCGACCTGTACCGCCGCTACTGGCAAAGCGGCACAGAACAAGCCCGCAGCGACATCTTTCCGCGCGTGCTCTGGCTAGTGCCAGACGATAGCCGTCGCGGCGCCCTGGTCGATGTGCTTGGTCGACAGCCAGCGGAAGCTTGGCCATTGTTCGCCGTCTCGGTCTTTAGCGAAGGGGTCAACCGCATTGCGCAGGGGGCTCAGGTATGACACAGCTCCCACGCAACACCATCCTGATAGGAGACGCTCTCACCCGGCTGCGGGAGCTACCATCGTCCAGCGTTGATATGGCTATTACTAGCCCGCCGTATTTCCAGCTCAGGGACTACGCTCAGGCCGGTCAGCTTGGTTTGGAACCGACCGTGCACGAGTGGACGCAGAACCTTCGTCAGGTTTGCCACGAGATAGGCCGCGTGCTCCTGCCAACTGGGTCGCTCTGGCTTAACCTCGGTGACTCGTTCAGCAGACACCCCAAATACGGTGCCCCCGCCAAGAGCTTGCTCCTTGCCCCGGAGCGACTCCTATTGGCGTTAAGTGACGACGGCTGGCTGGTGCGAACCAAAGTAATATGGCACAAGCCAAATGCCATGCCATCGAGTGTCACCGACCGGCTGACGCTGACCTACGAGGTCATCTACCACCTGGTGCGGCAACGCACCTACTTCTTCGACCTTGACGCCATCCGTGAGCCGCATCGTTCTGGACCCAGCAAGCAGGCCAGGACACCACAGCACCACGCGCCCAACTTCTCTGGACCGCTTGCAGCGAGCCGCGGGGGATTGCACCACCTACGCAGAGAGGGCCTACCTGGTCACCCGCGAGGTAAGAATCCTGGCGACTGCTGGAGCATTGCTACCCGTGGTTTCCGTGGCAGCCACTTCGCCACCTATCCGGCTGAACTGGTCCGTCGACCGATCCTCGCGACTTGTCCAGCTGTCGTCTGCACGGCTTGTGGCGCAGGCCAAAAGGTCAGCACCGGAGCGCTTCCCTGTGACTGCCATGCTCCGGCGCGGGCCGGCATCGCGCTCGATGCGTTTTTCGGCACGGGAACCACCGGACTCGTTGCCCGGCAACTTGGCCGAGACTGGTTGGGCATTGAGCTCAACCCAGACTATGCCGCTATGGCCTACGAACGACTTAGCCCAAGAAGCGACCATCGGGGAGTTCCGGTGGTGTGAGCATGGACGACCTCGTCGGTGCCATGCAGCCGCTTTTAGCAATCCCACCAGGGGATAGGTGGCTGCAAGCACCGAGGAGGTGTGCGTCACATGACCGATGTTCCTTCAGCAAACGGACCGTCCGGTGGGTTCAAGACCATCGGGGTCAAGCTGCCCGACGAGGTTCACGCTCAACTCGTTCTGATCGCGTCGCTCGATGGGTTGAGTCTGACCGATGCCATCCGGCAGGCGATTGACGGTCACCTCGATCGCAAGCGTAGCGACGGCGCACTGGCGGCCCGAGCAGCCGAAGCCGCAGCCGAGATTGAACGAGAAGCGGCCCTGCGGCGCGACGCGTTGCAAGCGCTGTTTGGGCCACAAAGCTCGACGCCCGATGAAACCACTACGTCCAAGCGCCGCACCAAGGAACAGACGTCGCCGTAAGACAGACGTCAAGCAAGGGGGAAGGGGCGATCAGCCGCCCTTTCCCCACTTCCGCCTGTGTAAAGCGCCTGAATTCTGGCTCCACAGAGGCAAAGTACCTGTCACTTTCCACCTTGGAATCCGGGCGGGAATCCAATTAGGATGAATTGATAGACGCGAATATTACGAGGACAGGCTCACCTTACGCAAGTCATCTCAAAAGGAGGCACCCATGCAAACACCGACACTGACCGAAAGCTACCCGAGCAAACGAGCCGTTATCTACCTGCGGGTGTCGACCGCCAAACAGGCAGACAAGGACAACGACCCGGACGGCTACTCCCTGCCCGCACAGCGCGAAGCCTGCGAACGCAAAGCCGAAGCCCTTGACGCTGAAGTGGTCGAAATCTTCATCGACCGAGGCGAAAGCGCCAAGACCATAGACCGGCGAGAGTTTCAACGGATGCTTGCCTTCATTAAAGGTCACGGCGATATCGATTATGTCATCCTCGATAAGGTCGACCGCTTCGCTCGCAATCGCCGGGATGACGCCAATCTCCAGTTTGAGCTTCGCTCATATGGCGCGCAGCTGGTCTCGGTCAAGGAGAACATTGACGAGACTCCGGGCGGTCAGTTGCTGCATGCCGTCATGGCAGGGATCGCCGAGTTCTACAGCCGAAACCTCGCCACCGAAGCCCTCAAAGGCATGACCCAAAAGGCCAAAGTCGGTGGCACGCCCGGCCGAGCACCCGTGGGCTACCTCAACACCCGCGAGAACATCGAGGGGCGCGAAGTACGGACCATCGCCATTGACCCGAACCGTGCGCCACACATTGTGTGGGCCTTCGAGGCCTACGCCACGGGCAACTGGACCATCCGCACTCTCGCTAACGAGCTCGCTGCTCGTGGACTATGCGCCAGGCCGCAAGGACGGCGAGCACCGATGCCCATGAGTCTCTCGCTCGTCAATCTCATGCTGCGCAACCGCTACTACATCGGACGAGTCACCTTCAAAGGCATCGAGTACGAGGGCCGTCACGCCGCCATCATCTCGAAAGCGCTCTTCGAACGGGTACAGGAGGTTCTCGCCATGAACCAGGCCGGTGAGAAGCAGCGAGTACACCGGCACTACCTCCGTTCCACCATCCATTGTGGCGAGTGTGGCTCAAGGCTCTGTATCACCAACGCCCGAGGTCAGTATTTCTACTTCTTCTGTGTCGGTCGCCATCAGAGGCGGACCACCTGTCAGCTCCCGTATCTACCCGCCGCTGAGGTGGAGCAAGCCATCGAGCGCTACTACACCACCATCCGGGTACCCGAGGGCTTGCAGGAACAAATCCGGGAGGCCCTCAGAGCCGAGCTCGACCGCCAACGCCTCCAAGCCGAACCCGAGATTGCTCGTGCCGCAGGCCGCGTAACCGAGCTGGAACAAGAACGTAAGCGGCTCGCGCGAGGCGTCGTCACCGGTTCCATCCCCGAAGACCTAGCAACTGAGGAGCAAGCCCGCATCACCAAGGAGCTGACTCATGCCAAGCGCACCCTCACGGCCTCACAAGTCATCTTCGAGAAGATCGAGGAGACGCTCAACCGGGCGCTGGCGCTCATTGGCCGGTGCGATGAGGTGTACCGCCAGGGTGGACCAGAGGTCAGGCGCTTGTTCAATCGCTTCTTCTTTGAAAAACTACTCATATCGGTCGAAGATGACAGTCCCGTCGTCTCCGGTGCGATGCTGAACGAGCCTTGGGGCACGCTGCTCACATTCGCAGCGGTTGCCTCGTCCAGCCAAAACGAAAACCCCGGCCAAGATCCTTGGGTCCGAGGTTCGAAAGATGATTCCTTGGTGCCCCCGGCAGGATTCGAACCTGCGCCCCCGCCTCCGGAGGGCGGTGCTCTATCCCCTGAGCTACGGGGGCTCAGCGACCGACAAAGACTACCAGGTGGAAAGCCTGACCTTGAAACGGTATCCAGCTGGCCCATTGGATGATGTTTGGCCTGGTAGGAGGCGTGCAGGATGTGGTCTTGCACTTTCCCCAAACCGGAGGACAACTATGCGCACTATGCGGATCGCCCTTGGCGCCGCTGTGGCCGCGCTCACGTCGCTAGCGCTGGCCACCCCTGCTTCTGCCGTTCCCGTGACGATCAATATCAAGACCGCTCACCTGAACAAGACTGCCGACGAGTTCGACGGAGATACCTGTACTGGCCCGTTCAAGGGGCTGGCGGCCAACAAGGATGGCTGGCACTTCGTGCTGCCGGCGTCGAGTGGGTCGGGTTTTGTGAGCCTTTCGCTTACGTTCAGCAGCCCGGGCGGCGACGTTCCGGTGACCATCACCGGGACCGAGGCGGCTCCGAGTACGGGGTCGGGCTGGTCGGGGTTCATTGACAACGCTGGCGCCGCGGACAAGCACGCCTACGTGATTACGAACGCCGGCTGGACGCTCAAGGCCGGCAGCGCGTCGGCGGAGGGGGCGGATCAGGAGGACGATTTCAACCTGAGCCACACCTGTGCCGGTGACCCGGAGGAGACCCCGGACCCGGAGGAGACCCCGGAACCGGACCCAAGCACTAGCGTCAGCGCGACTCCGTCGACGCCGGGCGGCGACCTGCCGCGCACGGGCACGTCGGTGACCGGGTTTGTGACGGCGGGTGTCGTGATGCTGGCGATCGGCGCGGCTCTGCTGCTGGTACGCCGTAGGCGGGACATCGCTGACGGAGCCTGATCAAGGCTGAGAAATGGGGCTCCTCTGGTGCGCAGGGAGCCCCATTTTCTATGTCTAGCCGAGCTGTTTTTGCAGGTTCTGCAGGGCGGTTACCTCGCCCTGCTGGCCGGACTTGATGGCGTCGGCGAGCCAGGTCACGTCGCCGTTGTGGGTCTGGCTGAGGACGCCGTCGACCATGTGGATGCCGCCGAGATGATGCTTGATCATCATCTGGACGAAGAGGCGGTCGAAAGCGGGGCCGGAGGCGGCGGCGAGCGCGTCCATCTCGGCCTGGGTGGCCATGCCGGGCATGAGGCCGTTGTCGAGCTGGTTCATGCCGTCGGGCATCCAGGACATGGGGGCGGCTTCGGTGTTGGGGTTGACGCCCCAATCGCGCAGCCACTGGTCCATCATGCCGATCTGGGCCTGCTGGGTCAGCGCGATGTCGCTGCCGAAGCCGCGCACCTCCACCTTGTTTCCCTTGCTCTGGGCAAGCATGCCCATGGCTACGGCCTGGGCGTGGTGGGCGGACATGTCGCGGGCGAAGCCCGCCTCGGGTGAGGTGTCACCGGGGCTGCTGGAGTGCGGCGTGAGAAAGCCCGCCGCGTACCCGAGCAGGAGTCCGATCACCAACATCACGGCGAGACCGGCGGTGCTGAACAGGGTGAAGCGACGGGCTGTACTCATGATCGAATAGGTCCTTAGGGTATGTGCTTACTGCCCGCCGTTGAGGCGCGCGGCCTGCTCCTCGGTGAGCGGCGTGGTGCCGACGGCGGTGGTGCCCTGCGAGCAGGTGGCGCCGGGCTCGACCGAGGCGTTCTTGGCCAGCGCGGCGATGAAGTCGGCGATCCGGCCGTCGTTGACGTTGTCGAGCTTGAGCTGCCAACCCCACGCCTGCAATGAGACGTTCTTGTCCAGGCCTTCGACCGGGCTGATCATCGTGTACGGCTTGCCCTTGATCTTACCCTCGAGGATCTTGACCTGATCGGCCGGAAGCCCGGCCTTGTAGGTCAGCCAGACAGCGCCATGCTCGAGGCTGTGCACGGCCTGCTCGTTGGGGATCTGCTCGGTGTAGATGTTGCCCATGCACTGCTGCCACGCCTGCGGGGGAATGTGGTCACCACCGACCGGCGGAGTGTGGTTGTACTTGATCGGGCCCCAGGCGTGGTTACGGGTCAGGTTCTCCCCGCGGTAATCCTGGATGCCAGAGATCGACGAGGCACGCCCCTCCCAGCCGTAGCCGGCGCCACCCGGACGGAACGCGGCCCACGCGCCCCAGCCGATGATGCCGGCGGCCAGCAGGCCAACGGCGGTGAACAGAGCGATCGGCCCCCAGTTGCGGCCCTGGTTGACCTTGATGGGCGTGATCGGCTTGCGGGGGCCGGCACCCTTACCCTTGCCACTGACGGCGGGCTTGGCTCCCGGCTTGGCAGAGGGCTTTCCGGTGACCTTCACAGAGCCCGGGCTCTTCTGTTCGCCGCTTGGCGTGCTGATGCTCATCGTTGTTGTCCGTCACGTCGAGGGGTAGGGCGCGCCAAGTAAGTTAGCCGGGCGCAGAGCCAAGAGTCTACCCCCGATCCCATCCCGCCCGGCGGCCCGCCAATACCACAGAGCCGCCAACAGGGGTGCCCAGGCCGTGCCGATAGCATTGCTGGGTGACTCCGGAGAATCTCGCCGACGCCGTTCTGTCCGCTGCCCGCGCGGTCTTTGAAAGCCGCGGGCTCGACCCGGAGGCCTTGCCGGACACGGCGACCGTGGAGCGTCCGCGCAATCCGGAGCACGGAGACTATGCGACGAACCTCGCGCTTCAGGTCGGTAAGAAGGTCGGCGCGAACCCGCGTGAGCTAGCTTCAGCGCTCGCCGAAGAACTCAGCAAAGTCACAGGTATAGCTTCCGTGGAAGTGGCCGGGCCGGGCTTCCTGAACATACGGGTCGACGCGGCCGCTGCCAGTGAGCTGGCTCGCAGCGTGGTCAACGCGGGCGCGAGCTACGGCCACACCAGCTCCCAGCAGGGGCAGCGGTTCAACCTGGAGTTCGTCTCGGCGAACCCGACCGGGCCGATCCATCTGGGTGGTGTGCGCTGGGCGGCCGTCGGTGACGCGCTGGCGAGGCTGCTGAAGGCAACCGGGGCCCACGTCACCAACGAGTACTACTTCAACGACGCCGGCGCACAGATCGATCGTTTTGCCCGGTCGCTGCTGGCCTCGGCGAAGGGCGAGCCGGCGCCCGAAGACGGTTACGGCGGGGCGTATATAGCGGAGATCGCGGCAGCGATCAAGGCGAAGCACCCGGACGCCGACGACGAGCAGACCTTCCGGGTCGAGGGCGTCGAGCTGATGTTCCAGCAGATCAAGTCGTCGCTGACCGAGTTCGGCACCCATTTCGACGTGTACTTCAACGAGAAGGACCTGCACGACAAGGGCGAGCTGGAATTGGCCCTGGCCCGGCTGCGCGAGCAGGGGCACGTGGAGGAAAAAGACGGCGCGGTCTGGCTGCGCACCACCGACTTCGGCGACGACAAGGATCGGGTGCTGCGCAAGAGCGACGGCGACTGGACCTACTTCGCGGCCGACTGTGCCTATTACCTCGACAAGCGCAGCCGCGGTTTCGACAAGGTGATCATCATGCTGGGCGCGGACCATCACGGTTATGTGGGCCGGATGCGCGCGCTGGTGGCCTGTTTCGGCGACGACCCCGACTACAACCTTGAGATCCTCATCGGCCAGATGGTGAACCTGGTCAAGGACGGCCAGCCGGTGCGGATGAGCAAGCGCGCGGGCACGGTCGTGACGATGGAGGACCTGGTCGAGGCGATTGGCGTGGACGCGAGCCGCTACGCGCTGGCCCGGTTCAGCAGCGACTCACCGATCGATATCGACATCGAGCTGTGGACGCGGGCGAGCAAGGACAACCCCATCTATTACGTGCAATACGTGGCGGCGCGCACCGCGGGTGTCGCTCGCAACGCGGCCGACCTGGGCCTGACCCGGGACGTCGGCGAGTTCGACCCCACGCTGCTGACCCATCCCAAGGAACTTGACCTGCTCAAGCGGCTCGGCGACTACCCGTCGATCGTGTCCGGAGCGGCTGAGCTGCGCGAGCCCCACCGGGTGGCGCGTTACCTCGAAGACCTGTCCGGCGATTATCACCGGTTCTACGAGAACTGCCGGGTGCTCCCCCTCGGCGACGAGGAGATCTCAAACTTGCACGTCGCGCGACTGTGGCTCAATGACGCCACGAGGACAGTGATGGTCAATGGCCTTGGGCTCCTTGGCGTCTCAGCCCCAGAACGGATGTAAGAAGGAATGTCAGGACGGGCCCATGAGGCCGGCGCGATCCACGGCGACTTTGGGCATCGCGGGCCGGCGTGGCTGCGTACCCCGATAGATGTCAATGCTTTAATGCAGCCGCTTTGGCCACAGACTGTCCACAAAGGAGCGGATGGGGTGCTGCAGATCGGAGGGCTCAGCGTCACCGAGCTGGCGCAGCGCTTCGGCACGCCCGCCTATCTCTTCGACGAAGAGGACTTCCGCGCGAGATGTCGTGCCTTCAAGGCGGCCTTCGGCGATGCCGAGGTCTACTACGCCGGAAAAGCGTTCCTGTGTAAGGCGGTGGTGCGCATCCTCAGCGAAGAAGGGCTGAGCCTGGACGTGTGCTCCGGGGGCGAGCTGGCGACCGCGCTCGCGGCGGGGATGGATCCGGCGCGAATCGGCTTTCACGGCAACAACAAATCGATGCGTGAGCTGACCGAGGCCGTCGACCGGGGCGTGGGCCGCATCATCGTGGACTCGTTCGACGAGATCGACAGGTTGAGCAGCCTCAAAAAGCCGGTCAAGGTGATGATCCGGGTCACCGTCGGCGTGGAGGCGCACACCCACGAGTTCATCGCGACCGCCCATGAGGACCAGAAGTTCGGCTTCGCGCTGGCTGGCGGCTCCGCCTTCGAAGCCGCGCGGCGCATCCTCGCCGAGGGCGTGCTCGACCTGCGAGGCTTCCATTCCCACATCGGCTCGCAGATCTTCGATGCCTCCGGTTTCGAGGTGAGCGCGCGCCGGGTGCTCGCGCTGCAGAAGCGGGTGCTCGACGAGCTCGGTGTTGAGCTGCCCGAGCTGGACCTCGGCGGCGGCTTCGGCATCGCTTACACGAGCCAGGACGACCCGTCCGAGGCTAGCGATCTGGCCGATCGGATGGCGAAAATCGTTGCGGATGAGTGTGCCGCGTTGCAGCTGAACCTGCCGCACCTGTCGGTCGAGCCGGGCCGGGCCATCGTTGGGCCGTCCACCTTCACCCTCTACGAGGTGGGAACAGTCAAGCCGCTCGATGGCCTGCGCACCTACGTGAGCGTGGACGGCGGGATGAGCGACAACATCCGCACCGCCCTCTACGACGCCTCCTACTCGGCCACCCTGGCGTCACGTCGGTCACAGGCCGAGCCCATACTCGCCCGGGTAGTGGGAAAACATTGTGAGTCCGGGGACGTGGTGGTTAAGGATGAATTCCTGCCCGCGGACATAAAAACAGGAGATCTTCTCGCGGTACCGGGAACCGGCGCCTATTGCCGGAGCATGGCCAGCAACTACAACCACGTGCCCAGGCCGCCCGTGGTCGCGGTGCGGGACGGGCAGGCGCGGGTGATCGTGCGCAGGGAGACCGAAGAGGATCTCCTTGCCCTGGATATGGGGTAGGCGATGGCTGAGTCGGTAAGGGTGGCGTTGCTCGGGTGCGGCACAGTCGGCACGGAGGTGGTGCGGCTGCTGCACGAGCAGGCCCACGATCTGCGGGCGCGGGTGGGTGCGCCGATCGAGCTGGTGGGCATCGCCGTGCGCAGGCCCAACCGGGTCCGTGAGGGCGTGCCCCAGGAGCTGATCACGACCGACGCGCTCGGGCTGGTCAAGCGCGACGACGTCGACGTCGTGATCGAGGTGGTCGGCGGCATCGAGCCCGCGCGCACCTGGCTGGTCGAAGCGCTCCGCTCGGGCAAGAGTGTCATCACCGGCAACAAGGCCCTCCTCGCCGAAGACGGAGGTTCGCTCCACGACGCGGCCGCCGAAGGCGGAGCCGACCTCTATTACGAGGCCGCGGTAGCCGGCGCCATCCCGTTGCTGCGCCCGCTGCGCGAGTCGCTGCACGGTGACCGCCTGACGCAGGTGACCGGAATCGTCAACGGCACCACCAACTTCATTCTGTCCGCAATGGACAGTACGGGGGCCGGTTACAGCGAGGCGCTGGACGAGGCCACCGCTTTGGGCTATGCCGAGCCCGACCCGACCGCCGACGTCGAGGGTTTCGACGCCGCAGCCAAGGCCGCGATCCTCGCCAGTCTCGCCTTCCACACCCGGGTGCGGGCCGCGGACGTCTATCGCGAGGGCATCACCGAGGTGTCAGCTGCCGATGTGGCCAGCGCCAAGGCGATGGGCTGCATCATCAAGCTGCTCTGCATCGCGTCGCGCACCAAGGACGGCGGCGTTTCGGTGCGGGTGCATCCGGCGATGATCCCGCGCAGCCATCCGCTGGCCAGCGTGGGCGACGCCTTCAACGCGGTCTTCATCGAAGCCGAGGCGGCCGGGCAGCTCATGTTCTACGGCCGCGGCGCAGGCGGTGCCCCGAGCGCGAGCGCCGTGCTCGGCGATCTGGTGGCGGTGGCCCGCAACCGGCTCACCGGCGCGCGCTCGTCCAGCGAGTCCGCCTACGCTGACCTCCCGGTCAGGCCGATGGGTGAAGTCTGGACTCGTTACCACGTCTCGCTGGACGTCGCCGACAAGGCAGGTGTGCTCGCCTCCGTCGCCGGAGTCTTTGCGCGGCATGATGTTTCGATCGCGACAGTCAACCAGTCCGGGCGTGGCGACGATGCCAGCCTGGTCATTGTGACGCACGCGGCCAAGGATGCCGATCTTGCGGCAACCGTGGCAGAGTTGCGTTCGCTCGATTTTGTTCGGTCAATCGCAAGTGTTCTCCGGGTAGAAGGAGACTGAAATGTGGCGTGGGCTGATTGAGGAATTCCGGGACAGGTTGCCGGTCAACGAGAACACGCCAGTGATCACGTTGCACGAGGGGAACACACCGCTCGTGCCGGCGCCCGCCCTGTCCGACCGCACCGGTTGCGAGGTCTACCTCAAGGTAGAGGGCGCCAACCCGACCGGTTCGTTCAAGGACCGCGGCATGACCGTGGCCGTCTCCAAAGCGGTGGAAAACGGCGCCAAGGCGATCATCTGCGCCTCCACCGGCAACACCTCGGCCAGCGCCGCCGCCTACGCCGCCCGGGCCGGCATCACCTGCGCAGTGCTTGTGCCGCAAGGGAAAATCGCGCTCGGCAAGCTCGCCCAGGCTCTCGTTCATGGGGCCAAACTGCTTCAGGTGAGCGGAAACTTCGACGACTGCCTGAACCTTGCCGGAAAGCTTTCCCAGGACTATCCCGTGGCTCTGGTCAACTCCGTCAACGTCGACCGCCTCCACGGCCAGAAGACCGCCTCCTTCGAAATCGTTGCCGCCCTTGGCGATGCCCCCGACATCCACTGCCTGCCGGTCGGCAACGCCGGCAACATCGCCGCGTACTGGATGGGCTACCAAGAGGAGGGCAAGTCTCCTCGCATGTTCGGCTTCCAAGCCTCCGGCTCGGCCCCCATCGTCACCGGCAAAGTCGTCACCGAGCCGTCCACCATCGCCACCGCCATCCGCATCGGCAACCCCGCCTCCTGGACCAAGGCCCTCGACGCGCGCAACGAGTCCGGCGGCATCATCGAAGCCGTCACCGACCGCGAAATCCTTGCCGCATACCGACTCCTGGCCCGCGAGGTAGGCGTCTTCGTCGAGCTCGGCTCCGCCGCCAGCGTCGCCGGCCTCCTTCAAAGCGCCGCCGCCGGCAAAATCCCCCGCGACTCCCGCATCGTCTGCACAGTCACCGGCCACGGCCTCAAGGACCCCGAGTGGGCCATCTCCACCGCCCCGGCCCCCCAAACCATCGCCCTAGACCCCCTAGCCGCCGCCAAAGCCCTCCACCTCGCCTGACCCCGACGCCGTCGCCCGCTCCCACTCCTCCTCCACCAGGACGTAGAAACGCCGCTGCGCCTTGGTAAGCGCGTCTGCCTTGTAGAAGGGGCGAGCTGCCCGCCACCAGTCCTGCGCCTCCGGCGACCTCAGCAGCGATCGCACCTGAAGCCTGACACCGTCGTCCGAGATCGTCTCCAGGATGTAGAGGGTCTGGAAATACATGAAGACAATGTTTCGATAGACGTTCCTGACCCATTGCTCAGTTTCGACCGGCGCGGAAACCGGGCCCCACACCGGGCGGAACAGGGGATTTTCCAGATGGAGCCGCATTACCTCAATATGCAAGCCGTGCAGCGTATGCCGCTGGCTTATCCGGGTCTGCCGAACCTGGAGCCGAAGCGCAAACGCGATGCCGACCAAGGCCAACGCCGACACCATCGCGGACACCGCACCGATGGCAATGGTGATCCGATCGACAGTGTTCATTCTCCCATTGTTGGGGGAGTGTCACGCGTCCAATGAATACGCACAACGACACAAAACCGGAAAACTTGTGTTGCTCTTGCGCCCGGCGTTTCGCTACTATGCTCAGTCGGCGGAGCGAGTTTCGAAGCGCGGCAATAGCCCTGCGGCATGAGACCTCGGCTATCAATCGGCAATTTGGGACGAGGTCAAGGTTTGCGCACACCTGTTCGTGAATTTCGATCACTCACGAATTTGGCATGCGTGCCAAGGCATGCGATAGGGGAGCAGTGGACGAGTCGACACGATCCAGCTGGCGGCGTGGCTCGAAATGTGAGAGTCACGGATGTGTCGAGGTGTCGATAAGACCCGACGCCGTCTCAATCCGAGACTCGAAGATCACAAATGGGCCTGAGCTCGCCTATAGCCACACGGCTTGGGCTGCCTTTATAGGCGCCGTGAAGATCGGCGAATTCGACTAGCACTTGTTGGGAGTGCTAGTAAACGCTGTTGCTATATGGCATTTTGCATTGCGCTGACTTT
>NZ_BONY01000028.1 GCF_016862955.1 Rhizocola hellebori | reverse complement strand
GGCGGAGCGACGCGCGGCAGATGGGGATATATGGATCTGGCGTCGCGTTGGTCCGGTAATGGCCGGTAGTCTCGGACGATGCTTGAAGGCAAAGGGGCCCTGGTCACTGGAGGATCACGCGGCATTGGCCGGGCCATCGTGCAGCGGCTGGCCCGCGAAGGCGCGACCGTCGTTTTCTGCTATCGCGGCAACGAGCTGGCGGCCGCGGAGGTCGCGCAGGAGGTTCGGGCGGGCGGGGGCCAGGCCTATCCGGTCCGGGCCGACCTGGGCGACGCCGAAGCGGTGGCCGAGCTGTTCACCCAGGCCGAGAAACATCTGTCCGGGTTGGACATTCTAGTCAACAATGCCGCGGCGGAGTTCCCGCCGACGCCGCTGGCCGACCTGACCGAGGAGGACTTCGACCGGGTCATGGCGATCAACTCCAGATCGGTCTTCCTCTCCCTGCGCCACGCGGCCCGCCACATGCGCGACGGCGGGCGGATCATCAACATTTCCACCATCAACACGGTCTGGCCCAGCCCCGGCATAGCCGCTTATGCGGCAAGCAAAGGGGCGGTGGAGCAGCTGACCGCGGTGGCCGCGTGGGAGCTGGGCGTTCGCGGCATCACCGTGAACACGGTCTCCCCCGGCGCCACCGACACCGATCTGCTGCGCTCCACCAACCCGCCCGGGGTGCTTGAACGCGCCGCGCAGCTCAGCCCGCTGGGCCGGGTCGGGCAGCCCACCGATATAGCCGATGTGGTTGCCTTTCTCGCCAGCCCGGATGGCGGCTGGATCACCGGTCAGAACATCCGGGCCGGGGGCGGCATCAGATAGCGGGAGTGCGCGGGACTCCCGCCGTATCCGAGGAAAGCCTTAACAAAGAATGGTGATCCTGGACTTAGAAGTTAAGTTTCCTAATAATTAATCCATGAGCAAACTTAGATCAATAGTTTGTGCGTCCCTCATGGCCGCGGCGTGCGCGGTGGTCGCGGGCGCGCCCCCCGCCCAGGCGGCCAACCTGCTGAGCAACCCCGGCTTCGAGACCGGCTCGCTGGCCCCGTGGAGCTGCACCGGCGGGCTCGGCTCGGTGGTCTCCACGCCGGTCCAAGCCGGAACCCGCGCCCTGCAGGGCGCGGCCTCCTCCTCCGACAACGCGCAGTGCACCCAAACCGTTGCGGTGCAAGCGAACACGGCCTACGTGTTGACCGGCTGGGTCCGCGGCAACTACGTCTACCTCGGCATCACCGGCGGGGCGTCGACGTGGACGCCCACGGCCGCCGCGTACACGAAGCTGACCGTCAACTTCACCACCGGCGCCGGGCAGACCTCCGTCCAGGTTTTCACCCACGGCTGGTACGGCCAGGGCACCTATTTCGCCGACGAGATCTCCCTCGACGGCCCCGGTGGCGTCGGCGTGCCAAGCGCCCCGGGCACCCCGAGCGTCAGCGGCATCACCAACACCTCCCTCACGCTGGGCTGGGCCGCGTCCTCCGGCGCCACCGGCTACCGCGTCTATGAAGGCACCACCCAGCGCGCCCAGGTCACCGCCACCATGGCGACCATCAGCGGCCTGGCCGCGTGTTCGGGCCACACCTACACCGTGCGCGCCTTCAACTCCGTCGGCGAGTCCGCGCCCTCGGCGGCAGCCACCGTGACCACCACCGGCTGCACCACCACTCCCCCGACACCCGGCGGCCTGTCCGTCACCGGCACCACCAGCACCTCGATATCGTTGGCGTGGAACGCTTCCAGCGGCGCCACCGGCTACCGCGTCTACGAGGGCACCACCCAGCGCGCCCAGGTCACCGCGACCTCCGCCACCATCGGCAGCCTGGCCACCTGTTCCAGCCACACCTACACGGTGCGCGCGTTCAACGCCAACGGCGAGTCCGCCTCGTCAGCGCCGGCCAGCGCCACCACCTCCGGCTGCCCCAACACGGGCCTGCCAAAGCACGCGCTCATCGGCTACCTGCACGCCAGTTTCGCCAACGGATCGGGCTATCTGCGGATGGCCGACGTACCCGCGGCGTGGGACATCATCAATCTCGCTTTCGGCGAACCCACCTCGGTCACCTCCGGCGACATCCGCTTCCAGCTCTGCCCGGTCGCGGAATGCCCCGGCGTGGAGACCGAAGCCCAGTTCATCGCGGCCATCCAGGCCAAGCAGGCGCAGGGCAAGAAGGTGCTGCTCTCGATCGGCGGGCAGAACGGCCAGGTGCAGCTGACCACGACCGCGGCGCGGGACAGGTTCGTCAGCTCGGTCGCGGCCATCATCGACCGCTACGGCCTCAACGGTCTCGACATCGACTTCGAGGGCCATTCGCTCTTCTTCAACAGCGGTGACAGCGACTTCCGCAATCCCACCACCCCGGTCATCGTGAACCTGATCGCAGCCTTGCGTTCGCTGAAAGCCCGCTATGGCTCGGGTTTCGTGCTCACCATGGCGCCGGAGACCTTCTTCGTGCAGCTCGGTTACCAGTTCTACGGCGGCACCTGCGCCGGCTGCGACAACCGGGCCGGCTCCTACCTGCCCGTCATCTACGCGATGCGCAACGACCTGACCGTGTTGCATGTCCAGGATTACAACTCCGGACCCATCATGGGGCTCGACAACCAGTACCACACCATGGGCGGAGCCGACTTCCACATCGCGATGACCGACATGCTCGCCGCGGGGTTCCCGGTCGCCACCACCGGCATAACCTTCCCGGCGTTGCGGGAGGACCAGATCGCCTTCGGCGTGCCCGCCGCGGTCTCGGCCGGAAACGGGCACACCAGCCCGGCCGCCGTCCAGCAGGCGCTGAACTGTCTGGTGCGAGGCACCAACTGCGGCAGCTACTCGCTGCGCGGTGGCACCTCGCCAGACCTGCGTGGGCTGATGACCTGGTCCATCAACTGGGACCGCTTCTACAACTGGGAGTTCATGAACTCCCACGAACCTTTCCTCAACGCACTTCCTTAGAAAGAACTTCGGAGCGGGCGATCAGGCGTAGGCCACCGAGACGTCGCCCGAGGTCGATGTCACTTCGATCGCCCGCTCCGCCCCCGAGGCCCGGTCGACCGTGACGCTCCGGTCGCCCGAGGTTGTTTCGACGTCGACCCGGTACGGGCCGGACCCTGCCGGGACCTTCACCTGCGTGTCGCCCGACACCTTTGACACCAGCACGGTCTGCGGTGCCACCGCGAACACGAGCCGCACGTCGCCGGAGACGCCTCTTGTTTCCACTTTGGACGATCGCAGCCCGGTGCCCTGGATGTCGCCCGACACGGTCTCGACGAGGATCTGGCCGGCGGATCCGCTCAGCTGGATATCGCCGGAGACCGCATGCGCCTCGATCGGCCCGGTGATGTCGCGCACCACCACATCGCCCGCGGCGGTCTTGGCCACCACGTCGGTCGCGGGCGGAACCGTGATGGTGTAACGCATCGAGCAGTCATCGCGCTGCGCGTTGCCGCAGTTGTGCGACACCACCAGGGTGTCACCCTGCCACGACTCGTCCGCCTGCGGCCGGTCGTCCCCCGACCATCTCAGCTCGCGACGCACCTTCACCTCCCCCGCCGTGCCCGCCACCACGATGACATCGCTAGCTTCGAAATCGGTGAATATCAGATGTGAGATTGCTTGGCCAAAGATCTGCTGGGTGGTCTCGGTCTTCACGTTGCCCGGACGCAGCAGGCTCCACGCCACCAGCGCACCGGCAACCACGACGCCCACGGTGAAGGTGGCGGCGATGACGCGCCACGTCGATGCTGTACTCATTTTGGCCTCTCATTCAAGTGTTGCAGCACGGCCAGCACGCGGCGGTGGTCGCTGTCGGCTGGAGGAAGATCGAGTTTGGTGAAGATGTTGTTGACGTGCTTGCCTACCGCGCTTTCCGTGATGAAAAGGGCGGTGGCGATGGCCAGATTCGAGCGGCCCTCGGCCATCAGCGCGAGCACCTCCTGCTCGCGTTTGGTGAGCCTGTCCAGCGGACCTGAGCGGCGGCGCAGCAGCAGCTGGGACACCACCTCGGGATCGAGGACCGTGCCACCGGCGGCGACGCGGCGCAATGCCTCGAGGAACTCGCCGACATCGGCCACCCGATCCTTGAGCAGGTACCCGACCCGGCTGGTGTGACCGGACAACAACTCTGTCGCGTAACGCTCCTCGACGTACTGGGAGAGCACCAGCACCGCGATCGCGGGCCACTGCCGCCGCACCACCAGCGCGGCGCGCAACCCCTCGTCGGTGAAGCTGGGCGGCATCCGCACATCAAGGATTACCAGATCCGGCTGCAGTTCCTCTACTTTGGACAGTGTGGTCTCCGCCTCACCGGCCGCGGCCACCACCTCAAACCCGCTGGTGTCCAGCAACCGCACCAGGCCCTCGCGCAACAGCACCGAATCCTCGCCGATCACGACTCGCATGGCAGCTCCACTCTGATCACCGTGGGCCCGCCCAGCGGGCTTTCCACACTCCAACTGCCGTCCACCGAACGGATCCGCTGGGCCAGCCCGCGCAAACCCGTTCCGGCCAACGGATCCGCTCCGCCTCGCCCGTCGTCGCGCACCTCGATCAGCAGCAGGTCGCCGCGGCGGCGCACCTCGATGTCCACCGCCTTCGCCTGCGCGTGTTTGGCCACGTTCGTCAGCGCTTCGGAGATCACGAAGTAGGCCACGGCCTCCACGGTCGCCGACGGCCGCTTCGGCACGTCTACATTCAGCCGCGTCTTGACCGGCGATCTGGCGGCGATGCCGGACAGGGCCGCGTCCAGGCCACGGTCTTCCAGGACTGCGGGATGCAGCCCGCGTACCAGCTGCCGCAGCTCGGTCAGCGCCTGCTTGGCCTCATCGTGAGCATGCTCGATGGCTTCCCGCGCCTTCGGGTCCACATCGGTCAGAGTGGCGCGCGCCATGCCCAGGTTCATCGCCAGCGAGACCAGGCGCTGCTGTGCGCCGTCGTGCAGGTCGCGCTCGATGCGTCTGCGTTCGGCGTCGGCGGCGTCGACCACGTCGGCGCGGCTCTCGGTCAGATCCTGCACCCGCAACGCCAGCTCCTCCGCCCGGCTCAGCTGCAGCATCGCCTGAGCCGCCTGCACATCCAGCGCGGCCAGGCCGATGGCCAGCTTAGCGGCGGCATAACCAAGCAGCACAGCGATTATCGACAGGCCGGACCACGGCAGCGGATCGCTGAGCCGCATCCCGAGCATCCGCCCGTTGGGCGGGTTGAAAACCGGCAGCAGCACCGCCGCGCCCGCCGCCGACCACAGCGACACCAGCAGTGAAAAACCAATGACCGAAATCAAAAATCCAGCTATCACGTGGTACCAGACACCGCGCCACGCGGCCCGTCTGCTCGCCGCGGGCGCCAGCTTGAGCTCGACGCCAAGCAGCGCGGAGAAACGCGACCGCTGAATCACCGAGCAGAAGCGAGACACGGCGAGGATGTCATTGCGATAGGTCTTGCCCACCGGATGTCCCACGGTCACCATCGCAAACAACCCCGCACAGAGCACCAGGCTGCCCGTCACCACCGCGAGCGGGAACCCGGCCACCGTGTGTGCGGTGCCGTCCCAAGCCCGTCTGATCCCGTTCTGCATGCCACCACCGTAGAGATACCGGTCCCGGCAGGTCACGGTGGCAGGTTGCCGTCCCATGGTGGGGCTAGCACCACCCCGGCAACGGCAGTCTGCGTTACCGACACGGCCCCCGCCGAAAGGAAGGCTCATCGGCATGACTGAGTTTGTCGGAAAGATCTCCTACCGTCACCGTTGGCTGGTAGTGCTGGCCTGGCTGATCGTGATGGCCGGTGGCGTCGTCGCCGCCGGGACGGTCTTCGAGCGCATGGACGACAGCGGCCGTGCCGCGAACACCGAATCTGGCAGGGCTCGGGAGGTGCTCAGGGCGTCCACCGATCGCGGAGGCGACGTGGTCGCGCTCTGGGAGGGCATCGACGCCCAATCAGCGGCGGCCACGGCCGGGCTGACCAGAGCTGCCGCCGACCTGGCGGGGGTGGCCGGGGTCAAGCAGGTGGAGCAGCCCCGCATCGCCAGCGATGGCAAAGGTGTCGCGCTTCGGGTGGTGTTCGCCAAGGGCGAGGACGACTACGAGCCCGTCCTGGACCGGCTGCGGCTGCTGGCGCCAGAGGTGCCCGGGTCAACTGTCGCTTTTGGAGGAAGCCTGCTGCTCGGCGATCAGATCGATGACGCCGTCCAGGAAGACCTGGGGCGGGCCGAGTTGAGCTCGCTGCCGCTGACCGTGCTGGTCATGCTCTTCGTCTTCGGCGGCCTGATCGCGGCCGGGGTTCCGCTACTGGCCACGCTGGCCACCGTCGCCGGTGCTTTCGCTGTGCTGCTTGCGTTCTCGGAGTTCATCGGGATCGACGCCGACATCATCAGCGTGGTCACCATGCTCGGCCTGGCCCTGTGCATCGACTACTCACTGCTGCTCGTGGCGCGCTACCGCGAGGAGCTGGCCGCCGGGCACGAGCCGGCCGTCGCGGTGGCCCGCACCTGGGCCACCGCCGGGCGTACCATCGCGTTCAGCGCGCTCACCGTCGCCGCCGCCCTCACCGGGCTGTTCGCCTTCGATGTCGAGGAGCTGCGGGCTATGGGCGCCGCCGGGATCTCGGCCACCGTGGTGGCTCTGCTCAGCGCGCTCACGCTGACCGCCGCGCTGCTGCGCATCTTCGGCCGCCGGATCAAGCCCGCGAAGCGGGTTCCGCGCGGCGCCTTCTTCTCCGGCCTGGCCGCCATCACCCAGCGCCGCCCGCTCGTCTTCGCGCTCGGAACAGCGATCGTCTTGCTGGCACTCGGTTTCCCGCTGATCAACGCCACCTTGAAGGAGCCCGATCTGGAAGGCATCCCGCGCACCATCGAATCCGTGCGCGTCCTCGACTCGCTCTCGGCGCGCTACGGGCTCAGCGCCAACCCGGGTGTCGTGGTGGTCGCCCGTACCGATCCCTCTACTTTGGACACCTGGGCCGCCCGCTGGCGCGGTGGGCCGGTACGGGAGATCGAGCCGTCACGCGCGGTCGCTCCCGGCGTCGCTTCGGTCGCCTTCCACCTCACCGGCGACAACCAGGCTGCCCCCGCCCGCGATCTGGTCGCCCGGATGCGCGCGGACCGGCCCGCCGGCGTCGATTCCTGGGTCTCCGGCGACTCCGCCAACATCGTTGACCTGCGCGCCAAACTGGCTCAAGGGCTGCCCTACGCGCTGGCGGTGATCGTGGTGACCATGTTCATCCTGCTCTTCTTGATGACCGGATCTGTCGTGGTACCGGTAAAGGCGCTCCTGATGAACTTCGTCTCCCTCGGCGCCACCTTCGGCGTCCTGGTTGCCGTCTTCGAACACGGCTGGCTGGCCGGGCCGCTGGACACCCTCACCGTCGGCGGCCTGAGCCCGCACGTCATGGTCCTCGTCTTCGCCTTCGGCTTCGGCCTGTCCATGGACTACGAGGTCTTCCTCCTAGCCCGGGTCAAGGAGTTCGTCGACGCGGGCTACGACACCAACACCGCCGTGCGACGTGGCCTGCAAAGCAGCGGCCGCATCATCACCTCGGCCGCGCTGCTGATGCTCATCGTCTTCGGCTTCTTCGCCTCCGCCAAAATCGGCGACATCGAGCAGATCGGCCTGGGCCTCTTCGTCGCCGTGCTAGTCGATGTCACCATCGTGCGCTGCCTGCTCGTCCCCGCCACAATGACCCTGCTCGGCCGGCACAACTGGTGGGCTCCGCATCCGCTCCGCCGCCTCCACGCCCGCTTCGGCCTCCGCGAACCCGCCCCCACCCACCCCTAACCCATCACCACCCACCACAAACCCCACCCGCCGCCGGCCACCCAGGCCGGCGGCGGCAACGTCACCCCACAACCCACCCGCCGCCGGCCGCCCAGACCGGCGGCCTCGCGCCGAAGATCATCACGACCGCAGTGCGGTCTGCACTCCTTTCGCGCTGGATGATCACCCCGGGCGAGGGTGAGCACGACCAGGTGGGGTGGGGGTTCGTGGGACCTTTGCTCTGCACCCATAGGCGCACATCGACCATGAAGTTGCGCCTATGGGTGCAGAGCAAAGGTGCGGCGCAAGCAATGGTCATACCTGCGCGGTGGGGAGCGGCGCACGCCCGCGACAAGGCCGCGCGCACAAGACGGCGCGGGCGGCGTGGTTGTTGAGTAAGCGATCGGCTCGCCGCCGGGACGGGCATGGTGTTGGCGAGTGCGTCCATCTCTGCATCACCTGCCGAGTGCAGAGATGGACATACCCGCGAAAGAGCGGTCGCACCGGGCGATCCCGATTTGCGCCGGTGCGTGCGTGGTGGCGCGCCGCGAACTCCGGTGCGGCGACGAAGGGCCGAGAGCTTGAAGATGATCTAGCGGGTGCGGGGTCGGCGGCGCAGCCGCTGGGGGTGGCCAAGCACGGGCGTGGCGTTGCCGCCCGGGAGGTACGGCGAGGGACCACAACGTTGCGGCGCAAAAGAAGCGATTATCGTGCAACCAGGTCGGCTAGGGCAGTGAGGGTGGCTGAGCCGGGGGTGAGGTAGCCGTCGTGGCCGTCGACGCCGTTGGTGGGCAGCTCGAGGGCGTCGGCGGGAATCGGGCCGTGGCCTATGTTGCCTATGCGGAGGTGGGGGACGTGCCCGATCCAGTCGGTGGGGGCGGTGGCGGTCCACAGGCGGGCGTGGGGGCTGAGGTCGGTGGTGGCGCGGGCGCTGAGGCCGGGGCTGGCCAGGGCCACCAGGTCGGTGACGCGAGGGCCGAAGGCGGGTGCGGCCAGGGCCATGACGACCGTGCCGTAGCTGTGGCCGATTACGGTGACCGTCGCTTGTGGAGGGAGTGCGGCGACGAAGCGGGCCAGGGCGGCAGCGCCGTCCGCGGCTCGGTCCTGGCGGACGGCGGCCATGCCGAGGCCTTCGGGCGGGTCGTAGCCCAGCCACGCCACGACGGCGACTTGGGCCTGGGGGTGACGGGCCAGGATGGCCTCGCGTAGCGAACGGGCCTGCACCGCAGGCGCTCGGCGAGCCACCCCGCCGAGCCCGCGATCGAAGTCCGCCAGCGTCGTGTCGGAGCCGGGAACGAGCACCACGACATGGCGCGCGGAGGAAAGGTCGCCCAGCACCTCCACAGCGCGCCCATCGCCCGAAGGGTCGAAGGCGGCGAACTGGCGCGCGGCGGCCAGGTCGCCGTAACCGGCGTCGCGCATGGCCTGCGCCACCGCGGAATAGTCCCACGACACGGGCATGGGCTCGAGTGAACGTGCCTGCGCCGGAGTGAACAGCGCGGCCAGGAATACGGCTGAGGTCACAGAAACGTTGCGTCCCAAAGACATACGGGCAACGTTTGCGGTAGCCCCGCGGTCGGAGCGTCACCCCGGGGAGCCGTTCTAGCCGTGGCTCCCCGGGGTGATGAGGCCGCTCTCGTAAGCCACCACGACCGCCTGCGCCCGGTCGCGCAGACCCAGCTTGCCGAGGATCCGCCCAACGTGGGTCTTCACCGTCTGCTCAGCGACCACGAGCTGAGCCGCAATCTCCTGATTGGACAGACCCTGGGCGATCAGGGCGAGCACCTCGACTTCGCGCGTGGTCAGCGCCTGCAACGTGGGCGGCGTCTGACCGCCGGGCATGGGCCTGCGCGCGAAATCCTCGATGAGCCGCCGGGTCACCGATGGCGCGAGCAGCGCCTCGCCCCGCGCCACCACCCGCACCGCCTGGACCAGCTCGGCCGCGGGCGCGTCCTTGAGCAGGAAGCCGCTGGCACCTGCCCGCAGCGCGGCATAGACGTATTCGTCGAGGTCGAAGGTGGTGAGCATGAGCACCTTCGCGGAGCCATCGGCGGCGATCATCCGGGCCGCTTCCAGGCCGTCCATGCGCGGCATCCGGACATCCATCAGCACCACGTCCGGCTGGCTCTGCCGCGCCATCGCCACCGCTTCGATCCCGTTGGCGGCCTGCCCGGCGACCTCGATGTCCGGCTGCGCGCTCAGCAGCGCGGCGAAGCCCTCACGCACCATCTCCTGGTCGTCGGCGATGAGCACCCGGATCACCGCGGCCCACCCGGAATCGTTGCCACGACAGCGAAGCCGCCGTCGTCGGTGGGACCTGTCCGCAGCGTCCCGCCGAGCAGCTCGACCCGCTCCCGCATGCCGACCAGGCCGTGTCCCGTGCCCTGGGGGCTGGGCGCGGGCGCGCCGGGGCCGTTGCGCACCTCGACGCGTGTCTGCCGCTTCGTCGTGGTCACCGTCACCTCCACCGGCGCTCCGGAGGCGTGCCGGGCCGCGTTGGAGAGCGCCTCCTGCACGATCCGGTAAGTCGTCAGCCCCGTGGCTGCCGAAGGCGACGGGCCGGAAATGGCGGTGGCGACCTGCATTCCGGCCTGCCTCGCCGACGCCACCAGATCGTCCAGATCGGACAGATCCGGTTGCGGGGTCAGCTCCGGCTCGGTCTGCTCGGTGCGCA
The DNA here is from genome assembly GCF_016862955.1 of Rhizocola hellebori. Taxonomy (GTDB): domain Bacteria; phylum Actinomycetota; class Actinomycetes; order Mycobacteriales; family Micromonosporaceae; genus Rhizocola; species Rhizocola hellebori. The sequence continues at coordinate 109,855 of NZ_BONY01000028.1, read as the reverse complement.
GCACCCCGAGCAGCCGCCGCAACTCGGTCAGGGAATCGCGGGCCGTCGCGGCCAGCGCCAGGAACTCGTCGCGGGCCGGGTCGGGAAGGCCGGGCAGGCGGTAAGGCGCGGTCTCGGCCCGCACCGCGACCAGCGACATCGAGTGCGCCACCACGTCATGCAGCTCCCGCGCGATCCTGGTGCGCTCCACCAGGATCGCCTCCCGCGCCTCGGCTATCTCGCCCCGTTCGCTTTGCACCACAAGGGCTCGCTGCAGCCGGCGTCGGCGGCCGATCTGCTCGCCGAGCACCAACAGCACGGCGATCAGAACAGTCGCCGCGGCGGCGTTGTCCGACCGAATCCACACCGTGAGCGCAGCGCTTACGCCGATCCAGAAAATGATCCCAGGCGGCTCGCGCAGTGCTACCACAAACAAAATGACGATGGCGGCCAGCGTCTGCACCGGATTCCACGGCCACGCTTGCTCCTGCGTCTGGCCGAAGCCGCCGATCAGCAGGCCGGCGAAGGCGAGCCGCCATGCCCACAACGGCTTGCGCCACAACACCACTAGCGACAGCACGGTCACGAAGGCCAGCACCATCGAGACGGGGTTGGACAGCTCCGGGGCCGCCTCCAGGTAGAGGCCCACGCCGGCCAGCACCAGCGGCAGCCGAATCCACCAGCGCTTTATCGGGGGCAACGGCTGAGCCGGATCGGCGCCCCATAAGACGGTGAGCAGGTCCCAGCCCAGGCGCCGCAAGACGCTGGCCAACTTCGCCAATCTGGCGCGCCAGGCGGGAGCCCACGTCATTTTCTCGCCACGTTCGCTCGGCGTGACCTCGGCCCGCTGAAACCGGCGGCGGCCGATGTGCTCGCCGAGCACCAGCAGCACGGCGATCAGAACCGTCACCCCAGCGACGTTGCCTGGCTCGACCCGAAACGACACGAGGAGCACAACGCTTACGCCCGAACAGAAAATCACCCCCGGCGGCTCGCGCAGGGCCACCATCACCATGACCGCGATGGTCACCAGCACCTGCACCGGATTCCACGGCCACGCCTCCCCCGAGGTCTGGCCGAGGCTGCCCACGAGCAGCCCGACGTAAGCTATCCGCCACGCCCACAACGGCTTGGCCCACAACACCAGCAACGGCAGCACCGTCACCGCCCCCAGGGCCATCGCCACCGGCGCGGACATGTGCCGGGTGTCCTGCAGGTATTTGGCGGCAAGCGCCAGCAGGCCGGCCGCGGCCAGCACCAGCAGCGGTCGCAGCCACCGGCGCCGCAGCGGCGGCAGTGGTGCGGCGGGATCCGCGCCCCAAAACAGGGTGAGCAGATCCTTGCCCAACCGCCGCAAGATGCTGATCATGGCCGCCACTCTAGCCTTGCGGGCCCGCGCCGACGTCACCCTGCAGAGCTAGCTCTCGGTCATACCCCGGTATCAGAGCAGCGCCGCCAGCAACGCCAATCCGGCCGGCACTATCTGCAGCGCCGCCCCGCGCCACATCCGGCGCTGCGAGGCCAGCAGCACCACGCCCGCCCCCACCATGCAGGCGCAGCTGAACAACGCGATGGCCTTGCCCGCGGCCCCGCCCGCGATGACCCCGCCGATCGCGCCCAGCGCCAGGAAAAGGTTGTAGAAACCCTGATTGAAGGCGAAGGTTTGCAGCTGAGGGGTGTTCGCGGCGTTGCCGAGGAAGAGGCGCTGCACGTTCGGCCGGGTGAACAACACGCTTTCCATGAGAAACACGCCGACGTGGAGCAAGCCCGCCAGCACCGCGAAAATCTGGGTCGCCACATTCATGGCATCAGTATGAAGTCGGCGAAGTCGAACCCCGGCGCCACCACACAGCTGACCAGAACCTCGCTGCTCGATGCCGGTACGGCCGCCTGCCACACCCCGCCCGGGACCACCGCCTGCGGACGCTGACCAGCCTCGATGTCGGGCCCGAGCACTATCTCGCCGGTCGCCTCGGGCCGCTCGCCTTCGCCGCCGAAGCGCAGGGTCAGCGGGCCTCCGCTGTGCCAGAGCCACAACTCCGCAGAGCGCACCACGTGCCAGCGCGACTGCTCGCCCGGCCGCAACAGGAAGTAGATCGCCGTTGCCGTGGCTCTTTCTCCTGGGTACCCGTCTGGCGTGAAACTCACCGGGGAACGCCACGTCTGCCTGTACCACCCGCCCTCCGGATGTGGTTGCAGGTCAAGAAGCTCAGCGGTGCGCGGACGTTGATCCATCCGCCCAGTATGACCGTCACTGTGGCGTGAGCCGCGACCAGCTTCGCGCGTCGAGGTCGATGGCGAGCGCGTCGGGAAGCCGCAGGTCCGCCCAGAATTCACCCGGATCGTCCAGGCCGATGCGGGCGGTCAGCCACACCGTCATCGCCATGCCGTGGCTCGCCACGACCAAGGGCCGATCCGGGTAGGACGCGATCGCCTCGTCGAACCGGGCCACCACTTCCGCACGCCGCTCCCAGTCCGGATGGTCCACACCGTCCACATAGGCCCGGCGGACCACCCGAAAATCGTCACCGAACGCCTCAACCCGGTGCACCTCATTGAACCGCGTGTCCGAGATGACCGGGCCGGCATGCTCCAGCGTCTGAATCGCCTTCGGCTCACCACTGGCGACCAGCGTCGCCCCCTGCGGGAACACCAACCGGCCCGCAGCCGCCCGACCCTCGTCGCTGAGCACCCAGCGATCGGGCAACATCAGCGGCTCCACCACCGGCATAGCGTGCCTCACCACCACCAGCATCCGCCGATCCTAGTGGCTAGGCTTACGCCCGTGAGTTTGCCGATGGTGGATTTGTCGCGGCCGATGCGGGAGGTGGCGCCGCGGATAGCGGCGGCGTGCCGGGACAACGGGTTCTTCTACCTGACCGGGCATGGCGTGCCGGGCGAGCTGCTGGCCGGGCTTGATGCCGCGGCGCGGGAGTTCTTCGCTCTGCCCGAGCCGCAGAAGCTTGAGATTGCGATGCAGCACGGTGGCAAGGCGTGGCGCGGGTTCTTTCCGGTGGGCGCGGAGCTGACCTCGGGAAGGCCAGACCTGAAGGAGGGGCTGTATTTCGGCAGCGAGCTACCGGCCGGTCACCCGCTGCCGCTGCACGGGCCGAATCTGTTTCCCGCCGCGGTCCCGGCGCTTCGGGAGACGACGCTGCGTTATATGGAGGCGCTGACCGCAGTCGCGCAGCAAGTCATGCGCGGCGTGGCGGTCAGCCTGGACCTGGACGAGGACTACTTCGCCGCCGGCTACACCGCCAACCCGACCGTGCTGTTCCGGATCTTCCACTACCCGCCCGCCGAAGCCGGTGACGACGGCTGGGGAGTGGGCGAGCACACCGACTATGGCCTGCTTACGCTGCTGGCGCAGGACAGCAACGGCGGTCTTCAGGTCAAGGCGCCGGGCGGCTGGATCGACGCGCCGCCGGTGCCGGGAACGTTTGTCTGCAACATCGGGGACATGCTCGATCGGCTGACCGGCGGCTACTACCGCTCGACCCCGCACCGCGTGCGCAATGTGTCGGGCAATGAGCGGCTGTCCTTCCCGTTCTTCTTCGACCCCGACTTCGCCCAGGAGGTCCCGCCGCTGCCGGGCCGGGCGCGGGCTGCTGCGATGGGCGAGCCTCGCTGGGATGGTCAAGATCTTCAGGCCTTTGCCGGTACCTACGGCGACTACCTCATAGCCAAGGTGTCGAAAGTTTTCCCGCAACTGCGGGCACTACCCTAGAGCCCATGCTGGTCGTTCATGCCCTGTGGCGTTCCGGCCGGCTGGCGCTGTGGGCCGAGGACCCGGCGCTGCCCACCCAGGCCGGTGGTGGCGAGCACCCTTTTGCGGTGCGGCTGCCCGGCGGCGAGGCCGATACGGTGACGCTGCACCTGCCCACGGTGGAAGGACGGCCCGCCGACTCCCCCGAGCTGGTACGCCCGGACGAGCCGCCGAAGACCAAGAAGCTGACCCTCAAGCCGTGGCAAGTGCCGGTCTCGTTGCACGAAGACTTTCCCGACGGCGACTACGTGCTCGGCTCCAGCGTGCGTCACCTGCAGCAGGTGGCCGCCTTCGCCGACGACCTGGTCAGGCGCGGCCGCACCCTGCCCTGGATCATCCCCGCACCCGCCGCAGGCGAAGCGGGGGCCGGTGGGCTGCGGGCGGTGTGGCGGCCGGTGTTGACCGGCAGCGACGCGCACTGGGCGCAGGCGCTGGCGCACGCGCAGCCGCCGGTGGCGCGGGCCGACACCGGTGAGGGCAGCGTCGCCCAGGCACTCGACGATCTAGTCGATCTAGCCGCAAAACGCTTGCTGCGCAAGGCAGGTGTCGACGACCAGGGCTGGGTGCGGGAGCTGCGCGGCAGCGCGCTGGAGCTTCAGGGTGAGCTGCGGTCGTGGCAGCGCGATGCCGCGGGCGGTGCGGTGCGCGCCTGCTTCCGCCTGGTCGAGCCGGCCGAGGAAGAGGTGGATTGGCGGGTCGAATTCGCGCTGCAGCCTGTCGACGAGCCGAGTCTGGTGATCCCGGCGCAACGGGTCTGGAAGTCGCGCAAGCTGCCGGCCACGATTACCTCGCCGAAGCAGACCCTGCTCGCCGAGCTGGGGCGGGCCACCCGGCTGTGGCCGAGGCTGGCCGATGCCCTCGCCACGGCCCAGCCCGAGGAGATGGAGCTCGATTCCGCGGCCGCGCACGGGTTTCTGCGCGAGGCCGCGCCGCTGCTGCACACCGCGGGATTCGGGGTGATGCTGCCGAAGTGGTGGGGCAAACCCTCGTCTCGGCTGGGGCTCAAGCTGAAGGCTTCGAGCAAGAGCTCCCCGGCGACGGTGGCCGGCAAGAGCGCGGTGGGGCTGGATTCCCTTGTCGATTTCAGCTGGGAGGTGTCGCTGGGCGACGAGCCTCTGTCGGAGGCCGAGCTGACCGAGCTGGCCGAGCTGAAAGCGCCATTGATCAAACTGCGTGGGCAGTGGGTGGAGCTGGATACCAAGCGGCTGGCCAACGGGCTCAAGCTGTTGCGCGAGGGCGGCCAGATGTCAGTGGCCGACCTGCTGCACGCCGGGCTGTCCACCGAAGACACTTCGCTGGGCCTGCCGGTGCTGGAGGTCAGCGCCGACGGCTCGCTGGGCGATCTGCTCTCCGGCGCACAGGTCAAGCTCATCGAGCCACCCAACGAGTTCGTCGGGCAGCTGCGGCCTTACCAGCAAAGAGGCTTGTCCTGGATGACGTTCCTGCAGTCGCTCGGGCTCGGCGGGGTTCTGGCCGACGACATGGGCCTGGGCAAAACGGTGCAGCTGCTGGCGTTGCTCGCCCATCCCGACAGCGGCCGGACCCTGCTGGTGTGCCCTATGTCGCTGGTGGGCAACTGGCAGCGGGAGGCCGCCCGCTTCGCCCCCAAACTGCAGGTCCACGTGCACCACGGCGCCGACCGCAAGCTCGACCCCGAGGCCGATCTGGTGATCACCACGTATGCGCTGGCTGCCCGCGACCTGGCTCAGCTGCGCGAGGTGCCCTGGGACCGCATTGTGGTGGACGAGGCACAGGCCATCAAGAACGCGGCCACCCGGCAGGCGGTCGCGATCCGGGCCATCCCCGCCCGGCACCGCATCGCGGTCACCGGCACGCCAGTGGAGAACAGGCTCGGCGATCTGTGGTCCATCATGGAGTTCGCCAACCCGGGCCTGCTGGGCAACGCCTCTGCGTTCAAGAAGGCTTATGCGGTACCCGTCGAAAGGCATGCGGACGCAGAAGCCGCGGAACGGCTGAAGAAGATCACCGGCCCGTTCATCCTGCGCCGCCTCAAGACCGATAAGTCGATCATCTCCGATCTGCCCGAGAAGCTGGAGATGGAGGTGCTGTGCAACCTCACCGCCGAGCAGGCCTCGCTCTACCAGGCCGTGGTGGAGGACATGATGGACCGGATCGAAAACAGTGAGGGCATCGAGCGCCGGGGCCTGGTGCTGGCGACGATGACGAAACTGAAACAGGTCTGTAACCATCCGGCCCAGCTGCTGGCCGACGGTTCCCGGCTCACGGGCCGCTCGGGCAAGCTCGCCCGGCTCGAGGAGATCGTCGAGGAAATCCTTGCCGCACAAGAGAAGGCGCTGCTTTTCACCCAGTACGCCTCGTTCGGCACGATGCTGCGCTCGCACCTGTCGGCCAAGTTCGGCCGCGAGATCCTCTTCCTGCACGGCGCGGTGAGCAAGCCCGAACGCGACGCGCTGGTGCGCCGCTTCCAGTCGACCGAGCCGGGATCGCCTTCGCTTTTCGTGTTGTCGCTCAAGGCGGGTGGCACCGGCCTGACCCTCACCGAGGCGAACCACGTGATCCATGTCGACCGGTGGTGGAACCCGGCGGTGGAGGACCAGGCGACCGACCGCGCGTTCCGCATCGGGCAGCGCCGCAATGTGCAGGTGCGCAAGTTCGTGTGCGCCGGGACGGTGGAGGAGAAGATCTCCACGATGATCCAGGACAAGCGGGGCCTGGCCGCGCGCATCGTCGGCACCGGCGAGGTGGCGCTCAGCGAGATGTCCACCGACCAGCTGCGCGCCATGTTCACCCTCGACGCCGATGCGGTCAGCGAATGACCACTCCGAGCGGGTCGCCTTTCCCGGCCTATGGGAAAACCAAAAAGGTGGAAGGTGGTATCAAGGCGCGCAGCGTGCGTGGCACGATCGGCGAGACCTGGTGGTCCCGGCGGTTCATCGCCGTGCTCGAGTCGCTGGGCGTGGGCGGGCGGCTGGGGCGAGGCAAGAACTACGCCCGTCAAGGTCAGGTGCTGTCCCTGGAGGTCGCGCCGGGGGTGGTTTCGGCGGTGGTACAAGGCTCCCGCGACGAGCCTTACACGCTGACGATCAGATTCGCACCGGTGCCGGACTGGCGGCCGGTCGAGGACGCCATCGCCGCTCGGGCGCTGTTCAGCGCTCAGCTGCTGGCCGGCGAGATGCCCGCGGCGCTGGAGGAGGTCTTCGACGCGGCCGGGGTTCCGCTGTTTCCCCGGCGCTCGCGCGATCTCGTTATGCAATGTTCATGTCCGGATTACGCCGTGCCGTGCAAGCACATCGCCGCGACCTTCTATCTGCTGGCCGAGGCGTTCGACGCCGACCCGTTCCAGATTCTGCTCTGGCGTGGCCGCGGCCGCGACGAGCTGCTGGCCCACCTCGGCCCGGCCACGCTTTTCGAGGAACAGGTGCCAGGCGTCTTCGACGAGGTGAGGTTGCCCCCGCTCGACGAGGTCATCGATCGTTACTGGGTCGCCCCAGTACCCCTGCCCACTCGACCGACCACATTGGACACTGCAACGGATCTCCTGCTGCGCCAGCTTCCTACGCCTGGGGCGGGGTTGGGTGGCTCCGCCCTGATAGAGCGCCTTCGCCCGCTCTATGCGGCATTCGCCGTTGAGGAGTAGCGGTCTTGGTTTTGGGGAACAGGCGACCCCGTGCCGAAGGATGGTCTTGAAGGCCGGTTGGGCAATGTCAACCGCGTCTGGGAAGGTAAGAGGGTGAGTGCACCTATGCCGGAACGAGCCCGGCTCGTAGCGGCAGCCGCAAAGCGCTGGCAAGAAGCCCTGGTCGATGACTCAGGCCGCAATCAGCTCGCCTACTACCGCGAGCTCAAAGCGGGCACCCTGAATCTTGTTGATGCCAAACCGGAAGCCGTGGCGCAATTGCTCGCCGGAGTGGCTGTCAATCTCAAAACGCTCTTCCCCGACGTCGACATACGCAAAGACGCGTTGCGGCGGGTTCGGGCAATCCGCAAACAGATGCGGATTTGGGCCGAAGAGCGCGGAGTCGAGGTCGGCTATCTGGCTTCCGGAATGGCGACCTGGGACGAGCTGGCTCGCAGCCCGCACGCGCCTGTGCTCTTACAGCAGCTGAGCATCCGGCCCTCGTCGCTGGCGGAGACCGATTTCGTGCTCAAGGCCGACCCGGAGCCCTCGGTCAACCCGGTGTTGCTGCACAAACTCGAGAAGGATCACGGCCTGGTGATCAGCGCCGAGGAGCTTCTCGACCTCGATCCGGAGGAGCTGTACCAACGGTTCCGCAAGCTCGCCATCGACGTGCCCCGCTTCGCCATCCATCCCGGTTATCTGGTGGGCACCTTCACCTACGCCAAGCTGCCGATGGTCGACGACATCGGCGGGCACCTGGAGGCGCTGACGAGTCACGATGTGATCGCCGCGCTCGCCGGTGACCACGACGCGCTCAATTCCCTTGCCGCCACTAGCCAGATCCCGATCGACGAGCCCGATCATGTGGTGCCCGCCGACGAGCTGCTGGTGCTCGACGCCGACTCCTCGCAGAACTATGCGATCAATGCGGTGATCGCCGGCCATCACCTGGTCATCAAGGGCCCTCCCGGCACGGGCAAGAGCCAGACCATCGCCAACATCATCGCGGCGCTGGCCGGCCGCGGCCGCTCCGCCCTTTTCGTGGCCGAGAAGCGCGCCGCCATCGACGCCGTGCTCGACCGCCTCGAGCAGGTAGGCCTCGACGACCTCGTGTACAACCTGCACGGCGAGCAGGCGAGCCGGCGTGAGCTGGCCAAGTCGCTGGAGATGCGGCTGCACCGCGCCCGCACCGAGGCCCGCCCCAACACCATCGACACCGATCACCGCCTGCAGGCCACCCGCACTCCCCTGGTCGATCACCACGACGCCATGCACCGCCTGCACGAGCCGTGGGGCGTTTCGGCCTTTATCGTCCAGGCCTACCTGATCGGCATGCCCGCCGAGGCCAAGTCGCCGACCCGCTGGACCGGGGAAGAGCTGCAGGCACTGCACGGCGAGTTCGCGGAGAAGGTCGGCTCGGCCATCCTCGAACTGGCGCAGCTGCCGGTCACCGGGGCGTGGGCGGCGAGCACCGTGATGGATCGGATGGCCGCCCAGGAGGCCTACGAGCTGGCCGGGCAGGCGTCGACGCGGTGGGTTCAGGCGCGGCAGGCCGTCGCGAAGCTGACCGCGGAGCTTGGTCTCAAACCCATCGGCACGCCCGCCGAGGCGCGCGCGGCGGTCCAGCTGGCCACCGATGTCAACTTCACGCTCTCCCGGATGAAGGACAGCTGTTACACCACCGAAATCGGCGGCTGGGACGGGTTCTGGCAGAAACGGCGCACCACCAAGCAGCTCAAGGAGCTGTGGCTGGCCCGCAAGAAGCCCAATCGGGAGGCGTTGCAGAAGACCGCGCAGGCCATCGCCGATCAGAAGCAGCGCTGGGCCCGGCTCAGCGTCGACGGCAAACCGCCGCGCTGGTCGGCCACCCTGCCCGAGGCGCAGCAGCTGCTGGCGGCCGCGCTCGACTCGCTGACCCGGCTGCACGCGCATGTCCCGCTCGGCGAGCTGGAGCTGCACCTTGACGAGCTCGCCGGCGATCAGCAGAACCTGCTGAATTCGGTGCGGCGCAACGAGATTCGTGCGTTCCTGGCGCCGTGGAAGGTCGACCAGCTGCTCGACGGTGAGCCGCAGCTCGCCGACCAGCGGTTCACCTACGCCTGGTTGCAGTCCATTTTGGACCACCTGCGGTTCGCCGATGAGCACCTGGGCCGGTTCTACGGCAGCGCTTTGCACACCCAGGCGGCGCAATACCGGCAGGCCGACAAGGATCACCTGGTGACCGCGGCGGCGCGGGTGCGGTACCAGGCTGCCATGAAAATGATTGAAGTCCTTGACGCGTATCCGGATCAGCAACGCCTGGTACGCAGCGAGGCCTCCAAGAAGACCCGGCACATGACCGTGCGCCGCCTGTTCGAGCAGGCGCCAGACGCCCTGATGGCGCTCAAGCCGTGCTGGGCGATGAGCCCGCTGCTGGCCAGCCAGGTGCTGCCGGCGCGCAACCTGTTCGATGTCGTCATCTTCGACGAGGCGAGCCAGGTGGAACCGGTCGACGCGATCACCGCCATCATGCGCGGCAAGCAGGTCGTGGTCGCCGGTGACGAGCATCAGCTGCCGCCGACGGCTTTCTTCCAGCGCACCGCCGACGACGACGTCGCCTACGACGAGGACCTCGACGGTCTGCTCACCGAGGACATCGAGTCGCTGCTGCAGTCCTTCGCCAACGCGCTGCCGCTCAGCCAGGTCAAGCACCTGGCGTGGCACTACCGCAGCCGCGACGAGCGCCTGATCGCCTTCTCCAACGCGCATATCTATGCGCCCAACGGCAACCCGCTGGTCACCTTCCCCGGCGCCGACACCGGCGACTGCCTGCGCCACGTGCTGGTCACCCAGGCCAACTCGGAGGTCGATCGGGCGGTCAAGCTGGTGCTGGAGCACGCCGAGCAGCGCCCGGACGAGTCGCTCGGCGTCATCACGATGGGCCTCAAGCACGCCGAGGCGGTGGAAACCGCGCTGCGCCAAGCGTTGGCGAAACGCTCGGATCTGAGCAAGTTCTTCGCCGAGTCCAATGTGGAGCCGTTCTTCGTCAAGAGCATCGAGCGGGTACAGGGCGACGAGCGCGACGCGATCATCCTGTCGGTGGGCTACAACCGCAACCTCGACGGCCGTATGGCCTACCGTTTCGGCCCGCTCAACAACAAGGGCGGCGAGCGGCGGCTCAACGTGGCCATCACCCGGGCCAAGCACCGCACCACCGTGGTCAGCTCGTTCCGCCACGTCGACCTGGATCCGAACAGGCTGCGCTCCTACGGCGCCAAGCTGCTGGGCGCCTACCTGGAATACGCGGCCACCGGCGGCCAGTCGCTGGCCGGGCGTCTGCACGGCGCGGTGACGCTGAACCCGTTCGAGGTCGATGTGCGCGACAAGCTCATCGATGCCGGCATCCCGCTGGTGGCGCAGTACGGAGTCAGCGGTTTCCGGATCGACTTCGCCGCGCACCACGCCGGTAACCCGGAAAGGGTGGTGCTGGCGATCGAGGCCGACGGCGCCTCGTATCACGCCTCCCCCACCGTGCGTGACCGGGAGAGGTTGCGCCAGCAGCACTTGGAACGCCTCGGCTGGCGCTTCCACCGGATCTGGTCCACCGACTGGTTCACCCAGCGGGAGAAGGAGATCGCGCGGGCGGTCGTGGCCTACCAGGAGGCGCTCGCCGCGCCCGCGCGCACGGTCGCGGTGACCACGAACGCCCTGCCCCCGGAGACGCTGGCCACCGGCACACCGCGTGGGCCACGGCCCGAGCTGCCGTCCTACGAGGAGATCGCCGATCTGCCCGACCACGTCCTCGCCGAGCTGATCACCTGGATCGAGAGCGACGGGCTCAACCGCACCGAGGAGGAGGTGGTCGCCGAGACCATCAACGAGCTCGGATTCCAGCGGCGCGGCACCCGGATAGTCGAGGCGATCGTGCGTGCTCGCCGCCTCAGCCGCCCGGTCATGCCGACAGGACAGGAATAACCACACAGATTCCGGGATTGTCGCCCAGCCGGACGAGATAGCGGTAACTCTCGCCCGGCTGGACTCCGCCCTGGGTGTCGAGATAGTCCCAGCCGACCGTGACCAGCGTGAGCACGTCGGTGATCTTTTCCATGCCACCGATGTTCGGTTTCGCGTCCACCAGGCCCCTGGCCTCGTAGGTGTCGGCCGATCCGGAGAAGGCCGCTTCGACGTCCGCGCTGTCTTGCACCGGCAGGCTGCGGCCGTCGCTGACCACCAGCGCCGGCGTGGCGTAACAGGACGCGATCGCGCTCAGATCACCGCTTCCGAGAGCTGCGCCGTATCGGACGAAAAAGTCGGTGATCTGCTTTTCGCTCATTCCCTACGCTTACCACATACTGACTGAATGTTTTCCGTTGACGAAGCGCGACAGCGTCTGCACGCCGTGCTACCGCGCATCGATGAGCTCATCGTGCTTCGGGCCGATCTGGCGGAGCTGCGCGCCGACTTGAGCACCGAAGGCTCCAGCCCGCTGGGCGGCGTGGCCGAGGCCAAGGCGCTGGAAGCGCGCATCTACTCATTGCTCGAATATCTGAGTGGCCAGAAGATACAAGTCAAAGGATTCGCGCCGGTGCTGCTCGACTTTCCCGGCGAGCGCGACGGGGTGCCCGTGTTGTGGTGCTGGCTGGAAGGCGATTCGGACATCACCTGGTACCACCGCAGCGACTGTGGCTTCCCAGGCCGCCGCAGGATCTAGGCCAGCGCCCGGCATAAGCTGAGCGTTATGAGACTCTTGCGGGCCATGGGCGCTCGCATTTCGGGTGACCGCGCAGCGCGGGTCGCCGCATCGCCCAACTTCGACGGCAAGGTCTTCGTCAACCGCACCCCCGCCAGCGTTCTGCCGCCCGGCTCGGGTCCCAAGATCTTCCGCGAGATGTTCTTCGGCAAGGAAAGGCGCAAGCCGTCCGGTGCCGTGCCCATCGTGCGACCCTCTTCCACCGATTGGGAGCTGACCCCCGGCGGGCTCAGCGTGATCTGGCTCGGCCACGCCACCTCGCTCGTGGAGATCGAGGGCCACCGGGTGCTGCTCGACCCGGTGTGGAGCCTGCGCTGCTCGCCCACCTCCTTCGCGGGGCCCAAGCGCCTGCACCCGATGCCCCTTGCCCTGGCTCAGCTGCCCGCCCTCGACGCGATCGTCATCTCCCACGATCACTACGACCATCTCGACATGGCCACCGTCCGCGAGCTCACTCTGACTCAGATGGCTCCTTTCTTGGTACCGCTGGGAGTCGGCGCCCATCTGGAGCGCTGGAAGGTCCCGGCCGACCGGATCATCGAGCTGGACTGGAACGAAGAGATCACGATCGGCGGCCTGCAGTTCGTGGCGACCGAGGCGCGTCACTTCTCCGGGCGCAGCCTGCGGCGCAACGACACCCTTTGGGGATCCTGGGTGATCGCCGGAAAGCAGCGGCGCGTCTTCTACACCGGCGACACCGGTTACTTTCCCGGCTTCGCCGAGATCGGTTCCCAGCACGGCCCGTTCGACCTCACCCTGATTCAGATCGGCGCCTACAGCCCTTATTGGCCCGACATTCACATGACCCCCGAGGAGGCCGTGGCCACCCATCTGGATGTGCGCGGTGGTCTGCTGCTTCCCGTGCACTGGGCCACCTTCAACCTCGCCCTGCACTCGTGGGGTGAGCCGGTCGACCGGATCTGGCGGGAGACCAAGCAGCACGACGTCACGCTGACCGTTCCCAAGCCGGGCGAGCGCGTGAAGGTCGACGACCCGTCCGAGGTCGACGGCTGGTGGCAGGCACTCGCCTAGCCCTGTTTGACGAAAGCTCATCAAACAGTCTCACTTCCGGATATATATCTTGAATGGATCTATTACGGACAAAACGCACCATAGCTGCGATAGCAGCCGTGAGCGCATTCGCTACCGCAGCGCTCATCGTGCTCACCGCGGGCCAAGCCAGCGCTAGCCCGGAAGCGCCCACCGCCTCGGCTCTGGGCTTCAACATCTTCACCGCGGGCAACGCCACGCTGACCAACAACGAGACCGAGGGACCGGTCGCCATCGGCGGGAACCTCACCATCGGCGGCAACTACCAGGTCGCCGGGAACTCCACGGGCACGTTCTTCGCCCCGAACGAAACCGTGCCCAGCGCACTGGTCATCGGCGGCCAGGTCAACTTCGCCGCCAGTCAACCCTTCCGGCTGCAGGTGCTCTCCGGCGCCTACGCGAAGGTGGGCAACCTCAACAACGCCGACGTTCTCATCAACGACGGCAACGGAGCTCAGGTCAACACCCGCATCGTGGCCAACAACGCCGCCTACGAATCCGTCCCTCGGGTGGAGCTGACCGTTAGGCAGCCCGTCGCCTCGGTCGGCCCGACCTCACCCATCGACTTCGCCGCCGCCTTCGCGGACTTCCGCAGCTCTTCGGTTTCACTTGCGGGCTGCACCAACAACGTCATCCTCACCAACGCGCAGGGCGAGGCACTACCCCCCACGCTGCCGCCGAACACCAACGCGTTCATCAACCTGACCCCCAACGTCACCAACGTCCTGAACATCACCGCCGCCAACCTGAACAACATCGACATTCTGACGTTCCAGCCGACACAGCCCAGCGCGAACACACCGATGCTGATCAATGTCAATACCGGTCCTGGGAATGTCTTCAACTGGAAGGTGCCCAACCAGGCCGGGACCAGCGGTGTCCACGCGCCCTTCATGTTCTGGAACTTCCCGACCGCGACAGCCATCACCCAGGTGGCGAACTCGGCGACGCTGGAGGGCACGCTCTACGCGCCCAACGCGAGCCTCACCGACGTCAGCGCGGCCAACAACGAGGGTCAGGTCATCGTGGCCAGCCTCGTGATGGGCCCCGACGGCGGCGAGGTGCACCCCTTCCCCTTCACGGCCACCCTCAACTGCAGCGGCCTGCCCACGCCGAGCATCGTCACCGACGCCTCCCCCGATGTGACCCGCAGCGGGTCGATCAGCGACACGGCGACCCTCACCGGCGGAGCGAACCCCACCGGCTCCATCACCTTCAACCTCTACGGCCCCAACAACATTACCTGCTCCGGCACGCCCGTCTTCACGTCGACAATCCCCGTCATCGCCGGCACCAGCTCTTACACCTCGGCCAGCTACGTCCCCACCCAGGTGGGCACCTACAGATGGGTAGCCGTCTACAGCGGGGATGCCAACAACAATGACGCCTCCACCGCCTGCAACGACCCGAACGAATCCGTGGCCATCACCGAGGCCATAGCCACACCCACACTGGTCACCGATGCGTCGGACGACGTGACCCTCGGCGGGTCGGTCACCGACTCCGCGATCCTCGCCGGCGGCCAGAACCCGACCGGATCCATCATCTTCCGCCTTTACGGCCCCAACGACCCCACCTGTACCGGCCCTTCGATAGTCAGCACGAGACCGGTCAACGGCAACGGCACCTATACCTCTGACATCGCGACCCCTAGCCAGGTGGGCACCTACCAATGGGTGGCCGGCTACGGCGGCGACGCCCTCAACAACCCAGCCGTGACCGCGTGCAACGACCCGGCCGAGGCCGTCACCGTGACGTCCAACGTCGTGACACCGACGCTGACCACGGTGGCGTCCGACGACATAGTTCTTGGCGGATCCGTCACCGACACGGCCAACCTCGGCGGCGGCCTGAACCCCATCGGCGTCTTGACTTTCACGCTCTACGGCCCCAACGACCCGGACTGCACGGGCGTGCCGGCCACCACCAGCACCCGCATCGTCATCGGTAACCGTTCCTACACCTCGGACGCCTTCACCCCGACCCAGGCGGGGACCTATCAATGGGTCGCCTCCTACAGCGGTGACGCCGACAACAACCCGGTCACCACCGCCTGCGACGACCCGGCCGAGTCCGTCGTCGTCACCACCACGCCGGCCACACCGAGCATCACCACCGATGCCTCACCCGACATCACGCTCGGCGGCTCCATCACCGACACCGCCAACCTCGCCGACGGCGATAGCCCAACCGGGTCAATCACTTTCGACCTCTACGGCCCCAACAACGCCACCTGTGCCGGCCAGCCCATCTTCAGCACGCAAACCAGCGTCAACGGCAACGGCCCCTACACCTCGGCCCCCTTCACCCCGACCCAGGTGGGCACCTACCAATGGATCGCCACCTACAGCGGCGACGCCAATAACGCGCCGGCCGACACCGCTTGCGGCGATCCCGCCGAGCAGGTCGTCGTCAAGAACAAGAAGAAGCACAAATCCTTCTGGGACATGTGCTTCGACGCCCCGTGGTTCGGCCACGATCTGGTCGACTGGCTTCCAGGACTGCCCTTCGGCGGCTGGTTCAAGCCGTAGCCGGAGCGATCAGCGGTTAGGCCCGGCGGTTGCCGGGCCTAACCCTTGAGGATCGCGGTCACTCCGCGCAGGAAGCTCTCCCGGTCGGGGGTACCGGTGAGCACCCGCTGCAACGCATAGGCGGGCATCATGCCGAACAGGACCGCGCCCATCGCCTCCGCGTCCGCCGATGCCGAAAGCTCGCCGCGGGCCTGCGCGTGCCGGGCCAGTTCCACGAAGTGGCCCCGGATGCGGCCGTAGGCGCCGCTGACAAATTTGGCCAGCGCCGGGTCGCGCATGGCCTCGGCCCAGACCTGGATCGCCAGCCGGAACACGCCGTCCGGCCCGGTCTGGGCGTCGACGAAGCTCAGCGCGCGCCCCAGCGTCGCGGTGACGGACAGGTCGCTGGCCACCAGGTCGGCCAGCGCCTCGTCGACGCCGCCGACGACCTCTTCGGCGATGGCGGTCACGATCTCGTTCTTGCTTTTGAAGTACCGGTACACCGCGCCGACCGACAACCCCGCCTCCGCGATCACGTCCTGCATCGAGGTGGCGTGGAAGCCGTTGCGCAGGAAGCAGGTGCGGGCCGCGTCGAGGATCTGGCGCCGGCGGTTGGCGAGGTGCTCGTCGGAGACGCGTGGCATAGCTCTCATCGTAAAACGAACGCTCGTTCTTGACGAATCCCGTGCCGGATGTCAGGCTCACTTTTAAAGAGAACGAACATTCGTTTTGAGGAGTCACGATGGCTCGCAAGCAGCCGCCCGCCCTCGCCTTGGCGGCGATCCTCGCCACCGCGATCGTGCTTATCCAAGCCCTATCGGTGCCATTTTTCGCTGCGCCCGCGACCCATCTGGAGCCGCGTGATCTGCCCGTTGCCGTGGCCGGGCCGGACGCTCTGGTCCAGCAGCTCTCCAGCGCGAAACCGGGCGCCTTCGAGATCACCAAGGTGGCCGACGTTTCGGCCGCCGACGAAATGTTGCGCCACCGTGAGGCCTACGCGGCGTTCATCGCCGGGCCGGACGGGATCGCGCTGCACACCGCCTCCGCGGCCAGCCCCACCGTGGCCGCCTTGCTGAGCCAGGCCGCCGCCCAGCTCGGCGGCGGCAAGCCGGTTCCGGTCACCGATGTGGTGCCCACCGACCCGACCGACCCGCGCGGCGCCGGGTTCGCCTCCGGCTTCCTGCCGCTCGCCCTCACCAGCATGCTCGCCGGGATCGCCTTGATCCTGCTGGTCCGCAACCGGCGGGCCCGGCTGCTGGGCTTGGGCGTCTACGCAGCGCTGACCGGGCTGGTCGGGGCCGCCGTGCTGCAGAGCTGGCTGGGCGTGCTGCCCGACAACTATCTGGCCAACGCCACCGCGATCGGCCTGTTCGCTTTGGCCGCAGCCGGCCTGGTCGCCGGGCTGGGCGCGGCGCTGGGCCGGGCCGGAATAGGCCTGGGCGCGCTGCTCGTCTTCCTCATCGGCAACCCGCTTTCGGGCGTGGCCGCCGCCCCCGAGCTGCTACCGCAGCCCTGGGGCGAGGTGGGCCAATGGCTGCCGGTCGGGGCCGGATCGACGCTGCTGCGCTCGGCCGCCTACTTCGACTGGGCCGGTGGCACGCAAGCGCTTTGGGTGCTAACCGGAACCGCACTGCTGGGCTTGGTGCTGGTCGCCGTAGGCCGCGCCGACCTCGGTGAGCAAACCGCCGAGCCAGCCGGCCCGGCCCGCGACGACGCCCGCAAGCTGGCCGAAACCGTTGCCGTTTAACGAAACACCCATCCCCCCGGCGCGGGTGGCGGCTATTCGGCCGTCACCCGCGCAGCCCTGCGCCGGGTCTGCAGATCGGCCACGACAGCAGCAGCCTGATCGGGCGTAAGCCAGATGTCGGAGCTGAGAAGCTTGAACATCGGGCTATGCCCGACCACCACCGGCACCGGGCACCGCTGCCCGTCATCAAGCACAATCCACAACCGCTTGCCGGGTGCCCCGAAGCTTTCCAGGTTGTGCAGCCACTCGAACGATTCGATCGTGTCGTACCTGACGACCTTGCTGGTCCAGCCCTTCACAATGCTCACCGCCTCGGCGTTGCTGGCCAGCCCGCACAGGCTGAGCCGGAACATCATCAGGCAGATGGCGAAGAAGAAGACTGACTCCAAGGACGACGAAGATCGGGTGCCGATCAATGCGGTGACAATCCCGAACAAGCCCATGACCAGGGCAAAAATCCTCAGCAGGATGAGCCGCCCCGGCAGGGGGACGAGAGGGCGGAAACGTTGAGGCATGGGCGCATGGTAATGGCCCGAGCGCTCACCGGCCCGCCCTCGGCGTCACCGCTGTCTACAGCTTGTGCGACAGGCGGATGGTGATGAACTCGTTGTTGTCCGGCAGGCCCGGCGTGCGGCCCGACGAGGAGGGAAAGTTGTTGTCGTTGAGCACGCCGAGTGTCCGGTCATCGAGCTGGATCACGGCCTCGATGGTGAAGAACGGGAACCGGAAAACCGCCTCGCTGCCCCCCAACCGCAACGGATCAGCGATGTTCAGCAGATCCGCCACCATCGTCTTGGTACCGGACAAATCGATGAGATAGATCCGTTTAAACTGCGCGGCCTCGCCTTGCAGCCCGTCTCGCTCGATGACCGCGAACCGATCCCTGCCAACGGCCACGAAGTCGGCGGCCGAATGGTCCGGCGACTCCAGCGGGTAGGTCCACCGCCGCGACGTGTAAGCGTTGGCCCGCGTGTCGAACTGGTTGATCCGCAACGTTCCCGGCGTATCACCGGTCACGGTCCCCTCCAGCATCGGGTAGAGGTAGCGGCCATCGCGCGACACGGCCACGCCCTCAAAACCCCTGCTGTTGCCCAGGTTGGGGGTCACCCCCAGCCGGGCCGCGCTCTGCGGAGAGTAGACACCGTCCAGCGGCACGGGCGGCGCGAGGAGACGGCCCGCTCGGTCGAAATGCAGCAGATAGGGGCCGAATTCGTCGCCCATCCAGTAGCTGCCATCGCCAAGCTTGACCATGGACTCGGGGTCGAAGTCGGAACCGGTGAGCACCCTGTCCGGCCGGGTCAGTGGCCACGCGACGTGCCCGGCCGGGTCGGTCAGGTTGAGCCCGCCCACCACATCGACCGTCTTGCTCTCGAAGCTGGGCATGATGCGCTGGATGCGCAGCACGAAGTCGGCGCTGTTGGCCTGGCTGCCGTAACCGTTGTCGGAGAGCACATCGAAGCTGCCGTCGAGGTTGCGGACGATCCCGCTGAATCCCTGTACCGGCTGATCGGCGAAGGGCACCGGCACCCCGTTGACCGGCTCAGTCCCGAGTGCCGAACCTGAGGGTTCGCTTGCGCTGACAAAGGTCTGAGCCGGCAGGGAGGCGAAGCCGGTGAGCGTAGCCTGCCCCCACGCCGCATGGCTGCCGTCGGCCGGCTCGGCGTAGGAGGGCAGCCCGAAGGCGAGGGTCAGGGCCATGAGGCCGGGCGCGGTCCAACGATACAAAACCATGCACCGTAGTCTATGTGATGTAGGTAAATTAAGCGCGGTAGGCGGCGGCAACCTTCTTGGGCACACACATGCGCCAGGCGTCGAGGACCAGCTCGCGCATCTCTTCCTCGCCGAGCTGGTCCAGGTAGGCCTCGACCCAGTGGAAGCGCATGTCCGAAGCCGACGGCAGGAAGAACTTCTCCGGGTTGGCCTCGACCAGGGCCGCCCGCTCCTCCTTCGGAAAGCCGAAACCCATCGTGGTCTCATCGCGTGAGAAGGCAAGAAAGACAATCTTTCCCACCCGGAACTTCAGCCGATCTCGCACCACCACCTCATAGGCCCGGGGAAGGGTGCGGGCGAAAATACTCACCTGCGCGACGGTCACCATGTGTGCCAGGGTAGGACATGGAGGAACGAGCTTACGTAGTGAGTATGTTTTCGTATCCCTCCGGTGACCTGCACATGGGACACGCGGAGGTGTTTTCGATCAGCGACGCCATCGCGCGCTACCTTCGCCTTCGCGGAAAAGACGTGCTGTTTCCCGTCGGGTGGGACTCGTTCGGGCTTCCCGCCGAGAACGCCGCGCGTAAGCGCGGCATCGATCCGCGGGAGTGGACCTACGCGAACATCGAGGTGCAGGCCGAGTCGTTTCGGCGGATGGGCTTCTCCTTCGAGTGGCAGACCCGTCTGCACACCTCGGATCCCGAGTACTTTCGCTGGAACCAATGGATTTTTCTGCGGATGGTGGAAAGAGGGCTGGCCTATCGCGCCAGCGCCCCGGTGAACTGGTGCCCGCAGGACGAGACCGTGCTGGCCAACGAGCAGGTCATCGACGGCAGGTGCGAGCGCTGCCAAACCCGTGTCGTGGAAAGGGAGCTGACCCAGTGGTTCTTCCGCACCACCGCCTACGCGAAGCGGCTCGTGGACGACATGGCACAGCTGGAAGGGCACTGGCCCGCCGAGATCCTCACCATGCAGCGGCACTGGATCGCCAATCTGCATGACTGGCTCATCTCGCGCCAGCGTCAGTGGGGCACCCCTATCCCGATTGTCCATTGTGGAGAGTGCGGGCTGGTTCCGGTACCCGACGAAGAATTGCCTCTGGGGTTGAATTTACCTGGCGATACCAGCTGCCCGCGGTGCGGCGGCCCGGCTCAGCGCGACCCTGACACCATGGACACCTTCGTCGACTCGTCGTGGTATTTCCTGCGCTATCCCAATCCGTCCTATCAGGACGGCCCGTTCGACCCGGCCGGGATCGAGCGCTGGCTGCCGGTGGCCGAATACATCGGTGGGCGCGAACATGCCTGCGGCCACCTCATCTACGCCAGGTTCATGACGAAGGTGCTGCACGACCTGGGCATGCTCAGCTTCACCGAGCCGTTCACCCGGCTGACCAACCAGGGTCAGGTCATCATGAACGGCAAGTCCATGAGCAAGACCCTGGGCAACATGGTCTCGCTACAGGAGCAGATCGCCGCCCACGGGCCCGACGCGGTGCGCGTCACCATGCTCTTCGCCGGGCCACCCGAGGAGGACATCGACTGGGCCGACGTCTCCCCCACCGCAGCCGTGAAGTGGCTGGGCCGGGTGACCCGGCTGCTGGAGTCGTTGCCCGCCAACGCCTCCGGCCCAGCCGACCCGCAGCTGCGCCGTGCCGTGCACAAGCTGTTGCACGCCACCACCGTGGCCATGGACGGCAAGCGCTTCAACGTGGCCATCGCCCGGATGATGGAGCTGACCACGCTGCTGCGTCACTCCGATGTGGACAGTGCGACCACTCGGGAGGGCGCCGACGCGTTGGTCGTGATGCTTTCCTGCTTCGCCCCGCTCACCGCCGCCCAGCTCGGGTTCGCCGATTCGAGCAGCTGGCCGGCTGTTGACGCACA
Organism: Rhizocola hellebori; assembly: GCF_016862955.1. GTDB lineage: Bacteria > Actinomycetota > Actinomycetes > Mycobacteriales > Micromonosporaceae > Rhizocola > Rhizocola hellebori. The sequence continues at coordinate 88,874 of NZ_BONY01000028.1, read as the reverse complement.
GCTCATCGCCGAGGAGACCACTACCTGCGTGGTGCAGGTCGACGGCAAGGTGCGGGCACGGCTCGAAGTTCCGGTGACCATCACCGAAGCCGACCTGCGGTCGCGCGCCCTCACCAGCGTCGGCACGCCTTCGGCGAGCCGGATCATCGTGCGGGCGCCGCGCATCGTCAACATCGTCACCGGCTGACCGCATCGCGCCTCCAGCAGGATGCGGCATGATGCAGGAATGCTTCGTTCCTACCTCGGCGGCCGCGCGGTGGACCTCGCCGGCACCGTCATCACCAGCACCAATCCCGCACGCCTCGACGACGTCGTGGCGCAGGTGACGCTGGCCGACGCGCAGACCCTCGTCCAGGCCGCGCGCTCGGCCAGCCGGGCGCAACGGGCCTGGGCCGACGTTCCCGCGCCCGTCCGCGGACAGGTCATCGCCAACATCGGCGCCCTGGTCGAGGCGAACGCGGAAGCCTTGGCGCAGCTGGTGACCCGCGAGGTCGGCAAGCCGATCGCCGAGTCCCGTGGGGAGGTGCAGGAGATCGTCGACACGTGCCGCTTCTTCCTGGGCGAAGGCCGCCGCCTCTACGGGCAGACCGTTCCCTCCGAGATGCCCGACAAGCAGCTGTTCACCTTCCGAGAGCCGGTCGGCGTCGCCACGATCATCACCGCGGGCAATTTTCCGGTGGCTGTCCCTTCCTGGTACCTCGTCCCCGCGCTGCTGTGCGGCAACGCCGTCGTGTGGAAGCCCGCGCTCTACTCCGCCGCGTGCGCCGACGCCATGTATCAGCTGTTCGTCCGGGGCGGCCTGCCCGACGGAGTGCTCAACCTGGTGCACGCCGACGGCGACACCACCTTCGCCGGGCTGAGCCAAGCCCTCGACGAAGGCCTCGTCCACAAGGTCGGCTTCACCGGGTCCACCGCGGTCGGCCGGGCCATCGGCGAGCTGTGCGGCAGGCATCTGCAGAACCCGTGCCTGGAGCTGGGCGGCAAGAACCCGATGGTGGTCACCGAGGCCGCCGACCTCGACCTGGCCGTCGAGGGTGCCCTCTTCGCGGGCTTCGGCACCGCCGGGCAGCGCTGCACCTCGCTCGGCACGGTGATCGTCCACGAGTCGGTCCACGACGAGTTCCTGACCCGGTTCCGCGCCGCCGTCGACTCGGCCGCGATCGGCGACCCGACCCGCGACGTGCTCTACGGGCCGCTGCTGGACGAGAAGTTCGCCTCCTCGTACGAGAAGGCGCTCGGCTGGATAGGCAGCGCCCACCGCGTCGACGGCCCGCTCGGCCGGATCTCAGACACCAGCCCCCGCAACGGTTTCGTCGGCGACCCCGGCACCGGCCTGTTCTACCATCCGGTCATCGTCGACGGCGTCGGCCCCGGCGACGACCTCTTCCAGCAGGAAACCTTCGGCCCCATCGTCGGCGTGACCACCTATCGCACCCTGGAGCAGGCCATCGAGCTGGCCAACGCCCCGGGCTACGGCCTTTCCAGCGCGATCTACACCACCAACCCCCATGACGTTTTCACCTTCCGCCGCGGCATCAGCGCCGGAATGGTCAGCGTCAACAACTCGACCTCCGGCGCGGAAGCCCACCTCCCCTTCGGCGGCAACGGCCGCTCCGGCAACGGCAGCCGCCAGTCCGGCATGTGGGTTCTCGACCAGTTCACCCGCTGGCAGGCGGTCAACTGGGACTACTCGGGCCGCCTGCAGAAGGCACAGATGGAGGTGGCCGTCGTCGAAGCCGACCTCGCCTTCCGCCTGCCCTAACCCGCCGCGAGCCAAGTCACGCCACCGCTTGGCGGAAGCCGTTTGTCAGCCATGACCGCATCGATCGCCTCGATGACCCGGCCCAGCCCCCGGGAAGTCCGTGGGAAGCGTTGTGCGGAAACGAAAATGATGCCAGCGTGTTCCACCCCCAGCGCAGCGAGCCGGGCGAAGTCAGCGACGTTCTCGGTGACCAGACAGCGCTCGCTGCGGGCTGCCCAAGCCAGCACCTCCTCATCGGACTTGGCGCCCAGACCCACCTCGATATCAAGCACCGCAACGACGTCATGCCCGCGCTCACGGAGCTGTTGCGCCAGAACCGGCGGATACATCTCGTCGAGCAGGATGCCTATCGGGCCTTCTTGCTCCGGAGAAGGTCTTGCTGGGCTGCCCACAGCTTCTCCTCTCGCTCAGCCACCGCAGCGTTGCTGGCGATTCGCTCGTCGACCTCTGTCGGGTAGGCAGCGTAATAGCGCAGTGCGACAACAACCCGTTGCGCGCCAAGCCCGGTGACAGTGGCGAGCTCGCCGATGAGCAGCTCGCCGTCGAGGGCGGGATCGTCCTCGCGGATTGCCTTCAGCGCGGCGATCACCTCCCAGACGTCGGGCCCACCGGCAAGCGCGGCTCGCCGGCCGGTCGGGCCTGGGCGGAAGACAACTCCGGGATGCTCGTGGGCCCGCAGCGACTCATCTATGAACATGTTGGCCACCGAGGAGGAAGACGACCCGGGGTGCTCTTTGACATATCGATCAAGGCGCGCGAGCACGCCTTGATCGAAACGAATCGAACGTGGAGCGGTCACGACTACAATGTAGTCGAGTGTAGCGACATTGGCCAGCGTCAGCACCTACTGGCGGAATCACCTCACCCGGCTGACTCGCAAAGGCGTTTGAGGCCGGCGGCTTCGGTGCGCACGTAGCGGCGGGTGAGGTTGCCCGCGAGCAGGGAGAGCACGGCGGCCAGCGGGCCTGTCTGCCTGATGGCGAGAACTACCCTGGTGCCTTTGTCCACTGTGGACAGGCGGTGCTCGGCGATGCTGACGATGCCGATGCTGCGGTTGGTCCAGCTGAAGGACTGGCCCGGGGTGAGCTCGTCGACCGTCCAGACCGCGGTCGGCAGGCGTGGCTGCTTGATCTTGACGCGGTGACCGACGGCAAGCGCGCCCGGGTCCAGCGGTGTCACGCTTGTCATCGAGGTGGTCCAGCTGGGCCAGCGCTCGACGTCGGCCAGGGCCTGCCACACCCGCTGCGCCGGAGCGGCGATGTCGACTGAGGTTTCAAACCACATGCCACAAGTGTGCGCTGCGGCTGGGCCGAGCCGGACCGGGTACCGTGCAGGGATGAAACGGGGTGCCCTGGCTGTGCTGCGGGCACCCGGAGTTCCTCGGCTGCTCAGCGGCAGCCTGATCGGCCGGCTTCCGCTCGGGGCGGCGCCGTTGGCGCTGCTGCTGTTCGCCCGCGACACCATGTCGATCGCGGTGACCGGCATCCTGGTCGGGGCCTACACCGCCGGGACTGCCGTGGGTCAGCCGCTGCTGTCACGGATTGCGGATCGGTGGCGTCAGCCGCCGGTCATGTGGGCCTCGGTCGCGGTGTCCAGCGCCGGGTTCGCGGTGCTCGCCGCCAGGCCCGGTGTCACGCTGGCCATCGTGGCGGCCGTTCTGGCCGGGCTGGGCGCGCCACCGTTCGAGGCGTGCCTTCGGGTGCTGTGGAAGGAACTTGTCGGCGAGCGGCTCGTGCACGCCGCTTACACCCTCGACGTCACCGTCCAAGAGCTGATCTTCATAGTCGGCCCGCTCGTGGCATTGGGCGCGATCGCCGTCGGCGGATCGGCGGCCGGGTTGTGGGCGGCGATCGCGGTGCAACTGGCCGGCACGGCGGTCTTCGCCAGCGCGCCAATGGTGAGCCGATGGCGCGGCGACGCCGCACCCCGGCATTGGGCTGGTGCCCTGCGCTCACGCCCGCTGCTGGTGCTGCTGGGCGCGACCCTGCTGGTCGGGTCCGGGGTGGGCGCCACCGCGGTGGCGGTGACCTTCTACGCCGAGGCTCAGGGCGCGCGTTCCTGGGCGGGAATCCTGCTCGCGGCACAGGCGACCGGGGCGCTGCTGGGCGGGCTCATTTTCGCCCGGCGGCAACCCAAGGATCTCCATCGGGCGCTTCCGGGCTTGGTGGCCTTGATGGCGTTGGGCTACCTGCCCCTGCTCCTGGCCGGTCCGCTGCCGATCATGGTGGCACTGCTCTTCCTCAGCGGGCTCATGCTTCCTCCGGTGCTGACCGGGGTCTTCATCACCGCTGACCGGGTCGCCGCTGCGGGTACAGCGGCCGAGTCCTTCGCCTGGGTAGCCACCGCTTTCGGCACCGGCAGCGCGCTGGGCGCTGCCCTGGCCGGAATGCTCCTTGAGGCCTACGCGACCGTGGTGATCGGCTTCAGCACCGCCCCGCTGGTGATTCTGGCCGGTGCGATGCTGTTGCGCGTCGGCCGGCGAGCGGGCGCCCTGGCGCAGACCTAGACTGCGCTCCCATGGGGATATCGACATGGGCCGAGGTGAAGGAATACGGCCTGGCCGAGGATGTGCCGCGCTTTGTCGACGCGCTGGTGGCGGTGGCGCAGACGGAAGGCTACTGGGGCAACAAGCTCAACGAGCTGAAGAAGGTGCTCGACGTCAAAGCGCTGCCGTGCCGCACGCCGATGGCGGTCGCGTTGAGCGCGCGCATCCCGCAGCTCGCCGACGAGAACGCCCGCACCCTTCTGGAGTACGTCGTCGACGCGCTCATCGACGATTACGGCCGCACGGTGGATCTGGCCGAGGCCGAGGCGGTGCTCGGCATCGCCGCCCGCTACTGGTATTTCGACTCCTGGCATCTGGCCACGCTCGGCGAGATAGTGCTCGGGGCGGGCCATGGCCTGCCCGACGAGGTCATCGCGGTGATGCGGCGCTCCGCCTTCGGTCCCTATGGCGACAAGACCCTCAAGAGTTTCGTGCCGAAGATCAAGCTGCCGCTGCTCAACCGCGGTGAGCCGCTGGCCGATCGGGTGCTCGACGATCTGTCCACATTGGGCGATGCGTGGCGTGATCTGGCGACCCATGCGCTCACCGTGATCGATGACGTTCCCACGCAGGAGTGGGAGACCAAGGGCCGCAACCTGCTCGCCTCGGTCGGCGAAAGCGAGGCCCGCCGTGTGATCACGGGCTGGCTCACCCTGGTCGGAAAGCCTGGGGCCCAGCCGCTTTTGGCGCGCGGCTCCGAGATCGACGTGGAGCTTGCCCTCGATCCGTTCAACGCCACCGCGGTTCGTGGCCTGGTGTGGCTGCTCGGGTTGCTTCCCGCCGACGCAGAGCTGGCCCGCACGCTGGCCGGGCTGGTCGAGTCGAATCTGCGCAAGGTGCCGGGCATCGGGCCGCGCCAGCCCAAGGCCGCCGGGGCCGCGATCCACGCGCTGTACCTGCTGGACGGCCCGGAAGCGCTCGCACAGCTCCTCGGCCTGGCCACGCGCGTCACCAACAAGATGGCCCTGCAGGAACTGAACGCCTCGCTCTACGAGCGCGCCGAAGCCCTCAACGTGACCCGCGAGCAGCTGTCAGATTTAGCTGTACCAGGCTACGGCCTGGCCGAAGACGGCCGCCGCACCCAGCACTTCGGCGACGACACGGCCACCCTGCTGGTACACGACGGCCGCGTGACCATCGAGTGGCACAACGCCGCCGGTGTCGTGCTCGGGTCGGCCCCGAGCACGGTGAAGGCCGGCTACGCCGAAGAACTCAAGGAACTCAAGGCCACAGCGGCCGAGATAGGCAAGACGCTGAGCGCCCAGACCTCCCGCCTGCAGCGCGATCTCACCGCCAACCGGGTGTGGCGCTTCGGGTTCTGGCGCGACCACTATCTGAACCATCCCCTGCTGGGCACCCTGACCCGCCGCCTGCTCTGGCTCGTCGACACCCGCCCGTGCGGCTTCGCCGACGGCGCTCTGCAGTCGCTTGACAGCACCCCGATCCAGGCCGCCGACACAGCACCTGTGCAGCTGTGGCAGCCTGGCGGCGAAGACGCCGAAGCAGCCCTGGCCTGGCTTGACCGCCACGCCATCGTGCCGCCTTTCGACCAGATCAGCCGATAAGCCCGTGGCGCACGGCGTAAAGCGCGGCCTGGGTGCGATCGTCGACCCCGAGCTTGCCGAGAATGCTGGAAACGTGGGTCTTCACGGTCTTCTCGGCGAGGTTGAGCTCCCGGGCGATCTCACGGTTGGAACGCCCATGCGCTATCTGGGCAAGGACATCGCGCTCGCGGGCGGTCAGGTGGCCGAGCCGGTCGGGCCCCGCCCCACCGGCCATGAACGCCGACGCCACCTCGGGCGGGAGCAGAATGTGTCCATTGTGGATAGAGCGGATCGCGTTGGCCAGCGCGGCCGGGTCAATGTTCTTATAGACGATTCCGGCCGCGCCTTCCCGCACGGCCGGCAGCAGTTGCACCAGCTCGGTAAAACTGGTCACCACCAACACCTTCGCGGCAACCCCGGCGGCCCGTAGCGCGCGCAGCGTCGCCACGCCGTCATCCTCGGGCATCTTCAGGTCCAGCAGGATCACGTCCACCGGTGTGGCCAGCGCCTGCGACACGCATTGCGCGCCGCTGGCCGCCTCGCCCACCACCTCGATGTCGTCGTGCAGGGAAAGGAACGTGCGCAGGCCGCGGCGGACCATCTCGTGATCGTCGGTGATCAGGACCCGCACCTTAGCCACCCGGAACCACCAGCGTCACCGTCGTTCCGGCGGCCGCGGTCGAGACGACCCCGAGAGTGCCCTTCACCCGAGCCGCGCGCTCCCGCATGGAGGCGAGCCCGAGCCCCTGCTGCCCCGCCGGATCGATTCCGGCGCCGTTGTCCTTGACCTCGCAGATGACCCGATCGCCCGTATTGCCAAGCGACACTTCGATAATCGTGGCCCCGGAGTGACGCAGCGCGTTGTGCAGAGCCTCCTCGGCGACGCGCAGCACCGCCTCCTCCACCTTGGCGGGCAACCTGTTCTGCAATGACGAGACAAAGTGGACGGAGGCCGCGTGCACCCGGTCAAGCAGCTCCACCCGCCGCCGCAACGTTTCCACCAGACCCGAGTCGGCCAGCTCCCGTGGGCGCAGCTCGGCGACGACCTGGCTCAGCTCGTCGGCGGCCTGCCCGGCCAGAATTCTGATCTCGGCTAGCTCCGCTTCGGCCTGCGCCGGATCGCGGCGCACCAGCGCGGCGGCGGCCTCGGTGAGCAGGCGGAGGCTGAACAGCTTCTGCGCCACCGCATCGTGCAGCTCCCGCGCCACGCGCTGCCTTTCCTCCAGCAGCGTCAGCTCCCGGCTGTGCTCATAGAGCCGAGCGTTGGTCAGCGCGATGGCCGCATGCGCGGCCAGCACAGCGAGCAGGCGTTCGTCGGCGTCGGTGAACTCTCCGTCGCGGCGGTTGGCCAGATACAGCGCGCCCAGGATCTCCGTGCCGTCGGTGATGGGCATGCCGAGGAAGTCTTTGAGCACCGGATGCGCCGCGGGCCACCATCCGAATCGCGGATCCTTGCGCAGGTCGGGCAGGCGCTCCGGTTTGGCGTCATGCAGCATCGCGCCGAGCAGGCCGTGCTGGCGCGGCAGCGGCCCGATGCGCTCCCACTGCTCGTCGGAGACGCCGTCCACCACGAACTCGGCGAACCCACCCTGATCGTCGGGGACCCCCAGCGCGGCGTACTCGCAGTTGAGCAGGCCGCGCGCGGCGGTGACGATGGTCTGCAGCACCTCGCGCACCGAAAGGTGCCGGCTGACGGCAAGGACCGCAGCGCTCAGCTCCTCAAACGGCGCAGACATGGTTCCACAGTAATACTGGCGCGTGCGAAGCAACGCGCGGCAGATCGCCCCGAAAGGCGATGACATCCAAGCCCGATATCACCGCTGGCGATCTGCGTGGATCGGGGAAAGGGCCTAGGACCAATGGCGTAGACGCTCAGCGGCTGCGGACCGATTTCGCCACGCTCAAACGCCCATAGCGTCGAGCACATGCGAACCGCCATCATCACCGGAGCATCCCGGGGCCTCGGCCTCGAACTGGCCCGCACCCTCGTCGCCGCCGGCTGGCACGTCATCGCCGACGCCCGCAGCGGCGTGACCGAGCCCGGCGTCACCGCGGTCACCGGGGACATCACCGACGCCGCGCACCGCGAGACGCTGGTGGACCGGGCCACCTCGCTCGACCTGCTGATCAACAACGCCGGAACCCTCGGCCCGAGCCCATTGCCGGCCGTGAGCGAGGTCCCGCTGGATGCGCTTCGCGACGTTTACGAAACCAATGTGGTCGCACCGCTGGGCCTGATTCAGCTGGCGCTGCCGAAGCTGCGCGACTCCGGCGGCATTCTCATCAACATCACCTCCGACGCCGCGCCCGAGGGCTACCCGGGCTGGGGAGCTTACGGATCGTCGAAGTCGGCGCTGGAAGGCCTGAGCCGGGTGCTGGCCGTGGAGGAGGAGAAGGTCACCGTCTGGCAGGTGGATCCGGGCGACCTGCGCACCCGGATGCACCAGGACGCCTACCCGGGCGAGGACATCTCCGACCGTCCGCTGCCCGAAACCGTCGCGCCCGCTTTGCTCAAGCTGCTTGACGAACGCCCGCCATCGGGCCGCTACCGGCTGCCGGAGTGGTCATGACGCTCGCGCTGTGGGCGCCCTTCGAGGTCGCCGATCTGGCCGCCGCCAAGGCGTTCTACTCCTCGCTCGGGCTGCCCGTCATCGATTCCTTCCCCGGCGGCCTGGTCTTCGGCGTCGGCCCCAGCGGCCGCATCGAGCTGGTGCAAACACCACCCACCGGCCATCCCGCGCACGCCATTGAATTCCCGACGTGGGGGGAGGTCGACCGGCTCGGGGGAGGCTCGGTCTTCCCCCGCGGTCACTACGGCTTTGTCACCGCTGACCCCGACGGCAACCGGCTTCTGATCTGGAGCGAGGCAAGGGCATGACAGTGGCCGCATTCGATTTTGTTCTCTCCCCCGAGCTGGAGGCGCACGAGCCGCCCGAGGCGCGTGGGCTCGCCCGCGACCAGGTTCGGCTGCTCGTCGGCGGGCCCGGCGGCGTTTCCCACCATCACTTCCCGGAGCTGCCCGCGCTCCTGGAGCCGGGTGACGTGCTCGTGGTGAACACGTCGGCCACCATGCCCGCGGCGGTGTCCACTGTGGACGGAAGCTTCGACCTTCACTTTTCCACCCAGCTGCCCGACCGGGATTGGGTGGTCGAGCCCCGGCGCCACCAGGGCACGGCCGGCGAACGGATCACGCTGCAGGGCGGGGCCCACGTCACGCTCAAAGGGCCCTACTCGCCGCGGTTGTGGGTGGCATCGGTCGACGTCGCGTCGGTTCCGGGTTACCTGATGAAATTCGGGCGGCCCATCCGGTACCCATATGTGACAAGGGATTGGCCTTTGTCGACCTATCACAGCGTCTTCGCCACCGAGCTGGGCAGTGCCGAGATGCCCAGCGCGAGCCGGCCGTTCACCGAGCACATGGTGACCCGGCTGGCCAGCCGCGGGATCGTGATCGCCCCGATCACCCTGCACACCGGCGTCGCTTCCTGGGAGGCGCACGAAAGGCCTTACCCCGAACGTTTCTGGGTACCAGAAACAACCGCGCGTCTCATCAACGAGGCCAGAGCGGCGGCAAGGCGCATCATCGCGGTCGGCACCACCGCCGTGCGCGCGATCGAGACGGCGACCACGGCCGACGGGCAGGTGCGCTCAGCACAGGGCTGGACAGATGTTGTCATCTCCCGCGACAACCCGACCCGGGTGACCGACGGCCTGCTGACCGGTTTCCACGAACCGCACGCTTCCCACCTGCTGATGCTGGAAGCCATTGTGGGCGATGAACTCCTGGCGCGCTGCTACCAGCAGGCGGTGGAACACGGCTACCTGTGGCACGAGTTCGGCGATCTGAACCTACTGCTTGCCCGCTGAGCGGGTCGTTGCCCGGGTGCGCAGCTGGCCGACCAGGACAGAGGCGGCCGTGGTCAGTACCACCAGATTGAAAACCAACTGGATGCAGACCACGGCCCGGGCGATCTGGCCCTGGGCGTGCACGTCGCCGTAGCCGACCGTCGCCAGGGTGGTCAGGGCGAAGTAGAGCGCGTCCAGCCGGGTGTTCAGATCCACGAATTCACCTGGCGCAGCAAAGGCGATGACGTAGTCGGTCATGGAGAATGCGATCACCGCCCCGACCAGCGCCAGGCCCAGGCCCCACAGCTGCGACCCTTCCGTGTTCACCTGAATGCGCACCTCACGCACTATCAGCCAGGTCACGGCCACCAGACAGATAACGCTGAGAACCACCCGCACCGCCAGACTGTCATCGATGTTGACCGGCAAGGCGAAGTAGAGCGCGACCAGCGCCACAGTGCCGAGAATCAGCCTGAAAAGCGGTCGCATGTCCCTATTGTTGCCTAATGAGGCTGTTAAAGCAGCTAGTTCCTGCGGTCGTGGTCGGCATAGCCAGTGCCCTTGTGCTATGGCTCGTCGACTACCTCGCCGACCCCCTGCTGCACGACCTGCTCTGGTCGCACCTGCCTTCCTGGCTCGACATCTCCAGCAGCTCACCGTGGTGGATCTTCGCGGTGCTCACCGCCACCGGCGCGGCGGTCGGGCTCGTGGTCTGGCTGGTGCCCGGCCACGCCGGGCCTAACCCGGCCACCGTCGACCTGATGCATCCGCCCGGCCCGATCGGGGAGGTCCCCAGCCTCCTGCTCGCCGCCATCCTCGCCCTCGCCGGAGGCGTGAGCCTGGGTCCCGAGTTCCCGGTGCTCGGCGCGAACGCCGCCCTCGCTGTCGCGCTGGGCGCCCGGCTCACCCCCCGCATACCGGCGGCGAGCTGGGCCGGTCTGGCCATGGCCGCCACCATCGGCGCCCTGTTCGGCGCGCCGATAGCCGCCGCGCTGATGCTCACCGAGGCCTTCGCTCAGAACCCTAGCGAAGAACCTTTGTGGGACAGGCTTTTTGCGCCCTTGGCCGCCGCCGCGGCGGGTGGCCTCACCTATCTCGCCATCACCGGCGGCAGCACCATGTCCCTTTCGCTGCCGCCCTATCCCGGTTTCAGATGGGGCGACATCGTCGCCGCCTGCCTCATCGCGGTGATCTCCAGCCTGATCGCGCTAGCCGCGATCTGGGTCTTCCCACGCCTGTTCGCGCTCTTTCAGACGCTGCGCCACCCAATGCTGATGCTCACCGCCGGCGGCATAGTGCTGGGTGTGCTCGGCGCGATCGGCGGAGAGATCACCATGTTCAAGGGGCTGGACCAGATGGCCGAGCTGACGAAGGAATACCCGACGCTAAGCTCAGCCTCTCTCGCCATCATCGCCGGCATCAAGCTCATCGCGATGCTCGTCGCCGCCACAGCCGGCTTCCGTGGTGGCCGTATCTTTCCCACCGTCTTCATCGGAGTGGCTCTCGGCATGCTTGCCAACAGCCTGTTTTCCTCGGTACCGGTGGGAATGGCGGTCGCCTGCAGCATCCTGGGGCTGGTGCTGGTGATCACCCGCTCCGGCTGGCTGGCTATCTTTCTGGCCGCGGTCGTCGTGCCCAACCCGTCGATCCTCGTCATCATTTGCGTCGCGGTGCTCCCAGCCTGGCTGCTCACCAGGGGCGCACGCGAGATGATTGCGGGCGATACCGTCGCGGCGTGACCCGGCCAGACCGAGCCACGCCTGCTGACGCTGGCAATCAGCTATCCCGCGACGGTGAAATCAGACTCCGCGTAGTTGTTGTCCCCCTTCGGGTCCTTGCCGCCACTAGGCGTGAGCGTCGCCGATATGACGTTACGGTCCTGATAGAAGGCGTGTGCCCGGGTCAGTGTGAACGAGACCGTTATCGTCGTCGAGCCACCCCCGGCCAGCGGACCGCGCGCTGCGCCGTTAGCCCACTGATTCGGTTCGATGGTGATGGCACTAGACCCTAGACGACTGAACCCGCCAGGGCAGCCGGGGCATGCGCCCACCGAGTCGCCATCCAGCGCCACCGAGAACCCAGCGGATGCCGTCGTGCTCAGATTCGTCACGGTGACAGTGATCGATCCGGTGCGCACGCCGTCGGCTTCGGGGCCGAAGGTCAGGCCCGAGAGCTTGACTTCGAGATCGGCGAGCGCCTGCGGCGGTTTGGAGGGGGGCGGCGTGGCGGGATCGGTGGGCCCACTGATCTGGCTGAACCGTTGCCCGTTCCACTTGAAGTCTCTGATTTGTGACTGCCCGTTGCTCGTCACGATCACCGAAACGTCTCCGGCCTGGCTCGGCCGGATCTCCTGAATCACGGGAACGTTGGCGGAGGTCACGATCACCTGGCCGAGGCTGGTGATCTTTCCGGCGGCGTTTTGCTGAAACGCTACGACCTGACTCAACCGGCCCCGCACCGACTGGCAGTGGATAAGCGCCACCGTCATCGGTGGCGTGTCGCCCGCTCCCGCCACATCCACCAGGGCGTCGACCCAGATGCTGCCCTCGCCACCCGCAGTGTCGGCGAGGGTCAGATTCTTTGTCCCGCACCCCCAGCCGGGCAGATCAATAGGCTGACCGGTAAGTGCCTGCCGATCGATCCGACTCCCTGGCGATTCAGAGGGAGAAGGGGAGGCACCTACCGATGGGCTGGCACTGGCAAGCACATCCGTGGGCGGCGACTGGCTGCCGTTGGCCAGGCCGAAATAGATGGACACCGGCAGCACGACGGCGAGCGCGCTGACGACGCTCAAACCGGCTACCCGCACCTTGTGCTGATGCGCCACGGCGGCGTAAACGATGCTCACTTCGGGCGCGTGCACCGATGGTGCGGCTTCGTGGGTGAAGCTACGGAATGCATTGTCGATGATGGTGGCTTCGTCGTGATCGGACACCCTTATGCCTCCTGGTCCAATTGAGCCGCAAGCGCGGCTCGCCCTCTGCTGAGCCAAGACTTGACAGTGCCCTCGGCCACGTCCTCCTGCTGCGCGATCTCGGCGATGCTCAGCTGCACCATGTGATGCAGCACAACCGCGCGGCGGTGATTAGGCGGCAGGGTCGCGAGCGCGGCGATGAGAGCCACCCGAGTGGGATCCGGACCCGGCACGACCTCCAGTCGTTGCCGGCGAAGGAAGCGTGTCACCGTACCCTGGCGGCGGAACCGGTGGATGGCAAGATTCCAGGCCACCCGCCGAACCCAGGCACCGGGCTCGTCATACGCGCCGATCTGTTGCCACTTCTTCAGCGCACGGCAGAACGCCTCTTGTACGACGTCCTGCGCTTCGGCCAGATCGCCCAGGTAAACGAGGAGCTGAAGGCACAGCCCCTGATAGTTCGCGGCGTAAAACTCGTCGAACTCCCGGAAGGGTTCGGCTCTCGCCACAACGACAGACACTTCGGCGGCCAAATTGATCCTCCCGTGCCAGGGACCTCCCCGTTGGCGCAGGGTACACGTATCAAGGCACGCAATGGTTGCAGAGATCTTTTCGGAAGCCTTAATGCCCTAGTTCACGCCAGTTTTCGGGTGCCCTGCTGGCAAAGTGCTCCCCCGCGGCCGCCGCCTGGCAGCTTTGGCGAGAGCTGGGCCACGAGACCTACGTCATGCGCTCCGGCAAGGTCCTCGAGGTCACGATTGCGGTCGCTGTCACGCTACTGTCGCATGATGAGCACGCCGGACGTGGATGTGGTGGTCGTCGGCCTGGGCGCCATGGGCAGCAACACGCTCATGCAACTGGCGCGCCGGCAGGTGAAGGTTCTCGGCATCGAGCAGTTCGAGCCGGGCCACTCCCGAGGCGCCAGCCACGGCGAGACCCGCATCATCCGCACCGCCTACGCCGAAGGCGCCGCGTATGTTCCGCTCGCGCAGCGAGCCTGGCAGCTTTGGCGAGAGCTGGAAAACCTTTCCGGCGAAAGGCTTCTGGAGAAAACCGGCGGCCTGGTCATCGGACCCACCGGCTCCGCGCCGGTGCTGGCACCGATAACGTCGGCCACCGCTCATCACTTGCCGTATGAGCTTTTCGACCACGACCAGATGCGGAAGCGGTACCCACAGCATCGGCTCGACAAGCAGTCGGCAGCCTTCTACGAAGCGGACGCCGGCGTGCTGCGGCCCGAGAAAGCGGTCCGTGCCGCGATCAGGGTCGCCGAGAGCTCTGGGGCGCAGGTCCTGACCGGAACAGAGGTCACCGAGATCATCCCCGATCCCGAGCGGCCGCGAGTCCGGATAGGACACAAAGAGATAGTTGCCCGGCATGTGGTGGTGGCCGCCGGCGCCTGGCTCACCAGACTCACCCCGGCGGCGATGTCCACGGTCAAGGTGGTCCGGCGGGTCTTCGGCTGGTTCGAAAGTGACCATCCCGCCGACTACACGATCGAAAGGTTCCCGGTCTTCATTCGCGCGGACGCCACCGACACCCATGTCTGGTACGGAATTCCGAGCGTCGACGGCTCACCGGTCAAGGTGGCGATCCACTTCTGGCCCGGCCTGGACGAGCCCGTCGACCCCACGGCCGGCGCCCGCCCGCCGGACAACCACGACGCGGACCTGATCGCGGAGATCGTCGAGCAGACCCTGCCCGGCCTGCGGCCTCGGCCGGTAAAGCTTCAGTCGTGCATGTACTCGCTGACCCCCGATCAGCATTTCCTGGTCGGCAGCCGGGCAGACCTGCCCGGCCTGACCGTGCTCGGCGGCTTCTCCGGCCACGGCTTCAAGTTCTCCACCGCCATCGGCGAAATCGCCGCCGATCTTGCCACGCAGGGAAAGACGAGCTGGGAAATAGCCTTTCTCGATCCCGAGCGGTTCGCGTGAGGAACCGATTCACGCGGTGACACCCAGTCGGACGCGTAGCTCCAGCTCAAGAATCCGGTGCATTTGTTGAGTGCCCTCCGGCCACCCTCTAGGCACAACGTCATCATGACCTTCTATGCTTGATTCGATTGTCTTCTATTGATTGAATCCGTCGCATGAATGAACTGTTCAATGATCGCTTGACCGGTCACCGTGTCTGGCATCACTCGTTAGACACGTGGCGTCAATCCCCAATCAAGCGAGGTTCCCTGTGATGAGCTCTCCAGATGTGGATGTGGTGATAGTCGGCCTGGGTGCCATGGGTAGCAATACGCTCATGCAACTGGCTCGCCGGGAGGTGAAAGTCCTCGGCATAGAGCAATTCGAGCCCGGCCATTCCCGAGGGGCCAGTCACGGTGGCAGTCGTATCATCCGTACGGCCTATGCCGAAGGTGCCAAGTATGTGCCACTTGCCCAACGCGCGTGGCAGCTCTGGACAGAGCTGGAGAATCTTTCCGGCGAAAGGCTTCTTGATAAAACCGGCGGTCTGGTCATAGCCCCCACCGGCTCCGCACCTTTGCTCGCGCCGATCGCGTCGGCCAATGCTCATCACCTGCCATACGAGCTCTTCGACCCCCACCAGATGCGGCAGCGGTACCCGCAACATCAGCTTGACGATGAGACCACTGCCTTCTACGAAGAGGATGCGGGTTTGCTCCGGCCGGAGAAGGCCGTCTGTGCCGCCATTCGGATCGCCGAGCATCTTGGGGCCAAGGTCCTAACCCGAACAGAAGTCACCGAGATCATCCCCGATGCCAAGCGGCCCCGGGTCCGGATAGGACACGAAGAGATCGTCGCCAAGCATGTGGTGGTGGCTGCCGGCGCCTGGCTGACTAAACTGGCGCCCACCGCGATGTCTCGAGTCGAGGTGGTGCGACGGGTCTTCGGCTGGTTCGAAAGCGATGACGCGGCTGCATACACGGCCGAGCGGTTCCCGGTCTTCATTCGCACCGATGCCACCGGCTCATACAACTGGTATGGAATTCCGAGCGTGGATGGCTCGCCGGTCAAGGTGGCGGTCCACAATTGGCCGAGCCTGGACGAGCCGGTCGACCCAGCGGTCGGTGCCCGTCAACCGGACGACCATGATGCGGAGCTGTTGGCCGACATCGTCACGCGGACCTTGCCCGGCCTGCGGCCACAGCCGGTAAAGCTTCAGTCCTGCATGTACTCTCTGACCCCAGATCATCATTTCCTGGTGGGCGGCCGCGCCGACCTGCCTGGTTTGACGGTGCTCGGCGGCTTTTCCGGGCACGGGTTCAAATTCGCCACCGTCATCGGTGAAATCGCCGCCGATCTGGCCATGTGGGACAAGACCCGCTGGGAAGTTGATTTTTTGAGTCCCGAGAGGTTTGACAAAATCGACTAATGTGCATGCATGAGATGCGGTGTCGACCACTATGACCAACTCGCAGGTGACTCTTTCGATGCCGGTCAATCCATGCTCATTGAGTCGTTCCAGTTATGCATGAATCGATTTTTGTTTCATTGCGGACAACCTTCGCCAACCACTGTCTTGGATCTTGGATCAGGCACGGGCCGATTCTGTCCCGATCTGGCCGAGGCTTTCGGTGGGCAAGTCTTCGGCGTGGAACCAAGCGACAGCATGCGGATCTACGCGCAAATGCACCGTCCCCACGCCCGAGTCAGCTACCAGAAGGGCCGAGCCGAATCGATCCCGCTCGGCAGAGCCAGCTGCGATCTCGCGATCCTCTACGAGATGGTCCATCACGTGGAGGATCGCGCCGCCATGGCTGGCGAGCTGGCGCGAGTGCTTCGCCCTGGCGGCAGGGTGATAATCGGTACCAGACTGCGCGATCAAGCCGATTCACCCGCCTGGGCCAAGTATTTCCCGCAGGCGTATGAGCTCCTCAAACCGAGGCTGCCCACCATCGCAGAACTGTGCGCCATTCTGGAGCCCGCTGGCTTTTCCTATGTCACCCACGAGATCGCCGACCTGCTCGTCGCCCCGAGTCTCAAGGCCTACCGAGAACGCCTTAGCTATCTGGCGATCTCGGCATTGACGCAGCTGTCCCGGGCCGAACTCAACCATGGATTCACCCTCCTGGAATCCGCGATCGCCCACGACCACGAGCCCGGACCGATCCACGCTCCGATCTTCTTTCTCGTGGCCGAGCGTCACATCCATGCGATGCCTACTGGAGATTGAGAATCACCGACACAATGGATGCCGCGACGAGAAACACCAGTGCCAAAGCGGTCCAGTCGATCTGCCGCTCCCTCTGATTGTCCACGGTCACGGCAAGTGTGCTGTCGGCGGAGATCGGCACATCAAAGTGATGGTGCAATGTCGTCAGATTGGATACGACACGGTTGGGACGATTCAGGTCATAGTCGCGCACCGCGAAAAGCAGCCCGACCACGACCGCGGTCACCAGCGCCCGTACCAAGGACATCGTGAGACGTTGATCGCCCATCGCGGCCGAATGCATCGCCAGAACCACACCACTTGCGCCGAGAAGCAGCACCAGCCACTCATAGGGTGAGACTCTGCTGGACAGCGCCAGATCCACTCTGGCCCACTCCCGTGACAGACCGGAAAGCGGTCGTGCCACCGGACCTTGTTCGGCGGGCTCCTGGTCCAGCCGGGCACTGGCGATCACTCGGCGATCCAAGCGATCCAAGTTGTCCACCACCACTTCACGCTGAGTGGTACCACCGTCGATGAGACTGCGCGCCCGCGAATAGAACGCCTCACATGCCTGCTGCAAATTGGCATACCGGGCAATCGAGTTGGTGAGCACAAATCCGCCGAAGATGGCAAACAGCCCTACCAGGATGTCGGTCGCCGAGAACATCTCGTCACCGCCGGTCGGGTATGGCAAGGAGACGCTGACCAACAGTGAGCCTGTGCCAGCCAGCGTCGTCGCGAAGACCACCGGAACGCCGCGATCTCTTACCGCCGAGAAGAGGATCCCGCACAGCACCAGGGTTAGCGCAGCCACGATCCGGGGGCCGATCAGCCCGTGGGCCGCGACGGCCAACACCACAGTCGAGAACACCGGCACCAGGAAGGTGGAAGTGAATCCCGGAATCCGGCGATCCTGAATCGCGGTCAGCCAGCACAGGTGGGAAAACGGATGCAGCAGGGCGTAAACCACCAACGCCTCAAGATGACCCCGCGACGGGTGGAAGGTAAGCGATTCTGGGCTGACCAGCGCTACCGCCCCGAAGGTCAGCCCGCAGGCGATGCCACCGAAACACAACGCGACCAAGAAGAACTGAACACCGCGAGGGCCTTCCTGTCGCGGTGCCGTCGCGTTCATGAACGCGGACATGGCGCCATACGCGATCGCGCCCAGCGCCGCCAGAGCGAAAGGCAATGGGCTGGCCAGCCCACTCGCGAGCGGACCTGTCTCGGAGTTGTTGAGAATCGCCAGAGCAGCCCCAGCAAAACCAAAGGCGGCCGCCATCAACACCTCAAGAGCTGCTGTCTCACGCCGGATCGCCGAAGCCATCAGCAGACCGATGATCGGCCAAAGATAGTTCACAAGATTGACCAGAAGCGGTGGCCCCATCTGCAGCGCGGAAAAATAGAGCAGGGGGTAGGCGAAGAACGCCAAGCCACCAACGCCCGCCGCGGTGATCAGCAAATGTCGCTCACGAGTCGCGCGGAACGCCGCGAGCACGTGGTATTTGCGCGAGAACGACGAGACAAGAACGGCCAGCGCAGTAGCCGTCATCAATGAAAGCATGGCTGCGACCGGGGCGGGTACCAGGCCGCGGGCATTCACTATCCACAAAGGCGCTAGCGACCAGGTAGTGACCGCGAAGATCAGGGCAAGGGAAGATCGCGCCGTGCTTCGCACGCCAATTCCTTCCGATTATGTCTATCAATGTTAGGCCGCCGCTGCAGGCCGCGCCAACACGCAAGAGTGTCAGCTTCACATCGACTACGGTCACGACGTGACCGGCACCCGGCTGCCACTGTGCGCAATCCGGGTGTGTTGCCTTGTCATTCGCATGATCGAACGTGTCGGTAAAGGCAAAGCTTTAGCACCCGGGAGACTCGAACTTCGATCTCCCGGGGCAACAGGTCATGCTATGAAGCGAACAGTACTTTCGGGTACCGGTCAGTTTTCGGGTGCCCTGCTGACGAAGTGCTCCCGGGCCTCGCGGTAGCGCTCACGCGTCTGCCGGTCGACATCGTCGCTCTCGTAGGCCTTCGCGGGCGGGCCCGCCCACTGCGGCGGATCCTGGTGGCCCGAAAGCACCCACGCCGCCTGGCGCGCCGCGCCGTCGGCCACATATTCGGCCGGCTCGGGAACGATGACCGGACAGCCGAAGATGGCCGGGGCCAGCTGCCTCACCGCCTCCGACTGGGCGCCGCCGCCGATGAGGATGACGCGTTGCGCGGTGACCGCTTGCGACACCAACGCGTCCAGCCCATCGGCCAGCGCGCACAGCATGCCCTCCACCGCCGCCCGGGCAAGGTGCGCCGGAGTGGTGTTGGCGTGGGTCAACCCGTGCAGAGCCCCGGTGGAGTCGGGACGGTTGGGGGTGCGCTCACCATCGAGGTAGGGCACCAGGACCAGCCCGTCGGAGCCCGCCGGAGCGCGCAGCGCGAGGCGCGAGACCTCGTCGAGGTCGACCCCGAGCATCCGGGCTGCGGCGTCCAGGATGCGCGACGCATTCAGCGTGCACACCAGCGGCAGGTAGTGGCCGGTGGCGTCGGCGAAACCGGCGACCGCGCCGGTGCCGTCGGCCGCTGGTGTCGCGGAAACGGTGAAGATGGTGCCCGACGTGCCGATGGAGACCACCACATCGCCCGGGTTGGCCCCGATCCCCAGCGCCGCACCGGCATTGTCGCCGGCGCCGGGTCCAATGAGGACACCCGCGGGGGTGCTGCCGGCAAGCTCGGCCGGGCCCAGCACGGTGGGCAGGCGCGGCACACGGCCGAAGGCCGCCTGCAGCACATCGGTGCGGTAGCAACCCAGCGACGGCGACCAGTACCCGGTGCCGCTGGCGTCACTGCGATCCGTGGCGATCGACGCCGGGTCGGCCGAACCGCTCAGCCGCCAGGTGAGCCAATCGTGTGGCAGGCACACCGACTCGGTATGGGCGGCCAGCGCCGGCTCGTGCTGAGCGAACCAGCGCAGCTTGGTCACCGTGAAAGAGGCCACCGGCACGCTGCCGACCGCCTCCGCCCACGCCCACGGCCCCAGCTCGGTGACCAGATCGGCGGCCGAACCGGCCGAGCGCAGGTCGTTCCAGAGCAGCGCGGGCCGCACCACCTCGCCCGCGCTGTCCAGACAGACCATGCCATGCTGTTGCGCCGCAACGGAAATAGCGGCCACGTCTTCGATCCCGCCGGCTTGCGCGATCGCCTCCTGCAGCGCGTTCCACCACTCGGAGGGATGAACCTCCGTCCCCTCCGGATGGGCCGCCCGCCCCGAGCGCACAAGGACTCCGGTCTCCGCATCGCGGATCATCACCTTGCACGACTGCGTGGACGAGTCGACCCCCGCCACCAACGTCACGGTTTCACGCCCATCAGGTGCTCGACGGCCAGCTGGTTGAGGTGCACGATGCCCGAGCCCCGGGCCGCCAGAGCGTCCACATCGGACTTCTCCGCCATCAGTTCCTCATATGACTCGCCCGGGTTCAGCGTCGGCACCGACAGCTCGGGCACCTTGCTGGCGGCGAGCGCCTCGACAACCCGCGGATCGGCCCGCCAAGCCGCGGCGCGCTCCTTGAGCAGCAGGTAGGTGCGCATGTTCGCGGCCGCCGACGCCCACACGCCGGTGATGTCCTCGGTGCGCAACGGCTTGTAGTCGAAGTGGCGCGGGCCTTCGTACCCCCCGGTCTCCAACAGGTCGACCAGGAAGAAGGCGTTGAGCACGTCACCGTGGCCGAAAACGAAGTCCTGGTCGTACTTGACGCCGCGCTGCCCGTTGAGGTCGATGTGGAAAAGCTTGCCGTGCCAAAGGGCCTGGGCTATGCCGTGTACGAAGTTCAGTCCGGCCATCTGCTCATGCCCCACCTCGGGGTTGAGGCCGACCATCTCGCTGTGCTCGAGGCTGTTGATGAAAGCGAGCGCGTGGCCGATCGTCGGCAGCAGGATGTCGCCCCTGGGCTCGTTGGGTTTGGGCTCCAGCGCGAAGCGGATGTCGTACCCGCGATCAATGCAGTATTGGGCAAGGAAGTCGAGACCTTCCTTGAAGCGGTCGAGCGCGGCGCGCACATCCTTGGCGGCGTCGCTTTCCGAACCCTCGCGCCCGCCCCAGAAGACGTAGGTGTTGGCGCCCAGCTCGGCGGCGAGGTCAAGGTTGCGCATCACCTTGCGGAGGGCGAACCGGCGCACGTCGCGATCGTTGGCCGTGAACGCGCCCTCCTTGAAGACCGGGTGGGTGAACAGGTTGGTGGTCGCCATCGGCACCACGAGCCCGGTTTCGGCCAGCGCGGCTTTGAACCGCTCAATGTGCTTCTGCCTGGCGGCTTCGTCTGATCCGAACGGAATCAGGTCGTCATCGTGGAAAGTGACCCCGTATGCGCCCAGCTCAGCCAGCCGGTGGACGGTCTCGACCGGGTCTATCGCCTCCCGGGTGGCGTCGCCGAAGGGGTCGCGGGCCTGCCAGCCCACGGTCCACAAACCGAACGTGAATTTATCCGCCTTGACTGGAGTCATGATTTTTTACCCCTCACCGAGATTTGTTCAGCCATTGAACTAATGTCGTATGGCATTGTCAAGGCATGCCAGCCCGAGATCTCCCCGTGCGCCAGACGAGCCTGCGCGCGCACAACCTCGCGCTGGTGTTGCGCCTGGTGGCGGCCAGCCCGACGCCCATCTCGCGGGCGCGGATCGCCGGCGCCAGCGGCCTGACCCGAGCCACAGTATCCACCATAGTCGATGAATTGATCGCCGGCGGCCTGGTCGACTTCGCCGACGAATCGCGCACCGGCGTCGGGCGGCCCTCCGTCGGGGTCACCTTGGCCGGCACCCGCCCCGCCGGGCTCGGCATGGAAGTCAACGTGGACTACCTGGCCACCTGCGTGATCGATCTGGCGGGGCAGGTCCGCCACCGCGAGGTCGTGCTCAGCGACCAGCGCGGGCGCAGTCCCGCCGCGGCGTGGGAGGCGCTTGCCGCCCCGGCCGCACGTGCGCTGGCAGCCGCTGCGGCACAAGGCCTTGTCGTCCATTCGGGCGCGGTCGCGCTGCCCGGCCTCATCGAGGACGCGGTCGTGCACGTCGCCCCGAACCTTGGCTGGCACCGGGTCGCGCTGCCGGCCCGGATAGGCGACCTGCTCGTCGATTTCGGCAACGAGGCCAACCTCGCCGCTTTTGGAGAGCTGCACGCTTGTGAGCTAAGCAGTTTCCTCTACGTCTCGGGCGAGATTGGCATCGGCGCCGGGATCGTTGTCAATTCAGAGCTTTTTCGTGGTACCAGAGGCTGGGCCGGAGAATTGGGCCACGTCACCGTGGATCCGGCCGGCAAGCCGTGCCGATGTGGTTCGCGGGGTTGCCTGGAGCAGTACGCGGGAGAGGACGCCATCCGCGAGGCGGCAAGCCTGCCCGACGCGGCCGAGCTGGTCGATCGCGCGAAGGCGGGTGACGAGGCGACCCTCGCCTCGCTCGGCCGGGCCGGCTTGGCCCTCGGCGTCGCCCTGTCGAGCACCGTCAACCTGCTCGACCTTCCCGCGGTAGTCCTCGGCGGACATTTCGCCCCGCTCGCGGAATGGCTCTGCCCCCCGATCGAGGCCGAGCTGCGCCAGCGGGTGCTGACCGCGCGATGGTCGTCCCCCCTGATCAGACCCTCGGTTCTAGGCGCGGAAGCCACCGTGATCGGAGCCGCCCGGACGGTCACCCAAGCGATCATCAACGACCCCGCGCGATATCTGGCGTCAATCAGACCTTGACTCGACATCAGATCTGATGCCATCGTGACGTCATGAAGACGTCAAGCCAGCTACGAGTGTTGCGCAATCGGAGTTTCGGTCTGCTGTGGACCGCCGGGCTCATCTCGATCACGGGGACGTGGCTGCTCAGCGTTGCCCTGCCCATCTTCATCTACAAGCTCACCGACTCCCCCGCCGCGACCGCCACCGCCGTCGCGGTGCGCGTCGGCACCAACCTGATCGCCGCCCCGCTGGCCGGGGCCTACGTCGACCGCTGGGACCGCAAGAAGGTCCTCATCTACGCCAACGTCTTGCAGGCCATCACCTTGCTTCCGCTGCTGGCGGTCGATTCCCGCAGCGACCTCTGGATCGCCTACCTCGTCATCGCGGCCCAGGCCACGTTCGCTGTCTTCGTCATGCCCGCCGAGCACGCCCTGCTGCCCCGCCTCGTCGACGAGTCCGACCTGCCCGCCGCCAACGGCCTGAACGCGCTCAACAACAACATCGCCCGCCTGCTCGGCCCCGCCCTCGGCGCACTCGTCGCCGCGACCCTCGGCCTGACCGGTGCGGTCCTGCTCGACAGCGCTTCCTTCCTCCTCGCCGCCGGCCTGTGCGCCCTCATCGCCGGAGCCCATCGCGCCGAGAGCAGCGCGGCCGAAAGCCATCTGCTGCGCGAGATCGGCCAAGGCGCCCTAGCCATCCGGCAATCCGTGGTGCTGCAGGCGCTTTTCGCGGTCATCGCCGTCACCGCGATCGGCGAGGGCATCATGGGCTCGCTGTTCGCTGTCTTCGTCGTTGACGCCCTGCACGGCGACGTCCCCCAGGTCGGCTGGCTCATGTCGGCACAGGCCGTCGGCGGGATCATCGGCGGCTTCGCCTGCGGCTACGCCGCCCGCAACTTCAGCCCCGAACGCCTGCTCACGGTGGGCCTGTTCATCTTCGGCGTCATCGACGTGATCATCTTCAACTATCCGCGCTGGTTCGAAGCATTCTCACCGGTAGTCGTGCTCTTCGTCCTGGTCGGCATCCCGAGCGCCATCATGACCGCCGCCGCCTTCACCATGCTGCAAACCGAAGTCGCCGACGGCCTGCGCGCCCGTGTCTTCAGCGCCATCCTGGTCGTCGAGGCGCTGAGCAGCCTGATCGGCGCGACCCTGGCCGGCACGCTCACCGAACGCTTCGGCGTCATCAACGTCCTCACCGGTCAAGGCGCCGCCTACCTGCTGGCAACCTTCGCCTTCGCCTGGTTCCTCCGCCGCCGCCCCGTCGCTGGCCTCGCCGCGGAGCCGGAGCTCGCCGTCACGCGCTGACCCCTAATTACCTGTGGCCGCGGATCCGAAGATCCGCGGCCACAAAATTGAGCCTTCCCCCCGTTTCGATCGCCCCATCCCCCCGGAACGGCGATCGTTGAAGGCTCAACGTCACATCACCGTAACGCTGTGTGATGGAACGCACACAGTCAACCTTAGTCTGAAAAGAAATGTCCGTTAAGCCGGACTTCCAATTGAGCCTTCCACACCCGCATCCGCCCGGCTACAGTGCCCGCGACCTGCCATTACTCTCGCCGCCGGCACACCTGGGCGATCAGCCTGCCTGCCGGGCCTCGGCGACGCCCTTGTTGGCCAGCGCGTCCGCGCGCTCATTGCCTTCGTCACCCGCATGGCCCTTAACCCACAACCACTCGACCTCGTGCCGCTTCATCGCCTCCGCCAGCCTCCGCCACAGGTCCTCGTTCTTCACCGGCTTACGGTCGGAGGTCATCCAGCCGTTGCGCTCCCACCCCGCCATCCACTTCGTGATGCCGTTGCGCACATAGGTGCTGTCGGTGTGCAGCCGCACCTCCACCGGCCGAGTCAGCGCCTCCAGCGCCTGGATCGCCGCCATCAGCTCCATCCGATTGTTGGTGGTGGGGCCGCGATCACCACCGTAGATCTCGCGCTCGTGCTTCCCATAGCTGAGCACCGCGCCCCAACCACCGGGCCCAGGATTACCACTGCAGGCCCCATCGGTGTAGATGTCCACGATCACGGTGACAGCTTAAGGAGACATTCCGCGGCACCTCCCGGCGGGAAGCGCCCCTCCCGACCGCCGCAGAAGACTCAGCACCACGAGAGCGCGGAGATACAGGTGCCATGGGAGCAGCAGCCCGAAGCCGGCAGAACCAACGCGCCTGGCAGCGAGGCCGAAGGCGGGAAAGCCCACCGCACCTACACCTCTGCCCCACCGCCCTAACGCAGAGATGTAGGTGCGGTGAAAGCAGTAGGCGGAGGCCAACACGGAGCAGAACCCACACGACAGACGGCAAGGGCCGAAGGCGGGAAAGCCCACCGCACCTACACCTCTGCCCCACCCCCCTAACGCAGAGATGTAGGTGCGGTGGGAGCAGTGGGCCGAGGCAGGCAGAAGCAGAACCAACGCGCCGGGCGGCGAGGGCCGGAGGCGGGAAGTCCACGGCACCTACATCTCTGCTCCACCGCCCTAACGCAGAGATGTAGGTGCGGTGGAAGTAGTGGGCGGAGGCCGGCTGGAGCAGAAGCAGCGCGGCGGGGCAGGCGGCGGAACGTCCACCGCGCCGTTGTCCGGCGGGCGGGCGGAGCGTGGCGCCAGCGGGTCTCTGTGCCGGTGCGGTTGCGGGCACGAAGGGACTCATGCGTGGTGGGAGGTGAGACGGGAACGGGCAAGGGGGGAGGGTGGGATGGCCGGGTTAGGTGTGGGCGGACCAGGTGGCGAACATGTCGGCGTAGCGGCCTTGGGCGGCTAGGAGTTCGGTGTGTGAGCCTGTTTCTAGGATGCCGGATTCGTCCACGACGATGATGCGGTCTGCGCGCATGGCGGTGGAGAGGCGGTGGGCGATCAGCAGTGCGCTGCGGCCTTCGAGGAGGCGGTCCAGGGCCTGTTCCACCCGCAGCTCGGAGCGGAGGTCCAAATTGGAGGTTGCTTCGTCGAGGACGACTATGCGGGGCTGGGCCAGGAAGGCGCGGGCCAAGGCTAGCAGCTGGCGTTGGCCGGACGAGACCGATTGGCCGCGCTCGTGTAGGGGGGCGTCCAGGCCCAGCTCGTGGCGTTCAACGAGTTCGCGTAGGCCTACGGCGTCGACGGCGGCCCAGATTTCGTCGTCGGTCGCTTCTGGTTTGGCGAAGGCGAGGTTGTCGCGCAGCGAGCCGACGAACATGAACGGTTCCTGTGGCACGACGCCGATTTGGCGGCGCAGCGAGCTTAGCGAGACGAGGCGCAGGTCGACGCCGTCGATGAGGATCTGGCCGCGGTCGGGGTCGTGCAGCCGGGTGACGAGCTTGGCGAGGGTGGACTTGCCTGCGCCGGTGGGGCCGACGCAGGCGACGGTTTCGCCGGGGGCGATGTGCAGGTTGACATTTTTTAAGACAGGGCGGCTTTCCTGGTACCCGAAAAAGACGCCTTTGAATTTGATTTCTCCCCTGACCGCGGGCAGATCGACCGGCTCGGGATGCTCAAGCACGGTGGGCTGGACGGCGAGCAGCTCCCGAAGCTTGGTGACCGCGGCGCGGCCCTGCTGGTAGTTGGTGTAGAGCTGGACGAGCTGCTGGACGGGGGCGAAGAAAGCGTTGAGGTACAACACGAATGCGGTCAGCTCGCCAAGGCTCAGCTCGTTGCGCAGCACCATGCGCCCGCCGATGAACAGCAGCGCGGCCATGCCGGCCATGCCGATGACGGAGGTGCCGGGGCCGTAGATGGCGGCGATGTGACCGGTGAAGTCGTTGGCGTCACGGTAGCGGCCGGTGAAGGCGCGATGGTTGACCACGTTGCGGTCCTGGCGGTTGTGCGCGGTGACGACGCGGGCGCCCTGCAAGCTCTCGGACAGATCGGAGAACATCGCCGCGATGGTGTCCCGCTGGCGGCCGTAGCCGACGTCGGAGGCGCGGCGGAACCAGATAGAGGTCGCCAACAGCAGCGGCACCACCAGCAGCAGCGTGATCGCGGCAAGCTCGACGTCGTAGCTGAACAGCACCACGGTGACCAGCAGCATGGTCAGGCCCTGCACCGCGAACTGGGCCAGTCCTTCCTGGAAAAGCTGTTGCAGCGCTTCGATATCCGAGCTCATCCGGGTCATGATGACGCCGGCTTTCTCCTCGGTGTAATAGTCCATCGAGAGCCGTTGCAGATGCCCGAAGACGCGGATGCGAAGGTTGCGGGTGGCGTCCGCGGCCAGCCGCCCGGTCTGGCGGATGCGCGCCGACGTGGCAAGCCATCCGGCGATCACGGACACCACAAAGCCGGACGCCGCAAGCAGAAGCACCTTCCGGTCACCGGGAACCATGCCGTGGTCGATCCCCACCTGGACCAGGTAAGGCCCGGCCTGCAACAGCAACGTTTCCAGCACCACCAGCAGCACAGCCCAAACGAACACCGAGCGGTGCGCGAAAGCCATCGAGAACATGCTCAGTGGGCGTTCGCCGCGCGGCCGCTGGGTAAAGGTCTCCCGGGGCACGGGATGCGTGGGCTCGTTGGCTTCGAGCCGCTCGACGCCGGCCATCAGCTCGGCCGGGATGCCGGAGAACGGGATTCCAGAACCGCTTTGGCCCTTCGGGCCGGCGCCGCCCACTCCGCCCATGGGCGCGCCACCCGGCCCCGAGCCGGGCCCACCGAACCCGCCACCAAACATGCTCATGCCATGGCCTCCTGACGTCGGCCATCACCTGCGGTGAAGGCATGAGCGAATCCCAATTTCACGATGAGCTCGACAAGCTCGCTCATGCCAAAGCCACCTCGTCATCGGCGGAGTCGGAATCGGAGACTTCAGAGATTTCGGCTAGCACGGCGGCGTAGCGCGGATCGGTGGCCAGCAGCTCGCGGTGGGTACCGTCGGCGACGACCCGGCCGTCCTCGACGAGGATGACCCGGTCGGCGAGCGCGATGGTGGACAGGCGATGCGCCACGATCAGGGTGGTGCGCCCGGCCATCAGGTCCTTGAGCGCGGCATGGATCGCGTGCTCGACGGTGACGTCGATGGCGCTGGTGGCGTCGTCTAGGACCAGTACCGGCGGGTTGATCAGGAGTGCGCGCGCTATCGCGATGCGCTGCCGCTGACCGCCCGACAGCGTGTAGCCGCGCTCGCCCACCACGGTGTCGTACCCCTTGGGAAGCTCACGGATGAAGGCATCGGCCCCGGCGGCAAGAGCGGCGTTCACCACCTCGTCCAGCGGGGCGTCGGGACGCCCGTAGGCGATGTTGTCGCGGATGGAAAGCGAGAACAGGAACGGCTCGTCGGGCACGATGCCGACCTGTTCGCGCAGCGTTGCCAGCCGGTAGTCACGCACGTCGCGGCCGTCGAGGCGGACCGCGCCGGAGGTGGTGTCGTAGTAGCGGGCCAGCAGCCGGCCCAAAGTGGACTTGCCGGAACCGGTGCGGCCCACGATCGCCACGGTTTCGCCCGCGTGCACGCGCAGGGTCAGGCCGTGTAAAGCCTTGGTGCCCAACGGGTACTCGAATCCGACGTGGTCGAAAAAGATGTCACCGCGAAGAGGCGCGCTGACGGTGCCGTCGATGATGTCGGTCTTGGTGTCCAGAACTTCGTAGATGCGTTGCGCGGACGCGGCTGCCCGCTGGCTAAGCATGATCAGCATGCCGAGCATCCGGAACGGCGGCTGCAGCATGAGCACGTAGGAGTTGAAGGCGACGATGGTGCCGACCGAGGTGTGCCCGTCGATGACCATCCAGCCGCCGAAGAGCAGCACCAGGGCCAGGCCCAGGCGCGGCAGGCTTTCCAGCGTTGGCGACCACCAGCTGCGGATCTCCGCTTCGCGCCGGTAGGCCCAGCGCAGCCGGTCGGCCTCGCCCGCCAGCTGGGTGAGCTGGCGCTGTTCGGTGGCGAAGGCCTTGACTATGCGCACCCCGTTGACGTTTTCGTCGACGGTGGTGGCGATGCGGGCTAGGCGCGCCTGGATGAGCCAGGAGACCGGAAAGATGGCGCGGCGGGCGTAGACGCCGAGCACCGCGACCACCGGCATGGCCGCCATCGCGACGATGGCCAGCGGCACGTTGATCGAGAGCATCAGCACGAACGCGAAGATGGCGATGGTGCACTGCACGAGGATGGCCGGGCCGAAGGCCAGGTACATCTGGACCGCGCGGATGTCCGAGCCCGACCGTGACATCAGCTCGCCGGTCTGCACCTTGTCGTAGAAACCGAACGGCATCCGGACCAGGTGGGAGTAGAGGACGTTGCGCAGGTCGTATTCGATTTCGTAGGCGGTGCGCAGCAGGTACCGGCGGGCCAGATAGTTGATCACACCTTGGATCACGGCGAACGCGGCGATCAGCCAGACATATCTGGTCAAGCTAGCGGTCTTCGCTACCAAAGCCGCGTCGATGCCTATCCGGACCAGATTCGGGATCTGCACCTGAACCAGCAGCCCGACCAGGGACAAGCTCAGCGAGGTGATGAGCAACCACTTGTGCGCCAACACCACTGGCATTGCGCGTCGTAACCAGGGCTTCGTGGAGTCGGGATCAATAGCTGCCTTCGGTTCTCGATAGCGCACAGCGTCTACTTTAGCCAACTTGCCCACTGGGCATGATCCGTACGAGACGTGTGAATCATCATGGGCGGGGTAAAGCGGGGTGGTGACTGACGAAGAGCAGCAACTCCAGATCGATGACCCGATCACCCGGATCGCCGACGACGGCGTCATGGCCGATGTCGAGATCACTACGCCGCCCGACCGGCTCGACGATGGCGAGCTGCGGGAACGGTTGGCTAATCTGGACACCATGCTGCGGGAAGCTCCCGACCTCGGCACCGAGGAGCACCTGGTGCTCAGGTTGCGGGAGGAGTGGACCGAGCTGTGGGACGAATACGATCAGCGTGGTTTGGAGCCGGCTCTGCCCCGGCAGTGGGCGGCCGATGAATGAAGATGAGGGAGGCCGATCGTGTTCCACTTCCCCTTGAACCACCCGCTCAGCGGCTTCTACCGAGGGGTCGCGGCCATCGTCGCCGTCCTCATGGTGGCCTATCCGCTGGTGCTGAGCGACAACGGCACCTTCACCATCGTCATGATCGTGGCGGCGGTGCCGGTGCTGCTGGGCGTGTTCTTCGGACGCGATCGGCACCACTTCCTCTACGAGCTGGCCGGCGGGTTCCTCATCCTGCTCGGCATGGCCGGGCTGCTGGTGTTGCACAGCCCCTACAACTATCTGGGCCAGAGCGTGTCGTCGTGCATCGTGCTGTTCCTGCTGGGGTCGGTGCTGCTGACCGCCGGCATGTACACCAAGATCGGGACAGCTGAGCAGGCCGCGGCCGAGGAGGCCTATCGGACCAGCGGCAGCGGGCGGGTGGCGGAGGCCGCGAAGGTGATCAGCGCGCCACACACCCGTGCCGAGGAACTAGACCCGGGCCTTACCTAGACCCGGACGAACTTCACCGCGTCGGCCCGTGCGCATCCGCTCCCGCTGGAGGTCAGCTTCACCGAGCTGGCCGTCCCGGCTGCAAGCGCATGGGTACCAAGGGAAACCCAGCCCGTGGTGCCGGCGGTGCCGTTGACGTAGGTGGTGGTGCCCGCGATGTCGTAACGGGCATTGGTGTCGCTTCCGCTGTGCACGATCTTGTGCACGAACACCTGATAGTTGCCCGCTTGGGCCAGGTTCGGCCGCCAGGTCGCGGTGTGCCCGGCGCTGTGGCACTGGGCGTAGCGGGTCGGCGAGTTCACCGTCCAGCCGGTCAGGGTGGAGTCGAACCAGGTGCCGGTCTCGGAGTAGCCGTAGGCGCCCGGGCCGTCGTTGTCGACGTAATAGTCCTTCTGCCAGAACTTGATGTAGTCGAACTGCACCGAGGTCGGCAGGAACGCCGGGTCCGGTGAGGTGCCGTAGCCGATGCTGGTGAGCCAGATGTTGATGTGGTCGTGCGTCCACTGGGTCGGGGTGTAGGCGGCGGTGTGCTTGAGCACACCGTCCACGTAGAACTTCACCGATGTCTCCGACCACTCGAAACCGTAGGTGTGCCACTGCCTCAGGTCCAGACCGGAGTTGTAGGTGGTGCCCACGTTGTGCACATCGGTGGCGCCGTTCCAGGCGTGCACCCCGGAGTGGATGGTGTTCAGCGCGGTCGGCGAGGACTTCGAATCAATTTCAAAACCATCTATCTCGGTACGGCGTTCCGGCCCGAACGTCGTGCTGCCGTCGCCCGCCATGGCCCAGAACGAGGTGTGCCAGCCGACCCCGTCGTTCAGTTTGGCGCGCGTCTCGTAGTAGCCGTAGCGCAAGCCCTGCTTGCTGATCAGGCCACCACCGGTGAAGCTCTTGCCGCCGAAGGACTCCTGTTTGAGGTTGATGCTCATCAACCCGCCCGAGACCGTCACGTTCTCCGGTCGCTGGGCGCTGAAACCCTTGACGTCGGTACGGAAATTCCACTTCGCCGTGTCCACGGCGGTGCCGTTGAAGTCGTCGTTGAAGGCGAGTGTCCAGCCGGTGCCGCCGACCGGATCGGCGTAGGCGGGTGTGGGGATGAGAAGAATCAGGGCTAAAGCGAGGGCGAGCTTGCGCATTCGTTCTCCTTTTGTTCAGTGGGACAGGTGACGCACCGCCGTTTCGTCGACGGTGATGCCCAGGCCCGGCGCGTGAGGGACCACACGCACGCCCTGGACAGGGTCAAGATGGTCGGCCGCGATCGGCTCGCCGAGCGGGTTGACGCCCGCCCAGTGCTCCATCACGGTGAAGTTGGGGATGGCCGCGGCGCATTGCAGGCTCGCCGCGAAGTGCACGGCCGAGCCGATGCTCACGTGCGGGGTGGCTTGCGCGCCAAAGGAATCGGCGAGCTGGGCGATGCGCATCAGCTCGGTGATCCCACCGGCGCGGCACACGTCCGGTTGCAGGACGTGCAGCGCGCCGCGTTTGAGGAATTCCATCGCCCTGTACCGGTTGGGCAGCGAGTCGAGCGCGAGGGGGATGTCGAGCTTGGCCGCCAGGGTCGCGTACCCGTCGACGTATTCGGGGGCGATGGGCATCTCGAAGAAGCCGACCCGCAGCTGGGTCAGCTCACGGCCCACGGCCAGCGCCTGCGGCAGGTCGTAGGTGCCGGCCGCGTCGGCGTAGACCTCGTCGAACACGTCGCGGACCGCCTCGACCACGGCGACGTCCTGGCGGGGGTCGTTGCCGATGGCCACCTTGGTCGCGCGGAACCCGCGCTCGCGGTATTGCAGGGCGCGCTCGTGTGCGGCCTGCACGCCGAGCCCGGCCGGGATCCCGGAGGCGTAAACGGGGACCGATTCGCGGTACCGGCCGCCGATCAGCGTGTGCAAAGGCTGGTTCAGCGTGCGCGCCCAGGCATCCCACAGCGCGATGTCCACACCGGACAGTGCTTCCAGCCAGAAGCCGGCATCGTGGCCGCGAACCCGCATCCCCGTGTACATCCGGTCCCAGGTGAGCGTGATCTCGTCCACCCGGGTCCCGAGCACGATCGGCGTGAGCAGTTCTTCCACCAGCTTCGCCGTCACCACCGCGCCTACCGGCGCTTTCGACTCGCCCCAGCCGACCACGCCATCGCTGGTCTCCAGCCGCACCAGCACGGTCTCCACCCGATCGGAGTAGATGAAGCGCCGCCGCGCCTGGCTCGCGTCGGACGCGGCCGACCACGCCTGCGCTCCCCAGTACTGGCCCTCCTGCGCCGCCCTGACCGCGAACGCCTCCACCCGCGACACCTTCACCGTTCACTTCCTTCGATATGCAGCAACGCCAGCAGGAGCGGGCCTTGGCCCCAGGGGTAGACGCCGGTTTCGCGGTCCAGATAGGACCCGACCGGGGTGGCGCTGGAAACGGGCAGGCCGCCATCGGAGTCCAGGGCGGCGAGGGCGGCGCGCAGGGCGCGCTCGCCCAGCGGCGTGTGTGGCACGGCCGAGGCGACGAGGGCGGAAACGCTGTGCTCGATGGGCGCGGCTTGGTCGTCGACGACGGTGCGCCAGCTGCCGTCTTCTTCGTGACGGGCCAGCGCGTCCAACAACTTCGCGGTGTGGGGCGAGTCGACGGCGGTCAGGCCGTGCAGGGCCCAACCCTGGCCACGGCCCCAGTGCACCGCGTTGGCTTTTCCGGTACCCACCTCAAAGCCATGGGAGAAAAGGCCGCTGGCGTGCTGCATGCGGTCACATCCGAGCTGCACCGCAATGGCGGCCGCCTGCCGGTGACCGGCGAGCATCAGCCCGGGGCCGTCGGTGTGCAGGCAGTCGACCCAGATCTGGGTGGACAGGCCGGCCAGATCGGGGCGGTGCGGCCCCGCCGTCGCGGCGCGCACGAACCGCTGTGTCGCGTCGGCGATGTCCAGCGCGGGCCGCAAACGCTTGAGCTCCACCAGAACTTCGAGCGGGATGAGATGATCCAGCGGCGACGGCGCGACGTGCAGTGTAGGCCCGACCAGGTCGGCCACAAAGTCGATCCACTCGGCACGGCGCAAAAGGTCGCCTGCCCGCAGCAGGCCGAGCAGCGCCATTCCCTCGCCGAATCCCCACATCTTGTAGGGGTAGTCGAGCGTTCGCCGTGCAACAGCCGCTAGCTCGGCCAAGGCCCTCACCCGGCGGTCCGCCCAAGCTGCGGATCCGCCAAGGGAGAGCTCCGAGGCCGCCACGCCGCTTCAGCCGCCTCGATGAACAGCTTCGCTCTGCGGCGCAGCTCCACAATGTCCTCGGTGACCAGAGCACTTCCCACGCCCACGCCGACGGCTCCAGCTTGGGCGTAGTCGCCGATGTTGGCGAGCGTGACACCGCCGGTCGGGATGAGCTTGAGCTCCGGCATCGGTGCGAGCACCTCTTTGACATAGCCCGGCCCCATCGCGGAAGCCGGGAACACCTTGACGTAGGCGGCCCCGCTGGACGAGGCCAGGTCGATCTCGGTCGGGGTGAGCGCCCCGCAGACCACGGGAACGCTTGCCGCCCTTAACACTTCGGGCTTGGTCGTCGGAGTGACCAGGAACGCGGCGCCCGCGTTCTGCGCGTCTCGCGCCTGCGCCGCGGTGCGGACACTGCCCGCGCCCACCGCGCCCCCGAGCGCGCCGATGGCCGCCAGCGCACCCGGGGTGTTCAGCGTGACTTCGACCCCGGGCAGGCCCGCGTCCACCAGCTCCTGGCAGACGCGGACCACATTGTCCGGTGTGGACAGTCGCACGATGGCGATCAGTCTCACGACGTCAGCGCCTCCATCTGAGACTTGGCCGCGGCCAATGCTTCCTTCGGGGTCGCCTTGTTGATCAGAGCCGACTGCACGCCGTTGGCCAGAGCGCCCTGGATCTGCGCGAACTTCGGGTAGATCCAGAACGGGTCGGCCGAGACGAAACCACCGATCGCGCTGGTGAACGCCGTGGTGAAGGCGTCGTTCTTGACCTCCGAGGTGCCCAGGCCCGCCTTGGTGGTCGGTGGCAGGCCCGTCTTCCTGAACCACTCCCCGTTGTAGCTGGGGGTGCTGGTCAACGCGCTGACGAAACGGCTCGCCGCCGCCGCGCCCGCGCCCTGCAACACGACCAGCGCGTGGCCCCAGGCCAGATGCGCCGGCTTGTCGCTGGCACTCTTGACCGGCCGCGACACCGGCAGCAGCTTCGAGGCGAGCGCGGTGTCGGTCGAGGCCTTGACGACCGCGCCCTTGCCGCCGATCGCATCCTCGTAGAAGCCCACCTTGCCCTGCGCGAAAAGCGCACGGGCGTCGAACCGGTTGACGTCAGGGGCGATCAGCTTCTCGTCATAGAGTTTCTTGTACCAGACAAGGGCTTCCACACTCGCGTCGTCACCGACGACGATCTTCCCGTCCTTGACCACCGGTGAGCCGAACGCCCACATCCACGCGATGAAGTCCTTGAGCTGATCCACCTTTGTCATCGCGGCGTAGGGCACCACACCGTTGCCCAGCGCCTTGAGTGCCCGCAACGCGGTCTCGAAGTCGGCGATCGTCTTCGGGGCGGTCGTCACGCCGGCCTGGTCGAGCAGGGCCTTGTTGCCGATGAGGCCGATGCCCGCGCTGGTCCACGGAATGCCGTACTGCTTGCCCGCCACCTTGCCGATGCCCAGCGACGACTCGGTGTAGTCGGCCTTGCCCGCCAGCCCAGCCAGATCGACCAGTTTTCCGGTCTGGGCAAGGGTTGCCAGCCACGCGACGTCCACCTGCACCGCGCCGGTCAGCGTGCCGCCGCGTACCTGAAGCAGCACCTGGTTCAAGTAGTCGTTGTACGGATACGACGCGGTCGTAATCTTCGCGGTGTTGGTGGAGGCGTAACCGTCCACCATCGCTTGCAACGCGTCCTTGGTGGACGCCTCGTTCAGCGACCACGCGGTGAAGTTGAAGTCCTTGACCCCATCATCTTTCAGCGGATCGGCAACGGGTGTCGGCGCCGGAGTGGAAGGTGCGCAAGCCGCGAGCGCCCCGGCAGCCGCGACGGTGAGGAAGCCTCTTCTGGAGATGGACATTTCGACTCGCTTTCAAAGGACAGCTCAGCCCTTGACCGCGCCGCTGACAAGGCCGGCGACGAGGTAGCGCTGCAGGATGACGAACCCGATGACGACGGGGAGGGAGACGACGAGCGAGGCGGCCATCAGATCGGGCCAGGCCGCCTGGAACTCGCCCAGGTAGGTGTTGACAAGACCCGGCGGCAGCGTTTGCTTGTCCGGGCCGGCGAGGGTCAGCGCGAAAATGAAGTCGTTCCAGCCCCGGATGAAGGCGAACAGCCCGGTGGCGACCAGCCCCGGCAGGGAAACCGGGAGCAGGATGCGATGGATGATCGAGCCCTGCCCGGCACCGTCCACTTTGGCCGCTTCCAGCAGCTCATCGGGAATGGTGTCGAAGAAGCCTTTGAGCATCCACACGCACAACGGCAGCGTGAAAGTGGTGAAGGAAAGGATGAGTGCTAGATAGGAGTTGAGCATTCCGAAAGCGGAGAACACCAGGTAAAGCGTGATGAGGAGCAGCGCCTGCGGAAACATTTGGGAGGCCAGGATGAGATACATCAACGACTTGCGGCCCCGATAGCGGAACTTCGAGAACGAATAGGCGGTGTAGGAAGAGATAAGCACGGTGAGCAACGCGGTCAGGCTCGCCACGATGACGCTGTTGGTCAGGTAGCGCAGCAGGGCCGGGTTGTCGGCGAGGTTCGCGAAGTGTTCCAGCGTCACCGTTTTGGGCCACAGGCGAGGCGGAAACGTGAACACCTCGGCGGTCGGGGTCAGCGCGGTGACCAGCAGCCAGTAGACCGGGCCGAAGGCGAACACCCCGATGATGAAGACCGTAATTCGCTTTGTCACCGTTCGGCCACCTTCACGTAGACGACGACCAGGACGGAGAGCAGCAGCATCCAAAGCGCGCCAAGCGCTCCGGCCTGCCCAAGGTCGAAACCCTTGAAAGCCGTTTCGTAGACAGCCACGGCGAAGGTGGTGGTGGCCCCGGCCGGGCCGCCCCCGGTGAGCACGTAGATGGTGTCGAAATGCTGGAAGTTCCAGATCAGTTCGAGCAGGACGACGACGCCGATGATGCCGCGCAGGTGGGGCAGCGTGACGTGCCAGAAGCGGCGCACCGTGCCCGCGCCGTCGATCGCGGCCGCCTCGTGCAGCACCTCGGGAACGGTCTGCAGGCCCGCCAGCAGCATCACCATGATCCAGGGGAAGCTGGCCCAGGTTTTGGCCACGACAATGGCCATCATCGCGGTACCGGGCTCGCCCAGCCAGCTGACCGGAGCGTCGATAAGTCCCAGCCGGACCAGGATCCCGTTGAGCAAGCCGTAGTTCGCGTTGAAAATCCACAGCCAGGCGAAGGAGACCACGACACCGGGGATCACCCAGGGGAACAGGAACGCCCCGCGCAGGATCGCGCGCCCCTTCATCTTCGAGTTGAGCGCAAGTGCAAGCGCGAACCCAATGACGAACGGCGCGAGCGTGCCGGCCCCGGTGAACACGAGCGTGTTCTGCAGCACCGGCCAGAAGTCGTAGGCCAGCACGTGCCGGAAGTTCTCCAGCCCGACGAAGGCGCGCCCGGGCGCGACCAGGCTCTGCTCGAACACGCTGGTGGTCAGCGAGCCGATCAGCGGATAGAGCACGATCGCCCCGAACAGCACCACCGCCGGCAGCGTCAGCAGGAACCCAAACGTGCCGTTGGACAGCGACCGCCCCTGCTTCATGCGACGGCCAGGGCGGGGATGGGGTGGGGGCCGACGTAGCCGAGGCCGATGCTGATCGAGTCGGCTGCTTCGATCACGGTGCTGGCCAGGGCTTGCTCTCTATTCTGCAAGTCGATTGCAGACAGTGGGCCGGATACGGACAGGCCGGCGATCACTGCGCCCGAACTGTCCCGGATTGCGGCGGCAACGCAAGCCCTGCCGTGCGCCAGCTCCTCCACCTCCGTGGAGTAGCCGCGCGCCGTGGACTTGGCCAGCTCCTCGTCGAGGGCCTCATGTGAGGTCAGGGTGCGGTTGGTATAGGGGGTCAGGGTCGGCAGCAGGGTGCGCCTTTCCTGCGCGGTGAGCCCGCTGAGCAGGGCCTTGCCCAAACCGGTGGCGTGCAACGGATTGCGCTGCCCGGTGAGCACGAAAGAGCGCGGCGCCTGCCGGCCCTCGAAGTTGAGCAGATAGAAGAGCTGGTCTGCGCGCCGCACCGCGACGTTGGCGCCCAGACCCAGCTCAGCCGCGAGGTTCTGCGCGATCTGGCGCGCCTCGCGATGCACCGGGTGGTTGTTGAGGACCGCGCCACCCAGGGAGACCATGTCCAGGCCGAGGCGGTAGAGCCCGCTGACCGGGTCGCGGTCGACGAATCCGGCGGTCTCGAGGGTCGCCAGCAGCCGGGAAGCTGTCGACAAAGTCAACTCAGCCGCCTTGGCCACGTCGGAAACGCGCAGCTCAGCACGGCCGGCAGTGAACACGCGCAGCACGCCAAGGGCCTTTTCGACGCTCTGGTTACTTCCAGACTCCGCGGCCATGTTTCTCCTGACTCGCTCTTGAAAGTTGCTTGCGTGGTACGGAAAGATATCCCGCATGTTGCAAGCCGTCAACCAAAAGGTCGTGGAGGTGGAGTCTTATGTGGTCAAGCTGCGGGCGCCGACCCCCTACCTGGGTGCCCGTCCGGACAAAGTGGACAGCTCGGACTACTACCTGCGCCCGCCGTGGCGCAGCCTCTACTCCGACCGGTTCGAGACGCTGCTGGTGCGGATCACTTGCGACGACGGCACCTTCGGCTGGGGTGAAGCGCTGGCACCGGTCGCCCCCGAGGTGGTCAAGGCCATCGTCGACCGGCTGTTGCGCCCCGTTCTGATCGGCGAGAACCCCACCCGCGTCCGTCCTCTTTGGACGAAACTCAGCGGGCTCATGCGCGAGCGCGGCCACCTGGCCGGGCATCAGGCCGACGCCCTCGCCGCGGTCGACATCGCGCTCTGGGACGTCACCGGCAAGACCTTCGGCCTCCCCGTGCACGCCCTGCTCGGCGGCGCGTTCCGCGAGGACATCCCCACCTACGTGTCCGGGCTGCCCAAGCCCACCGACGCGGAGCGTGCGGAGCTGGCCGGGCAGTGGGCCGCCCAGGGGGTTCGCGCCATCAAGCTGCACCTCGGTTACGGGGTCGAGCGCGACCTGGCCACCTTCGACGCGGTCCGCGCGGCACACCCCTCGCTGCGGGTCGCCGTGGACGCGCATTGGGCCTACTCGCTCGCCGACGCGCTGCGCCTCGGGCGCGGGCTCGATGAGCGGAACGCCTGGTTCTTCGAGGCCCCCCTTGCGCCTGAAGACGTTGCCGCGCATAGGGAACTTGCCGCCGCGCTGATGACACCGATCGCGGTCGGGGAGGCGATGCGCAACCGGTACGAGTTCCGCGAATGGATCCAGGCCCGCGCGGTCGACCTCTGCCAGCCCGATGTCGGGCGGACCGGGATCACCGAGGCCATGGCCATCGCCGCGCTCGCCGACTCCCACCACCTCCCGGTGGCCCCGCACCACTCGGTCGGCCTGGGCGTCGCCGTCGCGGCCGGTCTGCATGTGAGCGCCGCCATCGAGAACATGCCCGCTTTCGAGTTCCAGCCCGGCACCATGGCTGTCGCCAACACCATCCTCACCACCGGACTGCCCGGCGGCCCGGTGAGCTTTGCCCTGCCCCACCTTCCCGGCCTCGGCGTTGAGGTCGATCTGAGCGCGCTCCAGGAGGATGCATGACCACCGGCCTCATCCCCGTCTTGGCCACCCCTTTCCACCCGTCGGGCGAGCTCGATCTGGAATCGCTGCAGCGGCTTGTCGACTTTCAGGTCGCGTCGGGCGTGGACGGGGTCGCGGTCTTCGGCTTCGCCAGCGAGGGCTTCGCGCTGACCACGGCGGAACGCGTACAGATCCTCCAAACCGTTGTCCGGTCCGGCCTTCCGGTGGTCGCCGGGGTGGGCGCGACCGCGGTGCGGGAGGCGGTCGAGCAGACCCGCCTCGCCGCGTCGCACGGGGCCGGCGCGGCGATGGTGCTGCCGCCCTACATGGTCAAGCCGAGCCAGGCCCAGCTTGTCGACTTCTACGGCGAGGTCGCCGCGGCCGGGGGGCTGCCGGTCATGGTCCAGGACGCGCCCGGCCCCACCGGGGTCAACATGCCGGTGCCCCTGATCGCCGAGCTGTCCAAATTGGAGGGTGTGGCCTCGGTCAAGGTGGAGACCCAGCCCACTGCGCCGAAGGTGGGCGCGGTCGTCCAGGCCACCTCACCGGACTTCCTCGTGCTCGGTGGGCAGAACGCCCTTTTCGTGCTGGAGGAGTACGCCCGCGGCGCGGTGGGCACCATGCCCGCGTGCGAGTTCCCCGACCTGCTCGCGCCGGTGCTGCGCTCCCGGTCACGCGAGGAGTTCAACCGCCTGCTGCCCCTCATCCGGTTCGGCCTGCAGCCCGGGATCGCCTGGTCCATCCACAAACATGTGCTCGTGCGGCGCGGCATCATCGCCTCGGCCACGGTGCGCTCCCCCGCCTCCGACGCCGATCCCGCCACCCTTGCCTACCTCGATGACATCCTGCGCGACCTGGAACTGATATGACCCAACACCCACCTCCCAGCGCCGCACCGGCCGCGCGATGAAAGGCGTGCTCGTGGTAGGCGCCAGCTCGCCGATCGGCCAGGCAATCTGCGCGGCATTCGCCGCCGACGCGGTCGTGGCAGTCTCATTGCCACAGCCCAGCCCCACCAACACCGTGCCCGCACCCGAAACCGCCGTCGCACCGCAACCAGGCGCCAGCAACACCGCCGCGCCTCCAACCGCCAGCAACACCGCAGTGCCGCCGGGCACCGGCAGCGGGGGCGGTTTGCTGGCTTTGCTGGGGCTTGACTGCTCGACCGCTGACGGCGCGGAGCGGGCCGTTGCGGCTGTGATCGACTTGGCGGGCGGCATCGATGTGGTGGTGCTCGCCGCGGCGGCGATGCCGGTTTCGCCTATCACCGACACCACCGACGAGCAGTGGCAGGCCGCGATGACGGCGACGCTCGGCACCGCTTTCGCGGTCAGCCGGGCGGCGTTGCCGCACATGCGTGCCGGGGGCGCGGTGGTGGCGGTCAGCTCGGTCAACGCCACGCTCGCCGCGCCCGGCGTGCCCGCCTACGCGGCGGCGAAGTCTGGCCTGGAAGGGTTGGTACGCCAGCTCGCGCTCGAATACGGCCCGCGCGGAATCCGCGTCAACGCGGTCGCCCCCGGCATGATCGGCCCTACCGGCGTCCCGGACGCGGCGGCGGGGTATCCGCTCGGCAGGATCGGTACCCCCGAAGAAGTAGCGCAAGCAGTGCACTTCCTGGCTGGCGCGACCTTCGTCACCGGCGTGGTGCTGCCGGTCGACGGCGGCCTTTCCATCGCGTCGCCCGCCGCCTTCATCCGGCCCGATCTGCGGGCGCGATGGCTGAGCTAGAACTCGCCGGTCTCGGCGAGGCGATGGTGCTCTTCGAATCGACCTCGCTTGCCACCGCTCCGGCCGTCGACGTTCACATCGCCGGGGCCGAGTTCAACCTCTGCGCCGCCGCCGCGCGGCTGGGCATCGCCACCGCGCTGTGTACCCGGGTCGGCGCTGACCCGCTGGGCGAGCGGGTCCTCGCCGGCCTGGACGGCCTCGGCGTGTCCACGGCGCTCGCCATGACCGACCCGGATCACCCCACCGGCCTGTTTCTCAAGGACGTCCAACCCGACGGGGAAAGGCGCGTCTACTACTACCGCAAGGGGTCAGCTGCGTCCACAATGGACACTTCCGACGCCGACCGGCTGCTCGCAGCACGTCCCGGGCTGGTCGCCGTCTCCGGCATCACCGCCGCGCTGGGCGACGGTCCGCGTGCCGCGGTGCTGCACCTCGCCCCGCGGGTGCGGCTCGCCTTCGACCCCAACTTCCGCCCCGGCCTCGGCCCGCTGGACGACCAGGCCGCCTTCGCCCGTCTGCTACTGCCCCACGTCGACATCCTCATCCTCGGCCTCGACGAGGCACACCTCATCTTCGGCACCACCGACGTCTTCGCCGCGTTCCCGGGCGAGGTCATCCTCAAGGCGGGTGCGCAGGGCTGCTACTTCCGCGGCGGTCACCTGCCGTCCTACGCGACCGAGGTCGTCGACCCGGTCGGCGCGGGCGACGCCTTCGCCGGCGGCTACCTCGCCGCCCGCTTACGCGGTGCTTCCCCCGCCGCCGCCGCTCACATCGGCAGCGTTCTCGCGGCAGGCGTCGTGGCCGCCCACGGCGACACCGCCGGCCTACCCGACCCAGCCACCGGCCGAGCCCTCCTCACCAAGCCCGCCGCCACTCGGGGGTGAGCGTTCAGCCGCGAGCGATATTCGATTGCGGAGTGAGTGCTCACTCATTAGATTGGCCGCGTGAACGAGCAGATGCGGCGGCGAGCTGCGCCGTTAGCGCCCGAGAGCAGGCGGGCGGCCATCATTGCGGCCACGTTACCCCTGCTGAGAGCCGAGGGGCTCAACGTGAGCACCCGCAAGATCGCGGAGTGTGCCGGGGTGGCCGAGGGGACGATCTTCCGGGCCTTCCCCGACAAGGCGGCCCTGATCTCCGCGACGCTGGCCTACGCCTTCGACCCGGCGCCAGCCATCGAGTCGATCAAGGCGATCGCGGGCGATCCCGATCTTCGATTCCGGCTCAGGACCGCAGTACACGTGATCATGCGCCGGTTCAAGGACAACCTCCCCCTGATCATGGCCCTGCGCGCCTCAGGTGTCGCGATCCAGCCGGCCGATGCGCGCGAAGGCATGGCCAGGATCGTGCAAGCCCTCACCGACCTACTCAAACCCGACCAGCACCAGTTGCGCCTGCCCGCGGATTCCATCGCCTGGCTGCTCATCTCCATGATCATGTGCCACAACCCGAAGGATGCCATCTCCGGTGACGACATGGTCACCGTGGTCCTCGACGGAGCGCTGTTCCCCGAAGCCAAGAAAGAACTCCCATGCTGATTAGACTCCTGCGCCGTCACCTTGCCCCCTACAAGCGACAGCTCACTCTGGTCGTGCTGTTGCAACTGATTCAGACCGTCGCCACCCTCTACCTGCCCACCCTTTACGCCGACATCATCGACCACGGAGTCGTCAAGGGCGACATCAACTACATTCTGCGCGTCGGTGGGATCATGCTCGGCGTTTCGCTGGTGCAGCTCGTCTGCTCCGTGGGCGCTGTCTACTTTGGAGCGCAGACCGCCATGGCGGCCGGACGCGACATCAGATCGGCCATCTTCGAGCGGATACAAGACTTCTCGGCGCGCGAGGTGGGCCACTTCGGGGCCCCGTCGCTGATCACGCGGACCACCAACGACGTGCTCCAGGTGCAGATGCTGGCGCTGATGACGTTCACCATGATGGTGTCGGCGCCCATCATGATGGTCGGCGGCATCATCCTCGCGTTGAGGCTCGATGTGCAGCTCTCCGGCCTGCTGCTGGCCGTGATCCCGGCTCTGGTGATCGGGATCGGGATCATCATCTACCGGATGCGCCCGCTGTTCCGCGCGATGCAGAACAACATCGATGAGGTCAACCGCGTGATGCGGGAGCAGATCACGGGCATCCGGGTCATCCGCGCCTTCGTGCGCGACAAGCACGAGCAGGAGCGTTTCGCGGGCGCCAACAGCGACCTGACCGCTGTCTCGCTGGCCGTCGGCAAGCTGATGGCGTTCATGTTCCCGCTCGTCATGCTCATCATTAACGTG
The DNA here is from genome assembly GCF_016862955.1 of Rhizocola hellebori. Lineage (GTDB taxonomy): Bacteria > Actinomycetota > Actinomycetes > Mycobacteriales > Micromonosporaceae > Rhizocola > Rhizocola hellebori. The sequence continues at coordinate 46,319 of NZ_BONY01000028.1, read as the reverse complement.
ACCACCGTGGCCGTGCTCTGGTTCGGCTCGATGCGCATCGACAGCGGCGAGATGGAAATCGGTGCGCTGACAGCGTTTCTCAGCTATCTGATGCAGATCCTCATGGCCGTGATGATGGCCACGTTCATGTTCATGATGATCCCGCGGGCCGAGGTGTGCGCTGAGCGGATCGAGGAGGTGCTCGACACCGAGTCGAGTGTCGCCCCGCCGTCCGATCCGGTGACGATCCTGGGGTCCAACGGCCACCTCGAAATGCGCGATGTCGAGTTCCGCTACCCCGGCGCGGAGGAGCCGGTGCTGCGCGGCATCGACCTGATCGCACGCCCGGGCGAGACGACGGCCATCATCGGCAGCACGGGCAGTGGAAAGTCGACGCTGCTGCACCTGGTGCCCCGGCTGTTCGACGCCACGGGCGGCCAGGTGCTCGTCGATGAGGTCGACGTGCGCAAGCTGGAGCCCGGCGCCCTGTCGCGCACCGTCGGCTTCGTGCCCCAAAAGCCTTATCTCTTTACGGGTACCGTCGCCAGCAACCTCAGATACGGCAACGCCGACGCCACCGACGAGGAGCTGTGGAAGGCGCTGGAGGTGGCCCAGGCGCGAGACTTCGTCGAGCAGATGCCGGAGGGGCTCAACGCCCCGATCGCACAGGGCGGCACGAACGTCTCGGGCGGGCAGCGCCAGCGGCTGGCCATCGCCCGCGCTCTGGTGCGCCGCCCCGAGATCTACCTGTTCGACGACTCGTTCTCAGCGCTCGACTACTCCACCGACGCCGCGCTGCGCGCGGCTCTGGCCCGCGAAACCACCGACGCCACGGTCGTCATCGTGGCCCAGCGCGTCAACACCATCCGCGACGCCGACCGGATCCTGGTGCTCGACGACGGGCAGGTGGTCGGCAACGGTACCCACACAGAACTCATGCGCAGCAACGAAACCTATCGGGAAATCGTGCTGTCCCAGCTCACGGAGGAAGAAGCAGCATGAGCGCCCCCACTCGTAAACCCGAATCCAACCCCCGTTTTGGGCCCGCGGCGATGATGGCCGGGCCGCCGATCGCCAAGCCGATGAACTTCAAGGCCTCGGTGCGGCGGATCCTGGGGATGCTGCGCCCGGACAAGAAGCTGCTTTGGGCCGCGCTGGTGCTCGGCATCACCGGTGTCACGCTCGCGGTGATCGGGCCGAAGATCCTCGGCCACGCCACCGACGTGATCTTTGAGGGCTTCATCGGCTCACAGCTGCCCGCGGAGCTGACCAAAGACCAGGCGGTGGAAGCGATCCGGCTGTCGGGCAACAACACCTTCGCCGACCTGGTGGCCTCGATGAGCGTCGTGCCGGGACAGGGCATCGACTTCACCAAGCTGAGCCAGGTGCTGATGTGGGCGCTGGCCGTCTACGTGGCCTCGTCGGTGTTCTCGCTGTTCCAGTTCCGGCTCATCACCACGGTCGTGCAGCGCACCATTTACCGGCTGCGCGAAGAGGTCGAGGCCAAGCTGTCCCGGCTTCCGTTGAGCTACTTCGACAAGCAGGCCCGCGGTGAGGTGCTCAGCCGGGCCACCAACGACATCGACAATGTGGCGCAGACGATGCAGCAGTCGATGAGCCAGCTGATGAACTCGGTGCTCACCATCATCGGCGTGCTGGCAATGATGTTCTGGATTTCGCCGCTGCTCGCGCTCATCGCGCTGGTGACCGTACCGGTGTCGGTCTTCGTCACGATGCGGATCGGCAAGAAGGCGCAGCCCCAGTTCATCGCGCAGTGGGCGACCACCGGAAAGCTCAACGCGCACATCGAGGAGATGTACACCGGGCACTCGCTGGTGAAGGTCTTCGGGCGGCGCAAGGAGGCCTCCGCGACGTTCAAACAGCACAACGATGCCCTCTACGCGTCGAGTTTCAAGGCGCAGTTCATCTCCGGGATGATCCAGCCCGCGATGTTCTTCATCGGCAACCTGAACTACGTGCTCGTCGCCGTGGTCGGCGCGCTGCGCGTGGCCAACGGCTCGCTCAGTCTCGGTGATGTGCAGGCGTTCATTCAATACTCGCGCCAGTTCAGCCAGCCGCTGAGCCAGGTCGCGGCCATGTCCAACCTGGTGCAGTCTGGTGTCGCGTCGGCCGAGCGGGTCTTCGGCCTGCTCGATGCCGAAGAGCAGAGCCGCGAGCCGGTGCTGCCGGAACGGGTGCCGCAGGCGCGGGGCGAGGTCGCCTTCGAGAACGTCTCCTTCCGGTACAAGGAGGAGGAGCCGCTGATCGAGGACCTCTCGCTGCGGGTGGAGCCGGGCCAGACCGTCGCCATCGTCGGGCCGACCGGCGCGGGCAAGACGACGCTGGTGAACCTGTTGATGCGCTTCTACGAAGTGGACAGCGGGCGGATCACCCTCGACGGCGTGGACGTCACCAAGATGACGCGCGAGGACCTGCGCTCGAAGATGGGCATGGTTTTGCAGGACACCTGGCTCTTCGGCGGTACCATCGCGGACAACATCGCTTATGGGGCCGACAACCCGTCCCGCGAGCGGATAGTCGCGGCGGCCAAGGCCACCCATGTCGACCGGTTCGTGCGCACGCTGCCCGAAGGCTACGAGACCATCCTCGACGAGGAGGGCTCGAACGTGAGCGCGGGTGAGAAGCAGCTGCTGACCATCGCACGGGCGTTCCTGGCCGAGCCGAGCATCCTCATCCTCGACGAGGCGACCAGCTCCGTGGACACGCGCACCGAGGTGCTCATCCAGCGGGCGATGTCCTCGCTTCGCTCCGGCCGCACCAGCTTTGTCATCGCGCACCGCCTGTCCACCATCCGCAACGCCGACGTCATCCTGGTGATGGAGTCGGGCCGGATCGTGGAGCAGGGCTCGCACGACAAGCTCATCGCCGCCGGCGGCGCCTACGCACGCCTGTATCAGGCCCAGTTCGCCGGGGCGGCTGTCTGATTCGTTCAAGACGCAGGGTAGAACGCCAGCTAGCTTGATAGTCATGACTCTCAGGCTGGACATGATTGGTATGGCCGTTGCCGATATGGGCAAGGCACTGGCGTTCTACCGGCTGATGGGGCTGGACCTCCCGCCCGGCGCGGAGAAGGAGGACCATGTCGAGTCCACGCTTCCCGGCGGAATAAGGATCGCGTGGGATCTGATCAGCATGGTGCGCACCTTCGATCCGGAATGGACCGAGCCCACCGGCAGCCCCCGCATCTCACTGGCCTTCCTGTGCGGTTCCCCGGCGGAGGTCGACCGGCTTTACGCCGAGGTCGTCGCGGCTGGGTATCGGGGGCACAAGGAACCCTGGGACGCCTTCTGGGGTCAGCGTTATGCGACCATCGTCGATCCCGATGGCAACGGCGTGGATCTGTTCTGTCCCCTCACCCCACCAGCGAGCTGAGCGGGACCCCGGCCATGTCCTTGACGTCGCGCGCCAGGTGGGCCTGATCGGCGTAGCCCGCCTGCGCCGCGACCGTCGCGAATGGAGTGCCGGCGCGGGCCAGGGCGAGGGCCCTGTTCATCCGCAGGATCCGGGCGAGCGTCTTGGGGCCGTAGCCGAAGGCGTCGAGGCAGCGCCGGTGCAACCGGCGTTCGCCCATGTCGAGCAGCGCAGCAGTCTGTGCCACGCCCGCCCCGGCGTCCAGCGACTTGACGATCAGGGCCAGCGCCGGATCGCTGGGCGGCATCACTTGCGCGGCAACATCTTCCAGCGCCGCCAGGTGGTTGTCGGCACCGGTCACCCGGTCGGCCAGGCGGCGCACCCTCGCCGCCGGCCACAGCTGCGCCAGCGGCACCCGCTGATCGCGCAGCGCCGCCGCGGGCACCCCCAGCACCGCGGGGCCCATGCCCGGCGCGAACCGCAGCCCGGCGTAGGTCGCAGGCTCGCCCGAGGAGTGCGCGTGGGTATCCGGCCCGGCGACGATCAGCGTGCCGTCTGTCCAAATGAGATCCATGCAGCCATCGGGCAGAACCAGCCCCGGGTCGGCCTCAGGCGTCGGCCTTTCCCAGGCCACCACGCCAGGCAGGCGGGAACGCCGCTCACGGTAGCCGGTCACAGGCTGCTCACTGGCGATGGGCACGGGCCATTCTATTGCGCCACCCTGTCAATCGGGTTGAACGGCTCCGGCGGCTGGAACGGCGGGGCCTCAGGCGGCCCGGGTGCGGGCGTCACTCCGGGCGGGACCACCTCCGGCGAGACCCCGGGGGCCGCCTGCGGCTCCGGCGAAACCTCGGGCCCGGCCGACGGCGCGGCCGAGGGTGCCACCGGCCCGGCCGGCGGCGCGATTTGCGGCGCGGGGGCGGGCGCCGCGGCCGCCTCCGGCGAGGCGGCTTGCGTCGCGGGTGGCGGCGCGGTCGGCGCGGTGGTGGCTGGCGGTGGCGTGGCCGGGGCGACGGTCGCCGGCGGCGCCGAGGTTTGCGGCGCGATCGCAGTGGGCGACGGGGTCACCCCGGGCGTGGCGGATCGGCCACCCGACGGCCCGGGTTTGCCGCCGCTGTCCACTTTGGATGACTGGCTGGACGGGGCGACCGTGGGCGTCACCGTCCCCGTCGGCTGCTTGTCGTGCATGTCCGCGAAGAGGAAGGTGGCCAGCAGGGCCAGCCCGAGCCCGGCTCCGGCGGCGGCGACCTTCGTGCCGCGCCTGCGCCGGACACCTCCCACCGTCATCGGCACGGGCAGCATGTCCGACAGCGTGGTGCCGTCCTTGCCCGGGCCGCGAAGGGGTGACTGGGCCGCGGCCCTGATCGGCTGCCCGGTGGTGACCACCGTCGATTCCGCGCCCCCGCCCGACCCCGAGATGGTCCGCAGCAGGTGGGCGGCGTGACCGAAAGCGGCGGCGCTGGGAAACCGTTGCGCTGGGTCCTTCGCCATCGCCCGGCTGACCAGCTCACGTACCTGCGGCGAAATTCCGTCGGGCAGCGGCGGCGGCTCGTCCTGGACGTGGTGCAAGGCCACCTCGATCGGGGTGTCGCCCTGGAACGGCGGCACGCCGGCCAGACAGTGATAGGCGACCGCACCCAGCGCGTAGATGTCGGCCGCCGCCGTGGCGGAGCGGCCCATCGCCTGCTCGGGCGCCATGTACCGGGCCGTGCCCAGCACCGCGTTGGTGGCGGTGAGCGCCGCCGACTCCACCGAGCGGGCCACCCCGAAGTCGGCCAGCCGGATCGTGCCGTCGCTGGTGACAAGCAGGTTGCTGGGCTTGACGTCGCGGTGAACGATGTTGGCGTCGTGCGCCGCCTGAAGGGCCGAGGCCACCTGTGCCACCATCGACAGCGTCTCGGCCACGCCGAGCCGGCCCTTGACCTCCATCCGCGCCGACAGCGGCTCGCCCTCGACGCACTCCATGACCAGGTAGACAGCGACCTCATCGGGGGCAAGCTCGCTCTGGCCGTAGTCGTAGACGTTGACTATGCCGGGGTGGTGCAGCGCGGCCATGATCCTCGCCTCGGCGAAGAAGCGCGCCGAGAACCCGGGGTCGGCGATCAATGCGGGCAGCAGTGTCTTGACTGCGACGGTGCGGCCGAGCAGAAGATCGGTTGAGCGCCAGACGTCGCCCATCGCTCCCCTGCCGAGCCGGTCGTCCAGCCGATAACGCTCGCTCAGCACGACTCCGGGTTGCAGCACTTCGGTTTCATACCCCGTTCCCCAGTCTGACGAACCTCAGCGCGATTCTCAGCCGTTTCGGATGCAGAACGTACGCAGGCAGCGCCACCGGCCCACAAGACCCGGAACCGAGCCCGTGCTGGGCAGCGTCAACGTTGACCCAGATCCGGTCACTAGGCACGAGTTCGCTGGTGTGCCGGGCCGCGTCGAGCTGCTCGGTGGTCCATCGGCGGGCGGTGAAAAGGAACGGGGTGTCGCCCTCGATGCGCAGCCCGTTGCCGCCGGAATCGGTCAGACTGGCCCATCGCACATCGATGCGGGCCCCGTTCTCCTGCGGAAAAACGTAGGGGGTCTGCATCTGGTCCACGCTCATCCGGTGCAGGCCCATCTTGGCCGCCTGGCGCGAGTCGGGGTAGGCCTCGCCAGGCCCGCCACCGAACCATTGCGCGATGCCCAGGCTCGCCGGGAGCGCGAAGCGCAGACCCACCCGCGGCAGCGGCACGTGCCATTGCCCGTCGGGCTCCACCTCCACCTCCAGGCGCACCGAGCCGTCGGCCTGCGGCTCCCACCGATATGTGGCCAGCAGGCCGAAATTCGCCGCCGCCGGGGCGAGGCGAACACGCAGCGGATCCAGGGAAATGGTTCGCTGCTTCATGCGGTGCAGGCCCGCGTCGCGCCAGAGCTGCGCCAGTTTCGGGGGACGCCCGCCGAACTGATCATTGTCGATAGGCGCCCGCCACACGTCCAGCCGGACCTCGGGCCCCCTTTCCAGTGGGCCATCGGGGATTGCGGGGAGTTCGTGCCTTGATGGCGAGTCCTGCCATTGACCCCAGGCGATCTCGTGCCCGGCCGGGTCCAGGGCGGAGACCGTGCACCAGCCCGAGCCCGGCGGAACCTCAAGCGGCGCCTGCTCTCCGGGCCGCAGCGGCGGGCACGGCAGCTCGCCACCACCGCCGCCGTCGTAGCCCCAGCGCAGCGAAAAGCCTTCCAGGCTACGGAAGTCGTAACGGTTCTCGATGCCGTCGCGTGTGATCCGGATGGGTTCGATGACCTTCTTGTACTCGGCGAGCCCGGGCGAAGGCGTGCGATCCGGGAAGACGAGGCCGTCGCAGATGAAGCTGCCGTCGTGCAGCTCCTCGCCGAAGTCGCCCCCGTAAAGGAAACCCCTCTCGGAGGCGATGCCGTGATCGATCCACTCCCAGATGAACCCGCCTTGGCAGCGCTCGAAGGTCTCGAACAGGCGCTGGTACTCGGAAAGGCCACCCGGCCCGTTGCCCATCGCGTGGCCGTACTCGCACAGGATGAAAGGGCGTGTCGTGCTCTGGCCGATCTGCGCGACTTCGTCGTGCGGGGCATACATGCGGCTGTTGACGTCGGTGTGCTCGCAGGTGCGGTCGCCCTCGTAGTGCAGCGGGCGGGTGGAATCCAGCGCCCGCATGGCGGCGGCCATCGCCCCCAGGTTGCGCCCGACGCCGGCTTCGTTGCCCAGCGACCACATGATGACGCTCGGGTGGTGCCTGTCCCGCAGCACCATGCGGCGCGCGCGATCCTCCAGCGCCTCGCGCCAAGCCGGGTCGTCGGTCGGGTTGCCTTGCCAGCCAAACGGTTCGAAGCCGTGCGTCTCGAGGTCACATTCGTCGATGACCCAGAAGCCCAGCTCGTCGCAGAAGTCCAGAAAACGCGGGTGCGGCGGGTAGTGGCTTGTCCGCACCGCATTGACATTGTGCGCGCGCATCAGTTCCAGGTCGGCGCGCATCACCTCCTCGCTCAGCGCCCGCCCGGTGACCGGATGGAACTCGTGCCGGTTCACGCCGCGGAAGAGGATCCGCCGGCCGTTCACCTTCAGCACACCATCCTCAATGGACACGGTGCGAAAGCCCACCCGGATCGTCGCCGTCTCCGGCCCGCTACGGATCACCACGTCGTACAGGTACGGGGTTTCCGCCGTCCACGGGCGCACCGGCCGGCTCAGATCCGGGCCGCTGACCACCTCGGCCCCGTCGACGGTCAGGGTCCCCAGCCCGGTCTCGTGGTCGAAGCCTGCCTGCACCCGCACCTGATCCAGCCCGCCCGCCGGACGCGCGATCAGGCGCACCTCGCGGAAAATCCCCGGCCACCACCACATGTCCTGGTCTTCCAGGTACGTGCCGGGCGACCACTGATGCACCCGCACCGCGAGCACGTTGCCTGTTTCGCGCAGCAGGTGGCCGACAGCGAACTCGTTGGGCAGCCGGCTGCCGAAGGTCACGCCCAGCTCGACGCCGTTGAGCCAGACCCGGCCGCACGAGTCGACCCCCTCGAAGCGAAGCGCCGCATCGCCTGCGGGCCAGCCCGGGGGCAGGTCGAAGGTGACGCGGTGGTCACCGGTCGGGTTCTCATCGGGTACCAAGGGAGGCTCAACCGGAATGGGGTAGTTCGCGTTGGTGTAGGCGGGCGTGCCGAAATGGGAGGGAACCGGCTTGATCTCCCACCCGCTGTCGTCGAAACCGGCCGAGGCGAAGTCGGCCGGGCCGTCCGCGGTGGGCAGCAGGCGAAACCGCCACTGGCCGCTCAGGTCGAGCACCGGAGCGTCGGAGGCCAGACAGGGCCGCGGCGACAGGGTCCCCACGGGCACGGGAACCCTTTTCAGGTAAGACATTTTCGAACAGTAAACGTTTACCATCAGCTCAGTCAACCCTGGCGCTGCGGGGCGGTGTTCGCTAGCTTCAGCGCATGCGGCTCGCCCAAGCCACGGTCACCATCGACGCCCCGATCGACCTCGTCTGGTCGGTCATGCTCGACCTGCCCGCCTACCGGGAGTGGAATCCTTTCATCTACCGTGCGCGCCGCTCCGGCGGCGAGACGGCCCGCGTCGGCGACGACATCCTGCTGCACGTGAAGTTCAGCAGCGGCCGCCGGTTCGCCAGCCCGGAGCGGATCACCACCATCGATGCCCCGGCCAACGGCAAGGCCACCCTCGAGTACGAGTTCCGTGGCCCGCTGCACGTAACCGGGCTGATCCGGGGCCGGCGGCGGCAAGCCTTGGAAAACGTTGGCGGGTCCACCGTTTACCGCACCGAGGAACGCTTCCGCGGCCTCATCGGCTTCACGGTCTCGGTGGCCGCTGTCCAAGACGGCTTCGAAAGGCACGCCGCCGCCTTGAAACAGCGGGTCGAGTCACTCAAGCACGTCTAGGAAAGCCTGGGCGAGCACGGCATGGCCGGGCAGGTTCGGGTGGATCCGGTCGTGCGCCCAGTCGAGCGAGCTCGTGGTGGTCAGCGCGCGGTCGAAGGCCTCCTGTGAGCGCACATGCAGCGCGCCGAACTCGGCCGCCAGCCGGGCCACCACCTCGCAGTAGCGGCGGGTTTCCACCAGCTGCGGCTCGGCCTGATCGGCCTCGATGAGGTAGGGGTCGGCCAGGATGAGCTTGCAGCCCGTGCCGTCCACAGCCCGCTTCAGCAAGCGGTGCAACGTTTCCTCATACTCGCCGATCGGCACGGCCTCGGAACCCCTGTCCTCGAAGGCCCGCCAGATGTCGTTGATGCCGATCATCACGGAGAGCCAGTGCGGCTTCAGCTCGACCACGTCCTCCTCCCAGCGGCCGTCGAGGTCGCGCACGGTGTTGCCGCTGATGCCGGTGTTGAACCAGGTCAGGCCCAGCTCGGGATGGCGTGCCGTGACGAACGCCCGAACCAGGCTCATGTAGCCGTTGCCGTAGGGCGGAACGTCTCGCAGCCTCTCCGAGTCGGTGATGCTGTCACCGATGAAGACGATCCGCTGTCCAGGGCCAAATTGCATCGGTTTCTCCTCAGAAATAGGTGCGCAGCAGGTCGGACACCCGATAGTCGTCCTCGACCACCGGGATCACCCGCCACTTGTCGAAAGCCGTGCACGGATGCGAGATGCCGAAACAGATCAGCTCGCCCGCGCTTGCCTGGACTCCCGTCACGTAAGCGTGGTGGTCGTTGAGCCTGACCACCTCTGCCCCGCTCACGTTACGCACCTTGCCATCCAGCCCCCGGATCCGCAACGGCACCGGCAGCCCTTCGTCGTGCGGGGCGTCCCGCTTGCCCATGCCCGCTATCACCAGGCCCTCCTCGGGCGTCGACGTCACCTGCGCCCACAGCTCGATCGCCGCTTTCAGGGATCCTTTCTCGGGTACCCGGAGAAAAGGCGTGTGTTCCAAATAGAAACCGTCATCGTGCGAAAGGTAGGCGCCGCTGCGCAGCACGACCTTGAGTCGATGACCGGGCAGCCATTGCCCGGCGAGCCCGTCGGCCACCACATCGAAGTAGGTGCTCCCACCCGCCGTGACAATGACTTCCTCCTCGAGGAGGCCTTCGGCCGCCAACGTGAGCGCGGCCTGTTTGAGCGAGTCCACATAGGCCGCGACCGCCCGCGCATCGGGCAACCCGCCCTCATATCCGGCCACCCCCTTGACCGTGACGTTTCCGCTTTCCTTCGCCGCCCGCACCACCTGCACAAGCTCGTTTGCCGAGCGGCACCCTGCTCGCCCACCGGCGAACCCCAGCTCGGCGAAGACGCTGACCGGCCGCCCGACCTGCTCCAGCACGCGCACCCCGGCCAGCGAGTCCACAAAGCACGAGAAATCGAACCCCTCCTGGGTGGCGAGCCAGCGCAACGGTCCCGGATCGAGCACCTCGTTGGCCAGCAACACCCGCGGCACACCGAACTTGGCGGCCACCAGCGCCTGGTTCACGGTCGCCAGGGTGATGCCCCAGGCCCCGGCGTCGAGCTGCATCTGCCACAGCGTCGGCGACATTGTCGTCTTCCCGTGCGGAGCAAACTCGAAGCCGTATTCCCGGCAGAAGGCGGCCAGCGTGGCCAGGTTGTGGTCCAGCGCGCTGCGCCGGAGCACCATGATCGGCCAGGTGAACGCCCCGCCGAAGAGGTTATGTCCTTCTTGGACGAATTCTACAAAGGACACTTCGCGTTTTGGCTGCCAAAAGCCCTTACCCACACATTCCACGCGCATGTGGTTCACTCTAGTGATGTCATATGAGGTAACGCGTCGCGCCGCCCTTGGGGTTGGCGCCGCAGCGGCGGCCACTTTCGCTTTCGGCTCACCGGCGGGGGCAACCGAGACTGACAAAAATCCCGTCAACCACATCCGCAAGAAATACTCCAAGCTCACGGCCGAGGCGGGCGGCCGATGGCATTCACACATCGCTATGGTCAACGGCGAAGGGGCGCTGGAGACCGTGCTCGAAGACGACGCCGACTTCGTCACCAACGGCTACAGCGTTCAGAAGCTCTTCGTCGCGATGACCGTGCTCGACAAGGTCGACCGGGGCCTGCTCACCATGGGCCAGCGTCTCGACCTGCAAGCCAGCATCATCCTCGGCGGCAGCGGCATCTACCATCTGCACGGCGTGTGGGGCGACGACATCACCATCGCCAACTTCCTCACCGCCATGCTGCTGGTCTCCGACAACACGTCGGTGCGCATGTGCGGCCGGGTCGTGCCCGCCCTGGAAATCAACGAAATCCTTGCCGCCAAAGGGTTTGTCAAGACCCGGGTGGAGCCGGTGGCCAACCCCAACCGGTTCTTCCTCGGCGTGACCACGCCCCGGGAAACCCACGACTTCCTCTGGCGTCTGGCCAACGGCACCCTGCTCAGCCCGGCCTCCACCGACTTCCTGCTGCGGGTCACCCGCTGGGTCAACGGATACCACGACGGCATCCGCCGCTCGATGTCCTCCAATGAGCGCAGCCGGGTCGCCACCAAGTACGGCGCCGACTTCAACACCCTGGGCGCGGCCCGCAACGAGGCCGGCATCATGTTCAATACCGACGGCTCACCCGCCCTGACCTACGCCATGTTCGCCGACTCCCTCGGCGATCTCGACAACTACGGCTCCACCCACCCGGCCGTCGAGGTGCACGCCAAACTCGGCCGCGTCATGTTCGACTCCCTGCCCGCCCCCGTCGCCGGCCTCGCCGCGCGCTCGTTCCGCCACACCGTGCCGCAGTTCGTCCCGGTCAACGGCGGCTAATAGCTTCGCAATCTTGGACGTTTCTTGTGGCTATAGCGACAAGAAACGTCCAACTTTGACTTCGCCTAGGGCGGCGGGGCGGTGCTTTCACGGCGGACGATCTCGCAGCCGATCTCCTCGATGCGCGGCGGGCGGTCGCGCAGGCTGTCGTCCAGCGCCATCGTCATCGCCCGGGCGCCGATCTCCGCCAGCGGCAGCCGCACGGTGGTCAGGGCGGGCGTGACATCGCGCGCTATGGGCATGTCGTCAAAGCCGATCACGCTGATCTGGGCCGGCACCTCGATCTTCGCCGAACGAAGGTAGGCGAGGGCGCCGATGGCCATCGAGTCGTTGAGCGCCGCGATCGCGGTCAGCTGTGGCCGCTGCGCGAGCAGGGAGGCGGCCGCGGCAGCGCCGCCGTCGCGATCGAAGTCGGCGTAAGCGACATGCCGCAGCGGACGCGAGTAGTCGCGCGCCGCGCGGCGCAGGCCGGCCAGCCGGTCGGTGGTGGTGGTCAGCAGGCGGGGGCCCGCGATGACCCCGATTTCCCGGTGACCCAGGCGAAAAAGCTCAGCGCCCAGCAGATAGCCACCCGATTCGTTTGCGGGCATCACGGCGTCGCTGGCGTGCTGGTGGCGGCCGATCACGGTGACCCGGCCACCGGTGCGTTCGTAGACCTGCAGCTTGGAGTTGAGCGACCGGGTGAACTGGGCATCGTGGTAGCCCGACCCGGCCAGGATGATCGCGGCCGCCTGCTGGGCCCGAAGCAGCTCAACGTATTCCAGCTCCCGCTCGGGGTGGCGGTAGCTGTTGCAGATGATGACCAGGCGGCCATGCTCGGTGGCGACACGCTGCAGGCCACGCGTGATCTCGGCGAAGTAGGGATCGGAGACGTCGTGCACGATGACACCGATGGCGCTGCGCTGCGAGCGGGCCAGCGACTGGGCGTGGGCGTTCGGGACGTACTGCAGCTCCTCAACGGCGGCAAGCACTCTGACCCGCAACCGCTCGGTGACGGGCTTCGCGCTGCCATTGATGATGCGTGAAGCCGTCGCCTGCGAGACGCCAGCTCGTCTCGCCACGTCGGCAAGCGTCGCCATGGCGGCCTCCGGTTGGTGGTTGGTAGCCTCAGAGTAGCTGAAGAAAGCCCTTTCCCAGGTTGAGGAGTCCCATCATGAGCGAACTTCCCGGTGGCGTAGGCGTTTCCCAGCTGAGTGTCTATCCGCAGAGCGGTTCGCCCCACATGCACCTGTGCTGCAGCGAGTCCTATGTGGTCACCGGCGGCGCCGGAGAGGTGCAAACCCTTACCCTTTCTGGGTACCAGGAGACGCCGCTCAAACCCGGGGCCGTCGTCTGGTTCCGCCCCGGCACCATCCACCGGCTGATCAACCATGGTGACCTTCAGATCGTGGTGCTCATGCAGAACAGCGGGCTGCCCGAAGCCGGCGACGCGGTGCTTACCTTCCCGCCCCAGATCCTGGCCGACCCGCTGGCCTACGCGGGCGCCGCCACGCTGCCTCCGGGCGGCGTCGAGGCCGCGTTGCAGCGCCGTGAGCTGGCGTTGGAAGGTTTCGCCGAGCTGCGCGACGCGGCCGTGGCCGGCGACTTCGGGCCGCTGCGCGACTTTCACGCCGCCGCGATCAAGCTGGTTTCGCCACAGCTGCCCGCCTGGCGGGAAAGATGGACCGCGGGGGCCAAGCGCATGGCCGACGACACCGGCCGCCAGCTCGACGCCCTGGAGTCCGGGCAGGCGCCGCATCTGTCCGACGCGCAGGTGTTCCAGCTCGCCGAGCCGACCGAGGTCGGCCGCCGCGGCATGTGCGGCCTGCTGAACACCTACCTGACCAGCTGAGCCGTTTTTGGGTATTGCTGCATTGACATCCCTCGCTTAAAGTGCCGGGAAAGCGCTTGCCATGTAGTCGGCGGCGGGCGGCGCCAACCATGATGCCCATGGATGGAGGGTTCAATGCGCAACCCGTTTCGCGTGCTCTCGTTCGTCTTGATCCTGGTAGCGGCCGGTCTGGTCGGGCCTGCCGCCGCCTCCGCCGCACCCCGCTTCCACGTCCTGGTGTTCAGCAAGGTCAACGGATTTGTCCACGACTCGATCCCGGCCGGCAAGGCCGCGATCCAGCAGCTGGGGGTGGACAACAACTTCCAGGTGACCGTCTCCGACGACGCCAACCTGTTCACCGACGCGGGCCTTGCCCCGTTCGACGCCGTCATCTTCAACAACACCAACGGCCGCGACGGTGCGGTGCTCACCGCCGCGCAGCGTGCCGCGTTCGAGCGCTACATCCGCGCGGGCCACGGCTACACCGGCATCCACGCGGCCACCGCCACCGACTACGACTGGGCCTGGTACCACAGCATGGTCGGCGCGACCTTCTCGGTGCATCCGGCGATCCAGAACGTCACCGTTCAGGTCGACGACCGGGTGCATCCGTCGACCCGCAATCTTCCGCAAAGCTGGGTGCGCTCGGAGGAGCCCTACGACTTCCGGGCAAATCCGCGCGGAACAGTGCACGTGCTGGCAAGCTTCGACACCCGCAGCTACACCGGTCACCTGATGGGCGCCGACCACCCGATCGCCTGGTGCCAGAACTTCGAAGGCGGGCGCTCCTGGTACACCGCGCTCGGCCACAACATCTCCGCCTTCTCCGAACCGCTGTTCCTGTCCCACATCCTGGGCGGAATCGAGTGGGCGGCCGGGGCGGCGGCGGGTGACTGCGGCGCCACCGAGGAGGACCGCTACGAGAAGGTCCTGCTCGACGGCAACACCGACGACCCCCTGGACATGGACGTCGACCCGGCGGGCCGGGTCTTCTACGTCCAGCGCGCGGGCAAGGTCAACGTATTCGACCCCACCACCCAGCTCACCACCACCGCCGCCACCCTGAGCGTGCTCGTCGAGCACACCCACGGCATGCACGGCATCGTGCTGGACCCCAACTTCGCCACCAACAAATGGCTCTACATCTACTATTCGCCGCTGTCGACGGCCGTGAACAGGGTCTCCCGATTCACCTTCGTCGAGGCGTCCAAAACGCTCGACCTGGCCAGCGAACGCATCCTGTTCTCGTTCAGCTCGCAACGGCAGGTCAACGCGCACGAGGGCGGCGGCCTGGCCTTCGACACCAACGGCAACCTCTATGTGGCCACCGGCGACAACTCCTCGCCGTGCTGCAGCGGCTTCGGCGCGTTCGACGAACGGGCCGGGCAGGAGAACAACGACGCGCAGCGCTCCTCGGCCAACACCAACGACCTGCGCGGCAAGGTGTTGCGGATCCACCCCGAGGCCAACGGCACCTACACGATTCCGGCCGGCAACCTGTTCGCGCCCGGGACCGCCAGCACCCGGCCCGAGATCTACGCCATGGGCACCCGCAACCCTTACCGCATCTCGGTAGACCCGGAAACCAACTACCTGTACTGGGGCGACGTCGGCCCCGACGCGTCGGCCGACTCGGCGACCCGCGGGCCGCAGGGCTACGACGAGTTCAACCAGGCCCGCTCGGCAGGCAACTACGGCTGGCCGCACTGCATCGGCGCCAACCTGCCCTACCTCGACTTCAACTTCGCCACCAACGTCTCCGGCCCCGCGTTCAACTGCGCAGGCGGCCCGGTCAACAACTCGCCCAACAACACCGGCCTGACCACCCTGCCCGCGGCGCGCGGCGCCTGGCTTCCTTACCCCTACGGCGTTTCGGCGACCTGGCCGGAGCTGGGCAGCGGGGGAAGGCTGGCCATCGCCGGCCCCATGTACCACTACGACGCAGCCTCATCGAGTGACGTCAAATTCCCGCAGTACTACGACGACACCATGTTCATCGCCGACTGGACCCGCAACGCGATCTTCGAGGTGAAACAGAACGCGGCCGGGCAACCCTTCTCCATCAACAGGTTCATGCCCCACTGGACCTTCCTGCGCCCCATCGACATGGAGTTCGGCCCGGACGGATCCATGTACGTCATCGAGTGGGGCACCAACTACGGCGGCTCCGGCCGCGGCGACCCCAACCTCGACTCGGGCATCTACAAAATCAACTATGTGCAGGCCAACGATCGCGCGCCCATCGCCCGCGGCTCAGCGACGCCGACGAGTGGGCAAGCACCGCTGAGCGTGCAGTTCTCCTCGGCCGGAAGCAGCGACCCGGATCCGGGCCAGAGCATCACCTTCGGCTGGGACTTCACCAACAACGGCTCGATCGACTCGACCGCGCCGAACCCGTCGTTCACCTACACCACCAATGGAAACATCACGGCCCGCCTGGTCGTCACCGACTCCACGGGACGGGCCAGCGTCGCCAACATTCCCATCACTGTCGGCAACACGGCGCCGGTGGTGACCCTCACCTCGCCTCTGGACGGTCAGATCTTCGATTTCGGCGGGACGGTTTCCTACTCGGTCAGCGTCAGCGATCCCGAAGACGGCACGACCGACTGCAACGAGGTGGTCACCCAGCCCGCGCTGGGGCACGCCCAGCACGCGCATCCGCTGGAGACGTACAGGGGTTGCAGCGGGACCATTCAGACCATCATCGACAGCGGGCACACCTCCAACGACAACCTCTTCTACGTCGTGGACACCAAATACACCGACCGCGGCGCCAACGGGGTGGCGCGGCTGTCCGGCGGCGACTCGGCCATCCTGCAGCCGCGGCACAAGGAGGCCGACCACTACACGCGCCAATCCGGTACCAGTCTGGTGGACGTGGTCAGCGGCCAGCCCGCGCAGGGACAGATGATCGGCACCATCTCCAACGGGGACTGGGCCAGTTACGAGCCGATCAACCTGCTCAACGTCGACGCGATCCGCTTCCGGGTGGCCAGCGGCGGTGCCGGTGGCACCATCGAGCTGCGGCGCGGCTCGGCCACCGGCCCCTTGCTGGGCAGCGTGGCGGTGGCCAACACCGGCGGCTGGCGCAACTTCGTCAACGTGACCGCCGACATCACCGATCCCGGTGGCAGCTATGAACTTTTCCTGGTCTTCCGCAACACCGCGGCGACCGGCGATCTGTTCAATGTGGACTGGCTGGAGTTCGTGGCTCCCGCCGCGGGGCTCGAGGTCACCGCGCTGAGCCTGCCGCTGCCCGCGATCGGCGGCACGGCCAACACGGCCGTGATCGGTCTGGCCAACCGTACCGCCGCCTCGGTCAGCACGACGCTGACCCTCGCCATGCCGGCCGGCTGGTCCTCGCCACCGGTCAACGTCTCCGTCCCGGCCAACACGACGACCAACTTCAACGTGCCGTTCACCCCGTCGGACACGCTGACCCAGGGCATGCTGGCGCTGTCGACGGTGACCGCCTCGGCGACCGGGTCGAGCGTCTCGCGCACCGCGCAAACCTACGTCGCTCCGGGCGCGGGTCTGATGCGCATCGATTCCGGCTCGGCCACCAGCCCTCTGCTCGGCGGCTACAGCCGGCTGTCGCCGGCCACCGCCTACTCGGCGGCCACCGGGTTCGGCTGGACCGGGACCACCACCGGGCTGTCCGATCGCGACAGAGGCGCACCGGACGTGCTGCGGCGCGACCACGTCACCTCGCAGAGCCCGGCCACGCTACGGCTCAACCTGCCGGCCGGCACCCGGACCATCTGGATCCTCCGCGGGGACAACAACTTCGCTGCACAACCCTTGCTCATCGACATCGGCACTACGCGTGTCCTCAACGGCGGCGTCACCCTCGGCACAGCTCAGTACGCCTGGGAACGCCTCACTGTCACGGGAGGTACCACCGTGGATCTGAGATTCAGCACCAACGTGGCCAATGAGTGGTGGCGCTTCAACGCGCTGATTGTTCAATGACGAGTCCGTTGAGGAGGCTGGCCGCTGCTACGACAAATACGTGGCGGCCGGCCCTCGTCCTGGCGGTAGTGCTCGTTGCCTGGTGGGTCGTGGCGGCCCGCCAGGTCGTGCCCAACTACCTTGTGCCGCGCCCGGAGCAGGTGTGGCAGACCCTGACCGGGCAGTGGGACTTCTTGATGCGCAACAGTTTCGTGACGTTGTGGGAGACCATCCTCGGCTTCGTGCTGGCGGCCCTGATCGGCCTCGGCGCCGCCGTGTTGATCGCCTACTCCAAGACCATGGAGAGGGCGCTCTACCCGATCGTCCTTTTCGCCCAGGTCATCCCGAAGATCGCCATTGCCCCGCTGCTGATCGTCTGGTTCGGCTTCGGCCTCACCCCGAAGATCATCCTGGCGGTGCTGATCGCCTTCTTCCCGGTCGTCATCTCCGGCGTGGCGGGCCTGCGTTCCACCGACCCGGAGCTGCTCGACCTGAGCGCCACCATGGGCGCCTCGCCGTGGCAGACCTTCCGCAAAATCCGGTTCCCGAACGCGCTTCCCCACCTCATGGCCGGCCTGAAGGTCGCGGTGACCCTCGCCGTCGTCGGCGCGGTGGTCGGCGAGTTCGTCGGCGCGACCGAAGGACTCGGCTACGTGCTCCTGGTCGCCAACGGAAACCTAGATGCGCCAATGCTTTTCGCCGACCTGTTCCTCATGTCAGCGATCGGCATCGCCCTGTTCGCCGTCATCGAGGCGGCGGAGGCACTGCTCATCCCCTGGCACGCCAGCAGGCGCGCCGGGACTCCCCTCACCACTTCCTGACACGGAGGAAGCCATGAGACGTTTGCTAGCCGCCCTATTACTTGTCGTCACCGCCGCCGGTTGCGGCGCCTCTGATCCCGGCCCGACCGGCAGACCGGCCGCGCTGAAGAACGTCACGCTGACCCTCAACTGGGTCCCCTACGGCGAGCACGCGCCGTTCTACTACGGCAAGATGAAGGGCTTCTACGAGAACGAAGGCATCAACCTGGAAATCAAGCCGGGCGGCGGATCGGGCAAGACGATCCAGGCCGTAGCTCAGGAACAGACCGACTTCGGCTGGGCCGACACCCCGCCCCTGCTCAAGGGCATCCACACCGGCATGAAGGTGAAAAGCGTCGGCGTGTTCCTGCAGAAGGGTCCGGCATCGATCGAATTCCTTGCCGACAAAGGCATCACGACGCCGTCCGACCTCAAGGGCAAGACCGTCGGCGGCACCCCGGGCGACGCCATGTACGCGACCTTCCCGGCCTGGCTCAAGGCCAACGGCATGCAGGCCGCGGATGTCAAGGTGGTCAACGTCGACGCGGCGGGCAAGATAGCTGCGCTCACCGAGGGCAAGGTCGACGCGATCATGGGCTTCTTCCACGACCAGGCCCCCACCATCGAAGGCAACACCGGCAAGAAGGTCAACTACCTGCTCTTCGCCGACCACGGCATGAACATGCTCGGCACCGGGCTGGTGGTCAACGAAAACTATCTCGCCAAGAACGCCGACCTGGTCAAGGCCTTTGTCCGGGCGACCCAGAAGTCCTGGGCCGAAGCGGCCAACAACATCGCGGCCGCCGCCGACGCGATGGTCGCCATGGCCGAACAGGAGCCCGCGAAAGCGGTGCTCGTCAAGCAGCTCACCCTCGCCATCCCGTTGCTGCAGGGCGCCCCGGGCGTGAACACCGAGGCGAAGTGGGTCGAGACGATCAGCCTCATGTCGCAGTACGCCGAGCTGAAAGACGCCGGTAGCCCTTCGAAATACTGGGACTCCACCTACGCGGGCAAGGGCTGAGGAGATGACCGCTGCCGCCATTGACATCACCGGCCTGGTCGTCACCTTTCGGTCGAAGCGAGCGCAGACCACCGCCCTGACCGAGATCACCATGCAGGTCGAGCCGGGCGAGTTCGTCACCATCGTGGGCCCTTCCGGCTGTGGCAAGTCCACCCTGCTGAAGGTGGTGGCCGGGCTGGTCAGGCCGACCAGTGGCACGGTGTCCTTGATGGGGCAGCAGGTCAACGGCCCGCAGAAGGAAATCGGCTTTGTGTTCCAGCGCGCCGCGCTGCTCGAATGGCGCGGCGCGCGCAAGAACATCCTGCTGCAGGCCGAAATACGCGGCCTGGACCGGGCCGACGCCGCCCGCCGGGCCGACCAGCTCATCGAGCTGACCGGGTTGCAGGGCTTCGAAAACGCTCTGCCGCACGAGCTTTCCGGTGGCATGCAGCAGCGGGTGGCCCTGTGCCGCGCGCTGCTGCACCAGCCGCGGGTGCTGCTCATGGACGAACCCTTCGGCGCCCTCGACGCGCTGACCCGCGAGCAGCTCAACGAAGAACTCAACCGGATCTGGCGGGAGACCGCCACCACCATCGTTCTGGTCACCCATTCCATTGCAGAAGCAGTCTTTCTGGGTACCCGAGTAGAAGTGATGAGCCAACGGCCAGGTCGCCTATTGCGGACTCTCGACGTCGACCTGCCCAAGGAGCGCCGCTACGCTCAGGTCATGTCCGACCCCACCTTCGACCGCCTCGCCAGCGAAATCCGCGGTCTGCTCGGCTCAGGCGCCAACCATTAACCCGCCGCGCACCGCAACCACCCCCCGCCACCCGACCACCCCGCATTACCCGGCCAGGCCGCGCACATCGGCTGGCCTGGGAGCGATGGCTTCGGGCGGCGGCAGTGGCAGCTGAGGCGCGGCATTGGCCGGCGGCGGTCGGGCCGTGGCTGGGCCTTGGCGCGGCGCCCGCAATGCTCACCCTGGGCGCGGCCATGGCGTCCCGGCACGGCGGCGCGGTTCCGTTGGCGGGGCTCGCTTTGGGCGGGCTGCTGATGGCGGCGTTACTCACCGCCCAGGGCTCGCTCGGGTTGCGGCCGCCGCTGGGCGACGGCGGCACCCTGACCGAGGTTGCCCCGGCCTATCTCTCGGCGCGCAGCCGCGTCACGCTGGCCGTGATTCTGGCGCTGGCGATGGTCGGCTGGAACGGCTTCAACGTCGGCCTCGGTGGCGCCTCGCTGGCCACCGTCACCGGGCTGCCCGGTCCACTGGGCGCGCTGGCGCTGGGCGCGCTCGTCTTCGCCGTCTCCTTCGCCAGCCCGCGGCTGGGCAACCGGATTTCGATCCTCACCACCCTGTGCGCCATCGCGCTCGTGGCCTTCTGCGTCAGCCGGCTCTCGCCGTCGTCCACCCCGGTCACATTGTCCGGAGTGGACAGTTCCACCGCCATCGCGGCGGACATCGCCGCCCTCGGCGGGTACATCGCCGTCTTTGCCGTGCGCGCACCCGACTTCACCCACGGGCTGGCCCGCCGCCGCGACCTCGCCTGGTGCGTCGGGCTGCTCGTGGTTCCGGCGCTCTGTGTGGCGATCGCCGGGATAGGCATCTGGCTGCGCACCGGCAACAGCGATGTGGTGGCGGTGCTGGCCCAGTCCGAGGGCATCGCCGCCTACGGCAACCTGTTCGTCACCCTCGCCGTCTTCACCCCGGCCCTCACCACGACCTATTCGGGCGCCCTGGCCATCCGTTCGGTACTGCCCCGGGTCGCCCCCGCGTGGGGCATGCTCGCCGTCGCCGTGCTCGGCGGATTCCTTGCCGTGGCACGCTTCGACACCTACCTGCTGCCCTGGCTCGCCATCCTGGCCGCCGTGCTGCCACCACTGATCGTGCCTATGGCCACCGAAGCCGTCCGACGCCGCCGCGGCCTACCCGCCCGAATCGTGCCGGCCTGGACCTGGATGCCGGCCGGCGCGGTCGCCACCATCCTTACCGCCCTTGGCTTCCTGGCCGCACCGGTAGCGGGCCTGCTGCTGGCCGCGGCGCTGACTACCGCAGCCCACACGCGCCGAGCGAGTTCTCGTAGCCTTTGAAGAAGGCGTCTGTCCGCTGCTTCGCCGTGCCGTGGGCATCGGGGGCGAACCACGGCTGGTTCGGGTCGTCGCCGACCGCGAGCAACCCCTGCTGAAACTCCTCCAGGTCACCGTCGTCGAGGCGGAGCCGGCCGGCCTTGACCATGTCCCCGATGTAGGCGCCCGCCATGCAGTCGGCCTGGAGTTCCTGCTGGATCGTGTAGTCGTAGCTGATGCCCAGCCTGACCTGGATGCCGTGCGCGTACTCATGACCCAGCAGGTAGAACAGGAAGGCATCGCCGATGCGCCGGAACGCGGTCACCGCCCAATCCACGTCATAGGCAATGAAGTCACCGGCCGGACAATAGGCCGCATTGTTCGAGGGGATGGCCTCCCGCCCGCACGCCACCTCACCGGACTCCTCGTAGGCGAAGACCCGCCCGATCGGCTCGAACCGCTGATTGGACTCACGGAACCGCTCCTGCCAGTACTCCTCGGCAAGCACGACCGCGCTGTTGATGTCACGGCGGAACTCTTCGACGGTCATCGTGCCGTCTTCCTGTTCGCCGGGAGGCGCAGTCGAGCCAGACTGGGGCTCATTGGGCAAAACCCCACAGGCCAGGGCGAGAATGGCGGCGACGGCCAGAGCTATCAGGCGCATGGCGGTAGCTATACCCCCTCCGGCTGCCGCTCAGTCGCTACCATCGGCCGATGCAGCTGCCTCTCGATTTGACCTGGGATATCGAGCCGTCATCGTGGCATGTCGACGCCGGCATCGTCACGGTAACCACCGGACCGGCCACCGACTACTTCATCGACCCGGCCGGCGGCCACCGCGCGCTGAACGCGCCCCGCGCCGTGGTGGCCAGTCCGCCGGAAAGCTGGCAGCTCAAGGCCAGGGTGACCGTGGACTTCAGCGGCACCTACGACGCAGGCGTGCTGATGGTCTACGCCGACGACGAGCACTGGGCCAAGCTCTGTTTCGAAAGGTCGCCGCAGGGCTCGGCCATGGTCGTCTCGGTGGTCACCAACGGTGTCTCAGACGACGCCAACGCGTGGGTGGTGCCGGACCCGGCACAGATCTGGCTGCGGATCAGCCGAGTCCGCCAGGCTTACGCCTTTCACGCCAGCCCCGACGGCAAGCAATGGGAGTTCGTCAGATATTTCCGCCTCGACACGAATGCCACGGTAAGGGCGGGAATCGAAGTACAGGCCCCGATCGGCGATGGCTGCACAGCCACCTTTTCCGAGCTATCGATGACCTCCACCGAGCTCCTCGATCTGCGGGACGGATCCTAGTTTTGCAGCTCCGTTGTAGAAATGTTGCGTAGCTGGATCTGACTATTGCATTCATGTGTCTAAACCTGACAGGATCGCGGTAGTCCCCATGCTTCGTGGCAGAAAGGATTGCCCCCGCTCCGCGACCCCTGCCTCCGCTCGGCAGTGCCTTGAAGCATGACCGAGTTGAGGAAAGGGAAACGCCCATGGCAGTCTCACGCCGCAGATTCGTCACCTCCGTCGCGGCAGGTTCAGCCCTGGCCGCGGTGTCGACCACCGAGCTGGTGACCGCGCTGACCAACCCGGCCGCGGCGGCAAGCCCACCCGGCGATGTGGTCGGCAAGATTACCGTTGGCTATCAAGGCTGGTTCGCCTGCATCGGCGACGGATCACCGATCAACGGCTGGTGGCATTGGAGCAACAACTGGGGGCAGCCGCCCTCCCCCAGCAACACCGCGATCGTGTCCTGGCCGGACATGCGCGACTACACGCGCAGCTACCAGACCGCCTACGCCAACCTGGGCAACGGGCAGCCGGCCACCCTGTTCTCCCACTACGACGACCAGACCGTCGACACGCACTTCCGCTGGATGCAGGAAAACGGCTGCGATACCGCTGCGCTGCAACGCTTCAACCCGTTCAGCTCGGAGGGCCCGATCCGCGATGCCATGACCGCCAAGGTCCGCACCGCCGCCGAGGCCCGCGGACGCAAGTTCTACATCATGTACGACGTCACCAACTGGCTCAACATGCAGACCGAGATCAAAACCGACTGGACCACGAAGATGTCGGCCTACACCGCGTCCCCCGCCTACGCCCGCCAGAACGGCAAACCGGTGGTGTGCATCTGGGGTTTCGGGTTCAGCGAGCCCTCTCGCCCGTTCACCCCGCCACCCTGTCTGGAAGTCATCAACTGGTTCAAGGCGCAGGGCTGCTACGTGATCGGCGGCGTGCCCACCTGGTGGCGGCAGGGCATCAACGACTCGCGGGCCGGATTCTTCGACGTCTACACGGCTTTCAACATGATCTCGCCGTGGATGGTGGGACGCGCCGGCTCACCGGCAGACCTCGACTCCTACTACAACAACGTCAACGTCGGGGACATGGCCGAGTGCACCGCCCGTGGCATCGACTATCAGCCCTGTGTCATGCCCGGCGACCTGTCGACCCGAGGCGTACGCCGGCACGGCGACTTCTACTGGCGGCACATCTACAACATGGTTCGCCTTGGCTCGCAAGGCCTCTACGTCTCGATGTTCGACGAGTACAACGAAGGCAACCAGATCGCGAAAACCGCCGAAAGCGCGGCATGGGTTCCCGCCAACTCGGGCATCGTGCCGCTGGACGAGGACGGCACGGCCTGCTCGTCCGACTACTACCTCCGCATCACCGCCGACGGCGGCAAAATGCTCAAGGGACTCATCCCGCTGACCGCGACGCGGCCCACCCAGCCGATCGTCGGCGGCCAGCCGCCCGTCGACTCGAATCTGGCCCGGGGCAAAGCCACCTCCGCAAGCACCAGCAACGGCGGGTTCGCCTCGGCCAACGCGGTCGACGGAAACTCAAGCAGCTACTGGGAAAGCGCCAACAACGCGTTCCCGCAATGGCTTCAGGTCGACCTCGGCGCCGCATCCACCATCAGCCGCGTCGTGCTCAAGCTGCCCCCGGGCTGGGGCGCCCGCACCCAGACCCTCTCGATTCAGGGCAGCACCAACGGTTCCGCCTTCACCACCATCGCCGCCGCGCAGGGCCGCGTCTTCGACCCCGCCGCCGCGAACACCGTCACCATCAACTTCCCCGCCACCTCGGCCCGTTACGTCCGCATCGACATCACCGCCAACACGGGCTGGCCCGCCGGCCAATGCTCCGAGCTCGAGGTCTACGGCACCACCAGCAACCCCCCGGCCGACACCCAGCCGCCCACCGCCCCCGGCAACCTGACCGTCACCGGCAAAACCACCAACAGCGTCTCCCTGTCTTGGCAGCCCTCCACCGACAACGTCGGCGTCACCGGTTACCAGGTGCGCCAAGGCTCCACAGTTGTCGCCACTTTGACGGGTACCACGCACACCGTCACCGGCCTCAACCCCAACACCAGCTACAGCTTCACCGTGACCGCCCAGGACGCCGCCGGCAACACGTCGGCCGCTTCAAACACCGCCACCACTACCACCAACCCGGCTCCGAACGCGAACCTGGCCCAGGGCAAACCCGCGTCAGCGAGCAGCACCACGCAAAACTACGGACCGGGTAACGCGGTCGACGGAAACTCAAGCAGCTACTGGGAAAGCGCCAACAACGCCTTCCCGCAATGGCTTCAGGTCGACCTCGGCGCCACCACCGCCATCAGCCGGATCGTGCTCAAGCTTCCGCCGCCATCGTCGTGGGCCACCCGCACCCAAACCCTCTCCGTGCAGGGCAGCACCAACGGCTCAACCTTCACAGGCGTCGCAGGCTCCGCCGGCTACACCTTCAACCCGGCCACCGGCAACACAGTGACCATCACGTTCCCGGCCACCTCCCAGCGATACGTGAGACTCAACTTCACCGCCAACACCGGCTGGCCCGCGGGCCAGATCTCCGAATTCGAGATCTACGCCTCCTAGCGCTCAACCAGACGAGCCGGGGCCGGGGATCAAACTCCCCGCCCCGGCTGCGCAACAGGTCAGGCAAGCCTGGTCCAGATGGTGGTCCAATTTAGATCGTCCCAGGTGGCCCCATCGTCCCAGGAGAAGCGCTGCGCCCACCGGACCTTGTCCGCGCCGAGCAGATCCCACTCGTAGCGCACGAGGATCGGCTTGCCATGGAACTCATCCGGCCCTTCGAAGACCCCCCGGTCGCCGTCGAAGCGCCCCTCCACCGGCGCGTCAAGGACACCCGGCAGCCGTTCCGACATCCACCAGATCCGCCACGTCCGGGTGGCCGGGCTGAACAGGCGCAGGGTCGCCCCCTCAACGGCCACGCCGCCGGGGTGCATGAGCGCGGTCTCAAAGTTGCCAAGTCCATTAAGGATCGGCGCGCAATCGCAGCTGGCCTCAAACTCCACCCACTCAGTGCAGTCGCGATCGCTGACATCGGCGAGTTTGCGCACCGCACCGTGCCACCGGCCGAAGAAGAAGTTGAAGTCGTCCCGGCCGTCGGTGCTGTGTCCATCGGTGATCTGTTCGCTCATACCCGCACGCTATCCCGCTCCAGTGACACCTTCTGTCAGTGAAGTGGGACTAGTTGGACAAGCCGACGACCTCGATCACCTGACCGGATTGGTCTTTGATCTCGGTTGGCACGATCTCGATGCTGAGCATCGGGTCGATTTGGACGGTGGAGGCGCGAGCGGTGACCAGCGCGGCGCAAAGCGGGTCGACCAGGTGGGCGGGAATGGTGACATGCAACGTGTTTTGGGCGGGTTCGGTGACGTCGAGGTGGTCGCCGGGGAGGAACTGGAGCTCGCGTTGTTCGGCGTAGACGCCGAAATGACGGCCGAAGGGCAGCCGGCCGCGCAATGAGGTGGCGATGTTCGGGGCGGCCAGGGCGCCGAGCACGATAAGGGTGCCGGTTTCTGGGCGGTGCCAGTCGAGCTGGGTGGCCCAGCTGGAGGCGGAGGAGGAGCCGTCGCGTGAGATGCCCTCCGCGACGGCCTGCGCCAGCGCGGGATCGTCCAAAAGGGACTGACGGGCTGGGTCGGTGACGAGCAACGGCAGGCGCTCGCTAAGGGTTTCCAGGAGCTTCTCGGTGTTCCAGGCTTGGGCGGCCTCATACTCGGCGTCGGTCAAGCCGACCACCTGGAGGAAGGTCAGCTCGCCGTGGGGCGTGTCGATGCGGCCCAGTTCCGGGTCGGCGCAGAAGGCGATGTACCGGATCAGAGTGTTCTCGTCTTCGAGATCGATCGGCCCGTTGAGGGTCATGTGGTGACCGGCGGCGAAGTTGTTGCCCGTGGTGAACACGTAGCGGGCCAGGTTCTGCAGCAGGTTGGCGGGCCAGATCGGCGGGTCGGCGTCGGGGCGGCGCGCCACCCGGATCGTGAACTCGAATCCCCAGCCCGAAGTCTCCGCGATGTCGGATTCCTTCTCGTACAGCTCTGACATCCCGTAGCTGACGTAATGCCAATGGTCGTCACGTGAATAGACGCTCACGCCGTCAAGCGGATCCGGACCACCCAGCCGCCACTTGATGAGGGTGCCCCAGTGCAGCGGGTCCACGCCCGGATAGAGCGGCTCCAAGGCCGCGTTGATGGCGTCCCAGCCGGGATAGTCCGATCCGGCGTCAGCGTCTTGGGTCATGGCGCCGAAGCATACTCGACGTCATTTGCTCTGCGCGCGGGATCTGGAGGTGTAGCGCCAGAACAGGTAGCTCGCTATGCCCAGCGGGACCGGGAGCATCCAGGTGAAGATGCGGTACAGCAGGGCCGCGGCCAAGATCTGGCTTTCCATGTTGGCGGCGCCAAGGCCCAGGACTCCGAGCAGGATGAGCTCGGTGACACCGATGTTTCCCGGGGTGAGCGGGATGACCGCGGCGATGGTGCCCAGAGCGAAGGCGTAGAGCACCTCGGTCCAGGAGAGCAGATCAGGACCGAGTCCAACAAAGCGGACCGCGGCCAGCAGCACCACGGCATTCATCAAGGTAGCCACGAGCTGGCTCACCGTGACCGAAGGCCAGCGGTCGCGGGCCTGCGTGACAATCTGCTCGTGCGTCTTGAGCAGGCGCTCGGCTATCCGCGGTGGGGCGGGACGGCGCACGATGCGCGCCAGCAGGTGGACAAAACGTTGCAGGCGCAGGGCTATCCGCTTCGCCAGTGACTCATGCCGCAGCAACAGCCACGGGATACTGATCAATAGAGCGAAGGCAATCGATCCGAGAATGAGCCGGATAGGTGTCTGCTCATCACCGCGGCCGCTGACGAGGATGGCAGCCGTTCCCAACAGCGGCAAGGAAAGCAGCGTGACATAACGGCTCAGCCCGGCCAGCGCGACAGCCGAGGCGGACTGGCGGGCGCCGAACCCCCACGACTTGTACATGGCGAAGCGCACGGCCAGGTCGACGCCGGTCGGGACGAAGGCGGTGAGAAAGTTGGCGCACAGGGTGGCCAAGGTCCCTTTGCCCCAGGTGAGTCCGGGCAGGGTGAGCTTCGTGGCGAATCCGGCCGAGGCGATGGTGACCAGGCCCAGGCCGAGCAGGCCGATCAGCTCCCATGCCGACAACGCTTCGATGGTGGCCGCCATCTCCGCGTAGCTGGCCACGCTCGGCAGCACCCACACCGCGATGACAACCGCGCCCACCAGGCCAATCAGCCAGCCCGCGAGGTTACGCACCTGCCGTGCCGCAAGGCTCATTCCGGCATCCTAGACATCAATAGCCCCCGTCCACATTGCTCAAACCGCCAGGCGAGCTCTCACGACCAGGTCATGCAGCGCGTCATAGCCACTGGATCGCTCGGGCAGGCGACTCACGGCTGCGGCCTCCGCCAAGGCGACCCGCAATCTGGTAATGTCACCGCGCAGTAGGTCAATCGGGACAAGTGATCCCAACGGCGCATGCTCACCCTGGCGCTTGGCCTCGATCAGCTCCCCGGCGTAGGGCACCGCATAATCTGGCCATAGTTGCCGCAGGTCGGCCACGACGCTTCCGGTTCGCATCAAGTGGATGCCGGTGAGCAGAACCCGCAGGGTGTAGAGCGCGGGCTTGAGCTCGCCGTTGCGCTCGAACAGTTTCCATTGCGTGGCCGCGAATCCCAGGTAGTGATGTGAGTGGTGCTTGGTGACCAGACTCGGCCACAGCGCGACCAGCTCCTCATGCAAAGCGGAGCTGGCCACCACCAGGGGTGACAGCAGCTGCTCGGCGACATAACCGTTGTTGCGCAACAGCAGCCGGCAAAACTTCAGCAGGTCGTGGGTGACCAGATCCAGCTCGACGCCTTCACGAATCTCCATGTGCTGCAACGTCTCAGGGGCCGCACGCAGACCGACGACCTCGCTCGCGGGCAGCAGATGGACTCCGCGCAGGTCGACATCCGAGTCGATCGAGGCGAAGCCGTACAGATGGGCGCCGGAGACCGTCCCGAAGACCAGCGGAAAGCGCTGTTCGGTGGCGATCGAGCCGAGCCAGGATGGGAGGGTTTCAGAGGTGGTCACGGCGGGTCCTGACGAGAAAGTCGTTGATGGCGGCCCGGTCCGGCTCGGCGGGCAGGAGGGTGGTGGCCATGGCCTGGGCCAGGCGGGCCTCAAGCTGAGCGGCCAAGGCGCGCACCTCTTCCCAGCTCCACTCCCCGCGTTTGATGGCGAGCAGCCGATCTCTGTGTTCACTCATATCAACCAGGATTTGTCCGGTACCCAAAACATGCGCCCCGGCCATCAGCAGACGAACCATGTGCATGGCCTGCTTCCACTTGGTCTGATCCGTCTTGCGGCGAGCCGCCTCGAGGCGTTTGAACTGGTCCTGGGCGTAGCCGCCGTAGGACTGGGCGACGCCCGTGGAAAGGAACGCGTCGCGCAGGGAAAGCAGCTCGCGGCCGACGGCGGTGGGTGGCGAAGACAATGGCGACCACAGGCACTCCAGCACCGTGGGGTTGGCCTGCAAAGCCAGCTGGGAGAAGCGTTCCAGCTCCCAGGAGAACTGTTCCTCGTCCGGCCCGTCGACGTGGGTGGGCGGTTTGTCCAAGCCCCAGAACAGGTGCGTGGGGGCCAGGTACACGCCACGGCGATCGGTGTCGGAGTCGGGGCCAGCCAGCCCGTAGGCACGCGATCCCACCACGCAGGAGTAGATGGTGTGCTCGGTGACGAGCTCGTGGGCGGTGAGCATCCCGCGATACTGCCAGGTCAGCGGTCAAAAAACTTCCCGCATTGACAATGCGAAAACGCGGGCATACGTTTCGATCGCTACCGACCGGTAGTCACCTGTTGTCCCCAGGAGGCTCAAATGCGGTCGCGTTCAGCGCGTCTGTTGATTCGCTACCTAGCGGCCGGGGTCGCCATGACCTTGGCCATCAGCGTTGCCGGGGCTGCCCCGGCCGCAACCGATCCGGTACCGGGCGATCAACCGCTGCCCGGCTACACCATCACCAATCCGCCGCTCGCCCCGGCCCTGGTCAATGGCGTTCCCTCGACCGTTTACCAAGGGGTGCACGAGCACGCGGCCTACGACATCGAAGTCCCGCCGAGCTGGAACGGCGAGCTGGTGATGTGGGCGCACGGCTACCGTGGCCAGGGTTTCGTCCTCACGGTCGATCCCCCCGGGTACGGGATGCGGCAGAAACTGCTCGACCAGGGCTACGCGTGGGCGGCGTCGTCCTACTACGCCAACGGCTACGACATCAAGGCCGGGGTGGTCTCCACCAGGGGCCTGGCGGGGCTTTTCGCCAGCGTGGTCGATCGTCCACATCGGACCTTCATCGTGGGCGTCTCGATGGGCGGTCACATCATCGGCCGTTCCCTGGAACAGTATCCCGGCTTCTACGAGGGCGCGCTGCCGATGTGTGGCGTGCTCGGCGACCACGACCTGTTCGACTTCTTCCTCGATTACAACGTGGTGGCCCAGGACCTGGCCGACGTGTCGGCCTATCCCGTCCCGGCCGACTATTTGACCACGGCGGTGCCGCAGATCCAGGCCGCGCTCGGCCTGGCCGGGCTGCGCCCCGGCGGCCCGGACACCACCAACGATCTGGGCAAGCAGTTGCGCGAAATCACCATCAATCGCTCCGGCGGCCAGCGGCCGGGCGATGAGGCGGCCTTCTCGGTCTGGAAGGACTTCCTCTTCTCGATCGCGGTGCCCAACGGCGCCGGGACGGGCCTGGCCCAGGATCCGGGTCAGGTGTCGACCAACCTGTTCACCCGCTACACCCCGGCCCAGCCGGTCAACGTCAACCGCAGCGTGCAGAGGGTGCCGGCCGAAAATTGGAAGGCCCGCCTCAACCCACTGCTGACCGAGGTCCCGATCATCTTCGGGCGTCCCTCGGCGCCCGTGGTCACGCTGCACGACCTGGGCGACATGTTCGTGCCGTTCTCGATGGAGCAGGCCTACGCGCAGGACGTGGCACGCCACGGCCGCTCGGCGTCGGTGGTGCAGCGCGCTATCCGCGCCGCCCAGCACTGCGAGTTCACCCCCACCGAGGTCGGCACCGCCTGGGATGACCTGGTGCGCTGGGTGAACGGCGGCGTGCGGCCCGCGGGCGACAACGTCACCGACGCGGCGACGGTCGCGGCGGCCGATTACGGCTGCCGGTTCAGCGACCGCGCGGCTTGGACCGCCGGCGTTGGCACCCGGCGGCTTTACGCGGCCTGTCCGTAACAGGGGGTAAGCCAAGGCGGCCGGAGTCCACAATCCTCCGGCCGCCTTGGGCATAGTGGGGCATTGTCGTGGACTGCGACGGTACCTAGATTAGATCGATTTATCTATTTATCTGGTCACATCGGTCTCTACCTTTTGCGTTGTCACATTTGACTTCGATGGGAGGTAACCGAACCATGAAAAGAGCGGCCCAGATCTTCGCTAGTGCCGTGTTCGCAGGCATGCTCGCGGCGACGGCGCTGACCGCGCCGGCCGCCGCCGCGACGCGGGTGGACGGAATGAAAGCCCACGTCGCCACCCTGGCGATCAGTGCTGACAAGCCCACCGGCACGGTGCAGCTCGGCCACACCCAGGCCACCATCACCGGCCGGGCCGGCATCAACACCTTCTGCACGCTGAGCGTCGGCGCACCACGCAAGGTCCCCGGCATCGGCGGCGCGAACGTGGTCGAGACTTCAGCGATCTTCTGCGACTCTCCGGTGACCTACGCCGCCATCTGCGTCGGAACCGCCTTCGATGGAATCGTCATCGAGGGCTCCATCAATTGCGGCGACGATTTCGGCACCATGAGCCTGTTCGTCGAGACCTTCGGCGTCGCGTGTGCCACCGGGGTCACCTACCAGGGCGGCGCTTCGGGATATGTGCAGTTCCGGGACGGGTTCCCGCCGGACGCCAGCGCCGACGCCGTCGGGCAGACAGGCAGCTTCGCTGACTGCAACGTATAGGTGAAACACCCAAAGGACGGCCCCGCGCAGGGGCCGTCCTGCCTTCAGGCCGCCAAGGCCGCCAGGCGGGCGGTCACCTCCGCGGCGCGGGGGTCACCCTGCTCGGTGAAGACGGCCGCCGCGCGCCGCCAGTGCGCCGCGGCCTGCTCGGCCTGGCCGAGGGCAAGATAAGCCGCACCAAGCCCGTCCAGTGCCGGCCCTTCATCGTCGCGGCCCATGCACAGCTCCAGCGCTGTGGTGAGCGTCGCCAGGGCGGCCTGCGTGTCGCCGAGCCCGAGCTGGGCCAGGCCGACATGGACGTGCGCCTCTCCAGCCAGCGAGGGCAGGCCAAGCTCCGCCACGATGTCCAGCGAACGCTGCGCGGCGTCGCGGGCCGCCTCGTGCCGGGCCAGCCGCAGATGCACCGCGCTGATGTTGTTCCAGGTGAACGCCTGGCTGTAGGCATCATTGATGTCCTGCTGGATCTGCAGCGCCTGCTCGTGCAGGGCGAGCGCCTCGGCAGGCCGGCCCAGCTCGCGCAGGCAGATGCCGATGTTGTCGAGGTTTCGCGCCTCGGAAGCCGAAAAACCGTTGTCACGACTGATGGTGAGGGCTTTCTCCAGATAGGTGATCGCCTTCTC
The DNA here is from genome assembly GCF_016862955.1 of Rhizocola hellebori. Lineage (GTDB taxonomy): Bacteria > Actinomycetota > Actinomycetes > Mycobacteriales > Micromonosporaceae > Rhizocola > Rhizocola hellebori. The sequence continues at coordinate 14,218 of NZ_BONY01000028.1, read as the reverse complement.
GTGTTCATGCCGCCGGCCGTAGCTCACCCCGATGTTGCCCAGCGCCAGCACGAGCCCGTCGATGTTGCCGCTTCGCTCCGAAAGCTCGTGGGCCTCGGTGTAGTGGACGAGGGCCTCGTCGTGGCGGCCCAGCTCCTCGGCGACGCGGCCAAGGTTGTTGCGGATCACGGCTTCCCGGGCCACGTGACCCAGTTTCTGGGAAGCCACCAGCGCCTTGTTGAAGTAGCGCAGCGCCTCGTCGAAGCGGCTGCTCTTGGCGTTGAGCACGGCCAGCACGTTGGCCGAGGAGCACTCTCCCTGCAGGTCTCCGCTGTCGGCGAAAAGCTTGAGCGCCATGGCAATCTGCTCGGACCCACCGGTGAAGTCGCCCAGGCTTCCCTGGGCCATCCCGAGCCCGAGCCGGGCCACCGCCTCGGCCACGTCATCAAGCCGCTCGCTGGCGCGCAGCGCGATGGTGTGCAGGCCCAGCGCCTCCCGCAGCCGGCCCGCGCGGTCGAGGTAGCCCCCCAGCGTGTCGGAGAGGTGCTGAGCATGTTCGGGCGAAGCGCCGTCGGCGGCGAACGCGGCCACCTCAAGCAGGTTCGGCACCTCGGTCTCCAGCCAGCGCCTGGCGCGCTGCGCGTCGCGGATGTGCGCGAAATCGGTGCGCACCACCGGCAGGCGGGAGCTCTCAAACCCTTGGGACAGCAGGCGCACCGCCCCGATGGACGCGCCCAGATAGTGGTCCAGCAACCGGATTGTCGCGTCGGCTCGGGCCTGCTCGGGCTCGTCGGCGGCCACTGTCGCCGCCGCGTAGTCGCGCAGCAGGTCGTGAAAGCGGTAGCGGTCAAGGCTTTGCTGCAGCAGAAGGTGCGCGTCTACGAGATCTTCTAAGAGCCGTTCGGTCTCCAGAAAGGGCAGGCCGGCCAGATCCGCGGCCGCGTAGACGTCGATGTCACCCCCGGGGTGCAGGCCCATCAGCCGAAATAATCGCTGCTGCCCCGGCGACAGATGACGATGCGACAGGGCGAAGGCGGCCGCCACCCCCTGGTCGTCGCCATCGAGCAGGGCGAGACGGCGATGCTCGTCGCCGAGACGCTCGGCCAGATGTGCCAGTGTCCACATAGGACGATGGCGCAACCGCGCCGCCACGATCCCGATGGCCAGCGGAAGATAGCCGCACAACCGCACCACTTCGGCCACCCCGGCCGGGTCGCCGTCCGTGCGTTGCGGGCCGGCGCTTCGCGTGAACAAGGCGATCGCGTCGGCTTCGCTGAGCACATCGAGCGACAGGGTCCTCACCCCGTCCAGGTCGACCAGCCTGCGGCGGCTCGTAATCAGTACCAGACAACCTGAAGAGCCAGGCAAAAGCGGCCTGACTTGGGCCGTGTCGGCCGCGTTGTCAAGCACGACAAGGGTTCTGCGCCCGGCCAGTTTCGCGCGCCACTGTGACGCCTTCTCGTCGACGTCTTTGGCTATTTCTTCGTCGGGTACCCCGGCCGCGCGCAACAGGATGTCCAGCGCCGCCCCGGGCGCAAGCGGGCTGTGCCCCGGCGTGAATCCATGCAGGTCAACAAAAAGCTGGCCATCGCGGAAGCGCTCGGTCAGCTGATGCGCCGCGTGCACGGCCAGGGCCGTCTTGCCCACCCCCGCCATGCCGTCGATGGCGTGGATGACCACCGTGTTCGCTTCGTCGACCATGGCCGACAGCAGGGCCAGCTCGTCACCGCGCCCGGTGAACGTGGCGACATCGCGTGGCAGGTCGTTGCGCGCCACCTGCGCCGGCGGCTGATAGTCGAGGGCGGGATCACCGTCCGCGATCTGCTCGGAGAGCCGGTGCAGCTCCGAGCCCGGGGTCACCCGCAGCTCCACCCGCAGCACCTCACCGAAGTGCCGGTACCGGGTCAGCGCGTCGGCGCGCCGGCCACACCGGTGCAGCGCCAGCATCAGCAGCCCGGTCAGCGGCTCGGCGTAACGGTAGCGCCCGGCCAGAGCGGTCAGCTCGTCGACAAGCTCGTCATGGTGACCGAGGTCGAGTTTGGCCGACGCCCATTCGACCACGGCCGCCAGCCGTTTCTCCTCAAGCTTTGTCACCGCGAGCGCGGCGGTGTGCCCGCCGACACCGGCCAGGGCCGGACCTCGCCACAGCGCCAGCCCGGCTTGCAGCGCCTCAACGGCGCCTACCAGGTCACCGGCGCGCCGCAGCCGAGCGGCTTGCGCCACATGCTCTTCGAATCGGCCCACGTCCACCGCACGGGGCTCTATCCGCAGCAGATAGCCAGGACCGTCGGCCATCAGCACCGCCGCGATCGGCGTCTGGCGCAACGCGGAAACCGCGTTCTGCACCTGCCGCCGCGCCGTTTCCGGAGGCTCTTCCTCCCACACCGCATCGACCAGCTCTTCGATCGACAACACCCGGCCTGGCTCCATCGCCAGTGCCGCCAGCACCCTGCGGTGCTTCGGGCCGCCGACGTCGACGCGCTCGTCGCCGGCCCAGACCTCAAGCGGACCCAACAGCCCAAATTCCACGCCGACGACCGTACACGGGACAGGCGAGCACACCCGGAGGAGGACCGAGGACGAAACGAGGACGGCACAAGCGAGGCTAGGAAACGCTTGCGGCGGCTGTCACGGGGGCAGCCCGCCGTCGCCACGGCCCACAGGGAAGTGCGGGCGGCCCGGCCGAAGCCGGGCCGCCCTGTCCTTGACCGCGCTCGGCGGCTTTCCACGGCCAAGGAGTTTTATTTCCCCGTTAGGGGTAGTTGGTCACCTTGCTTGGAACGGTGGCGGTGCCCTGAGCCGGGCCGCCGGTGGTATTGATGACATTGGTGATGACCCCGTTGCCACCAAGCGAAACCGTCAGGACGCTGTGGAATCGCACCCCGGCCGTGTTGGGCACTTCGAAGCCGCGGGCCGCCACTATCGACGGATTGACGTTGAAGTAGCAGTAGCTGCCCAGACCCCAGGCCTCATGGGTGGTCACCGAATCGGCCACCTTGTATGCGGCGTAACCGTTGGTGCCGGTGCGCCAGGCCGCCTGGGTCGGTGGGTCGTAGGGCATCTCGTTCTGGAAGAAGATGGTCTTCCCGCCCTGGCCGTTCCAGATCACCTGGTACTTCTGGTAGTGCTCGACGAACAGGCCGAGCGCGGTGACATTGTTGCCGTTGACGATCAGGCCGGTGTCGGCCGTGTTGACCGTCCAGCCGATGCCACTGCCGTGGTCAGCGCGCCACGCCCAGATGTGGTCGATCAGGGTGTTGTTGCTGTTGACTTCCAGGCTGACCGTTGCCTTGCCCGCGGTCGCGCCGCCGATGCGGAAGAACACGTCGTGCAGCGAGGTCGGGTTGGCGGCGTGGGTGGCCGAGGAGCCGGCCGGGCCGACACGCAGCAGCACCGGCGAGTTGGTGGGACCGGCGTCGAAGAGGATGCCGCCGATTTTCACACCGTCTACATCGGACACCTGCATGGGAACTACCCCATTTTGTGGTATCAGGGTGGCGTAGCCGAGCCCGAGAACCACCGTGTTGGCGCGGGTGACGTTGATGGTCTGGTTGATGTTGTAGATGCCCGGCGTGAAGAGCAGGTTCAGCCCTTGCGCCAGAGCGGCGTTCATCGTGGCGGCCGAGTCGGTGGGCCTGGCCACGAAGAACTGGCTCAGCGGAATCGACGTCCCGGCGGTGGCGCCGCCCGCCCACGTGGTACCCGACGAGTTGGTCCGGGTCCCGGGCACGAAGACCCGGTAGGCACCGCCCGCATCGACGTACATGTAAGGCTTCTCGCGGCTGACCGGGGTGGTGGCGAGCGTCGTGTAGACCGGGTCGGGGAAGGCGTTCGCCGGTGCGCCCTGCACCCCGGAGAACGTCATGTTCCACACGCCGTTGAGCCATCCGCCGATCTGACTGTCACGCGTGTACCACTGTTGCTGCGAGTAGGGCTGAGCAGTCCCACTGACCCGGGTGTCGGAGATGTAACCGCCACTGGCCCAGCCGAACCCGTTCGGGGCGAGGTTGAGGTCACCGTGGATGTCCATCCGCCGGAACGGCGCGGCCTGCGAGACGGCCCATCGGGTGAAGCCGGCCGACGGGAAGATCGACAGGTTCTCGGCGGAACGCCAGAAGTTCTGCGTCGCGTTGCCGCCGAACCAGCCCGCGTCCACGGTCACGTCACCGTTGATGCGCACGTCGCCCGGGTTCTGGCCCAGACCTGAGATCGAGGTGTAGAAGCCGATTTGCGCGTTGAAGCCGCTGTAGGTACCCGGCCGGAAGAAGATCTGATAGCGCTGCGGGCCGAACTGGTTGGACTCCATCTGGCTGAAGATGGTGTTGACCTGGCTCTGGATCGTCGCGCCCGACATCGACGGGTCGAACACGATCACGTTCGGGCCCAGCGGGCCGCCGCCGGGAATGGTCCCGGTCGGGGTGGGACTCGGCGTGGGGCTCGAGGTGGGTCCGGTGGTGGGGGCAGTGCCCGTGCGCACCTGGAACTCAAATAGCGAGTAGCCGAATGCGGTGGCCCGCGCGGTGCCGTTCATCCGCACGAAGCGGCCCGTGCCGGCCACGTTGAGGGTTTGCGTGCCACCGGTGGAAGTCGTGGTGGTGTAGATGTTCGTCCACGGTCCGGTCGCCGAGTCACCGACCTGGATCTGGTAGGCAGTCGCGTAGGCGGCTTCCCATTGCAGGACCACTTGGCAGACCGAGCTCGAGGCGCCGAGGTCGACCTGAATCCATTGCGGGTCGGTGAAAAGGCTCGACCAGCGGGTGGCGGCGCTGCCGTCGGTCGCGTTGGTGGCGACGAAGGCACCCTCCACAGAGGACGCGGTGGTGGGCTTGCCCTGCGCGGCGTTGGCGGTTGAGCACCCGCCGCCCGAGCCGGTCTCGCCGTAGACCTGGAACTCGAACAGCGAATAGCCGTAGGCCGTGGCGCGGGCGGTGCCGTTCATCCGCACGTAGCGGCCGCTGCCGGTGACCGTGAGGGTCTGCACCCCACCGGTTCCGGTGGTGGTCGAGTACACGTTGGTCCACGGCCCGGTCGCGCTGCCCGAGACCTGAATCTGGAAGGCGGTCGCGTAGGCCGGCTCCCAGCGCAGGATCACCTGCGACAGCGCGGCTGTCTCGCCGAGGTCGACCTGAATCCACTGTGGATCGCTGAACGCGCTCGACCAGCGCGTGGCGTTGTTGCCGTCGGTGGCGTTGGCGGCCGGGAATCCGGCGTTCTCAACCGACGAGGCGGTAGTCGGCTTGCCCTGCGAGAGCAGGGTTGGCGCCGCACTGGCGGGGAATGTCGAGCTGACCACGAGGTACCCGGCCAAGAGCAGCATGGCGGCCAAAGCCGCCGCGACCGCATGACCGAGCCGGCGGCGCCCGGCCGGTAGAAGAGCGAGATGCATGTCATCTCCATGTCACTTAGGCGCGAGGCACCGCGTGCATCACCACGCGGACCTGCAGGGACGGCATCCGGGCCATAGAGGGTTATGGCCCGGATGAAGGGTTCGGTGAGCGCTCTCCGAAACAGAGATTCGCGCCCCGAAGAGAGCGTGTCAAGACACTTGCCACGCCATGTTTCGCACGCGTTAATGCGATCTTGGGGCAGATACACGCTGGCCAGCGATTTGTTGTCGGAGGCAGCAATGGCATATTTAGATCAAACAAAATATTTTTACGATCTTCGAGAGAACGCTCTCCAAAGAATGTTTACCGGGCCGAGCTAGTCGGCGGCGGCCGGGGACAGCTGGCCGTGACGCTCGGCGAGGAAGGAGCTGAGCACGTTGGCGACCCGGTGCGGTGCTTCCAGGTGCGGCAGGTGGCCGACCCGGTCCAGAACGACCAGCCGGGCGTGCGGGATGAGGCGGGCCAGGACACCGGCCAGCTTGACGTTGAGCACACGGTCCTGTTCGCCCCAGAGGACCAGGGTGGGCATGGTGAGTCTGCGGGCCAGGGAACGCAGCGAGGTGCGGCCGGGCAGGTGACCGCGCAGCAGTTCGAAGATGAGCCCGCGATAGCTGCGCGCCTCGGCGACCGGCCGCCACGGCAGCGACATCGCCTGGCGAAGCTCGTCAACCTCGGCCTGCACTCGGGTCCACGGGATAGCTCCGGGGTCGGCGCAACAGCGGGCGAGCGACTGGGCCACCAGCTCCTCCGGGTCGGTGCTGGCCACCATGCGCCGCAGGGCTCGTGCCCCACCGAGGAAGAGCTTGACGCCGCTGAGGGACAGGTGCGAGGACCATCTTGGGTTGAGAAAAGGTACGGCCGGGCTGATCAGCGTCAGCGTGCGAACGAGTTCGGGCCGCAGCGCGGCCAGATGCAGAGCGACCGTTCCGCCGTAGGAGTTGCCGATGAGGTGCACCGGGCCGCCCGCGGCGCTCACCACGCCGGCCAGCGCGGCCGCGGTCTGGGCCAGGCCGTAGCTGCGGGTGGGCTCGCTGCGGCCGAAGCCCGGCAGATCGACGGCCATCCCGTCGAGCCGGCTCGACAGCAGATCGGCCAGGTCGGCCCAATTGGTGGAGGAGCCGCCGTGGCCGTGTACGTATACGGCCGGCTCAGCGTCGGGACTCAGGGCCGGCGTCCGTCTAATATGGACGGCGTTGTCGTTGACGCGGATGGAACGGCTATACGAGGCGCCAGCCGGGAAAGTGTCCATTCTTGACTCCCACCGAGTGATCCTTTGCCCCGATGGGTTACCCGCCGCGCGGTCGCGTTTAACACCGGCGAGGCGGGGGTAGTCTGCCCGTGATCCGACAGTCCAGACCGTCGAAAGCCCAGCTCAGCCGTGGGACAATGCGATCATGGGTGTGGATTTGGGTGCGGTGGAACTGTATTGCGGGCCGACCATCCTAGGTGGACCCGACGACCTCGATGCGGTGATCCGCGAATTCCTTGGCGGCGCCAAGGAAACCCTCATGATCGCGGTTCAGGAGCTCGACTCCCGCCCGATCGCCGAGGCCATCATCGCGGCCAAGCGGCGGGGAGTGCGAGTCCAGCTCATTTTGGAGGGCGATTATCTGGTACAGGAAAAGCCGCTGACGGATCCATGGGCGGCCGGCGGCGACAACGAGGTCAATCGGGAGATCCACTCGGCGCTGCTGCGCGCGGGGGTCGACGTCATCACCGACCTCAACCCGGCCATCTTCCACCAGAAGTTTGCCATCCGCGACCCGGGAACGCCGTCCGCGGCCGTGCTCACCGGCTCGGCCAACTTCACGCAGACCGACACCGGCACCAATCCGGTCACCGGCCCGGCGAATCTGCGCGGGAACAACCTCAACCATCTGGTCGTCCTGCGTGGACAGCAGATCGCCAGTCAGTACGTGACCGAGTTCGCCAGCATGCGCTCGGGCACGTTTGGCGAACTGAACGAGAGAGTCCAAGCCCGGCCCATGGAAAGGAACCTTGCCAAGATCCGGGTCAAGCCACTCTTCGCGCCGCAGCACGGCCCCGAGATGGAAATCATGAAACAAATGCTCAAATCAACGTCTAGCGTGGACTTCGCGATGTTCACCTTCGCCCAGTCCTCCGGCATCGACGACACGATGATCCGGCTCGTCGGCTCCATCCCGCGCATGCGCGGCGTGCTCGACCGGATGCAGGGCTCGCAGAAGTGGGCCGCGACCCAGCCGTTGAAGGCGGCAGGAGTTGCGCTCTTCGAGAACAAACCGGGAACCGGAGTCCGCAAGATCCATCACAAACTGATGGTGATCGATGAGCGTGTCACCATCGTGGGCAGCTTCAACTACACTGCGCCGGGCACCACACTCAACGACGAGAACATCATTGTGCTGGGCGATCTGGCCGAGACCAATCCTGAGGCCGAGGCCGCCCAGCAACAGCTGGCCGCTTTCGCCCTGGCCGAAATCGAGCGCATCATTGCGCAACACTGTCAGCCGGTCTAGTGTCGCTCCAATTCCCGACAGAGATCACCCGCGCGTCTTACCAAGGTGCTACAGAATTTCCCTTCTAAGATCCGGCTCTAGGCGGAATACCTATCGTCGGGCGCGTGTTATCAGGGCGCACCAAAGGAGGGATATAGATGGCATCAACCACAGACTACGACGCACCACGCTCGCCGATAGCCGGCGACGACAGTCTCGAGGAGCTTCAGGCTCGGCGTGCCTCAACACAATCGGCCACCGTCGACATCGACGAGCTGGATCTCGCGGAGAACTTTGAACTCCCGGGCGCAGAACAGCTCGACGAGGAGCTGACGATGACCGTGGTCCCCATGCAGGCCGACGAGTTCCGTTGCTCGCGCTGTTTCCTGGTTCAGCACCGGAACCAGCGCGCGTCAGCGGAGTCCACCGTGTGCCGGGACTGCTCGTAACTCAGCGCTCGACAGCTTCCCGCAGAGCGCTGAGCACCTGTGCCCAGTTCTCCTCGGAATGCTGCCGCTCCTGCTCGCTCGCCGCGTTGGTCTGCACGATGGTCACCCGAGTACCACCAGATTCGGGTGCCAACTTGAAGGTCACGGTGTGGTAGTTCTCCGGCACGTCAGGCTGGCCGGTGAGCGGGCTGAAGTGGGTGAACCGCAGCGTCTGCGCAGGCGTGTTCTCGAGCACTTCACCTTTGTCCTCGAATGATTTGCCCTGCCACTGTCCGCTGAAAGTGATCGGGCTTCCGGGCTGCCAGTCGGTGTCGACCTTTGCGCCGAAGAAGGCCTTGCTGACCGTTTCCGGGTCACTGAGCGCGGCCCAGACCGCGGACGGTTCAGCCTTGATGATCAAGCTGCTCGTTGCGGTGAAGGTTTGTGCCATTCTTCGGTGTTACCCGCCACACCTCGGCTCGAATCAGGCTTGAGTCGCCGGACCGAAGTCGAGCGTGCGCACACACTCCAGGTAGAGCGTGTAAGCCGTGACGGTGTAACGCGGCACCGCGAAGCCGACCGGCGGCAGCAGAGTGATCTGCTCGTGGCTCAGCAGCTCGCCGGACAGGTCGTAGACAAGCACGTCTCTTACCGACCCACCGGGGCCGGGCCGGCTGTCCACGCTGATCGCGAAGCCCGGGCGTCCGGCGCGATCGGTGGTCTTGCCGCGCCATCGGATGCCCTCGACATCGGCCAGCGCCAGCAGGGCCGCCGCTCGCTGCCGAGCGCCGAGGTAATGGAACTGGGCGAAGGCCGCGACGGCACGCAGGGTTGCCTGAGGCCCGTTGCTGGCCGGCTCTTGGCTTTCCAGTTGGCGTTCGAGGGTGGCCACGTCGGCCGCGGGCCTGTCGACCAATAGCGAGTAGCTGCCGCTGGGATGGTGAACCACCTCGGTGGCCGCGGTGTTGGGCGGCCCGAGCAGCCATTGGGCAGCCTGTTTACCCGACGGCTGGGCCGGCAGCTTGGTGTGAGCGGTGACCGCCGCCAGGTCGGGGCGCCACCACAGCCGCTCGTCGGAGGCGAACAGCTCCAGCGCCGGGCTCGTGGTGTCGATCGTCCAGCGCTGAAGGTGGACATAGGTGTTGGGCCGGTCGACGCCTGCGTCCAAAGTGGTCAGAGCGGCCGCGGTCGAGGTGAGCCAGGCACGCGCCGAGGGCGGGGAGTCGCTGGTGTCCATGGTCAGCGGGGCGGGCGCGGCCACGGCCGGGCTGGCGGCGAGGGTGACCGTGAAGACGACCGCCCCGATCGCGACGGCCAGCGCGACGCCCGCCGTGGCCAGGGTCATCATCCGTCTGCGGGTCATCAGGGCACGCTGATGCCACAACCACCACACGCGTGGGCCGTGGTGTCTTTGCTCGGCGCGCCGTCGAAGCTCGGCAGCCGTCACGGTCATGGGCGGAACCTCGATGTCGCGCAACGGATCGAGGAGTTCCCACGCACGCCGTACCAAATAGTCATCTTTGTTATCAAAGTCGGTGGTCATGGCTAGCCTTTCGCGTCGGGATCCCAGTCGGGCGGCAGGAGTGCCCGGGCCCGGCCCAGCGCACGTGACACCCGCTTGCGGACTGTCACCGTGCTGAGGTCGAGTCTGAGCGCGATCTGCTCATCGGTCAGGCCTTCGTAGAACCGGTAATCGATGATGAGTCTGTCCTTTTCGGACAGTTTTTCCAGTGCCTTGCGCAGGTCCAGATGGTCGGTCTGATCGGCCGCCGGTGCGGCGTAACGCATCGGGATCTCCACCGCGCTCAGCTCAACTGTCGGGCGCCTGCGCTGGTAGCGGCGGTAGTTCTCCAGGTGCAGGCCGGCTGTGACGTAGAGCCATCGGATCGGATCCTCGGTCAGGTCATGACGCTTGAGCCACGCGGTCAGGAAGGTCTCTTGAAGGAGCTCCTCGGCCGTATGAACGTCGCCGTTGAGCTTGCGTGCCAACATTCTTTTGATCGCCTCGGAATGTCTCTGGACCAGCGCGTCGTGCCACGCTTCGTCGCGCGCCTCCTCGCTAGGCAAAGATGGTCTCCAATCCCAACAGCGGCTGACCTGTGACTATCCACTTACTTTGGGTGCGTATTCATCGATGACATGTCTGCCAACGCCGGAACTGTGACATGCCGGGTACGAAGTCGCCCGGCCGGGCGTCCGCTCTCCCGATGGGGGTGGCGGCGACCAAGCGGCCGGGCGGTGTGTGGGTGATCAGCAGAAGCGGTAGACGTGATCGGCCATATTGCGGTACGGCGCGACGTCGTTGTCAGTGCGCGAGCTCGTGCTGATGGTGAACAGCGTGTAGTCGAGTGAGTGATCCGGTTCCGTCCAGTGGTTGATGAAGGACACGCTTCCCGACGACATGTTGTAGTGAACCGATTCGGTGCGGTCCTGCCAGCCCCACCAGGACAGGTCTTGCCAGCCGCAGCTGGAAAGCTTGCCACGCGGGTAACCGAAATTGACCTGATCGTAGAAGCAGAACCAGCCCGACGGACAGTCGGCCGCCGCAATGCCCATTCCCGCAGTCACAAAGGTCATGACGAACTTGCCGTTGGCGTAGCTAATCTCAGTAGCGTTGATTTGCGTGCCGCCGGGATAAGCTGCCAGGTAAGCGTTGATCTGCGCCTGCACTGGCGTGGTTGAGGGCGGGGCAGCGGCCGACGGCATCGCCAGGGCGATCACCATCAGAGCTGAGGCCATCGCCGCCAGCACACCAGCGTGGCGCGATCGGGTGTTCATTGGTTCCTCCGTTCATCGTGGGGAGTTCGAATGCGCGCGCGTGGCCTGTCAAGGTAGGTGCCTTCCAGGCTTCTTGCACTAGCCGTTCGGAAAGATGACGACGAGTGAATCATTGTCATTCATATTCACTAAGTTCACTCACTCGATCGTATCGATCAACCCTCCCTGATCAGGGCCGCAATAGGATCGATCAGAAACGTCTTTCAGCTGGTCACAGCAAGGTCCTCGACAGACATTTGATTCATGAACGCTGTCGGGCGCGTTCGGCGAAAGCCCTCAGCGAGCTGAAAGAGGAGGTCCATTGACACGTCAGCATGGCCTGGTCCGGCGGTGGCCGGCATTGGCAGCGCTGCTGCTGACCAGCCTGCTAGCAGGACCTCGGGGTCCGGTCGCCGTGCCGGCGGCCTCAGCGGCGATGCCGGGTCCCTCGCCGCTGGCCATCCCGGTGGGCAGACCGGCCCGAGAACCATTGCGCGAGATACATGCAGGGCTTGTGAAAACGGGGGAAGCTCCTGTGTTGGGCCGCTATCTCCATACGCGGCAACAGATCTGGTCCGCTATCGACACTCCGGAGGCTACCGGCGGCGTGACGCAAGAGGTGCAACGGTGGCGGGCCACCGATCGGTCAGCGCATGAGCTGCGGGTTACGTTGCCGTCGCCATCGTCGGCCGCGCCAATCATTCGCGACTTCGCGCCGGGAACCTACCCGCTGGACTTCGTGCGACCGTCGTCCCTGCCCGAGATCCTGGCTGGGCAGCTCGCACGGGCGGGCAACCGGCTCCCCGGCCCGGAGCACTATCTGAGGGCGATCTCCAATATGTTCAAGAACCACTGCCTTGACAACGCTCAGCGCGCTGCGGTGGTACAGATCCTCACCGACACCGACGGGCTGGAGTTTCACGGGGTAGTCGTCGACCGGGCGGGCCGAGCCGGCGTGGCGGTAAGCGCCACCAGCCCGAGCCCGGTGGCCGGCGGCGAGCTTCGCGATGTGCTCTTGTTCAACCCGCAGACCGGCGATCTGCTCAGCCATGAGCAGGTGCTGCAGGTCAGCAGGCCGGGTTCGGCAGTCCGCCAGGCGGCCGTCTACTCCTACGTGCTCTACCTAGCCTGCGACTACACCGACCAAAGACCTTCTTCTTAAGACGGTGAGGCCGGTTTCTCCCACCGGCCTCACCGTCACACCCTGTCGCTACGAGGCGAAGCGCTCCGCGAAGGCCGCATAGGTCGCGCTCTGCGGGCTCGGTTCGTAGATGGCGAAAACGATGTGGTCAAACGTGTTCACCGCGGCCAAGGCGGCGGCGAAGGCGTGTGCCACGGTGGCTGGATCGTTGCGGAACACGCCGCAGCCCCACGCGCCAAGCACCAAGCGGCGATGCCCGTGCGCCGCCGCCACCCGCAGGACCCGTGCGCAGCGCCGCTGCAACACCTCGGGCACGCTGGCGGCGAACTCCGGCTGGTTCAGCTCGATCGCTCCCAGGTTGGGCGCGGCCGCGGTCAGAAAACTCGTGCAAAATGGCTCAGCGATAAGGTTTCCCGCGTCGTCTCGGATAACCGGCACGTTCGGCGAGTAGATGACACGGTCGCTGTAACGCAGATCCGGGTTGTTGCGGTGGAAGGCGTAGAACTCGTGGGCCTGGCTCAGGCAGGCGTAGAGCGCCGACGAGCGCGCCACGCTCTCCTCCTGCGCCTGCGCGCCGGTCAGGAAACCGCCGCCGGGCTTGCGCGCCGAGGCGAACACCAGCGCCGCCGCCGCAGGGCCCATCCGCTGCGCCGCCGCCAGCGTCGACTCCCGGGTCACCTCGATCAGGGGCGCGGCATTGACCTCACCCGGAGCGGTCAATGGCTCCTCCGGCAGGTAAAGCCTTGTCCCGGTCACGGCCTGCGCCACACCCGGCACCTCGACCGTCCCGGCTTGCCGATGCTGGTAGCGGCCCGCCTGCACCACCGCGACCGTCTCCTCGGCGATGGCCTGCAGCCGCGCCCTCACATCAGCCCCGCAAGCCTGTACAGCACAAGCGAACCGGCCACCGCCACATTCAGGCTCGCCCCGGTGCCCACCATCGGAATCTCCACCGCCACATCCACCAGTTCCATCGCGTCGGCCGGGATGCCGGTCTGCTCGTGCCCGAGCACCGCCACCGTGCGGCGCCTGGCCACCGGCAGATCCGCCAGCCGGATCGCCTCGTCCGCCAATTCGACACCCACTATATGGGTACCGGACAATCGCTCGTTTTCCAGAAACCGCAACGGATTGCCCACTCGGTGCAGGCATGAGCGATGGCGCAGGGTGTTACCTCTGGCCAGCGCTTCGTCCACCCAGCCGAAAGGAGGCACCGCCAAACACGCGCCCACCGCATCACAGGTGCGCAACAGCGTGCCCAGATTCGCGCCATGCATCGGCCACAGCGGCGCCGCAATGAGGTGACCCCAACAGGAGTGAGCCCGTCTGCGCCGCGCCTTGCTGATCTCTCGACGCGACTTGACCCGGGCGGCCGTGCTCAACACACCGGGGTGCGCACACCCCGCATCTCATCATCCATTTCCACGCGTGCTTCGCGGCGCACGCCAACCATCGCCGGTTCTGCCTTTCGGATCAGTATGGTGCGGCAGACGCATGTGTCAAGCGGGATTCTGGCTCTCGAAGGCGCTCAACGCTTCCCGGTCGAACAGCACGAAGCGCACCTCGGCCACCCGGGTGCTCGCCGACCGGACCGCTTGCAGCGCAATCTCTGCGGCGCTCGCCATCGGCCAGCCATAGATACCGGTGGAGATCGCCGGGAATGCCACCGTTTGCGCGCCCAACTCGTCGGCGATGCGCAAGGACTGATGGTGGCACGAGGCCAGCAGCTCGGAACGATCGTCGGTGGCACTGTAGACGGGACCGACGGTGTGGATGACCCAGCGCGCGGGCAGGTTGCCCGCGGTCGTCGCCACCGCCTGTCCGGTGGCGAGTCCCTTGCCATAGTGCGAAGCCCGCAGCTTGCGGCACTCCTCCAGGATCGCCGGGCCGCCCTTGCGGTGGATCGCCCCATCGACGCCGCCGCCACCCAGCAGCGAGGAGTTGGCCGCGTTGACGATCGCGTCGACCTGCTGTTGGGTGATGTCCCCTAGCACAAGGCTGATCCGCACCCCACCATTGTGCCCGGCGGCTCAACGCTTCCCGCAGACA
>NZ_BONY01000027.1 GCF_016862955.1 Rhizocola hellebori | reverse complement strand
CGCCCAAGCCGCCCGCTCCTGCACAAAAGTTAGTCTAGAACGCACGTTCGAAGAATGCAAGAAGTATTACGCTGCAACGGATTGCGTGGGCGTGAAGGAAACGGTTGCCGCATAAGGGATTTGGCGTTGGTTCACGGTGGCACACAAAGAAAGCTGGCGCGACCGGTGACTCCGCCGATGATTGGGAAGGAAATCGTTGCGCCGCAACGGCTGTCGGTTGTGGACGGACGGGTGTGAGCTGTGCTACTGGCCGGAGTCGGACGTGACGGGTGTGGCGTCCCAGCGGTTGTGGGGGAAGTCCATGGTCCAGTTGTATTGGCGCAGCGCGGGGTAGCCGAGCACCAGGTCCATCGGCATGGGGTCTTGGGGAAGGGGCACGGCGGCCACCGTGTGGGCCGCGAGGGTGATCCCGCCGACGGTGGCGGCGGCCATGCGGTACATCGGGGTTTCCTGGGACTCGCCGGTCGAGTCGGTGCCGGTGCTGGCGGCCAGAGGGGTGAACAGAGAGCTGTTCGCGGCGACGAACGCGGTGTTGACGACGGTCACCGAAGCGCCGGTGTCCCAACAGGTTAGCCCGACGGCGCCGGGGAACTGGAGGTGAAGGTAGGGCTGGCCACCGGGGCTGCGGTGCAGTGGCTGGCTCGCCGGCAGGGAGCCGCCGGGGGCGAAATGGACCTGGGACCGGTCGAAGTCGACGACCAGAGCCATGTCGCCCAGAGCGTCCATGCCGACGAGACTTGGCCGGTCTGCGCTCGAGCGGACCACCATGAGGTTGGTTTTCTCGATCGGGCCGACGATGAGCTGGCCCAGTAGGACCAGCTCATCGGTGAAAGTTACCCCGAACACGCCGTTGGATTGCCGCTCGCCTGCCACCGGCAGGGTTGAGGTGTATTCGTCGACGGCCACCCGCGACTTGGCCGCGCCGGTGTCGAGCATCAGGCGGTAGGGGCGACCGTCGATCTGGCCGGCCACGAACAGCACGGCCAGATCGGGGTCGTCGGGGTCGGGCTGGATCTCCATCGGCAACGAGAACATCAGCGCAGGCTAATGCAGGATGCCCAGCCGCGGGGGGCACGCCTACAGGTAGGTGGTGCGGAGGGCGGCTTCGGTGTTGCGTTCGCCGGCGACGGCTGAGGCTGTGGACTCCAGGGCGGCCAGGTGTGCTGGGGTCAGCACGACATTGGCGGCGGCGGTGTTTTCTTCCAGGTGCGGGATGCGTTTGGTGCCGGGGATGGGGAGGATGTCGTCGCCTTGGGCCAGGAGCCAGGCTAGGGCGGCTTGCGCTGGGGTGCAGCCGATTTCGGTGGCGACCTCGGTGAGGGCGGCGACCAGAGCCGTGTTGTGGTCGAGGTTTTCGCCGGTGAAGCGGGGCAGGTTGCGGCGGAAATCGTTGTCGGCCAGAGTGTCGGCTGACAATGCGCCGGTGAGCATGCCGCGGCCGACCGGGGAGTAGGCGACGATGGCGACGCCCAGCTCGCGGCAGGCGGGGATCAGCTCGCTCTCGATGTCGCGGGTGAAAAGGGAGTATTCCATTTGGACGGCGGCGATGGGGTGTACCGCGTGAGCGGCGCGCAGCGTCGCGGGGTTGACTTCGGACAGGCCGATGTAGCGGACCTTGCCGGCTTCGACGAGCGACGCGAGCCCGGCGACGGTGTCCTCGATCGGGGTGGCCGGGTTGCGGCGGTGCATGTAGAACAGGTCGATGTGGTCGAAACCGAGCCGCTGCAAGGCGTCGTCGGCGGATTGGCGGGCCCAGTCGCCGGAGGAGTCGATGACGCGTTCGCCGCCGGGCTGCTGGCGATGCGCGAACTTGGTGGCGAGGAAGAACTCGTCGCGGCGTGACCCGATGGCCTTGCCGATCAGTTCCTCGTTATGGCCGTACCCATAGAGGAAAGCTGAATCGAAGTGGGTGATGCCTAGGTCGAGCGCGCGTAGCAGGGTGCGGGTGGAGGTCTCGTCGTCGTAGGAGCCGTAGAAGGCGCTCATGCCCATGCAACCCAAGCCGAGCTCGGAAACCCATGCCCCGTCGGCACCGATCTGTCGTTGTTTCACGGCTGCTCCTTCTCGCATTCGAAATAGCGATCGATCTTGTAGTTGACGGCCTCAAGATCACGTTGCAGCTCGGCGATCTGGTCGAGCACGCGCTGGCGGTGGGCGAGCAGCAGCTCCTTGCGCGCGGTCACGGTGCTGGGCCCGCCGCGGATCAGCTCGGCATAACGCCGCATATCGGCCACAGACATGCCGGTGCGGCGAAGCTTAGTCAACAGGGTGAGAAACCCCAGATCATTTTCGCTGTACTGGCGGCGGCCCGCGGAGTCGCGGGCCACCGGGTGCACGAGTCCCTCCTGCTCGTACCAGCGCAGCGTGTACGTGGTCAAACCCACGGCCTGGGCAGCTTCACTAACCGAGAGGACCGTCATGGGACCTAGCCTTTCGCTTCGAGTGCACTCGAAGTCAAGACTAGGTCAGCATTTTGCGGAGCTCGCGTTTGAGGACCTTGTGGCTTGGGCCGAGTGGTAGCTCGTCGATGAAATGGAAGCGCCGCGGGTACTTGTGGCGGCCCAGCCGCTCCTGGCACCAGGCCAGCAGCTCTGTCTCGTCGATCGGTGACGCCTGCACGATGACCGCGCAGATCTCCTCGCCGAGCGAGTCGTGCGGCAGGCCGATCACGGCCACCTGGGCGACCGCGGGATGCCGGGCCAGGACCTCCTCGATCTCGCGCGGATAGACGTTGAACCCGCCGCGGATGATGAGATCCTTCTTGCGGTCCACGATGCTGATGAAACCGTCGGAGTCCTTGCGGCCCAGGTCACCGCTGCGGAACCAGCCGTCGACCATCGCCTCGGCGGTGGCCGCGGGCCGGTTGAGGTAGCCCGCGAAGACGTTGTGGCCCCGAATGACGATCTCACCGAGCTCGCCGTCGGGCACGAACTCGATGCGGTTCTCCACCTCGGCGCGCGCGATCTCGACCTCGACGCCCCAGATCGGGTGCCCGATGGTGCCCGGCCTGGTGCCGAAGTGGGGCTGGTTCGTGGTCGCCGTGGGTGAGGTTTCGCTTAAGCCGTACCCCTCATAAAGGGTTGTGGAGAAGGTTTCGCTAAATTTTTCGAGTACCGCGACCGGCAGCGAAGCCCCGCCGGAGATACCGAATCTGAGCTGGGGCAAGGTTTGTCGGCCCTGGGCGGCTTCAAGCAGCGCGATATACATCGTGGGCACGGCGTGCATGACGTTGACATTCTCGCGCACCATCAGGTCGAGCGCGGCCTCGCCGGTGAAGCGGGCCAGCAGCACCAGGGTGGCGCCGAGGCGGAACGTGCCGTTCATGCCGACGGTCTGGCCGAAGGTGTGAAACAGCGGCAGGCAGCCCAGCACGATGTCGTCCGGCCGGGCGTCGTTGGCGTCGAAGACGTTGACCGTCGCGTTCATCACCAGGTTGAGGTGGGTGAGCACGGCGCCCTTGGGCTGGCCGGTGGTGCCGCTGGTGTAGAAGATGACGGCGGGGTCCTCCGGAACACGCGAGACGTACGACGCGAGCGGTGGACTGTCTAATTCGGAGGGTGTGACCACCGTGACGCCCGCCTGCGATGCGAGCGCGGCCACGGCGGGGTGGCAGACCACCAGCTTGGCACCGCTGTCCTGCAGCACATAGGCCACCTCGGCCGGGGTGAGCAGGAGGTGGACCGGGACCACCACACCGCCGGCGGCGAGGATCGCATAGTAGGCGCGCGGGAAGTCGGCGATGTTGGGGCAGATCAGCGCCACCGCGTCGCCGGGCTGAACCCCTTGCGCGACAAGGCCTGCGGCCATCGACCGGGCCTCGCGCCACAGCTGCGCGTAGGTGATGCGCTGGTCGCCGTCGATGACTGCGACCTTGTCCGGATAGCGCCGGGCCGCCTCCGCAAGAACGGTGGCCAGCGAGAGGGTCGCGGTCATGCCGCCGCCTCCCCGGTGCCCGCGGCGAGGAGGGTCGCGGCGAGAGTGGTCGCCAGGAGGGCTGGCGTCGCGGTGGGGGCGGCCGGGAGAGTCGTGGCCGCGGGGAGGGGTGTGCTCATGCCAGGTGGCCTCCGATCTTGGTGTAGCCGCGGAGCAGGTCGCGGGAGATGATCAGGCGCTGCATCTCGTCGGTGCCCTCGAAGATGCGCAGCAGTCGGACGTAGCGGTACCAGCGCTCGATGGGAAGCTCGCGGGTGTAACCCATGCCGCCGTGGATCTGCATCACCCGATCGATGATGTCGTTGGCGACGCGGGCGCCGAAGAGTTTGGACATCGACGAGGAGTGGCGTGGGTCCATGCCCTGGTCGACCGTCCACGCGGCGCGCAGGATGAGCCAGCGGGCCGCTTCCAGCTCGGTCTCCGAGTCGGCGATCATCCATTGGATCGCTTGGTAGCTGGCGATTTTCGAGCCGAAGGTCTCCCGGGTGTTGGCGTAGTCCACCGCCATCTGCAGCGCCCGCTCGCAGAGGCCGATCGCGTGCGAGGGGATGATGTAGCGGCCCTTGCCGATCCACTGCATGCCGAGCTGGAAGCCCTGGCCCACTTCGCCCAGGATGTTGCGGCCGGGCACGCGAACGTTGTCGAAGACCAGCGCGGCCGGCCCGCCTTCGCCCATGACCTGGATCCACTCCGACTTCCAGCCCATCGAGCGGTCGACGAGGAAGGCCGTGCTGCCGCCGCCGTGCACGCCCTTCTCCTTGTCGGTGATGGCCACCACGATCGCGAAGTCGGCGTCGTTTCCGTTGGTGATGAAGGTCTTCTCGCCGTTGAGGATCCAGTCGTCGCCGTCGGGGCGGGCGGAGAGCTTGATGTTGGCCGCGTCGGATCCGGCGCCCGGTTCAGTGATCGCGAAGCAGGAGATGCGCTCGCCCTCGATGGTCGGGATGAGGTACTCGGCCTTCTGCGACTCGTTGGCGTAGTAAAGGATGTTGTCGGCCTCCCCGCCGAAGCGGAAGGGTACGAAGGTGCGCCCGATCTCGGTCCAGATCAGTGACTGGGCGACCGCGGAGAGGTTCATGCCGCCGTGCTCCTCGGGCGTGGAGAGGCCCCAGAAGCCGAACTCCTTCGCCTTGAGCTGAAGCTCACGCAGCTCATCACGGGTTATGCCGGGCTGGTGGGCCCGTTCGCGGCGCAGCACCTCCTGCTCCAGCGGCATCACCTCCCTGCGGATGAAGGCGCGAGCCGTGTCGCGGATCGCCTTTTCCTCGTCTGTGAGCGAGAAGTCCACCGGGTTTCTCCTTTATCCGAAAGCGTTCACGCCGGTCAAAGCCCGGCCGATGAGAAGGTGCTGGATCTGGCTGGTTCCCTCGTAGAGCGTGGTGACCCGGGCGTCGCGAAGGTATTTGCCGACCGGGGTCTCATCGACATACCCATATCCACCGAATACTTGCAGGGCGTTGCTCGCCGAACGCACCGCGGCCTCGCTGGCGAACAGTTTGGCCATCGAGGCCTCGGTCGCGAACGGCTCATGCCGGTCTATCAGATCGGCTACCCGCCAGGTGAGCATGCGGGCGGCCGCGGTGTCTACGGCTATCTGGCTGAGGAGTTGCTGAACCAGCTGATGCCCGGCGATCGGCTTGCCGAACTGGGTGCGCTGGGGTGGCGTAGGTGACGGCCGCGTTCAGGCAACCTTGGCCGATGCCGACGCAGCCGGCGGCCACCGACATCCGGCCTTTGTCCAATGTGGACATCGCTAGGTGGAACCCGCGGCCCTCCTGGCCCAGCACGGCATCGCCGGGCACCCGCACCCCGTCGAACACCAGCTCGGCGGTGGGCTGGCCGCGAAGACCCAGCTTGCCTTTGATCTCCTTGCGCTCGATGAGCTCGGTGGGCACGAGGAAGGCGGTCACGCCACGCGGGCCGGGCTCCCCGGTGCGGGCGAAGACCACCGCGATGTCCGCCCACGTCCCGTTGGTGATGAAGATCTTCGTCCCGGTGATGACCCATTCGTCGCCGTCGCGCACGGCCCGGGTGGTCAGGGACGCGGCGTCCGAGCCGGTGCCCGGCTCGGTGAGGGCGAAGCAGCCCAGCGCCCGGCCTTCGCACAGGGCCGAGAGCCACCGCTCGCGCTGCGCGGGCGTGCCGTGCGCGGCGATCGTCTTGGCGACCAGGCCGAGGGAGACCGAGACCAGGCCGCGCACAGAGGAGTCGCCGCGGCCCAGCTCTTCGAGGACCAGGCAGTAGGTGAGGTGGTCTCCGCCGGAGCCGCCCAGCTCCTCCGGGATCGTCAGGCCGAGGAAGCCGAGCGCGCCGAGCCTGGCGATGATGTCGGGGTCGACCCATTCCTGCCGATCCCACTGCGCGGCATTGGGCAGCACCTCGCGGTCGACGAAGTCGGCGGCCAGCGCGCGGGCGTCGGCCTGCTCGGACGAGAGCGTCAGATCCATGGCACATAAACTAGCGCTGGAAGTTTTATTGCGTCCAGAGGATGATGTGGCAAAGTTTGGGTCATGGCCAGGCCACGTCAAGCCCTGCTGAGCCGCGAGCGCATCGTGGAGACGGCAGCCACCCTCATCGACTCCGATGGGCTGGCCGCCTTCTCGACGCGCAAGCTGGCGGCCTCGCTGGGGGTTCGTGGCCCGTCGCTGTATAACCACTTCCGTACCAAGGATGAAATTTTGGATGCGGTGGCCGACACCATCACGGCCAAGGTCGACGTGTCCTTCTTCTCCACGCACTCCTGGCGCGAGGCGCTGTTGCTATGGGGCAAGTCCTATCGCGACGCCCTGATGGCCCATCCGAACATCGTGCCTTATCTGGCGCAAGGCCCCGGCCGGCGGCCGGCCGCCCTCGCTGTGGCCGACGCGGTCTACGGCGGCCTGGTCAAGGCGGGCTGGCCGCCCGCGCGTGCCACCCACATCGGTGCCCTGATGCGTTACTACGTGGCCGGCTCGGCGCTGGGCTCGTTCGCCCGCGGCTTTGTCGAGGACCCGCAGTTGTACGCGGCCCACTATCCACATCTGACCCAGGCGCACCGGCTCGCCGGGCATCAGCAGAGCGTGGACGAAGGCGCCTTCATGCTGGGGCTCGAGTCGCTCATTACCGGTCTGGGCAAGGTCTATGACGACCTAAACTTGCAGTGATAGTTTATGCCGATGGACCGTGCACACTTCTTCATCGGCGGCGAATGGGTCGCGCCAAAGGGCACCGGCGTCATCGAGGTGGAGAACCCGACCACCGAGCGGGTCATCGCCCAGGTGCCCTCGGGTGACGCCTCGGATGTGGACGCCGCCGTCGCCGCGGCGAGAGCCGCCTTCGGACCCTGGTCACAGCTGAAGGCGTCGGTGCGCAGCGAGCACCTCAGCCGCCTGCACACCGCGCTGGCGGCGCGGGCCGACCTGATCGCGCAGACCGTCTCGCAGGAGCTGGGCACGCCGCTGAAGATCTCGCAGCGGGTCCAGGCCGGGCTGCCGCTGGCCGTGCTCAAGGGCTTCGTGTCGATGAGCCCGCCCGAGCCCGAAATGATCGGCAACTCGATGGTGGTGCGCGAGCCGATCGGGGTGGTCGGTGCGATCACGCCGTGGAACTACCCGCTGCACCAGGTGATGGCGAAGGTCGCCCCGGCGCTGGCCGCCGGATGCACGGTGGTGCTCAAACCCGCCGACCTCACACCGCTGGTGGCCTACCTGCTCTTTGACGCGGTGCAGGAGGCAGGGCTGCCGCCGGGCGTGGTCAACCTGGTGACCGGGCCGGGGCCGTTGGTGGGCGGGGCGATCGCGGCACACCCACACGTAGACATGATTTCGTTCACCGGCTCGACCGCGGTTGGCGCCCAGATCACGCGCCTGGCCGCCGATCGGATAGCGCGCGTCGCGCTGGAGCTGGGAGGCAAGTCGGCGAACGTGATCCTGGAAGACGCCGACCTGGCCAAGGCGGTCAAGGTCGGGGTCGCCAACGCCTTCCTCAACTCCGGGCAGACGTGCACGGCGTGGACTCGGATGCTGGTGCACCAGAGCCGGTACGAGGAGGCGCTCGGGATCGCGGGGGCGGCGGCCGCCGCGTACCCCATGGGCGACCCGTTTGACGAGGGGACTCGGCTCGGTCCCCTCGTCAGCGCGAAGCAGCGCGAAACCGTATGGGGGCACATCGAACGCGGCATCAACGACGGCGCGCGGGTGGTCGCGGGTGGCCTTCGTGCGGCCGTTCCCGATACCGGCTATTTCGTCGCGGGTACGGTGCTGGCCGACGTGGAGCCCGGCAGCGCCGCGGCCCAGGAGGAGATCTTCGGGCCGGTGCTGGCGGTGATCCCCTTCGCCGACGACGATGAGGCGGTGGCGATCGCCAACAACTCGCGCTATGGGCTGGCCGGGGGCGTCTGGTCGTCCAATGAGGAGCGTGCGCTGAGCGTTGCCTGGCAGATGCGCACCGGCGCGGTCGACATCAACGGGGCCGCGTTCAACCCGCTGGCGCCCTTCGGCGGTTACAAGCAGTCGGGCAACGGGCGTGAGCTGGGCCGGTTCGGCCTGGAGGAGTTCCTCGAGGTCAAGGCGATTCAGCGATGAAAGCATTGGTGTGGCGCGGTTCCCAGCCTGAGGTCGAGGAGATCGAGCTGCCTGCGCCCGGCCCGGGGGAGGTGCGGGTGCGCATCAAGGCGGCCGGGGTGTGCCATTCCGACCTCTCGATGATCAACGGCACGCTCAACCCGCCCACGCCGCTGGTGCTGGGTCACGAGGCGGCCGGAGTGGTGGTGGAGACCGGTGAGCACGTGGTGCTCAACTGGGCGCCGGCCTGCCGCGCCTGCTGGTTCTGCGAGCGCGGCGAGCCGTGGCTGTGCGCCAACGCCCTCGGGGCCTCCCGGCCGCGCGGCGATTTCCATGTGACGCTTGGCTTGGGCGCGCTCGCCGAGGAGGTGGTCGTGCCCACCCATGCCATGATTTCGGTTCCCCGCGAGCTTCCCTTCGAGGCAGCCGCGCTGCTTGGCTGTGCCGTGCTCACCGGGTCGGGCGCGGTGCGCCGGACGGCGGGAGTGCAGCCCGGTGACCTGGTGGCCGTGATCGGCCTGGGTGGAGTGGGACTTTCGGCGGTGATCGCGGCGAAAGCGGCGGGCGCCGCGAAGGTGATCGCGATCGATGTCTCGGAAGCCAAGCGCGACTTGGCTTTCGCCCTGGGCGCGACCGACTTCGTGATCTCCGACGACGGGCTGTCCAAGGCCATCCGCGGCCTGACCGAGGGGCGCGGGGTCGACCACGCCTTCGAATGCGTGGGCCGATCCTCGACGATCCGGGCGGCCTGGCGCTGTACCCGCCGCGGTGGTCAGGTGACCGTGGTGGGCATGGGCTCCAACGATGACATGGTTCAGCTGAGCGCGCTGGACATCTTCTCCTCGGCGCGCGTGCTGCGATCGTCGGTGTACGGCTCCTCCGACCCCGACCGCGATGTCCCGCGGCTAGCTCAATCGGTGCTCGCCGGCGAGTTCGACATGCAGAAGCTGATCACCGACACCATCTCGCTGGACGAGGCGCCGGAGGCGTTCGCGCGGATGGCCCGGGGTGAGGGCGCCCGCAGCGTGGTGGTGATGTGATGACTCGCGACGAGGTGCTGGCCGCCTACGAGCGGTATCTGAAGTGCTTTATCAGCAACGACATCGCCGGGATAGACGCGCTCGTGCAATATCCCCTGACCTACATCGGGCCCGGCGATGTGCGCCAGTGCGACTCGTTCCCGGTGGACCCGGGCGAGCTGATCCGGATGACCGGCTGGCACACCACGCTCAACATGCGCTACGAGGTGGTCGCGGTATCGGCAGACAAGGCCCATGTCGTGTTGCACCACGGCGATCGGGTGCGCGAGGACGGCACGCTGATCGAGACCGTCTCGGGTTTCTATGCCTTCAAAAAGACCGGAGAGGGCTGGAAGATGTATGCCCTCTCCGACGTGGTGGTGCCTGAGCGTCTCTGTTGATTGAACGGCGGTGCCGACCCCAGGTCGGTCAGTTTGGGGTTTGGGTGCGGAGGGCGTGGGCGGAACTGGATGCCCATCTGCGAACGCCTTCGTCGGGATCCTTGGCGAGATGGTCGGCCAGTTCTAAAAGCTCGGCATGGTGGGCGATCGATGCCGCGGCGGCTATCCGGACGACCGGATTTGGGTGTGTCGCCGCCTTGGGGAGTATGACGCTTGCCGCATTGCCGGGCAGGAACCCGGCCAGGGACGCCGCTTTGGAGGCGAGTCCCGGGTCGGGACCAGCGGCGATCTCGGCCAGAATCGGTACAGCTTCGGCACTGAGGTGCCGCGCGGCGTTTGGATAGTCGATCTCGTCGGGCTGAAGCACGTTGACGACATCAGCATGGGTCACTGGCATAGCGGCACCGTTCAGCAGTTGGGCGTGAGCTGTGAGTCGCGCATTGTCCTGACCTCGGTATCGATGAGGTCCGGCGGCGGATTGGTGATCATGTGAGTTCCGCGTCCTGTCATCAGCCGGTCCAACAGCGCCGCAGGAGCGTTCGGGTCAGGCGGTGCCGGATCATCGACGTGAGCGAGGCCTAGGACGTGGCCGACCTCGTGGGCTAGCGTCCAGCGAGAGGCGATGCCCGTGACGACCGCGGCAGGCTGCCCGGCGAGGTGAGCCGCGCATCCATTGAAGCTTTGGACGGTGGCAAGGACAAAGTAGATAGCTATCTCGTTGGCGCCGACGTTGTTGCGATTGGTGAACAGCTGGATCTGGTCGGCGGTGAGCGTGTTGGTGCAGTTACCGACCTGTAGGACAGCCAGCGTGGCGAACGCTGGTCCGGTGAGAAACTCACGGCTTGCGACCCGCACCCCGATGCCAGCGCCGTCGTAGACTTCGCGCATCGACACGAGCATTGTCGGGATCGGCACTTGCGGCAACGCGAGGATTTTGAGGTGGAGTGTGACGCACTCGCCGTGACTGCATCGAGCCGTGCGCAGGAAGGTGCGGGCCGACACCCGGCCTGTCATGCCGACCGCGCTCGCCATCTGCCTAAGGCTTAACGGAAAACGGTTGGCTCGGCAGGAGTCTGTGAGGTTGGGCATGTCAGCCCAACCCGACCAGAACCAAGACCAGCCCTGTACCGGAAGTCAACGGGGTCAATGCCTTGCCGATAATCGCACCGAACGCGGCGTGCCGGTCGGAGGCGGCCATCGCGTGGCCGCGCGATGACGAGGTGGTCAACAGGTCGCCGACCTGTATGGGCCGGGTCGTCGCGTCGGCTTGGCACCACGCTTTGCCGACGAGCGCCACGGCCCGACGCCAGGACGACCCACCGGTCTCCTGGCGGTCCAGGACGATGGCCGGGACCCGATCCCCCGCGCCCGAGACGACGCCGGCAACGCGGGTGTCGTACTCGCGTGTGGACGGTGCAAGCGCGCCGTCGTCGTTGAGGACAACTACCATCCCTGGACCGACCTCCTCGCCGCAGCCGAGCGTGTCGGCGACCTCGAACTGTTCGGCCAAGTCGGCGCCCTCCAGGATCAGGTCACCCGTGACGTGAACGTCTCCTTTGAAAAAGCCGGCGGGCGAGCCCTCGCCCCAGACCCCGACGAAGTGTTTGCTGACGCCGACAACGCCTGCCTGGTCGTCGCTTTCGCCGTGTACGCCTTGCCATTTTTGGCTGCGCCCGAACACGCCTGGATGTTTATCGTTGCTGCTTTCACCCCAGACGCCGACGAAATTCTTGCTGATGCCGACTACTCCCGCTTGGTTGTCGCTTTCGCCGTGTACGCCTTGCCATTTTTGGCTGCGCCCGAAGACGCCAGGATGGCCATCGCTGGCGCTCTCACCCCAGACACCGACGAAGTTCTTGCTTATACCGGCCACTCCTGCCTGATCTTTGCTCTCGCCGACAATCCCTCGTCCGCTGCCACTTTTGCCCACCACGGCGTCATCGGCATCAGACTGGCCGAATGTATGTGCCACTTACTACCTCCACGATCAGGGATTGGATTTCAGCCGCGATGCCGTTGCTCGGTCAGGCATTCTCAGCGCCAGGTTGATTTGATCATAAAACATCCCATTTGTCACATAAGCCTTCGGTCACGCCCGCGCCCATGGATCAAACATGGGCGCGGGTACGACATTGAGCGGACACAGCTGGATCAGGGCATCGTCACCAGGTGGTTGTGGACGGTGTTGGCGAAGTTGTAGCCGTTGCTGGCATCCCAGTTGATGGACCAGGTCATGGCACCCCGGATGTTCGGCCAGCGGGCCGGTGGAACGAAGCTGCCGCAACTGGTTCCGGCCGCCAGACAGCTGAGCGCGCTGTTGATGACGGTCGGGTTGACGTAGCCGCCGCCCGCGGCTGAGGGGCTGGCGGGAAGACCCAGCGCGATCTGGTCCGGGCGCAGGGCGCTCTGCAGCTGAATACAGGCCAGGGCGGTGAGGAAGTTGATGCTGCCCTGCCCGTAGGCGAACATCTGGTCACAGCCGAGCATGCTGCCCGAGTTGTAGAACTGGGTGTGCACGATGGTGAGGATGTCGCGGATGTTCAGCGCCAGCGTGAAGTAGCCCGCGCCGGTCGACTGCATGTCGATGGTCTGCGGGGCCATGGTGATGAGGAGGTTGGCGCCCACCCGGGAGCGGATGGATCGCAGCGCCTGCTCCATGAAGGTCGGGTTGAGGCCGTTTTCCAGGTCGATGTCGACGCCGTCGAAGCCGAAGCTGGTGATGAGGTCGACGATGCTGTTGGCGAAATTGGTTGCGGCCGTGGAACTTCCGATCGACACCGTGCCCCGTTCGCCGCCCACCGACAGGATCACCTTCTGGTTGCGTGAGTGCAGCGTGGTGATGTCCGTGCGGAGTTGGGCGTTGGTGTAGCCGCCGAGCGCCGAGGACAGGCCCGAGTCCACGTTGAAGGTGACCGCGCCCGGCAGGCTCGGGTTGGCGTCGGCGAAGGCGACCGCCACGATGTCGTAGGTGGTCGGAACCGACGACAGCCGCAGTGGGGTGGCGCCGTTGGTGAAGTTTTGCCAGTACCCGGTGAGAAGATGCTTGGGCAGATTGCCCACCGGACATCCGGTGGTGGCGGCGGTGATCGTGGCCGGTGAGGATTCACCGCTGGCGTTGTAAGCCCGCACCGCATAGGTGTGGCTGGTGCATGCGACCAAGCCGGTGAGCGTGGCCGAAAGCCCGGTGACGGTGGTGCGCAGGGCCGTGCCCTCATAGACCCGGTAGCCGGAAACCGTTCCGGTGGAAGCGTTCCAGGCCAGCGCGAGCGAGGTGTTGGTGGTGGCGGTCACCCGCAGGTTGGCCGGTGCGCCGGGCACGCCCGTGCCGCAGCCGGTGGTGGTGACCGTGACGCTGCCGGATCGGGCCGATTCGCCCGCGCTGTTGACGCCCGCCACCGAATAGGTGTGGGTCGAACAGGTGGCCAGCCCGGAGATGGTGGCCGAGGCGCCGGTCGGGGAGGAGACGACCGTGCTGCCCTCGTAGACCCGGTAGCCGGTGACCGTACCCGAGGATGCCGTCCAGGACAGGGCGATCGAGGTGTTGGTGACAGTGCCGGCGACCGGGGTTCCGGGTGTTCCCGGTACCGGCGTGCCGCCCGCGCCTTGCAGGGACACATCGTCGGCGTAGTAGTTGCCGGTGCCGTACCAGCCGTGCAGATAGACCTGGGCGGTGCTGCCCGAGGCGGTGAAGGTGACGGTGAGTTGGGTCCAGTCGGTCGCGTTGGGCGTCCAGGTCGACGAGCCGCCGGTCACGCCGAGGTAGACGTAGCTTCCGCGCACCCAGGCGCTGAGCGTGTACTGGGTCCCCGAGACGACCGAAGCGGTCTGGACGCATTGCGAGTTGTCCAGCCCGGCCGGGACGCCCTGCAGTGCCCGGGTTCCGGTGCGCACCGGGCTGGTCACGACGCTTCCTGACGACGCGGAGCAGGTCCACGGGGAGAGGCTGCCCGACTCGAAGCCGCCGTTGACGAGCACTTCCGCGGCGGAGGCCGGCGTGGCGGCGACCGCTACGGCGGAGAGGAGCACGGCGAGCGCGGCCGCGGCCGCTAATCGCAACTGTTTCATGTGGACTCCAGCCATCGAGAGACTATTAGGAAACTTTCTTTATAGCTGTTATGTTAACGGATGTATCGACGTATGAAGGAGTACCTATGTCGAGATTTCGCATCCTCGCCGCTGCCGCGACGCTGACCGTCGTCAGCGCGCTCGCCGTGGTCCTGGCGCCCACGCTCGCCTCCGCGGCCGCGTGCGCCACCCCCTGGACGGCCTCGGCCGTCTACACGGGAGGGATGACCGCATCCCACAACGGGCACAACTGGCTGGCGAAGTGGTGGACCCAGAACGAGGCGCCGCCCGGTACCACCGGCGTCTGGGCCGACCAGGGCACCTGCGGCGGGGGCACCACGCCGCCGCCCGCAACGTGCAACTATCCCAACTGGGTGGCTGGTCAGTGGTACGCCACCGGAGCGATCGTGCGTTACACCAACGGTTTGTACTACATCGCCGAGCACGACAACCCGGGCTACGACCCCACCATCAGCACCTGGTACTGGGATCCCTATGCGTGCAGCGGCAACCCGCCGCCCACCACGACTCCACCCAACCCGGGCGGATTCGTGGTCACCGAGGCGAACTTCAACCAGATGTTCCCCGGCCGCAATTCCTTCTACACCTACTCGGGCCTGCTGGCGGCGCTGAACGCATTCCCGGCCTTCGCCAAGACCGGCAGCGACACCATCCGCCGCCAGGAAGCCGCGGCTTTCCTGGCCAACGTGAGCCACGAAACCGGTGGCCTGGTCTACATCGTGGAGCAGAACACGGCCAACTATCCGCACTACTGCGACGCGAGCCAGTCCTACGGCTGCCCGGCGGGACAGGCCGCCTACTACGGGCGCGGGCCGATCCAGCTGAGCTGGAACTTCAACTACAAGGCGGCCGGCGACGCGCTTGGGCTGCCGCTGCTGACCAACCCGTGGCTGGTGCAGAACGACGCTTCGGTGGCTTGGCGCACCGGGCTTTGGTACTGGATGACCCAGAACGGGCCGGGCACGATGACCCCGCACAACGCGATGGTCAACAGCCGTGGCTTCGGTGAGACCATCCGCAGCATCAACGGGTCCATCGAGTGCAACGGCGGCAACCCGGCACAGGTGCAGAGCCGGGTCACCAAGTATCAGCAGTTCGTGCAGATCCTCGGCACGACAGCGGGGAGCAACCTTTCCTGCTGACCTATAGCAACACCTTGGTCAGCTCGATCCGGGAACGGATGCCGAGTTTGGTGAAGATGTTGCGCATGTGATGGTCGACCGTGCGCGGGCTGAGGAACAGGCTCGCCGCGACCTCCCGGTTGGTGGCACCCTCGGCCACCAACCGGGCGATCTGAAGCTGTTGCGGGGTAAGGTTTTCCGACGGGCACGCGGGCTTGGTGTCGACGGACTCGCCGGCGGCCCGCAGCTCGGCCCGGCATCGGTCGACCCAGGCCGGCAAAGCCATCTGGCAGAAGGCTTCCAGCGCCCGGTGCAGATGCTCGCGGGCATCGCGGGCGCGCCTGCTGCGCCGCAGCTCCTGGCCGAAGAGCAACTCGGTGCGGGCGCGCTCGAAGTCGGACTCGCCTTGCAGGTGCAGCCGCAGCGCCTCCCGGAAGTGTTCCTCGGCCCGCTCACTGCCCCGCGGCGCGAGCAGTGCGTGGCAGCGCGCCGACAGCGCGCGCCGCACCGGGTCTCCGGTGGTGCTGGCCCACAGGTCGAAGCCGTAAAGGGCGGCCTTCGCGGCGGTGTGCTCACCGGATTTGGCGGCCGCCTCGGCGAGCCACGGAGTGGCCATGACCTGAATGACCACCTGCCCGTTGCCGGTGGTCATGTCGGCGATGGAGGCGAGCCGGGTCACCGCGTCGGTGGGGCGTCCGGCGATGACGTCGAGCACCGCCAAAGCCCAGCGGCACAGCGCCTTGGGCCGGTTGATCTGGCCCGCGCCCGGGGCGACGGCCACCTGATAGGTCCGGTTTAGACAGTCCTCGCGGTCGCCGCGGATGGCGGCCAGAACGGCGAGCATGGCGAGATGATCGCTGGCGTAGTTGTCCTGCCCGCTCGCGCGGGCCGAAGCCAGGCCGTCCCACGACGTGGTGGCCGCCGCGTCGTAGCGGCCGAGCCAGTACTCGGCGCACGCCAGCATCTCCAGCGCGATCGGAATCGCGGCGATCTCGCCGGCGGCGCGGGCCACCTCGACCGCGCGTGAGGCGTGGCGGTGGGCGGAGTGGTCGTCGGCGAGCAGAAGGCTGGCGGCGCTGGCGGAGGTGTGCGCGGCCGCGTCGTCGATCTGGTTTGCCAGATCGTTGACCCGCCGCAGCGCTTTGCCCGCACCCGCATGGTGGCCTTGGAACGTGGCGGCGACCCCGGCCAGATAGTCCAGGGCCAGCTCGACACGCGGCGAGTCATCCGCGCGGCGCAGCACCTTGGCGCGGCGGGTGATGTCGGTGAAACGAGCCGTGTCACCGGAGAAGCAGACCGCCTCCGAGGCGCGCATCAACGCGTTCACGGCCAGCCTGCGGTCGGCCGAGATGAGCCGGTCGTAGGCGGTGAGCATGGCGTCCAATGTGGACGCAGCCGCCCCCGAGCGCAGCTGGATCTCCCCGGCGAGAAGCTCGCTGCGGTTGCCCGCGTCGGGATCGGCGACCGGTGCGGCGCTGGTGAGCAGGCTGCGGGCACGGTCGGCGCTGCCCGACATCCAGGCATAGCGGGCCGCGCTGACGAGCCGGTTGGCCGCGTCGGCCGGTTCCGAGGTGAGCTGTGCCGCGCGTTCCAGCGCCGCCGAAGCGCGCGAATAGCCGCCGTGGGTGGCGGCGTTCTCCAGCTCGTCGGCCAGGCCGGGGTCGGGCCCGCTGGCGGCGGCCGCGAGGTGGACCGCCCGTTGCAACCGCTGGCGATGCGGGTCGCAGGCCCGCGCGAGTAGACCGTGGGCCGCCTGCCGCTGGGCGAGCGTCGCCGACTCGTAGATCAGGGGACGCAGCAGGGCGAGAGCGAAGTCCACCCGATCGTCGCTGAGCCGGATCAGCCCGGATCGCTCGGCGGGCGCCAGCGCGCCGATCTCGATCGCGGAGAGCTTGGCCGCTTTGAGGAGCCCGGCCTGGCCGATCTCGTCATCGGCGGCGGCGAGCAGGAGCAGCCAGCGGGTGTCGGCGGGCAGCCGGTCGAGCTGCGCCTGATAGGCCCGCCGCAGCACGCTGGTGGCGGGCAGCCGCAGCGGCCGGGTGAGATCCTCAGGCGTGGCAAGCGCGGTGGCGCTGCGCATCGCGCCACCGGCCAGGTCAATGATGGCCTGCGGATTGCCCTCGCCCGCCTCCACCACGCGGGTGCGGGCCGGCTCGGTGAGGCCGAGGTCTTCGGCGAGCAGGAGACAGGCCTGCGCATCGAGCGGGCCGAGCCGCAGCCGGGGGATGCCGGTGAGGGGCAGGTCCGTCCCGGTGGCGATCACCGCGGCGATCGGCGTGCCACTGAGCCTGCGGGCGGCGAACAGCAGGATGTCCAAAGTGGATGGCTCGATCAGATGGGCGTCGTCGATCAGGCACAGCACTGGACGCTGCGCACCGGCTGCGGTCAAAAGGTCAAGCAGGGCACGGGAAAGCGCGAGCCTGTCCGGGGTGTCCAGGATCGCCGCGTCCGCACGCAGCGGCTTGATGAGGTCATAGATGGCGGCGAGGGGAAGCTCGCTTTCCTCGGCATAGCCGCGGCAGCGAAGGATGGTGTGGCCGCCCGCTTCGGCGGCGGCGTGCTCGAGTAGCGCCGATTTGCCCGTGCCCAGCTCGCCGTGCAGGACCAACGCGCTACCCGCCCCCTGGGCAGCCAGGGCCACCAGGCCCGATATCGCTTCGCGCTCCCAGGACCGGCCCCGCAGTGTCTGCGTGGACCGACCGCGGAGCTCATGTATATGCACCGGGGATGCACTATTCACATGACCAGTGTTACCCAGAAGAAACCAGATGGAAAGGCCTTGTTATCAGGCGCTTGTCAAAAGGGCTCCCACAGTGCGGGTCATCACTGCCCGCGCCTTGTCGACAGACAGGCCCAGACCGTCGCGCAGCATCGACCAGGCCGGCCACATCGTCGCCGCCAAAATCCCGTGCAGCAGCTGGTCACGGTTGGCGCCCGCGGCCTCCAGCTCGACGGCGAAGAGGGTCTCCACCTCGTCGCGCAGCCGCTCGATGTGCTTGGCGCGGTTGCGCTGCAGCTGCGGCGAGATCGCCTCGCGCATGTGCGACGCGCGCGCGTTGGGGCCGATCAGCTGAAGCATCGAGGCGCGCTGGCGGCAGAACGCGTCCACCCGTTTGGGCAGCGGCAAGGCGGGCGAAACGGGTTTGAAGGCCGCGTCGACCTGGGCGAGCACCTTCTCCCCGCTCGCCTCGAACAGCGTTTCCATGTCCTTGAAGTTGGTCCACAGCGCGCGCAGCGACACCCCGGCCCGGTCGGCGATCTTCTCCCCGGTCGGGCGCAGATCACCCTCGGCGATCAGGGCCAGATGGGCCTCCACGATCGCGGCGCGGGTGCGCTCGGCACGGGCTGTCCGGCCATCCACCCGGCCTGGCGCTTCGGTGCTGGTCACACGACTGCTCCTTGCAGCTCGCCAATATCAAACCTGCACGCTGAGTGTAAACGCAGCGCGGCGAGGCGGGCCGGGTAGACCGGCCCGCCTCTACTCATCCGACTAGCTCGGAATTGACGAGGTTGGGGGAGCCGGGCGCTCACCGGTGAATTCGATCACCGGGCCGCCCTCCGAGTCGGTCTCGAAGACCTTGCCGAAGTAGGACTGCACGTCGGCCGAGATCTTCGTCATGCGCTGGCCGCCGTACCCGGAGTGGTCATCCTTGGCGTAGCGAAGCGGGGCAATGCCGGGACCTTTGAAGCCGCCCTTCTCGATCGCCGCGATGATGCCTTCCCGCGTCAGATCCTTACCGGCCGCGACGAGGGCCTGCACGAACAGGTACCCGACGGAAAGGCCGTAAATCGCGTTGCCGTTGAACGGCGCCTTGCCGTTGTACTGGTCGTGGATCTTCTTGAACATCGCCGTCCACGGGTCGGACATGTCGATCGGCGAAGGCAGATAGGAGACCGCGAGCATCCCCTCCAGCAGACCCTTGTTGGCGCCCAGCTGCTTGGCCAGGGTCGGGTAGTCCGAGCCCACGTTGGAGACGACCCACTGCGGTTTGAAGGCCAGCCGGGCCGCCGTGCCGATGGACAGGGCGGTGAAACCGGGCACGGTCGCCAGCACGACCACCTCGCAGGCCGCCGTCTTCAGCGCGCCGATCTGCGGGCCGACGTCGGGGTTGCTGGTGACGTACTTCTGCCGCTCGACGATGCCCGAGGCGCCCAGCACCTTCTCCAGACCGGCCAGCTCGTCGCGGCCGAAGTCGTCGTCCTGGCCCATGTAGCAGACCTTCTTGCCGGCGAAGTTCTCCTTGATGTGGTTGGCAAGGATCTTGCCTTCGACCGTGTAGTCGGGGTTGTAGGCGAAGGTGTGCGGGTACTTCTGCGGCTGGTCCCAGCTGCGGCTGCCCGAGGCCACGAAAAGGTCGGGCACCTTGTTGGTCTTCAGGAAGTCGAGCACGTTGGTGTGGGTGGGCGTGCCGAGCCCGTTGAGGATCGCGAACACCTTGTCCTGCAAGACAAGCTGGCGAACCACGGTCTGGGTGTTGGCGGGGTTGTACCCGTCGTCCATCACCTTGTAGGTGATTTTGCGGCCGTTGATCCCGCCCGCCGCGTTGACGAAGTCGAAGTAGGCCTTGGTGGCCGGGGAGATCTCCGAGTACCCGGCCGCGGCAGGCCCGGTCAGCGGCTGGTGGGTGCCGACCAGGATCTCGGTGGCGGTGACGCCGGTCGAGTCCCCCTTCGGCGCGGCCGGCTGACCCCCGCCCCCGCTGCTGCAAGCGGCCAGCAGCGCCGAGGCGGCGATGATGATCATGCCCCGTCTGAAAGTCCTATACATGGTTGCGCCCTTTCCTTATCCGGTGGGAGATGCGTTGAACGAGGCTTTGCAGACCGCCCGGAGCGACAAGCATCACGACGATCAAGGTGAGGCCGAAGATCGCGAGTGCCAGGTTGCCGTCGAGCTTGCGAGCCAGCTCGGGCGAGGCGGTGATCCCTTCGGTGAGGGAGTTGGTGAGGTCGGGCAGCGCGACGAGCAGGAAGGCCCCCCATACCGCCCCGGCCAGGTTGCCCAGACCGCCGATGACTATGGCCAGCAACAGGTACAGCGAAAGGGTCAGCGAGAACGCGCCCGGGGAAACGTTCTGGGCAAGGAACGCCAGCAGAGCTCCGCCCAGACCGGCCGGTGCGGCACTGATGACGAACGACAGCACCTGGGTGCGTGCCACGTGGATCCCGGCCAGGCGGGCCGCGACCTCGTTGTCGCGGACCGCTCGCATGGCCCGGCCGAAGCGGCTGGATACCACGTTGGCCAACAGGAACATGACCAGCAGGGCGCTGCCCCCAGCCGTCAGCGCCTGCCATGTCTCGATCGGCAGCGTCTCCGGTGGGGTGAAGCTGACCGGAAGGCCCTGCTCGCTGTTGAACAGCCCGTCGAAGGTGACCGTGAAAGCCGGAATGGCCAGCGCCACGGCCAGGGTCAGGCCGGCCAGGTACGGGCCGCGCAGCCGGGCCGCGGCCACCCCGATGATGGCGCCCACGGCGGTGGTGGCGAGCATGGCGAGCAGCAGCGAGAGATAGAGGTTGCCAATCCCGTTCTGCGCGAACGCCATCGTGTAGGCGCCCACCGCCATCAGCGCGCCATGGCCGAGCGAGATCTGCCCGTTGAGCCCGGTGAGGATGGTCAGACCCGCTGTGGCGCAAAGGTATGCGGCCATCGTGGCGAGCTGGTAGTTGCGGAAGGGCTCCAGCTGCTGGGTCACCGCGAAGAGGAAGATGCCACCGAGCGCGGTGAAGATAAGGTGCTTCTGCAGCGTCATGCCTGCCTCGCAAAGCTTGCGGAGAAGTCGGCCGGGGGTGCGGGCGGTCTCATGCCTGCGCTCGCAGTGTTTGCAGCGAAGGCGACAGGGGGTTCGGGCAGCGTCATGCCTGCCTCGCCACGGTTGCGGAGAACAGGCCGCCCGGGCGCACCAGCAGCACGATGAGCAGCAGGGCGAGCACCGCGATCGGGGTGACGCTGCTGCCCAGATAGCCGCTGACATACGACAGGATCAGGCCGACCGCCATGCCGCCGGTGACCGCGCCGGGTGGGCTGTCCAGGCCGCCGATGACCGCCGCGGTGAAGGAGGTGACGAAGACCAGATCCATCGCGTGCGGGTTGAGGCCGAGTTCGGTGGGAATGACGAGCATTGCGGCGAGCGCGCCCACCGCGGAGGCCAGGGCCCAGCCGAGGGTGAGCATCCCGCCGACGTTCACGCCCAACAGGCGCGACACCTCGGGGGCAAAGGCCGCCGCCCGCATCCGCAGCCCTGTCGAGGTCTTCGTGAACAGCAACGCCAGCAGGAGCACCAGTGCCGCCACCGCGCCGAAGACGAAAAGGTCGTAGCGCGACAGCAGCGGTACCCCGCCCACTTCGATCGCGTTGCGGCTGAAGGGCGTGTGGGAGGGGAGGAACTCGTTGCCGTAGAGCATGCCAAGCACGGCTTGGATGAACAGCACGAGTCCTAACGCGACAATCACCTCGTTGAGCGGGTTGGCGTGGCCGACGAACCGCATGACAGCGCGTTCCACCAATGCGCCGATCATCAGTCCGGTACCAAGAGCAGCCGCAAACCCGATCCAATACGAGCCGGTCGCCTGAGTGACGCTGTAGGCCGCGTACGCGGCCGCAACCGCCATCGCCCCCTGGGCGAAGTTGACCACCCGGGCGGCCCGCCAGATGAGCACCAGCGCGAGCGCGAAGGCCGCGTAGACGGCCCCGTTGGACAGGCCGTCGAAGGTGAGAAAGACAAAGCGGTCCACTGTGGTGGATCCTCCTTTTGCTGGTTCAGCTTCCGAGATACGCGTTGCGTAGCTCTTGGGCGGTCGTGGCGGTGGCGATCCGTCCGAGCGACATCACGACCCCCGAATCGGCCACGGACAGGGCGCTGCGCGCGTTCTGCTCGACGAGAAGCACGGTCAGGCCGGTCTGGGTCCGCAGCTTTTGCAGCAGCGCCATGATCTGTGCGGTGATCTTCGGCGCGAGCCCCAGCGAGGGCTCGTCGAGCAACAGCAGCCGCGGCCGGGCCACCAGGGCCCGCCCGATGGCCAGCATCTGGCGCTCGCCGCCGGAAAGCAGGTGCCCGGCGTTGCGCTTGCGCTGCGCCAGCGGCTCGAACAGTTCATAGACCTCGGCCACTGCGGCGTTGACGTCGTTGCGCCACAACCCGCCCAGGCGCAGGTTCTCGTCCACGGTCAGCTCCGCGACCACCCCGCGGCCCTCGGGCACGTGCGCCATTCCCAAGCGCACCAGGCGTTCCACCTTGACCCGGCGCAGATCCTTGCCATCGAGCAGGATCTGCCCGGCGGTCGGGCGCAACAGCCCGGAAAGCGTGCGCAGCAACGTGGTTTTGCCCGCGCCGTTGGCGCCCAGCACGGTGACGATGGAACCGGTGGGGACGGTGAGGTCGATGTCGCGCAGCACTGGGGCCGCGCCGTATCCGGCGACCAGACCGCGTACCTGGAGAATCTCGGTCATGCCGCCGCTCCCAGGTAGGCATCGGCCACGGCCGGGTTCTCGCGTATCTGTGCCGGTGTGCCGGTGGCGATCAGGCGGCCGAAGTCGAGCACGGCCACCCGATCGCACACCCGCATCACCAGATCCATGTGGTGCTCGACGAGCAGGACGGTGCAGCCTTCCTGCCTTTTGGGCAGCCCGGCTATGAGCGCCGCCAGCTCGCCGATGTCTTCCTCGCCCAGACCGCCGGCCGGCTCATCGAGCAGCAGCAGGCGGGGCTGGGCGGCCAGGGCCCGCGCCAGGGCGACACGTTTGCCCACCGCGTAGGGCAGGGTGTGCGGGTAGGCGTTGGCGTAGTCGCCCACTCCCAGCTCGTCGAGCAGGTCGAGGGCGAGGCCGTTGAGCCTGCCCTCATCGCGTTCGCTTGCGGGCAGGGCGAACAGGGCCGAGAAGAACCCGGGGCGGGCCTGGCAGGTGGCCCCCGCCATGACGTTTTCCACCACGGTCAGCCCCTTGAAGAGCCCGACGCCCTGCAGGGTGCGCGAGATGCCATGGCGGGTAAGGCTGTGCGGCTGCGGCCGCAGCACCCGGCCGTCGTGGGTGAGCCTGCCCGACGTGGGTTGCACCAGGCCGCAGATCACATTGAACAGCGTGGTCTTGCCGGCGCCGTTCGGGCCGATGATGCCCAGCACCTTGCCGATGGGCACGTCCAGGCTCACGTCGTCGAGCGCGACCAGGCCGCCAAATCGCACGCCTATGCCGTGCAGCTCCATCGCCACCTCCGAGTTATTTACACGCAGAGTGTATGTACTTACCGAGCGGAGTCAATGACAGCGCCAATTATGTGCAATTTTGTTGCAACACTGCCGTGGTATGTGCACGAAGACTGGCGATTTCGCCGATGCGCCGGGGGTAGTGGATACGCTCACACTCCCCGCATGTCATGGCGCTGGCTCTTAGTCGTCCCGTTGGTGCTGCCGCTTCTGGTCACCGTCTACAACCGGACGGAGCCCCGGCTTTGGGGCGTGCCGTTCTTCTACTGGGCGCAGATGGCTTGCGCCCTCATCGCGATGGTCACCATCACGCTTGTTTTCCAGCTCGAGAAGCGAGGGCCGCGATGACCGACATATGGTTCTTCGCCGCCCTCACCCTGGCGATGCTCGGGTTGGGCTTCGCCGCCGCCCGCTGGCGTCGCCCGGCCCGCCCGCATTCGCTGGAGGAGTGGGGGGTGGGCGGCCGGGCCTTCGGCAACTGGGTCACCTGGTTCCTGTTGGGCGGCAGCATGTACACCGCCTACACCTTCGTGGCGGTGCCCGCTGCCACCTATGGGGTGGGCGCCATCGGGTTCTTCGCCGTTCCGTTCGCGGTCATTACGACGCCGATGATGTACCTGATCAGCACGCGCGCCTGGTCGGTGTCGCACGTGCACGGCTTCGTCACCTCGGCCGAGTTCGCCCGTGCCCGGTTCGGCTCACGCGGCCTCGCCGCGCTCATCGCGCTCACCGGGATCGCGGCCACGATGCCCTATATCGCGGTGCAGCTCATCGCGCTGCAGGCGATCCTGAAATCGGCTGGGGTGCCTGGGGAGTGGCCGCTGCTCGTGGCGGTGGTGGCGGTGTCGCTGTGCACGTTCCGGTCCGGGCTTCGCGCCCCGGCGCTGCTTTCGATCGCCAAGGACGTGTTGCTGGTGTGGCTCGTGCTCTCGATGGCGATGGTGGTCGCCTGGTCGGGCGGGTGGCGGGTGGCGTTCGAGCGAGCCGATCGGCGGCTGGCCTTCGATGCCTCCCCGGTCAGCGGCCTGCTGTTGCCTGACAACGGCCGGCTGGGCTACTTCACCCTCATCATCGGCTCGGCGCTGGCCATCTTCGCCTACCCGCACGCGGTCACCGGGATCCTCGCCGCCAAGGACCGGGCGACCATCAAGCGCAACGCGGCGGCGATGCCGCTCTACTGCCTGGCGCTGGGATTCATGGCGCTGCTCGGGATCTTCGCCATCGGCCAGGGGGTACGGCCGGTGGGCGGCGACCTGAACACGGTGATGCCGCAGCTGTTCGATGTCACGCTGCCCGCCTGGTCGGCCGGGATCGCTTATGCGGCAATAGGTGTGGCGGCGCTCATTCCCGCTGCGGTGATGTCCATCGCCGCAGCGAACCTGTTCACCAGATCCATCTACCGCGAATACCTGCGCCGCAACGCTTCGGAAGCGGAGGAGGCGACGGTGAGCCGCTACACCTCGCTGCTGATGAAATTCGGCGCCGTCGCTTGCATAGTCGCCTTCGATCAGCAGCTTTCCATTGAGCTGCAGCTGATCGGCGGCGTTGTCATCCTGCAGACCCTGCCGGCGGTGGTGGCCGGGTTGTGGACCAGCTGGTTCCATCGCTTCGCCCTGGCCGGGGGACTGCTCGGCGGGCTGGCCGTGGGCATGCTCATGCTCTACCAGGTCCCACAGCGGGCCGCGGACGGGCGGATCGTCAAGGCGCACTTCGGCGGGTCCAGCTGGCCGGTGGGAGCCCTGGGGTCGGTCTACATCGGACTGATTGCGCTCGCCGTCAACGTCGCGGTGGTGGTCGTGGCGACCATGGCCTTCAAAGCGATGCGAGTTCCGGCCGGGCGTGACCTCACCCGTCCCGAGGACTACCTCGCCGACGGCGACAGCCCGAGCCTGCAGCGCCTCGACATCCTCGTGGACGGGTTGCCCCGGGCCAAGGTGGGTGCACACGCCA
This sequence comes from Rhizocola hellebori, assembly GCF_016862955.1. GTDB lineage: Bacteria > Actinomycetota > Actinomycetes > Mycobacteriales > Micromonosporaceae > Rhizocola > Rhizocola hellebori. Next base: position 100,796 of record NZ_BONY01000027.1, on the reverse strand, counting down.
AGGACGGCGGGTGACCACACCCGCCGTCCTTGACCTTGCGGACAGAGCTTTACGAGACCATCGGGCAAGTGGCTCGGTATTCCTGCACGCTTGAGCCGGTCGGGCCCGCGCAGAGGAACTGCTCATAGCGGGTGTCGTTGTCCACAAAGCGCTTGAGCCAGGCCACTGCCATCCTGCCGGTGAGGGTGTTGACCGACTGCGGGAAGAAGTGGCTGGCGTTGTTCAGCTCGAGGTACGCCTTCTCCGTCTGGCTGATGCTGTTGTAGAACGGTTCGGAGTGCGAGCTGACCGGGGCGACCGTGTCGGACTCCCCGCCGATGATCAGGGTGGGAACCCGGATCTCAGACCAGCTCTTGTCGGTGTTCCAGGGCGCCAGCGGGACGGCGGCCTGAAGCGACGGACGGTCGGAGGAGGCCTCCAGGGTGCCGCCGCCGCCCATCGAGTGCCCGCCGACGGCGAGCCGGCTGGCGTCGACGCGGGTGCGCACCGAACTGCTCTGGGTCAGGTAGTCCAGCGCGGCGAGAAGCTGGGCGCCGCGGCTGGCCGGTTGGTCGAAGCGGCTGTTGGTCTCAATGCCGATGACCACGAAGCCGTGCGACGCGATACGCGGCCCGAGCCAGCTGATGCTGGACCACGCCGCGGTGTAGCCGGGGGACATGGCGATCGCACCAAATGTGCCCTGGCTGGTGTCTGTGGGGTAGTAGATGATGCCGCCGCCGAAGCCGGCGACAGAGGACGGGACGGAAACCTGTGCTGTGGCGAAGGGACCGCGCGTCGCGTCAAGGATTGCGGTGGTGGGCGCCGGCCCCCTCTCGAACGGGTTGTCCGCTGCTTGCGCCGTGGGAGCGACAACGGCGCTGACCAGCGAGAATGTCAGCGCCAACGCGGCGACCGCGGCGGTTCTGACCCTGCTTGACGAGTGCATTCTTGCCTCCGTGCTCTCGTGCTTGCATTGACAATCGCCATTGTTCGCAGGGGCGGGTGAGAACTGCATCGGCGAAATCACCGGTCATTTCGCCGATGCGGGACTGCCCACGTGATCACCAGACTGAGGCGCATGAAGACCTTCGTCGCGTCCGACGGCGTCGAGCTTGCCTATCAAGAGTTCGGCCCGGCCGGCCCGCAGCCACCCGTGTTGCTCCATCACGGCTTCAGCACCGACGGCACCGCCAACTGGGTGCGGCCCGGGATCGTGGACGCGCTCGTGGACAGGGGCCGCCACGTGATCGTGCCGGACGCCCGTGGGCACGGCGCCTCACAGAAGCCCCACGATGCGGCTAGCTATGGCGAGGACCGGATGGCGGGCGACGTGTCTCGCCTGCTCGATCTGCTCGCCGTGGATCTGGTGGACGTGGTCGGGTACTCGATGGGAGGCATCGTGGCGCTCATCGTGGCCGCCAACGACAGCCGGGTGCGGCGGCTGGTGACCGGGGGCATCGGGGCGAGCGCGGCCGAAACCGGCGGTGTGGACCGCGGTGCGGTGCCGGGCCACGAGCTGATCTCCGGGCTGCTCGCCGACGACCCAGCGACCATCACCGATCTGCAGGTGATGGCCTTCCGCGCTTTCGCCGACGCCTCGGGCGCGGACAGGCGGGCGCTGGCCGCGCAGGCCACCGCCGCCCACCACCGGCCGATCGGGCTGGAGCGCATCACCATCCCGGCGCTGGTGCTCGCCGGGCAGGACGATCCGCTGGCGACCCGCCCCGAGGTGCTGGCCGCCGCGCTCAGCGACGCGCGGTGGAGGGTGCTCGCCGGGGATCACCTGACGGTGGTGCGCAACCCCGACTTCGCCGAGGCGATCGTCAGCTTTGTCGACGCGGGCTGAACTCCTCCAGCACCTGCTCGGCCAGCTCCAGCGAGCTGGCCGGGTCGGCGTCGGGCGAGCCGACCTCCGGGTTGAAGTTGAGATCGAGGAACACCTCGGTCACCCCGGCCTCCTGCAACTGCGCCAGATCCTCCCGGGTCTGCCCGAACGAGGAGACCATGGGCTTGCGCGTCACGAAGCGCAGCTGCCCCGGGTCGCGGCCGGCACCTTCGGCGGCGAGCTTGATGATGCCGATGGCCTCCGCGATCGCGGCCAGATCGGTTCTGCTGCTGGAAACCCAGCCGTCGGCGAGCCGACCGGCCCGGCGCAGCGCGCTGGGAGCTGAGCCGCCGAGCAGGATCGGCGGCGAGCCGGGCTTGGGTTCGAAGGTGCTTCGTGGCACCGAGTAGAAGCGGCCCTCGTGCTCGATGAACTCGTCGCGGAAAAGCTTGCGCAGCAACAGGAGGTATTCCTCGGCGCGCTTGCCGAGGCCCTCCTTGCTGGCGCCCACGGCCTGAAACTCCTCATCGGACCAGCCGTTGCCCAGGCCAATGGTCAGCCGGCCGCCGGAGACGATGTCCAGGCTGGTGAGCTGCTTGGCGGTGAGCACCGGGGAGGCGAAGGGCATGTTGAGCACGGCCACGCCCAGCCCGATCCGGCTGGTCTGGGCGGCGAGGAAGGCGAGGGTCACCAGTGGGTCTTGCACGCTGCGGTACTGCGGGAGCCAGTCGGGGCCGGACAGCAGCCGCTGGAAGGTCCAAAGTGAGTGGTATCCGAGTTCTTCGGCCCGCTGGGCGACGCGGGTCATGATCGCGGGAGTGGCCCAGGAGCCAGAATTGGGCGCGCCGAAACCGATGAGCATGCCGCAGACCTTACGCCGTGTTTAACCGACCAGTAACCTGCGCTCATGACCTCTATCGACACCTCGCCTTTCGCCCACGAGGGCTCCGCTGAAATAGGCGTGCTGGTCTGCCATGGCTTCACCGGCTCCCCGCACAGCATGCGGCCGTGGGCGCAATACCTCGCCGGGCAGGGCTGGTCGGTCAGCCTGCCGCTGCTTCCGGGCCACGGCACGCATTGGCGCGACGCCAACCGCACCAGCTGGCACGACTGGTACTCCACGATCGACGACGCCTTCACCCGGCTGCGTGAGCGGTGCGGGAAGGTCTTCGTCTGCGGGCTGTCGATGGGCGGCGGGCTGGCGTTGCGTCTGGCGGAGGAGCGTGGCGACGAGGTGGCCGGGGTCGTGGTGGTGAACCCGTCGGTGATCCTGGTGCGCTGGGACGCCAAGCTGCTGCCGCTGTTGGCCCACGTGCTGCCGTCGGCCAAGGCGATCGGCAACGACATCGCCAAGCCGGACACCTTCGAGGGCGCCTACGACCGCACGCCGGTGCGGGCCGCCGCCTCGCTGCGCGCCTTCCACTCGGTGGTGCGCAGCGATCTGCACCGGGTCACCCAGCCGCTGCTGCTGTTCCGCTCGGCCAACGACCACGTGGTGGAGCCGGTCAACAGCGAGATCGTGCTGTCGACGGTGAAGTCGGCGGACGTGACCGAGGTCGTGCTGCAGGACAGCTTCCACGTGGCCACGCTCGACCACGACGCGCCGCGCATCTTCGACGGCAGCGCCGAATTCATCAGGCGGCTGAGCGCCTGACCGCCAGCACCGTGGCGGCGGCGTGGAACTCCTCCTCGAACTGAAGCAGGGAAACCCACCGCGGCGGGATGGCGGCGGCGCCGTCGCGCGCGCCGAGCAGGCCTCCGGCTATGGCGCCGTTGGTATCGGCGTCATTGCCCAGGCGCACGATGTCCACGACGACGTCGGGAAACGGGCGTTCGTCGAGGACCGCAGCCACGGCAAGGCTCAGCGAGTCCAGCACGTACCCGGCCGCGTCATCTTCGAGGAAGGTCTGCCCGGTCAGCACGAGCATGGCCGGCTTGAGCTGGCTTCCGTAGCCGATGGCGTCGGCAACCGGTTTGCTGCCAAGCTCTTGCGCGGTCGTCTGTCCAATCGCGACTGCCTCGGCGGGCGGCTGGCCCTCCAGCAGCGCGGCGGCCATCTCGTTGTACGCGGCACAGGCCACCGTGCACCGGGTGTCGCTGTGGGTGATCCCGGAGATCTGCATCGACTCGCTGATGCGCCGCTCCCGGTCGGGCACGGCCAGCGCGGTGGGGATGCAGCGCATCAGCGAGCCGTTGCCCGCCTGGCCCTGCCCGCAGCCGCTGGTATACGGATCGCCGCTGGCGGCGAAGCGCCGCAGGCCGGTCAGCGTCGCCCGGCCCACGTCACGGGGGTTGGAGCCCTGCGCCCGGCCGGGCCAGCGGCCCTCGAGCCAGTCGAGCATGTGGCGCGCCGAGGACCGCACGACGTCTTCGTCGCCGGACTCCAGATAGGCGAGCAAGACCGCCCGGGTCAGGTCGGTGTCGTCGGTGGCGTGACCGGGCGGCCAGCCGAACGCGCCGCCGCCCACGATCTCGCGAGGGCCATCGGGATAACTCGCGCGTATGGCCGACCAGGGCGAAAACTCGACGGTCGCGCCAAGGGCGTCTCCGGCGTGCACACCGAGCAGTGCGCCGGCCAACCGATCAGTGTTCATCCCTGCATCGTCAGACACATGCGCAACGTCAGCAACTCCCCGGGCAGGGGACCGGGTTCCTATAACGGGCATATCGGACTACGATCAAAGACGGTTGTCTTCTGGGAGGGGAATCGTCATGGCTGTCACTGGGCGCGTGTTAGGCACCTTGCCCGCCTCTGACCTGGCGCGAGCCAAGGACTTCTACACGCAGAACCTCGGCCTCAAACCGGTTAGCGAAACGGAAGAAGGCCTGATTTACGAATGCAACGAGAACACCAAAATTCTGCTCTTCCCGTCCTCGGGCCGGGCCAGCGGCGATCACACCCAGGCTGTCTTTGAGGTCGACGACCTCGACGCTCAGGTTGCCGACATGAAGGGCCATGGCGTGGTCTTCGAGGAATACGACCTGCCCGGCATGAAGACCGAGAACGGCATCGTGACTTCGGGGCCGATCAGGTCCGCCTTCTTCAAGGACTCGGAAGGAAACCTGATCGCCATCTCGGAACCCATGCCGATGTGAACGCTTGACCCGGCCGGCGCCCTTGCGGGTGTTCCGGCCGGGTCGCACGTCTTTCAAACCAGTGCTCGGTAAGCGGTCCACGAGGTGAGCATGCGGGTGGACTGACCGAGCGTGAAGGCGTACATGCACGCGTCATCGGTGTAATCCATGAAGTTGCGGATCGGGTCCTGCCCCGGCGCGCTGCAGGTGTCCCGGCCGAGCGGGCAGCCGAAGGCGGGCGAGCTTTCGGCCGGGGTGTCGGCGACGTAATCCCCGGCTACCGTGCTGCAGCCACCCTGGAACGTGTGGTAAAGCCCGAGCCAGTGCCCGGTCTCGTGAGTGGCGGTGTCACCGAGGTGATAGGGCACCGCCGTCCCGCCGGGCAGGGACTCGGTGAGCACGACCACGCCGTCCATCTTGGGGCTGGCCGCGTAGCTGGACGGGAAGGTGGCCCACCCCAGCAGGCCCTGCCCGATGTTGGCGGTGTAGAGGTTCAGGACGCCGGCCCCGCCGACCCTCAGCGCGTTCTTCATCTGCGACTCGGCCGCGGAGCCGGGCGTCGCGGTATACCAGGATGCGTTGGTGGTACGGGAAATCGACTGCAACGCGAAGCGGAAGCCCGTCTCGGCGCCACCGGTGCCGGTGCCGAAAGACTGGTTGAGCACGCTGATCTGGTTCTGGATCATCGAGTCCGGGATGTCGCCGTTGGCGCGCCCGGCCCCGCGCCGGATCACGTGCACCGCGACCGGGACGGTGATGAGCAGCTGTGCGCTCATGCCGTTGGGATGACCCAGCTGACGCAGGAGCTGTGCGGTCTGTTGTTCGATCTGCGCGACCTGGGCCGGGCTGAGGTGGTTGGGGTCGTGGGCGGTGGGATAGCCGGCCCGGACCTTGGCCGGCGCGGCGTGGTCCACGCAGGACTGCGTCCGTTGGGCCTGCGCCCCGGCCGGAGCGGTGCCCGTGACCACGGACGCGATCGCGAGTGCGGAAACCGCGACTGTGCTGAGGGAACGCCTCAGATCCATCTGATCCACCTTTCTCGTCACGCTTGTGCGAATTGGCGATTACGCTAAGTGGCGATCGAGGGGTGTCGAAACCATATCTTTGGATAAATGACTTGATTGGCGATGAGTGATGCCGGGCGCTGGCCTATCCTGAGTGGGATTCACGCGGCCGGAGAGGTTGCCATGAAACGACTCGCGCTCACCCTCGCTCTGCTTGCACCCCTGCTGGCTTCCCTTCCGCCGGAGCCGGCCCGGGGCACGCCTGCCGACTCCGATGGCCGTGCCACGGTCACGGTCACCCTGGTTACCGGCGACCGGGTCACCGTGACCCGGGCCGCGGATGCGACACCGCGGGTGAGTGTGGTCCCGGCCCGCAAACCGGGGAGGGTGACCACCTTTCACACCACGATGGTTAACGGCTCGGTCCGAGTCGTTCCCGGTGATGTGGCGCGTCTGGTTCCGGGCGTGCTCGATCCGCGGCTCTTCGACGTTATGGCGCTGGCCGAAGTGTCTACACAGGACTCTATTCCGCTAATCGTGCAAGGACCGGCCGGGACACGGTGGAGATCAGGTAAGCAGTTGCCGAGCATCAACGCGGTGGCGGTGGGGCTTTCCGCGGGCGAAGCGATGGCGCTAACGGGTGAAGCCGCGGTGGCGCGCTCAGGTGTGGAGCGAATATGGCTTGACTCTCGCGTTCACGCTGATCATCTTCAGAATCCGAAACCCAAGTGGGACACCAACCTTGACCAGATAGGCGCGCCGGCCGCGTGGGCGGCCGGGCTCAGCGGCGCGGGCGTGACCGTCGCGGTGCTCGACACCGGCGTCGACGCCACGCATCCCGACCTCGCCGGGCGAGTGGCGCTGGCGCAGAACTTCACCTCCGGCCCGGACGCGGTCGACCGCAACGGCCACGGCACCCACGTCGCCTCCCTCCTCGCCGGCTCCGGCGCGGCCTCAGGCAGCGCCGCCTCAGGCAGTGCCGCATCAGGCGGCGCAGAGGGTGACGCCGCAGGGGGCGGCGCAGAGGGTGACGCCGCAGGGGGCGGCGTGGCAGGGGGCGGCGTGGACAGGCGGGGGGCGCGGCGGGGGGTGGCGTTTGGGTCGACGTTGTTGGTGGGCAAGGTGCTTGACGATGACGGGGCGGGCAGCTTCTCCGACATCATCGCCGGGATGGAGTGGGCGGCGGCCCGTGCCCGGATCGTCAACATGAGCCTTGGCAGCGACTTTCCCAGTGCCGGCAACGACCCGCTCAGCCTCGCCGTGCAGTCGCTGACCCAGGCTCACGGCACCCTCTTCGTCGCCAGCGCGGGAAACCGGGGCCCGGCGGGCGGGAGCGTCGGGTCGCCGGGGGCGGCGCCGGCAGCGCTGACCGTGGGGGCGGTGGACTTGCGCGACCGGCTGGCCGATTTCTCCAGCCGCGGGCCGCGGCCGGGTGACTATGGCATGAAACCGGATCTGGTCGCGCCCGGCGTGGACATCATCGCCGCCCGCGCGGCCGGGACAGAGCTGGGTGACCCGGTGGGCGAGCGTTACACCCGGCTCAGTGGCACCTCGATGGCCGCGCCGCAGGCGGCCGGTGCCGCCGCGCTGATGGCCCAGCTTCATCCACAGTGGACCGGTAGCGACCTCAAGGCCCTGCTGATGGGCAGCGCCACCGCGGTGGGCGGGGCGTTCGAGGCCGGGGCGGGGCGGGTGGACCTGGCGGCCGCGCTGCCGCAGACGGTCATCGCCACGCAGCCCTCGGCCGCTTTCGGTTTCGCGGCCTACCCGCAGGCGGGGCTTCCCCCGGTCAGCGCTCAGGTGAGCCTGGCCAATAAGGGCAGCCGCCCGGTCACGCTCGACCTTGCCACGCAAGGGGTCAACTTCAGCGTCACCCCTTCGAGGGTGAGCCTGCCCGCGGGCGGTCAGGCCGCTGTCACCGTGACCGCCGCCGTCGACGTGGGCGGGTTCGGTCCGGTGTCCGGGGCACTGGTGGCCGGGCGCAAGGTAAGGATCCCGCTCGGGGTGGTCAGGGAAGAGGTGCACCATCACCTGAAGATCCGCGCGGTGGACCGGCTCGGCGCCTCCGAACAGATCGAGACGCTCGCCTGGCTGGTGAACCTGCAGGATGCCACGAAGTCGCCGCCCGACCCGGTGCTGCTGACCGGGGGAGAGGGGACGGTGCGGTTGCGGCCGGGCGTCTACACGGTGACCGCCGCGATTCCCACCATCGAGGAGGGGGAGCCCGATCCCGGCGGCGACGTTCCGGTGGTCACCTCGATCTCCATCGCCACGAAGGCGGAGGTGACCGTGGCCGCCGACGGCGAGGTGGTGCTCGACGCACGGCAGGCCCGGCCGCTGACCGCGACGGTGGCCGGACGTCAGACCGTTCCCGTTGACGTGCAGGTGTTTGTGGCCGCGAAGGACCGGGCGGGCAACAGCTCGGTGCTGTCCTACGCCACCAGCGCGCAGGACGTGATCGAGGGCAAGCTGTTCATCGAGCCGACCACTCCGGCCAGGCATGGCGATCTGGAGCTGAGCAGCAAGTGGCGGCTGGACACCGTGGGCGGCGGGCCGACCTACGATCTGCAGTTCGCCGATCGGGTGTTCCCGGCATCGCTGGACTACGTGGTCGATCCGCGCTCGCTGGCGCAGGTGCAGACCACCTACCGGGTGCCGGATTCCCCGGCCGAGTACGTGGAGGGCAGGTTCGTGCACACGCCACTGACCCCGGTGAGCGTGGCGATCCTCCAACCCGGACCGGCGGCCCCAGCTCAGCGGGTTGAGTGGCTTTCGCCTGGTACCAAGGCAGAATGGTTCCAATGCGCCAATGTGCTGGTGGCGCAGGAGGGCATCGGCGGCTACTGCCAGGCACCGGCTGGCTACCGGCGGGCTCAGAGCGTGCAGCGGGATTGGCTCCGGGCACCGTTGCGGACCAGGGCGGCGGTCTCGTTCAGCCGCACCCGGCTGTTCGTGGGCATGGACGAGCTGGCCGATGACGCCGGCAACGCGGGCTCGCTGGCCAGCTATGTCTTCCCCGAGCGATCCTTCTCCCTGTACCGCAACGACGTGCTGATAGCCCAAGGGCCGGATGCGCTGGGCGGGCACCGGATAGCGCCTGGCCCGGCGGCCTACCGGCTGACCCGCTCGCTGGTCTTGCGCCCGGGCCTGATCGGGCTGTCCACCGAGGTGAACACGTCCTGGACCTTCTTCACCCCACCGGAAAAGCAGACCGAGGCGGCGCTGGTGGAGGTGGCCGTGCACGCGCCGGTGGATGCCAACAACCATGTGCCGGCGGGGTCGGCGATGACCGTGGAGGTGACCCATCCCGGCGGCAGGCTGGCCGGGGTGCAGCTGCAGCTGTCCACAGACGACGGAAAGACTTGGCACACGATGGGCCTGCGCCCGGCCGGGGCCGGCCGGTTCCGGGTGGAGCTGGCGGCGGTGACCGGAGTTGTCTCCTTGCGCACCAAGGCTTCCGACACCAGTGGCGCGGCGACCGAGCAGACCGTAGTGCGGGCTTTCGTGGTGGACCCGCCCGGGTAACCTCTGGGCATGACGGTGCGGCGATGGGGCGGCGGCGCGACGGTGGCGGTCATGGTGCTGGCGATGATCTCGGCGGAGGCGTCGCCACCGGCCAAGCAGCGCTGGTCCCGACCCGAGTCCACGGTCGTGGTGCATGGCCGTTACCGATCCTTTGGCGCGCTTGGTGCGGTGCTTCCCTCGGGGCAGGAGCAGGCGCTGGCGCCGGTCAATGGGTGGTCCTTTCCGCCCGGCGCCCGTCCGGGCCGCACCGTGGTGGCCCCCGATGGCACGGTGCTGATGGCCTGTACGGCCCTGATGATCGGCGTTTACGACCCGCATACCAATGATTTCACCGACGTCCGGCTGCCCACGTCGGCCGGGCCGCACGAGGCCCAGCCGACGGTGACCGATCTGCTGGTGCTCTCCGCGGAAGCGGTGGCGTTCACGGTTTCTCCGGCCGGGCCGTGGCCGGTGTTCGGGGTGCTGACCAAGACCGGTGGCGTCTGGCGGGCCCTGCCGGGCAACACGTTCACCGGCGCCCAGCTGGGAACGGAAGGGCTGCAAGGGCTTCAGCGGCTGCCCGTCTCGGGTGACCTGTTGCTCACCGATCGGGCGGTCAACGTGGTGAAGCTCCGTGGCCCGGACAGCTCAGGTCATTACCTTCCCGAGATCAGGGCGCGGCACAGATATCCCCTTGCGCAGATGAGCATTTCCCCGGGCACGGTCCGGGTCGATCCCACCGGCGTGGCCGGTGACGAGCGGTTTGTGATGGGGCTGCGCGATCTCGCCGATCGCAAGAGCGTGCAGCTCTTGCAGGAGTTCAAGTATGACCAGCGCGACGGTTCGGTGGCGGCGGTGTCCGCGCCGCTGCTTCCCGGGCTGTTCCACAGGGACACCGGCCGTGCCTACGGTTTCGACCGGGTGACCTATGACGGCTCGGGCAATCTCTGGGCCACCACCAGGCACGATCGCGAGAGCGGCCGGCTGGCCGTTTACGCCCGCACCGCGTCCGGCCGCAGGACGAGCTCGGGGGCCTGCGCCTTCGGCCGGTCGAAGGGGGAGCAGGACACCGTGCGGCCCTGCCGGGCCGATTACGAGCTGTTGCAAGCCCAGGATCTTGGCACGTCCAGTGGCCTGATCGCCGACGCGGCGACCGGCACCGTGGTCAGCATCCTGGAAAACGGTCAGGTGATGGCTTTTCGCGTGCAGGGGGCCGGCCCTGAGATGACCTTCACGGCCGGCAATCCGCTGGACATCGGGCGCAAGGTGCTCCCGATCGCCCGCGGGGATTTTCTTGAGCATCAGGTGGGCGCTATCGATTCCGGGTTGCGGCTGTGGTTTCCGGTGATCCACAGCAGCCCCCGGCTCTCGCCCGGCTCGCTTGACCAGTGGCTGATCTCGATAGATCTCGCCGATCTGTTTGCCCCCAAGCCGGTTCGGCTGCCGAGCACGCCGGGGCAGGTGGTCACCGTCCAGGCTGAGCGGAGCCTGACCACCGGCACGGAGCGCAGGAAGGGCGCGGCCGGGGTGACCGAGGTCGATTCGCTGAACTACGCGGGGGCGTGCAGCGACTTTCCGCGCCTGATCGGGTGCGGCTACGACCAGGCGGCCGGCGACGGCTTCGTGGTCACCGACGACGTGGGCTACGGCCACCTGGGCGGGCCGCTGAGCTATCTGGTGGAGGTCGCCAGCGCGGGCACTTACCGGTTGTCGTACCAGGCGGGCACCCTGGACGTGATCGACAACGCGGTGATCGATCTGACCATCCTCGATCGGTTCGTCGAGACCCCGGTGAACAGCGATGGCGGCTGGCGGGCGTTCCAGTCCAAAGAGGACCTCGTGTTGCCGGCCGGGACCCATCTGCTCACCCTCTCCGCGCCGCCGGGCAAGAGGGGCTGGTTCTTGAACTCGTTCTCGTTCCAGCGGCTGTGAGCTGGGCGGAAATTTCTTTACCAACATTTGTGGCAGCGCGGGATCGCGCGGGCCGCGCGGGAGTAGAAGTATAGGCGGATGCGGATACTGCTTGTCGAAGATGACCACAGGTTCGCGACCGCGCTGACCGTGGCGTTGCGGCGGGCCGGGTACGAGGTGGAACACGCACCCACGGTCGCGGCCGCGCTGGCCGCTTCGGCGTGCGATCTGGTCCTGCTCGACCTGGGGTTGCCCGACGGCGATGGGATGGACCTGTGCCGCAGCATCCGTGAGCAGAGCGACGTCGGGGTGATCATCCTTACCGCGCGGGGGCAGGAGCGCGACACCGTGACCGGGTTGCGCTGCGGCGCCGACGATTATGTGGTTAAACCGTTCGGCTTCGCCGAGCTACAGGCCAGGATGGAAGCCGTGCTCCGGCGGGCCCGCTCCCGCCCCAGCGGGCTGCGGGTGGTCGGCAAGCTGCGGGTCGACCTCGACCGGCACAGCGTTCACCTCGGCTCGGAGCCGATCACCTTGACCCGCAAGGAGTTTCAGCTGCTGGCCATCCTCGCCGCCGAGCCGGAGGTGGCGGTGCGCCGGGACAGGCTTTTCGCCGAGGTGTGGCACACCTCCTGGCAGGGCACGTCGCGCACGCTCGACGCGCACATGACGGCGCTGCGCTCGAAGATCGGTGCGGGAGCGGAGATTCAGACCATCCGCGGGGTCGGGTACAGGATAGTGGCGGGCGGTTGACGTGCGTCGCAGACTGATCGCGACCTACGTGGGGCTGCTCATCGTGGTGCTGGTAGGGCTGAGCGTGCCGCTGGGCTATTCGCTGGCCGCTGGGCAGACCCAGGAAATGTTCATCGACCGGCTCGCCGACACCACCCGCTTCGCTTCCCTGGCCGAGCCGGCCATGGGGACAGGTCAGGTCGACGCGCTGCGCACAGAGATGGCGCTCTACGACGAGATGTTCAACATCGCGGCGGCGATCGTCGGCCGCGACGGCGCGCTGGTGCTGACCTCGCGGGCCTCCTTCGACCCGGGCGACGTGCAGGTGCGCGACGCCATCAGGGTGGGGCTGAACGGGCAGCACACCAGTTACGCCGAGGTGCCGTGGCCGTGGGAGATCAGCGCGCTGGTGGTGGTCGCGCCGATAGGCCGGGGCGGAGAGACAATCGGTGTGGCGCTTACGGTTTCGCCCACCGGCGCGCTTCGGCAGGCCATCCTGCAGAACGTCTTGCTGCTGGCCATGCTCAGTCTGGCCGCCCTGTGCCTGGGTGCCTTCGCCACCATGCCGCTGTCGCGGTGGATGCTGCGCCCGGTGCAGGAGCTTGACGAGGCGGCACATGCGTTGGCGGAAGGGCGTTTCAGCCAGGCCGACCTGGCCGGCTCCGGCCCGCCCGAGCTGCGCCGGCTGAGCCGCTCGTTCACGTCGATGGCCAGCCGGGTCACCACGTTGCTGCAGCGGCAGCGCACCTTCGCCTCCTATGCCAGTCACCAGCTGCGCACCCCGCTGGCCACGCTGCGGCTGTGTGTGGAAAACCTGCGCCCGGCGGTTCGCGCCGACGGCGTTGACGACTTCCGCATGGTGGCCGAGGAGATCGAGCGCATGGCGGGGATGTGCGACGCGTTGCTCACCTACGCCCTGGCCGAGGTGACCGGGGCCCGGACAGTGCAGGTCGATGCCGCGTCGGTGGTGCAGGCCCGGATAGCGGTGTGGCGTCCGGCCGCGGAGAAGGCGGGGATAACGCTGATCCGCTCGGGCGAGACGCGGGCGGTGGTGCGTGCCGCGGACCAGGCGCTGGATCAGTCGCTCGACGCGCTCATCAGCAACGCCATCAAGTTCTGCGGCCCGGGGGCGCAGGTGCGGCTGATGGTGGACGGCTCGCAACGCGACTGGGTGCAGGTGCACGTGGTGGACAACGGTCCGGGCATGCCCGCGGCCGACCTGGCCCGGGCGGCCAGCCCGTTCTGGCGGCGGGCCGCTTCGCAGAACATCGAGGGGTCGGGTTTGGGAATCACCATCGCGGAGGCCCTGATCACCGCGTGTGGCGGCCGGTTCCAGCTCGCCGAGGCCAAGCCCAGCGGGCTGCACGCGCAGATCACCTTGCCCGCGTTCGGCGCGCAGCCATGAAGCGCCGCACCGCTTTGGCGCTCGCGTTGCTGGCCACCACCGGCAGTGCGTGCAGCAGGCTCGATCCGCCCGATATCGAGCACCTCACCATCGCGGCCGGACCGGAGGGCAGCGTCTACTACACGCTGGGAAAGGCGCTGGCGAAGGCGGCGCAGGACGAGTGGGGGATGCCCACCCACGTGCTGACCACCACCGAGTCGGTGGACAATCTGCGCTATGTCGGGGAGGGCGAGGCCGACCTGGGCTTTGCCACCGTGGACACCTGTGTGCTGGCGCGGCTGGGAGATTATCCCTTCGACGCCGGCCAGCCGGTCAACGCCTTGGGCGGGCTTTACGAGGACTATCTGCACATCGTCGTGCGCGCGGACAGTGCCATCCTCGCGGTGAGCGACCTGTTGGGGAAGGTCATCTCGACCGGGCTGGGCGACTCTGGTACCCAGATAGTCTCGAGCCGGGTGTTGGAGGCGGCGCGGCTATTCGGCATGCCGCACCTGGAGCTGTCCATTGTGGAGGCTTCGCAGGCGCTGGCGGCCGGGCGGATCGACGCCTTTTTCAGCCTTGGCGGGGTGCCGACGCCGGAGATTGCCAAGCTCGCGCAACAGCTGCCGATCCGGGTGCTGCCGGTGCCCGCCGAGCTGATCAAGATGCAGGGCATCTACGGCTGGACATATCTTTCACGGTCGATCCAGCCGGGCATCTATCAGCTCAAGACCGAGGTGGAGACGATCGGGATTCCCAACGTGATTGTGGTGCGCGACGACATTCCGGACACCACGGCCTACCGGTTCACCGAGCTGCTTTTCGCCGCGAAACAACGCCTGGCGCAGGCCCATCCGGAGGCGGGGCGGCTCGACCAGCGTTCAGCTCTGGCCACCTATTCGGTCCCGCTGCATCCGGGTGCGGCCCTCTACTATCGCCAGGCCAAACCCCTGGTTTAGGGCGGGGGAAGGTATTGTGCCCGGCGTGCGGTCGCTGTTCCCCTCCCCTCCCGCACCCGGGCGCGTGGCGTTAAAGCACACCGGGTGGCTTCTGCTCGCCGTGGTCGCCGCGGCTGCGCTCAGCCTCGCGCGCAGTCCGAGGCCCGGTGCCCTGAACACCATCTGGATCGAGGATGCGCACAACTTCCTCAACGATGCTTTGACCGACGGCTTCAAGAACAATTTGTTCAAGTCGCTCAACGGTTACTACCACTTCGGGCCGCGCCTCATCGCCGAGCTGGTCTCCCTGGCCCCGGTGCGCTGGTCGGCGGCGCTGATCTCCATCGCCGCCGCCGGAGTCACCGCCGGGTTCGGCGCCATCGCCTACGTGGCGAGCAAGCCCTTCCTGCAGCGATGGTGGCTTCAGCTGGTGGTGGCCGCGCCGCTGGTGCTGCTTCCGCTGGCGCGGGTGCAGGCCGACAACGACATCGCCACGTTGCAATTTCCCGGCCTCTATGTGCTGTTCTGGATCGCGCTGTGGCGTCCAGCCTCCCGGCCCGCTCAGGCGGTCGCGGTGCTCGCCACGGCCTTCGTGACGTTCAGCAGCATCATTCCGATCATCCTGCTTCCCTTGTTCGCCTTGCGTTTTTACGTGGTACGAGACTGGGCCACCCGCCTGATCTGCCTGGCCTATTCCGCCGGGCTGGGCCTGCACTTCCTGGGGCTGGCCCTGGGCAAGGCCACCCGGTCGGAGGTCTGCTGCCGCCGCTACGACCTGTTCTGGGTGGCGCAGGAATACGCGACCAAGACGGTGCCGCGCACCATCTTCGGGGAACGCTGGCTGGGCGGGCCGGGCATGGATGTCACCGGGCCCGTTGCCGCGCAAGGCAGCCCGGCGGTGCACACGGGGCTGATGGTGCTGGCGTGGCTGGTGGTGCTCGCCGCGCTGATCTTGGCCCTGGTCAAGTTCACCAACCCGCACTGGCCGCTGGCCATCGCCGCCACCGTCGCCGGAGCAGCCCTCTTCGCGGGCACGGTGACCAACATCGGCAGCGTGCAGCCGCGCTATCTGATCGCCCCGGCGCTGCTGGTGCTGACCGTGCTCGCCGCCCTGTTGCGCCCGCACGACTCTCAGCCCCCGGCGTCGCGCCCGCAGACCCGGCAGCTCTCGGCTTCGCGGCTGGGCCTAGGGCGCTCGGCGGTCCCGGCTTTGGTGCTCATCGCGGTGATGGTGGTGGTGGCGGCGGTCAACTTCCGCGCCGACAACCGCCGCTCGGAGACGTGGCCGTGGAGCGACCTGGTGAGCCAGGCGACCCTGGCCTGCCAGAGCCAGCCGATCGACAGCCATGTCGTGTGGGGCGGCTACTGGTGGCGGGTGACGATTCCCTGCGATCGGGTGCGCTAGCCCAAGCGCAGCAGGTCGGCGATTTTGGCGATGCCGCTGCGGATGGCCCGGTTGTGTTCGGGTCTGCTGGACCCTAGCGCAGCAGGTCGGCGATTTTGGCTATGCCGCTGCGGATGGCCCGTTCGGTGAGGTTGCCGAAACCGAGGACCAGCTGCGCCGGCCGGGTGGCGCCGGTGGAGCGATGGGTGCCCATGCCGGTCACCCCGACGCCGCGCTGGAGTGCCGCCGCGACAACGGTTTTCTCGTCCGCCGCGGGCGGCAGGTGGGCCACCGCATGGAATCCGGCGGCGAGCCCGGTGAGGGCTACCCCTGGGGCGTGTTCGTGCAGCGCCTCGACCAGGGCGGCGCGGCGCTCCGCGTACACGCTTCGCATGCGGCGCAGGTGCCGGTCATAGCGGCCCGACTCGATCAGTTTGGCGATGGTCAGCTGGTCGAGCAGCGGTGAGCCGCGGTCGCTGAGCTCCTTGGCGGCGACGATGGAGTCCAGCAGGGCTGGCGGGCAGAGCATCCATCCAATCCGGACAGCAGGGGCCAGCGACTTGCTCGCGGTGCCGATGACCACCACGCGATCGGGGGCCAGCCCCTGGAACGCCCCGACCGGCTCGCGGTCGTAGCGGAACTCGGCGTCATAGTCGTCCTCGACGACGAATCCCTCCACTTTGGACGCCCATGCCGCCAGCGCCTGCCGCCGATGCGGGCCCAGCACGACACCGGTGGGCCATTGGTGCGCCGGGGTCAGCACGACGGCTCGGGCGCCGGTGGCGGCGAGCGCGGTCACGTCCACCCCGTCCTCGTCGACCCGAACCGGGACGGCCTGGATCCCGGAGGCGGCCGCGGCGGCCAGGGTCGACCCGTCACCGTAGCCGGGATCCTCGAATGCCACCCGGCCGATCCCGGCCTGGGCCAGGGCGCGCAGGGTCAGCCCGAGGCCCTGGGCGAAACCGGCACAGACCACCATGTGGTCGGGTTCGGCGGCCGCGGCCCGCACCCGCCGCAGGTAGCCGGCGAGCACCTCGCGCAGCACCAGGCTGCCCCGCGCGTCGCCGTAGTCGAAGGCGGCCGTGGGCGCGCTGCGGCAGCTCTCGCGCTGCGCCCAGATCCAGTCCGAGCGGGGAAAGCCGGCCAGATCGGGAACACCGGCGCGGAACTCGATGGCGGGCCGGGCCTGGGCCGGACGAGCCGGGGTGGCTGGGCGAACCGTGCTCACCTGCGCCACCCGGGTGGCCGAACCGGGGCGGGCGCTCAGATATCCCTCCGCATGGAGCTGGCCGTAGCACTCCTGGACCAGGCCGCGTGAGACGCCCAGCTGGCGGGACAGCTCGCGGGAGGAGGGCAGCCTTTCCCCGGCCCGCAGGCGGCCGCCGCGGATCGCGGCACGCAACCCGTCCTCCAGCTGCGAGCGCAGCGGCTCGGGACGATCACGGTCGAGGTGCAGGAGGAGCTCCGGCGGCGAACCGGCCCACTCGATCGGCATGAAACTGGACCTTAGCGCAGGCCGCTGGGAACCATACGGTCAATGCATGGGCAAGGTATCTGTGGACATTTCGATGTCGCTCGACGGGTTCAGCGCGGGACCGGACGACGGGTTCGGCCAAGGCTTGGGTGTCGGCGGGGAACGCTTGCACAGCTGGCTGTTCGGGGGCGACTGGTCCTATGGCGACGAGGCCGGCAGCGCGGCCGGGGTGGACCGGGAGGTGCTCGACGAGATCTTCACCGCCTCCGGGGCGCACATCGTGGGGCGGCGCATGTTCGACGTAGTCGAGGGATGGGGCTACCAGAACCCTTTCCAGGCCCCATGTTTCGTGCTGACCCACCGGGTCGACGACGAGCTGCGGGCCTTGGCGCCGACGTTCACCTTCGTCACCGACGGCATCGAAAGCGCGCTGCGCCAGGCGCGGGCGGTGGCGGGGGACAAGGATGTCAGCATCGGCGGTGGAGCCAACGTCGCGCAGCAGTTCCTGCGCGCCGGCCTGGTCGAGGAGCTGAATCTGCATCTGGCCCCGGTCTTTCTGGGTACCGGCAAAAGGCTCTTCGAAAACCTGACCAGCGCACCATTCACGCTGAAGCAGGATCGCGTCCTGGTCTCTCCACTTGCGACACACCTGCGGTACGTGGTGACGCCTCAGGCGCAGTCACGGCAGACGTCGTGACCGTCACGGCTGCCGGCCCGCTGGGTCTGGCGCAGCACAAGGAAGCAGCCTCCACAGCGAAACTCGTTGGCCTGCACGGGAATCACCGGGGCGGTCAGCTCGTCCTCGGAGAGATCCAACCCGGGCAGGTCATAGATGTCGGCGAACTCCGGGTCGGCCGACTCGTCGACCTGGTCGGCCCACCGCGCCTGCAGGAGGTCCAGGCTCTGCACCGGTGGCTCGGCCGAGTTCGTTCTGGGGGCGTCAAAGTCGACTACTGTGCTCATGGCGGTTGGGTGCCCCCGGCGAGCGGACCATAAACACGATTCCCTTGAATCGATAGCTATTGTGTTGCGTATGCGTCGCTTGCTCGCCCTCGCCGCGGCGGTGGCCCTCGCCGTGATCATGTTGCCCGCCCCTGCCTTCGCCCACGGCCAGCTGGCCCTCGCGGAGCCGGCCAACCAGAGCACGCTGATGGAGCCCCGCGCCCAGGTCGCCCTCTACTTCACGGAGAAACCGGCCTCCTTCGCGTTCTTCACGGTCACCTCGCCCGACGGCGTGCGGGTGGATCAGGGCTGGACCCACGGCGAGCCCAAGCCGCTCGAACCACCCGTGCAGGAGCTCAACCTCAAGGACGGCAAGTGGGAGCCGGTCTTCTACCGCACCGGCTTTCCCGCGATGGTCGGCGTTTCGCACTGGCCGCAGAAGGGCGTCTACACAGTTCAATACATGACCGTGGCGTCCGATGGCGACAAGGTCTCCGGCACGGTCCGCTTCGACTACCAGGGCGCGCCCGTCGCCGCCCCGGCCGGATGGCAGCCGCCGGTCAATCAGCCGGAAGCCGCCCTGACCGGCGGCAGCGGAAACCACACGGCCGTGGCACAGGCATCGACGCCCGCGGCCCAGCCTGGGTCGTCGTCGTCGCCGTCACCCTGGCTCATCATGGTCCCGGCCGGGTTGGTGCTGGCCGCGGTGGTGGCGTGGCGGCGTCGGCGTTCTGTCGGTGCCCGGTGAGATAGTCAGAGGCGTGAGCAAGACGCTTTACTACACCGCGACCACTATCGACGGCTACATCGCCGACGAGCACAACTCCCTCGACTGGCTCTTCGAGGTCGACTCGGACGGCCGCAGCCCGTTCGCCGCCTTCTTCGCCGGGGTCGGCGCCTTCGCCATGGGCGCCACCACCTATGAGTGGGTCATCGATCACGAGAAGCTGCTCGCCGATCCGTCGCCCTGGCACGGGTGGTACGGCGATGTGCCCGCCTGGGTCTTCACCCACCGCGAGCTGCCGGCGCTGCCCGGCGTCGACATCACCTTCGTGCAGGGCGACGTGCGCCCGGTCCACGAGGCGATGCTCGCCGCCGCACAAGGCCGCGACATCTGGCTCGTGGGCGGCGGCGAGCTGGTGGGCGCCTTCGCCGACCAGGGCCTGCTCGACGAGATCTATCTCAGCGTCGCCCCGGTCACGCTCGGGCGCGGTGCGCCGGTGCTGCCGCGGCGGCTCACCTCGGCCAACCTGACGTTGACCGAGGTGCAGCGTAACGGCCAATTCGTCAACCTCACCTATGCGGTGAAGTGATCCGGCGTTACCGGTCGGTCCGTGGCCAAGCGCCGCCAAGGCCACGGACCGACCGGCACGGTTAAGAGGTCACCAGGTCGAATTGCTCCCATGGCCCGATCGCGGTGCGGTTGGCTATAAGCGCTGCGGCGCCTGCGTTTTCGGCCACCACATAGCGGCCGTTGGCCTGCGCCCGCAGGCTCACCGATCCGTTGGAGTTGCGGATCAGCGCGAAGGTTTCCCACCCGCCGATGGCGGTGCGGTTGGCGATCAGCGGTGCCGCGCCGGCGTTCTCCGCGCACACGTAGCGGCTGTTCACCTGGGCGCGCAGGGCGACATTGCCGCCGCCGCGGTCGATCAGGTCGAACTTTTCGGTCGCTCCGATCGCGGTGGCGCTGGCGATCAGCGCGGACGTGCCGTTGTTGGGTGCGGAGACGAAACGGTTGTTGGCGCGGGCGCGTAGCGCCGTGAAGGGGGCCGGCTGGGTGACCGGGCTGCAGTCGGCCGTGACCGAGCCGGCCGCGATCTGTATGCCGCCCAACAACATCCGGGTGAAGTTGGAGTCGGTGTAGGACTGCTCGGTGTGCCCGAGCCCGGTGTACCAAGCCCGGCCGCCACCGTAGGCCTGGCACCAGGTG
The DNA here is from genome assembly GCF_016862955.1 of Rhizocola hellebori. Taxonomy (GTDB): domain Bacteria; phylum Actinomycetota; class Actinomycetes; order Mycobacteriales; family Micromonosporaceae; genus Rhizocola; species Rhizocola hellebori. The sequence continues at coordinate 80,714 of NZ_BONY01000027.1, read as the reverse complement.
ATCGGGTGATCGCCCATGGTCCCGCCCGTGTAGCTGGACTCGTTGAGGTTCATCAGGACACGCACCGCCGACCGCGGGTTGGTCCGGTAGTTGTACCACTCGTCGCTGCGGGTCCAGGTGGCGGGAAGATGCGCCGTGGACGGGTTCGTGGCGTCCTCTATGCGCAGCTGCGCGTTCTGGATCGCGGGGTGGGAGGCGAAGTAGGCGCCGACGAGGCCGCCGTACCAGGCCCAGTCGTATTCGGTGTCGGCCGCGGCGTGGACGCCCACGTAGCCGCCGCCGGAGGCGATGTAGGACTGAAACGCGGTCTGCTGCGCGGCATTGAGCACGTCACCGGTGGTGGAAAGCCAGATGACCGCCTGGAACTGGGCGAGGTTGGCGGTGGTGAACTGGTTGGCGTCCTCCGTCGCCACGACGGTGAAACCGTTGGCGGAGCCGAGTTGCTGGATCGCGGCTATCCCGTTTGGAATGGAGGAATGACGGAACCCGGCCGTCTTGGAGAAGACCAGAACCCGGGTCAGTGGTGCCGCCGACACCGGCGTCGCTGGCCACACCAGCCCGGCGCTCACCAAGACGGCGAGGCTGGCAGCCATCGACAGTAGACGTTTTCGCATCGCGTGCTCCTTTTATCGGGGGTCTGCGAGGCGCTTTGCCCGGCCGCAGACGCGCACGCTGGTGCACCGCTGGATGGATTCGGCGAATCAGGCATGTCGCGTTCCTCTGCCTTCGGCCGTGCAGGCGCGGCCGAGCCGGGGCGCCGTCCCCGGCTTGGTGACTAGTAGGTCTCCAACATCCTATAGGATTGAAGCCGATGAGTTCTACTGTTCGAGCACCGCGAGAATGTTGCCGGCCGGATCGGTGAACCAGGCGATGGCCGGGCCGTCGCCACCCCGGGCGATGCCGGACTCATCGGTCTTCAGGCCGGGCATGTCGTAGCTTTCGAAGCTCACCCCGCGCCGGCGCAGCTCCGCCACGGCCTGGTCGAGGTCGGCGACCGGAAAATTCAGCACGGTAAATGTTGCCGGGACGTGGTTCGGCTTCGGATAGATCAGCACTCGGCCGCCCGTCCCGAGCCGCAGCTCCAGCATCCCGTTGAACTCGGCTACCTCAAGCCCCAGCGTCTCGCCGTAAAACTTCTTGGCCGCCGCGATGTCGTCGGCCGAGAACCCGGAGAACGCCGCTGTGTCTTTGAACATCTTTTCACCCTATACGGCTTTTTCAGGCCGCAGTCGCACTCCGCTGCGGCCTGACGAGGTACCTCAGATGTCGCTGCGTTCCTCAACCCGGGTGTATTCGCCTGGTTCCCGTGTGACCACGGCACGGTTGCGCGGCCCCCAGATGAACGCGGTGAAGATCAGGCCGACCACCCCGCCCACCATCAGAATCCAGCCGACGACATCCAGGTCGACGCCGGCCACGGTGACGTCCAGCGCGAAGGTGAGAATCGCGCCGACCACGATCAGGAAAATGCTGGCGCCAATACCCATGACGAGCCTCCTTAGGAGCACGAATTTCGTTGCTCGACCAACAGGTACCCGAATCGGCTGGTGAGAAACCGGCAGGGGGAGCGCTCCTGCGATGGCAGGAGGCAACGCGGGCTCATGGCAGGAGGTGGCGCCCACCGCGGCCGATGACAGTGAACCCATGACCAATGTTTTGCGCACGGCCTTCGGCGGCAGCCGGGCCCTCGTCTATCTCACCGCGCTAATGGCGGCTCTCACCCTGGTCACCGTGGTCGGCCCGGTGGCCGACGACCGGATGCTGCTGGGCCAGCCGGTGTGGCTCAAGCCCTTCAAGTTTGCGGTCTCCTTTGTCGTGTACGGACTGAGCCTGGCCTGGCTGATGGCCCACCTGCGTCGCGGCAAGCGGGTGGCCAAATGGTCGGCGAACGTCATCGCCGTCACCTCGGTCCTGGAGGTCGGCCTGATCACCTTCCAGGCGGCTCGCGGCCGGTCGAGCCACTTCAACACCAGCAGCATGCTCGACGAGGTGGTGTGGCGGGCGATGGGTGCCACGATCGTGGTGCTCTGGCTGGCCACGGCGGTCATCGCTGTGCTGGTGTGGCGCGACGGGATGCCCGACCGGGCCGGCACCTGGACCGTCCGATTGGGAATGGTGCTCCTGCTGGCCGGGCTGCTACAGGGCTTCTTCATGGTCATCCCCAGGCCGGAGCAGATCGCGCTGGACGAGCAGGGCGTCGACACCCTGTTGGGCGCGCACGCGGTGGGTGTGCCCGACGGCGGGCCGGGCATGCCGTTGACCGGCTGGAGCACCACCGGCGGCGACCTGCGGATCGGTCATTTCATAGGAATTCACGGGCTGCAGGCGATTCTCCTGTTCGGAATGTTGCTCTCCTGGCTGGTGACGGACGCGGCGCGGCGAACCCGGCTGGTGATGGTGTTCGCCTTCGCCTACGCCGGGCTGTTGACCCTGGTTACCTGGCAGGCCTTGCGAGGTCAGCCGGTGACCGCACCGGATTCCGCCACGGTGTTCGCTTTCGCGGCGCTGGCCGGGGCGACCGTGCTGGCAGGCGTGATCTCGTGGGTGCGCCCAGTGCGGGCTGGATAGTATGGCCAGCATGCTTTGGGTGGGGCGGCTTTTCGACGAGCGCTACACCTTCGTCAGGATCACTGTGCTGAACCTGTCCGGTGTGGGCTATCTGGTGCTGTCGCCCGATGGGCGCACGGTGAGCACCACCGACCTGGTGATCGCGATTTTCTGCTTCGCCGTCGGTTACCTGCATCTGCGATCGCCGTTCGGTGTCGTGTTAGCACTGTCCACTGTGTCCGGGATCGGGTTCGTCGCCGGCGCCGACAACGACATGATCCCGACCGTCGGGTTGGCGTGGGCCATGGTGGAGCTGGGCGCGAGAAGGTCGGGCTGGCAGGTCTGGGCCGGCCTTCCCCTCGCGATCGCGGGATGCCTGGCCTCGGACTATTCCGAAGTTCTCGACCGGCCGTTCACCGCCCTCTACAGCAGTGTCGGCGCGATGGCGATGCCGCTGCTGTTCGGCCTCTACATCCGGGCGATGGGCCTGCTGGCGAGGCAGGCCGCCGATCGCGCGACACAGGAGCTGTCCCGGGTGCGGGCCGACGAGCGCACAAGCATCGCCCGCGAGCTGCACGACCTGGTGGCCCATCACGTGGCGTCGATCGTGCTGCGGGTGGCCGTAGCACGAAATGTGTTGCCGCTCAACGACCCGCGGGTCAGCCAGGTCCTCGACGACGTCCATGCCACCGGCACGTCCGCGCTTGCCGATCTGCGCCGTCTGGTCAGCGTGTTGCGCGATCCCGGCTCGGTGCGTCAGCCGTCCTTTGTGGACCCGGAGGGGTTGCCGGTGGCGTTGCGCTCGGCGGTGCAGCGAAGCGAACAGATCGGCCTGACGGTCGAGGCGGCCGTGGACCCTGAGGTGGTCCGCCTCGACTCGCGCACGGCACTGGCCGTGTTGCGCCTGACCCAGGAGGGCCTGGCCAACGTGGCCAAGCATGCGGGCACCTCCGCCCACGCTCGGCTCGACATCCAGGTCGGCACCGACCACGTCGAGTTCGCCCTGCGCGACAACGGCATCGGCCCGGCCGAAACCGGCCTGCGCCACAGCGGCGGACCCGGCGGCGGCCACGGCCTGATCGGCCTGCGCGAGCGGGTCGAGGTGCTGGGTGGCCAGCTTCAGGCGGGCTCCGCCGAAACCGGCTGGCACCTGCAAGCCCGGATCCCCTTCGCCGACCCCGGGCTCTCGGGGGTCGCCAGCCCGCGGACCGCAGCGGAAGAGGTGCTGGCGGTTACCGGTCAGCAGGCGGCGGCGGAAGCGAGCGCAGGGTGATCCGGGTGATGCTGGTGGACGACCAGCAGCTGGTGCGGGCCGGGCTGCGCATGCTGTGTGAATCCGATCCGGAGATGGAGGTGGTGGGTGAGGCGGCCGATGGCGCTGCTGCGGTGCGCCTCGCCGAGCAGGTTCACCCGGACGTGATTCTCATGGATCTGCGCATGCCGGGCATGGATGGGACAACAGCCACCGCGCGCATCCTTGCGCAGCGCCCGTCCGCGCGGGTGGTGGTGCTCACCACTTTCGACGATGATGACCACCTCTATCCGGCGCTGGCGTCCGGCGCTTGCGGTTTCCTGGTCAAGGATGCGAGCCCGGCGGAGTTGCTCGACGGCGTGAGAAGGGCTGCCGCGGGCGACAGCCCGTTCGGCAAGGCGGTCCTGAAACGCTTGGTGGAACAGGCATTGCGCGCCCAATCGGCACCGATCCCAAGGCAAGCGCCGCCGGGTGTCACCGAACGCGAGCGAGAAGTGCTGGAGCTGGTGGGCGCCGGTCTGTCCAATCCGGAGATAGCTGCCCGCCTGCATCTTGGGGTGACCACGGTAAAAACCCATGTGGCCAACCTGATGACAAAAACCGGCAGCGCCAACAGGGTCCAGCTAGCCGTCTACGCCGCCCACCTACCCTGAGCCCCAGCACCGGCCGCGCGGGCCCTGAGCCCCAGCACCGGCCGCGCGGCGTGGAGCGCCGCGCCTATGTTGCGCGCTTCAGCGGGGCGGAGGCGAAGAGGTCCAGGCCCAGTCGGCGGGACAGGAATCGGGTCGCGAGCTGGCCTTTGATGCTGTTGCCGGCCGTGTCGAGCAGTGGGGCGAAGGTGCCCAGGCCGCCCTTGCCCGGTGAGACGGTGACTATGCCGCCGCCGATCCCGCTCTTGCCCGGCAAACCTATGGTGTAGAGCCAATCGCCGGAGGTCTCGTAGAGCCCGGCCGTGGTCATGACGGCCAGCGCGGCACGGCAGCTTTCCGGATCGACCACCTGCTCGCCGGTTTTCGGGTTCAGCCCGCCGTCGGCGAGGGTCGCGCCCATGGTGGCGAGGTCGGCGACGGTGACCCGCAGGCAGCTCTGCCGGGTGTAGGCGTCCAGCGCCTCGGCGGGGTCGGGGCCGATGCGGCCCAGGTCTTCCAGCACCGCGACGATGGCGCGGTTGTGCTGGTTGGTGGCGGTGGCGCTGGCATACATCTGTTCGTCGAGGGCAAGCTCGCGCCCGGCGAAGCGGGAAAGCCCGCGCCGCACGAACTCCCACCGGGCGTGCGCGGTCGCGCCGGGCGCGCGGCCGGTGGTGGCGATCGCGCCCGGGTTCACCATCGGGTTGGTCCGGCCGTCGGCGGTGCGTTCCATCGCGGCCAGCGAGTTGAAGGGCAGGCCGGTCGCGTTGACACCGATCTGTTCACGCATCGCCTCGCTGCCGTGTTCGTCGCACATCAGGGCGAAAACGAAAGGCTTTGCCACGCTCATGATGGTGAACTCGTGGCCGGCGTCGCCGACGCTGAAGGTGGTGCCGTCGGCCCCCACCACGCTGATGCCGAACAGGCTTGCGTCCACCCGGGTCAGCGCCGGATATACGTCAGACAGCGCGCCGTGCGTATTTGCGGAAAACGTTTGGTGGGCCTCGGAAACGATGCCCCTGACGCGATCCTCGGCGGGCAGGTGCCCGGTGGAGATGTAGGTTTCCATCACAGCGGCCAGAACAACGGGACCACACCCACGCTGACGACGCCGAAGAGCAGGAGGATCGGCAGGCCGAGCTTCCAGTAGTCGCCGAATCGGTAGCCGCCCGGCCCTTTGATCATCATGTTGGCCGGGGTGGCCACCGGGGTGAGCAGCGCGGCGGTGGCCGCCACGGCGACGCACATCAGTACCGGCCGGATAGACACCTCCAGCTCGGTGGCGGCCGCGATGGCGATCGGGACGATGATGAGCGCCGTGGCCGTGTTACTGATGATCTGCCCGAGCGTGGCGGTGAAGACGAAAATTCCGGCCAGCAGCAGGTAGGGTCCGCGATCGCCGACGAGGCTGACCAATGCTTGGGCCATCGTGTCGGCCGCGCCCGACTCGGCGATGGCCGTGGACACCGGGATCATTCCTGCCACGAGAATGACTGTGCTCCAAGGGATCCCGCGGTAGGCCTGGGTGGGCGGGATGACCCGCAGCAGGATCATGGCCCCGGCCGCGATCAGGCCGGCGATCGCCGGTGGCACCAGGTCGACGGCCAGCAGCAGCACCATCCCGGCGAGCACCGCGATCGCCCGGATCCCAAGAGCACCAAGGGGAGCAGCTTGGCGGCGGACCGCCTCGGGATCGTCGACCGCGAGCACGCCGGGGTCGGCGTCGATGTTGCGGTCCAGCGCCCGCCACGTCCCCTGCAGCAGCAGCGTGTCACCGATGGCGAGCACGGTTTCCTGCCTGCCCGCGTCGAGTCCTTTGCGTTGCACGGCAAGGATGATGAGATCTCCGCTGTCGGTGGTCATGCCGGGGAACACCGTGGTCCCGACCAGGCCCGACCGCGGCCCGACGACGACCTCCGCCACGCCGTAGTCCGGTGTGATGAGCGCGCCCTCCAGGTGGGTGGCCGCCGGCTCGGCCAGGAACTGCAGCTGGTTGTCGGCCGCGAAGCGTTGCACCGCAGCGCTTTCGCCGCGCACGATGATGGTGTCGGGCCCCTGCGCGCCGACCACCGCCACCCCGGCCGGGTAACTGGCTGGACGCCTGCCCTGCAAGCGATACGCGTGCTCATCCAGCCGGTATTGTTTGATCAAGGTGCGGGCATGGCCGCTCAGGTCGGGTGGGATGCTGTGCGGCACGCGGTCGGGCAGCAGCCGGTTGCCGAAAGCCATGATGATGGCGATGGTGCCCGCCAGCAACGGCACGCCGACGAGGCTGAACTCGAAGAAGCCGAAGCCATGCCCGCTCGCGTCCTGAGCGGCTTCTGAGACGATGACATTTATCGGGGTACCGGTAAAAAGCAGCAACGATCCGGCATGAGCTGCGAAAGCGAGTGGCATGACCAGCCTTGACGGCGACTGCCCCGATCGCACAGCCATCAGCACCACCATCGGGAGCAGCGCGGCCACCGCGCCGTTGACGCTGATCAGCGCGGTGAGCCCGGCCACCAGAAGCATCATCAGCAACAGTCGGCGTTGCGGGGTGGACGCCCGGGTGATGAGCTGCTGACCGGCCCAGGCGGTGACCCCGCTGGAATCCAGCGCCTGGCTCACGATGAACAGGGCGGTGATGAAGACCACGACCTGATCGCCGAACCCGGCCAGGGTCTGCGCCGCGCTCAGGACGCCGCAGAAGTAAAGGACCAAAGCCGATCCGACCGCCACCACCTCAACGGGCAATCGGTTCCAGATGAACAATGCGACCGCTGCGCCCAGTACCACAAAGGAAATGGCGGCGTGGCTCATTTCAGCTCGACGGGCGCTCCCGGGCCCAGCGGGATGCCGAGCAGATACCAGGCGACGAAGAACAGAGTCCACGCCACCGCGATGATGAGCGTGTAAGGGATCATCAGGGACACCACGGTCCCCATCCCCGCCTCCTTCTTGTACTTCTGGGTCAGCAGCACGATGAACGGAAGGTAGACCATCAACGGCGTCACCACGTTCATCGGCGAGTCACCGACCCGGTAGGCGGCGAGCACGGTCTGCGGCGCGACCCCCAGGCGCAGGAAGAGCGGGACAAAGACCGGCGCGAAGATGGCCCACTTGGGAATCACGCCCGGGATGATGATGTCGAGGATCAGCGTGACCAGGATGAAGCCCACCAGCAGCCAGAGCGGGCCGATGTTCGCGCTCTCCAGCCAGTCGGCCATCTTCACCGCGGCGACGGTCGCCATATTGGTGTAGTTGAAGTAGGCGATGAATTGGGCGATGACCAGGAGCATGAAGATCAGGCCGCCCAGGCCCGCGAAGGTTTTCGTGATGGCTTCCATGGCGGCCTTGCTGCCCTTGAGCGTGGCCGCGCCGGCCCCATAGCACAGACCGGTCACCAGGAAGATAGCCATGATGAGGAAGATGAGCCCATCCATGAGCGGCGAGTCTTCCACCAGGCTGCCGGTCTCCGGGTTGCGCAGGATTCCGTTGCTGGGCACGGTAAGTACCAGCAACACCACGAGCACCGCGAGAAAACCGTAGAGCGCGTAACGCAGACCGCGTGCCTGCTGCGCCTCGGTGACCTCGGCCTCATCCGCCGCCGCGGCCTTGCCGGTGTAGCGACCCAGCCGCGGCTCGATCACCTTGTCGGTGATGAACGTGATGAGGAAAGCCAGGAAGAGGGTCGAGCCGATGCCGAAGAAGAGGTTGGCGGTCAAACTGATGGACCGGGTGGGATCGACCAGGGCCGCGGCCTCGTTGGTCACCTCGGTCACGATGCCGTCGATCGGGGTGATGAGCACGTTGACACCGAAGGTGCCACCCACCGCGGCAAAGGCGGCCGCCAGCCCGGCCAGCGGATGTCGCCCGACACTCATGAACGCCACCGCGCCAAGGGGAATCAGCACCAGGTAACCCGCGTCGGAGGCGATCGACGACAGGATGCCCAGCAGCACGATGATGAAAGTGAGCGCCCATTTCGGGGCGACCGCCACGAGCTTGCGGATGAGCGCGCCGATCAGCCCGGCATGTTCGGCCAGCCCGACACCGATCATCGCCACCAGGATCACGCCCACCACACCGAAGTTGGTGAAGTTCTGCACCGCGGAGGTATAGATGAACCGGATCCCGTCGGCGGTCATCAGGCTCTTGATGGCCGTGGTCTCGGTGTGGGTCTCGACCGGCGGGTGATAGACCTCGCCCGGCGGGAACTCAAGCGACGGCTCGATAGTGCCGCCAGGATACGTTTCCTCGCCCACGATAGGGACCGGCTCGGCCACCTCGTAGGTGACGCTCAACCCGATCGCGGCGAAGATCCCGGAGAGAACAATGATCAGGCCGATGAGGATCAAGAAGATCATCACCGGGTGAGGCACCTTGTTGCCCAGCCTCTCGATGCCGTCAAGCATCCGTTGCGAGAAACCGCGCTTCTCAACCGCAGCAGCAGCGCTCATGCCCGAACCCCCCAATGGCCGGCGTTGGTGGCGCTCATGGCTGAGCTTGGGCCGGCGACGGCGCTCATGCCTGAGCTTCCCGACGGTCTGGCGGCGGCGCTCATGCCCGTGCTCCTCGGCTGGCGGTGGTGGCGCTGGGTTTCTTGTGCTCGGGGCCAATGAAGGTGGTGGCTAGTTCCAGCAGGAGGCGAGCACCGAAGCCGGTGCAGCCGGCCGGCCGCCACAGGGCTGCGGCGTCGTTCTGGGCGGTGCCGGCGATGTCGAGGTGTGCCCACGGCAGGCCGCCGACGAACTCGGCGAGGAAGAGCGCCGCGGTGATGGTGCCCGCGTTGAGGCCACCCATGTTCTTGATATCGGCGATGTCCGAATCGAGCTGCTTGCGATGGCGATAGTCCAAGGGCAGCTGCCACACCGGCTCATCGGTGGCCACGGCGGCCGCCTGAATCTGGTCGATCAGAGCCGGGTTGTTTCCGAGCAGGCCCGCCACCTCCGAGCCCAGCGCGCGCAGGCAGGCGCCGGTGAGGGTGGCTATGTCGACGATCGCGTCCGGTTGGGACTCGGCGGCCATCACGAGGGCGTCCGCCATCACCAGGCGGCCCTCCGCATCCGTGTTGAGCACCTCGACTGTTGTCCCGCCGTGAATGCTGATCACGTCGCCGAGCTTCATCGCTGTACCAGACGGCATGTTGTCCGTGCACATCAGGTAACCGGTCACCGCCACCTGGCAGTCCAATTCGGATAGAGCCGACATGGCGGCCAGGATCGCCCCGGCACCGGACATGTCGTTCTTCATCGTGGCATGCACGGCGTCACTGGGTTTGAGGCTGATCCCACCCGAGTCGTACATGATTCCCTTGCCCACCAAGCAAAGGTGGCCACTCGGTTCGCCGCTGGCCGGGCGATAGCGCAATATGATCATCCGGGGTGGTTCGGCGCTGCCCGCGTTGACGCCGAGCAGCCCGCCGCAGCCCAGCTCGATAAGCGCCTCACGGTCGAAGACCTCGATCTCCAAGCCGCAGCCGCCCGCGATCTCCGCAGCGCACTCGGCCATCCTTGCCGCGGTGAGCCTAGATGGCGGGGTGTTGGCCAGATCGCGCGCCAGCGCGGTCGCCGCGGCGAAGGTGGTGCCCCGGTGCACGCCCTCGGTCGCGCTGTCGACATCGGCCTTGGCCGGCACGAGCAACGTCAGCGACTCCAGCGCCTCTCGGGTGGCCCGGCGCTGCAGCGGCCCGTAGTGATAGCGCGCGAGCAGCACACCCTCCACGACCGCCTGTGCCGCAACGGAAATGGGCACTCCGGGCAGGTCTGCCAGGCTTGCCGCCAGATGCGCCTGGCGGCCGACGGCAAGGCTGAAGGCGGCCGCGGCGTCGCGCAGGGCGTTGGTGTCCAAGCGGTCTGGATCGCCTACTCCGACCGCCACCAGTGGTGGCCCGTCGGAGCGTGGCAGGACCAGGGTTTGGCCAAGGCGGCCATCGAACCCAGCTTCGCTGAGCGCCTGCCGGCTCAGCCCGGCGGACGCGGGTACCTCCCCGGTCGAGCTGATCGGCACCGCTACTGCGCCGCCCAGATAGGCGGCGACCTTTCCGGCGGACACGGCTTCGACCACGACCTTGGCCGGGTGCTGCCGTGACGGCGTCGGATTGAAACCGTTGACCGTGGCAGCCACCGCTTCAACCTCCTTTGGCTTTAGGTCTCAGCATGGCCCGCGCTGGTCCTTTATGTCCCCAATTTGGGCAAACTCCTCGTTGCGGTCCAGGATGGTAGTTGTAGATCGAGAAACGGAAGGATCGCGCGATGCTGCGAGGAATGGCGACAGTCAACTTTTTCGCCGATGACATAGCCACCGCCAGGCAGTGGTACGCGGAGCTGCTCGGCATCGAGCCCTACTTCGAGCGGCCCGGCCCCGACGGGAGTCCCGCCTACCTGGAGTTTCGCATTGGCGACTACCAGCACGAGCTGGGCATCATCGATCGGCGCTTCGCGCCTTACGCCGGCCCGGCCGACGCGCCCGGCGGCGCGGTCCTCTACTGGCACGTCGACGATGTGCAGGGCACGCTGGACAGGCTGCTGGCGATGGGCGCCTTGGAGCACGACCCGCTGACCAAGCGCGGCGACGCGGGTTTCGTCACCGCCTCGGTGGTCGATCCCTTCGGCAACGTGCTCGGAGTCATGTACAACCCGCACTACCTAGAGATCCTCGGCTGACCCCGATGCGGCACGACACCATCGTGGCGAGGCTGAGGGCGGCGGGTTGCGTCTTCGCCGAAGAAGAAGCGGATCTGCTCCTCGCCGAGGCCCGCCCGGCCGAAGAGCTCGCCGCGATGGTGCGCCAGCGGGAGTCGGGCCTGCCACTGGAGCAGATCCTCGGCTGGGCCGAGTTCTGCGGCCTGCGCATAGCCGTCGAGCCCGGCGTCTTCGTCCCCCGCAAACGCACCGAATTCCTTGTCCACCAAGCCATTGCCCTCGCCCCCGCCGGTGCCGTCGTCGTCGACCTGTGCTGTGGCACCGGCGCCCTAGCCGCCGCCGTCGCCGCCGCCCTGCGCGACAGCGGCCGCGCCGCGGATGGTCCGGCGGCGTTGCATGGCCCCGCGGCGCAAGGCGCTGCGTTGCGCGGCTCGGCGACAGATGGTCGGGCGGCGTTGCGCGGCTCTGCTGCGGAAGGCGCGGCGTTGCGCGGCCCTGCTGCCGAAGGCTCGGCGTTGCGCGGCCCTGCTGCGGAAGGCGCGGCGTTGCGCGGCCCTGCTGCGGAAGGCGCGGCGTTGCGCGGCTCTGCTGCGGAAGGCGCGGCGTTGCGCGGCCCTGCTGCGGAAGGCTCGGCGTTGCGCGGCTTGGCGGCTGGGGGTGGGGTGGAGGTGTTTGCTGCGGATGTTGATCCGGCTGCGGTGCGGTGTGCTCGGCGTAATGTTCCCGGGCCGGTTTACCGAGGTGATCTTTATGAGGCGTTGCCCCTTGAGCTGAAGGGGCGCATAGACGTTCTCATCGCCAACGCGCCGTATGTGCCCTCCGGCGAGGTCGGCCTGATGCCGCCGGAGGCGCGGGTGTATGAGCCGCCCGTCGCGCTTGACGGTGGCGCGGACGGGCTCGACGTCCTGCGGCGGGTGATTGCGGGCGCGCCGGATTGGCTCGCGGCCGACGGGCATCTGCTGGTCGAGTCGAGCGAAAGGCAAGCGCCGCAACTGGTTGAGGCGGCGCTGCGGCACGGTTTGCGCGCGCAGATCACCACCGCCGAAGACCTTGGGGCTACGGCGGTGGTGGCAGAGCTTGTCCGCTGAGCGGTCAGAAGATGGTCAGCACCACATCTGAGATCAGGAACGGCACCACACCGGCGCCGGCGAGGCACTGGTTGAGCTCGGTCGCGTCGGCGGTGAAGACCTGCTTCACCCTCCTGCCGACGAACAGCCCCGCGGTCACCTGGCCGATGAAGGTGATGGTGAAGACGTTGCCGACCAGGGTCGCGCTGCGGTTCGCCGTGAACGTGGTGGTCTGCGTGGTGTTCCAGATGATGTTGAAGTTCGCTGTCCCGGTGGACGTCAGCATGATGACGCAGTCGTCATTGAGGTTGACCGTCCGGGTGTCGTAGCCGGAGTGGATGGCCGGGAAGCCGGGACCGGTGCACTTGCGGTAGGCGGTGGTGCGCTGGACGGTCGTGAACTGGGTGACCAGCGACAGGTAGGGCTGGAAGCCGAACGTGTTCACGCTCGGAGCCCCACACTGCATGCTGACCAGGGGGGCCGCGGTCGGCACGGGTGGTGCCGCCGCCGTTCCAGCCGTGGCCTGGGCGGAGAACAGGATGCCGACCACGGTGGCTGTCGCGGCCATGGTGATGGAGAGAAGGGCCGCTGTGCCGGACTTGCGAATGTTCCGGAGCATGGTGATCCTCCTTACTGGGACGGGAAAGCACCAAGGTAACGTAGATTCGAAGATATCTATAAATGAATGAATCAGCACGATCGGATGATGTCGACACGGTCAATCGGGCAGCATCGGCACCGAGATCCCAGGGTCCTTGCCCACCAGGACGGCGCGCGAGATGGAAGCGGAGCCGAAGCGATCACGTACGGCGTCCATGGCCGCGTCGAGCGAGGCGTGGTCGGGCTCGTCGAAGGGGAGCTCCAGCTGGAGATGGTCGGTGCGGCCAAGGTTGCTCACGGCTATGCCGACCAGGGTCAGGCCCCGCTCGGTGATCAGCGGCTGCGCCTCGTGCAGCAGCTCCCTCGCCACCTCGAGGATGGTCTGCGTCTGCACGGTTGCCCTCGGCAGCGTTCGCGAGCGCGTGACGCGGGAGAAGTCGGCGAAGCGAAGGCGCAGCACGATGGTGCGGCCCGGACGGCCGGAGGCACGCATGCGCTTGGTGACGCGATCGACGAGCCCGGCCAGGGTCGCCGACACTTCAGCGGGTGAGTGCGGGCCGCGGCCGAGGGCGCGTTGCGACCCGATCGAGCCGCGCCGCTTCCCGACCTCCACCATGCGCGGGTCGCTGTTGTTCGCCAGCGCGTGCAGATGCCTGCCCGCGCCCTTGCCGAGGATCGAGACCAGCGCCGCCTCGCCCAGCCGGGCGACCTGCTCGACCTTGCGGATGCCGTGCTGGTGAAGCTTGCCCGCGGTGACCTCGCCCACGCCCCACAGCATCTGCACCGGCAACGGGTGCAGGAAGGCCAGCTCGCGATCGGGCGGCACCACCAGCAAACCGTCCGGCTTGGCTACCCGGCTGGCCACTTTGGCCAGGAACTTGGTGCGCGCCACCCCGACCGTGATCGGCAACCCCACCCGGCGCAGCACCTCCGAGCGCAGCCGGGTCGCGATTTCGGTGGGCGTGCCACTGATCCGGTGCAGCCCACCGACATCGAGGAAGGCCTCGTCGATGGAGATCCCCTCGACCAGCGGGGTGGTGTCGCGGAAGACCTCGAAAACCTGTTTGCTGGCTTGCGAATAGGCCGACATGCGCGGGCGCACGACTATCGCCTCCGGGCACAGCTGGCGTGCCGTGCGTCCGCCCATCGCGGTACGGATGCCGCGGGCCTTCGCCTCATAGCTGCACGCGAGCACCACGCCACCGCCGACGATCACCGGCCGCCCGCGCAGCCACGGGAAGTCACGCTGTTCCACGGATGCGTAGAAAGCGTCAAGATCTGCGTGCAAGATGGATGCGGGGTCACGCATACGAGTGATGATAGAACATATGTTCGAATAGGGATAGGATCGGGCCATGGCTTACGACGAGGATTTGGCCAACCGGGTGCGCGAGCTCGTGAGCGGGGAGAAGGGCCTCACCGAGCAGCGCATGTTCGGCGGCCTGGCCATGCTGGTCAACGGAAACATGGCGGTCGCTGTCCGGGGCAAGGGCGGCCTGCTGGTGCGCGCCGACCCGGCGTCCTCCCAGAAAGTCCTGGGCGAGCGGGGCGCTCAAGCGATGGTCATGCGGGGCAAGGCCATGCCGGGCTGGATAGAGGTCGACCCATCGGCCTGCGCCAAGGCGGCCGACCTGAAGCGCTGGGTCAATCGCGGCATCATCTTCGCCCGCGGCCTTCCCCCCAAATAGTCTCGGCGCATGGAGGTCGACGACTACATCAGCTCGTACCCTGGCGAGATTCAAGAGATCCTGCAGGAGGTTCGCCGCCGGATCCACGAGGCTGTTCCGGGCGCGGGCGAGAAGACAAGCTATCGGATTCCCACGTTCACGCTCGACGGAAAATACTTCGTCTACATGGCGGCGTGGAAGAAGCACCTCTCCGTGTACCCCGTCCCGGCGGGAATGGAGCAGGAGCTGGCGCCCTATCTGGCGGCCAAGGGCACGCTCAGGTTCATGTTCGACAAGCCAATCCCCTACGAGCTCATCGCCGAGGTGGCCAAGCGACTGGCCGGCAACAGGCGATAGCACCCGTTGCCGGCCGGCCTTTTCCTCTATCTGGTGGTGCAACTAATGACGGTGATTGCCCCTGTGACATCCCCGTTGGCGACGAAGCCGAAACTTGCGCTGCCCCCGGGCGGCACCGCGCCGTTGTGGCTGGCGTTGACCACCGTGTTGCCGGTGAGCACGCCGTTCCAGAGGTTGTTGATGGTGCGCCCGCTGGCGATGGAGAGCACGACGGTCCAGCCGGCGATGGTGGTGGTGCCGGTGTTGACCACCGTCACCTCGCCTTGGAAGCCGCCGTTCCAGCTGCCGGTGGTGCGATAGGTGGCGGTGCAGGTCGATCCACCGCCCCCGGCAAGCGTTGCCGCGCTGACCGAGGCGGAGGCGGCCGAAAGGTTGCCCGCCGCGTCGCGGGTGCGAAGCGAGTAGGTGTAGGTGGTGGAGGGTGCCAATCCGGTGTCAGTAAAGGTGGTGCCGGTCGGGGTACCCACCAAAGTGGACCCGCGATAGACGTTGTAGCCCGCAGCCACGGCAACCGGATCCCAGGCCAGACTCACCGTGGTTGACGTGGTGCCGACGACCCGCAGGTTCTGCGGCGCCGGCGGCGGCTGGACATTGCCCGGCTGGGTGCGCACGGTCAGCGCCGTCGAAAGCGCGGAAAGGAACCCGCCCGCGTCCTTGGCCCTTACCGCATAGGTGAATGCGGTGTCGGCGGCCAGGCCCGTGTCGGTGAAGGTGATCCCGGTCGGCGAGGCGATGAGCACCCCACCGCGGAAGACGTCGTAACCGACGACGCCGACGTTGTCGGTGGACGGGTTCCACGCGAGCGAGATGCTGGTGGAAGTGGTACCGGTGGAGCGAAGGTTCTGCGGCACGGTCGGCGGGACGACGTCACCCGGCGGCCCGGCCAGATCCGAGGTGTTGCGGGTCAGGAAGGTCGCTGTCCACGCCAGCGGCGCGTTCCAGTTGATGGTGTTCTCCTTGGACCCCCACGCGTCGGGCGCGGTGTTCTTCGCCGCGTAGGACTTGGCGGCGGGCCGCCCGGTCGGCGTGGCCGGATCGTTGATGAGCTCGCTGTTTGGCCCACCCGCGAGCCAGCCCTTGGGATAGGCCAGACCCGGGTAGCGCCCCCACGCCCAGCGGTCGTGCAGATCGGACTCGGAGAACTCGCCGTAGCCGGTGACGTAGGACAGCCGCATCGCGTTGTTGCCCATGAGGTAGTCCATGCAACGGTTCATCGCCTTGAGGTAGCGCAGGTCGTCGGTGGCGTCGTAGGCCACGCCGAGTACCAGCATCCGGTTGGCGATGAACGAGTTCGACCCCCACGGATAGGCAGAGGTCCCCGGGATCGGCGACGGATAGCCTTCCCCGCCGAGGGTGGTGACGATCTGGTCGGCGAAGGCGCGGGCGTTGGCGCGCATGGTGGTCAGGTCGGCCGCGGGCAGATCGTTGCCGACGCTGAGCAGGGAGAGGGTACCGGTGGCCGCCACCTCGGCCCAGTCGAACTGGCCGACCTCGCGATAGTGCGGCGAGCCGGTGACCGCGCTGCGGTAGCCGGCCAGCGCGGAGTCGGAGCGCTTGAGCGCGGTCAGGTAGAGCTCGGCCGCGGCGGCGTAGCGGTCATCGCTGTTCTTGGTGTCGCCGTAGTCGCCGCCACCCTCGGCGTCTGTCCCGTTTGGATAGTCGACGTTCGGCTGCGCCTCGGCACGGGTCCAGGCGTCCTTGGCCACGTTCCACAGCTGGGTGGCGCGGGCCGCGTCAAAGCTGGACAGCACCCGGGCGATCTGGGCGTTGGTACGGGCCACCGCATAGGTGGCGTTGGTGGAAGGCGGCATCGCCGAGCGGGCGAGGGCGTTCTCCGAGTCCACCGACGTCACCGGGAAGGCGCTCCACGCGTGGTTGTGCACTTTGTGCGAGGCGAGCCCGGTGCTGGGCAGCAGCCCGGCCATCCACCGCGAGCCGAACTCGACCTCGTCGAGCAGGTCGGGCCGCCCGTTGGCGTTCTCCGGGATGCGCAGGGAGCCGTCCGGATAGGCGTCGGGGTAACGCTCGTAGAGGTTGAGCAGGGTCCAGGCGGAGACGGCATGGTTCACGGCGTAGATCCCGAAGTCCCCGGCATCGGCCCACGAGTAGCGCACATTGAGCCGCTGGCTGCCGCACCACGAGTTGAAACACCCGACCGATTCGTCGCCTGGGTGCAGCGCGGCGTGGGCGTGTCCCGAGTTCTGCAGGAACTGGCCATCGACGGCGGATCCCATGCGGTGGAAGTAGAAGTACTGCATGGCTTCCCGGCCCAGATCGGGATACAGGGCCGTGGTGGAGATGGTGAACGGGACGCTCTGGCCCACGCCGTCGACCCACAGCAGGTAGCTGCCGGGGGTGGTGAAGGCGCTGAAGTCGGCCCGGTGCACGTGATCGCCGGAGGCTCGGTCGTTGCCGAAGACGGTGGTGGTGCCACTGGCGACGCTCGCGCCGCCGCTGGCCTGGCGAACCTGCCAGGCACGTGGGGTGGTGGTCGTGGTGACGATGGTGGCGATTTTGTCCGCGCCCGCCAGATAGCCGATCTGGTTGACCCGGACCGGGCTGGTGTCCACATCGGCCTGAGCCGGGTTAGCGGATATCGCGAAACTAAGCAGCACAGCGCACACGGTGCCGGCTAGCCATCGAGGGGTCATGGCGACTCCTTGCCAAGGGGATGGACCGGCCGGCGGTCTCGGGCATGTGACCGCCGGCCGGGTTACTTCGAAGTGACTAGCGGGCCGTGCAGCCCACCACGCTGACCCCACCGGTGACGTCGCCATTGGCCACGAACCCGAAGGAGGTGGTAGCCGCGGGGGCGAGGTTGCCGTTGTGTGGGGCGTTGGTGACGTTGCTGCCGGTCAGCGTGCCGTTCCAAAGGTTGTTGATGGAACGTCCGGAGGCGATGGAGAGCGACACCGTCCAGCCGGCTATTGCTGCGGTGCCACTGTTGGCCACAGTGACCTCCGCTTGGAAGCCACCCTGCCATGAGCCGGTCGTCCGGTAGGTGGCTGTGCATCCGCCGCCCCCGCCGCCTCCTGGTTGGGTGGTTCCGGTGACCGCGGTTGAAGCGGCGGAAAGGTTTCCGGCCGCGTCACGGGCCCGCACCGTGTAGCTGTAAGCGGTGGCGGCGGAGAGCCCGGTGTCGGTGAAGGTTGTCCCGGCAGGGGTTCCGACCTGGACTCCGGCCCGGTAGACGTTGTAGCCGGCGACCCCGACGTTGTCGGTGGACGCGTTCCAGGCCAGCGACACCGAATTCGACGTGGTGGCGGTGACCCGCAGCGTGCCGGGCACGCTGGGCGGTGTCGTGTCGGAGCCGGACCCGCCGCCGTAGCGGTCGGCCAGGTTGATGCCGGTGGTGCTGTCGATCCCGCCGAGCCGGATCTGGTGATCCAGGCTGACGAACTTGTTCTGGAACTGCCACAGCGCCGGCTTGAGCAGGTTGTACTTGGTCTGGTCCCAGGTGACCCAGTCATCCAGGAGCAGGCCGCCGGTGTCGCCGGAGTTCGGGTTCAGTACCCAGAACGTTTGGTGCAGGCCGTTTTCGACGATGAGGTCGCGCAGGGCCGTCATCCACCTGTCCTGTCGGGCGTCCTGGCCGAGGCGGCCGCCCCATTCCCCGATGAGCAGCGGAGCGGTGCCGCCCTCGTGGATGTAGAGCCAGTTGGGACGCCACACATCGGTGGTCAGCGTGGCCTTGTCGAACGGCTTCTGGAACCACGGCTGGTCGAAGACCAGTGGTCCGTAGTCGTGGGGGGAGTAGACCAGCTGATCCTGGTTGGCGCCCAGGTTGATCGGGTTGGTCGCCACTCCGCGCAGGTTGCCGCCCCACCAGTTGTAGTAGTAGTTCGGGCTCTGGTCGGGGTTGGTGTTCGGCGAACTCCAGGATTTGCCTTCGCGCGGGTAGACCTCGATGCCCTCGCAGAGGATGAGCACGTTCGGGTTGATGGCGAGGATGCGCCTTCCCGCGGTCTCACAGGCGTTCTTGAAGTTGTCCTGATCGGTGGTGTTGTCCCACTTGGCCCGCGGCGGCGAGTTGGGCGTGCCGTGCGGCTCGTTCTTGACATCCATCGCGATGATCGTGTCGTTGTCGCGATAGCGCGTGGTCACCCACTCCCATGCCTGGTAGAACTGCTCGACCGTGACCGAGCCGTTCCACCACACCGGGTGGATGTGACCGGAGTTGTCGGCCAGCGCGCTGTGCACGTCGAGCATCACCTTGATGCCGAACTGCTCGCACAGCTGCAGCCAGAAGTCGAAGATCTGCAGGTTGTTCTTGTTGAGCAACTCCGGGTTGGCGAAGGTGTTGACGTTGGGGGCGGTGACGACCGTGCCCGCGCGCCATTCCAGCAGCAGCTGGGTCGAGATCGGAACGCGGACCAGGTTGATGCCGTGGTCGGCCATCGACTTGGTGAGCGTGGTGATGTTGGCCGACCACAGACCGTGGAAGACCCTCTCCGAGGCGTTGTAGCCGAACCAGTTGGCGCCGGTCAGCCAGACCTGATTGCCGGCCTCATCGACGATGCGGTTGCCGACCGTGTGCAGCCAATCCTTGGCCGGTACGGCGGCGACGGCCTGCGCGGGGGGAGCATCGGGCGCGGCGAGGGCCACCGCGCCCGCTGTCCCGGCGGCCGTGACCAGGGCTGCCGCCGCGGTCGCGAATGCCACCGGCCAGCGCCATCTCAGGCGGCCGGTCATGTTGGTCAGTGCCATGTGGTGCAACCTTCCGGGAGCGTTTGGTCTTGGACGCGGGGGCGACCGCGCCAGGGGAGCTCTCCGATCGAGCGCTCGGGAGCGCTCCCATGGATCGGAGCCTATGGCTCGAATTAACCCCGTCGCAACATGTCGACCACGCATTGAGGTCTTTGTCCCGCAAACAGCGGGACAACGCGGGTCGATGTCCCGGCCCGCGCGGGACAACACGCGGTTGAGCTACTTTCTGACGCTATGAGCGATGCCACCCCCACCGTTGCCGTGACCGTCTTGGTCGCCGACGACAACACAGTCGTCCGGGCAGTGCTGCGCGACATGCTGCACCCGGGGACAGGCATTCGCCTAGCCGGTGAGGCGGCCGACGGTCAGCAGGCGCTGGACGCGGCCCGCCGGCTCAAGCCCGATGTGACCCTGCTGGATCATCGGATGCCGCTGCGCGACGGCCTGTCCGTGGTAGTGGCGATCAGCGAACACAGCAAGGTGCTCATGCTGACGCGGATCAGCGATGATGCTCTGGTCCTGGAGGCGGTGCGGGCCGGTGCGCTCGGGTTTCTCGTCCATGGACAGTTCAGCCCGGCCGAGCTGGTACAGGCCATCCATGCGGTGGCCGGCGGCGAGGCGCACCTTTCGCCGAGCGCCGCGCGCGCGTTGATGACGGCGGTGCGCGAGCGCCAGCCGGGGCCGGCCGCGGACCCGCACGGCCTTTCCCCGCGCGAGCGCCAGATCATGGATCTCATGGTGGCGGGGGAGCCCAACAGCGGGATCTCGGCCCGGCTCGGGATCGCCGAAAAGACCGTGCGTAACCAGGTGAGCCAGATCTACCGCAAGCTCAACGTGCGCAACCGGGCCCAGGCCGTCGTCTACTGGCTCAACCGCCGCTGACCGGCTCGGTGGCGCAGCTCGCGTCGTTGAGCGTGAAGGCGGACGGAACGGGGTTGGCACCGGTCCAGTTCCCTTGCAGCCCAAAGCTGATCGACTGTCCGGCCGCGATGAGCGTCTTGCGCCCGCCGTCGGAAACCGTTACCACGCGGCCGTTCTGGGCCGCCGTGGCGTCCCAGGCGGCGAGCAGCTTCTGGTTGGGGGTGAACGAGAAGACCAGGGACCAGCCGTCGATCGGGGTGCTGGCGAGATTGGTGATGATGATGTCGGCGGTGAACCCGGTGTTCCACTGTTCCCGGATGGTGTAGCGCACTCGGCACAAGCCGGTCTTGCCTGTCGAGGGCTGCTGAGGCGGGGTGGTCGTGCGCTTGGGGCTCACCGCGGGCGAGGGGGACGCCGCCGGGGAACGCGACGGTGACGGTGACGGCGACGGGGAAGCCGCCGGGGTAGGCGAAATCGGCTGTCCTGATTGGACAATCGGCGGCTCGAAGGTGCGCGACGAGAACTGGCGGGCAGGCGCGGCGGTCAGCACGAGGCCGGTCACCGCGAGGGCGAGCGTTGCCGCGCAGGCCATCAACACCCGCCCGGGATGGCCGGCCGCGGCGGGAGCGGCCTGTCGCCTGCTCCAGGAAGGAAAAGAAACGATGATCGTGGTGCCACCGGAGCGGCCCGGGGCGATCAGCAGTTTTCCGCCCGCGAGCCGGGCGCGCTCGGCCATTCCCAGCAACCCGTAGCGGCCAGAGGGGACACCGCTGGCCCAGTGCGCCCCGCGGCCATCGTCGGTGATGGTCAGGACGATGTCGCGATCCTGGTCAAGAGTCACCTCGACCAGCCGGGCGCCGGCGTGGACGGCCACGTTGCGCAGCGCCTCCCGGGCGATCTCCACGATGTCGACGATCAGCTCCGGGTGGACCGCGACCGGGCTGACCCGCAGCCTGACCGGCACCCCGGTGCCCGCCGACCACTCCTGGCAGGCGGCGCTGAGCAGCTCGTGCAGTGGCGCGTCGGCCTGGCGGGCACGAAGTCCGTCGATCAATGCGCGGGCGTCGCGGGCCGCGGTCAGGCTGCCATCGCGCAAGGTCTGGGCGAGCCTGGCCGCGTGATCCGGCTCGTCGAGAGCCGAGGGCAGGGCGGCCGCGCCGAGCGCGAGCGCGTCAAGGGTCTTGCTGAGCGAGTCGTGCATCTCCCGGGCCAGGCGGGCTCGCTCCGCCTGTGCCGCATGCAATCGAGCTTCAAGCTTGGAGCATCGAAGCCAGCGCCGCACGGTGATCCAGGCGGCCACCACCGCCACCGCCGACATCCCGGCGGCCAGCGCCTGAACCGGCAGCGGCACGGATCTTCCGGTGAGCCGCAGGGCTGAAAAGAACATGGTGGCGATCGCCGCTCCCGCGACGGCAGGGGCGGCCAGACGCACCCAACGTCGGCCCACCCTTTCCTCCTTCGCCCGTGTTGCGCCGAGTATCCCGGCGCTGGCCCGGCGGGGCAACATCCTCGTCGGGCGGCGATGCCGCGGGGCGGCTACGGTAGCGGTTATGCCGTTTCAGATCGACGCCGTCCGTGCCGGATATCCAGCCCTCGCTGAGGGATTTGCCCACTTTGACGCGGCCGCCGGGTCGCTGGTGGCCGCCTCGGTGGCGCAGGCCGCGCACGAGGTGATGACCGGCGCGGTGGCGAACAGATCGACCGCGTTCGCTCCCGGGCGGCGCGCGATCGAGATCGTCGAGCAGGCCCGTGCCGCGGTCGCCGATCTGCTGGGGGTGCCCGCGGCCGGCGCCGTCTTCGGCTCCAGCGCGACCTCGCTGACCTACCTGGTGAGCCGGACGCTGGCGCAGACCTGGCATCCCGGCGACGAGATCGTGGTGTCCCGGCTCGACCACGACGCCAATGTCCGGCCCTGGCTGCAGGCGGCCGCCTCGGCCGGGGTGAACGTGCGGTGGGCCGAGTTCGACCCGGCCACGGGCGCGCTGCCCAGCGAGCAGTACGAGGCTCTGATCGGCGAGCGCACGCGGCTGGTGGCGGTGACCGCGGCCAGCAACGCCAACGGCGCTATCCCAGATGTGGCAACGATTTCCGCCCTAGCCCACCGGGCCGGCGCACTGTGCTATGTGGACGGTGTGCACGCCACTCCGCACCTGCCGGTGGAGGTCACCGCGCTGGGCGCCGATTTCTATGTCACCAGCGCCTACAAGTGGTCCGGCCCGCACCTCGCCACGTGTGCGGCCGATCCGGCGCTGTGGGAGACGTTGCGGCCGCAAAAGCTTATGCCCTCTTCTGATTTGGTACCGGAAAGGTTCGAGCACGGCACCCCGAGCTTCGCCGCGCTGGCCGCCCTCACCGCCGCGGTGGATCATCTGGCCACCCTCGACGACACCGCGCAGGGCAGCCGCCGGGAAAGGGTGCTGCAGTCGATGGCCGCCGTCCACGCCTACGAGAGCGACCTTTTCGCCACGCTGATCGCGGGCCTGGGCACGGTGCCGGGTTTGCGGATGGTGGCCGCGCCGGAGCACCGCTGCCCGACCGTGGCTTTCCGCCTCGATGGTGACGACCCGGCCAAGACCGCGGCCGCGCTGGGCGACCGGGGCATCTGCGTGTTCGCCGGCGACTACTACGCCTACGAGTTCTTCTCCGCGCTCGGCCTGCGCGACAGCGGTGGTGCGGTGCGCGCGAGCATCTATCACTACACCACCGCCGCGGATGTGGCCCGTCTCGTCGACGCGCTCACCGAGATTCAAGCCGCCGCTGTTTGATACCCCCAGGGGGTAGGAGTACAGTGTCGGTGTGAGCAGTCGCATCGAGCTCTCGATCGGCGGGATGACCTGTGCTTCGTGCGCGGCAAGGATCGAGAAGAAGCTCAATCGCCTCGACGGGGTGACCGCGGCGGTGAACTACGCCACCGAGAAGGCCAGCGTGACCTATGCCGCGCCGGTGACCCCGCAACAGCTGGTGGCCGTGGTCGAGCAGACCGGCTACACGGCCAAGCTGCCTTCGCCCAAGCCGGAGCAGGCGCCGCAGGTTGATGAGCTGGAGTCGTTGCGCACCAGGCTGTGGGTGAGCGCCGTGCTCGCGGTGCCGGTGATAGCGATGGCGATGATCCCGGCGCTGCAGTTCCCCAACTGGCAGTGGCTTTCGCTCACGCTGGCCGCTCCAGTCGTCGTTTACGGCGGCTGGCCCTTCCATCGGGCCGCCTGGACCAACCTGCGCCACAGCGCCGCCACCATGGACACGTTGATCTCGCTCGGCACGCTGGCCGCTTTCGCCTGGTCGCTGTGGGCTCTGTTCTTCGGCACGGCCGGGCAGACCGGCATGACGCATCCGTTCAGCTGGGCGGTCGAGCGTTCCACCGGCGCGGGCAACATCTACCTGGAGGTGGCCGCCGGGGTGACGGTCTTCATCCTGGCCGGGCGCTACTTCGAGGCGCGGTCCAAGCGCCGGGCCGGCGCGGCTTTACGGGCGCTGCTCGAGCTGGGCGCGAAAGAGGTTGCGGTGCTTCGCGACGGCACCCAGATCCAGGTGCCCATCGAGCAGCTGGCGGTGGGAGACCTGTTTGTGGTCCGCCCCGGGGAGAAGGTCGCCACCGATGGCGTGGTGGAGGAGGGCTTCTCCGCCGTAGATAACTCGATGATCACCGGCGAGTCGGTTCCGGTCGACGTCGGCCCGGGCGATCGGGTGGTGGGGGCGACCGTCAACGCCGGCGGGCGTCTGGTCGTTCGCGCGCAGCGGGTCGGGGCCGACACCCAGCTGGCCCAGATGGCCAAGCTCGTCGAGCAGGCGCAGACCGGCAAGGCCCCGGTGCAGCGGCTCGCCGACCGGATCTCGGCGGTCTTCGTCCCGATCGTCATCACTCTTGCCGTTGCCACGCTCGGCTTTTGGCTCGGGGCGGGAAGCGGCGCGGCGGCCGCCTTCAGCGCGGCCGTGGCCGTGCTCATCATCGCCTGCCCGTGCGCGCTGGGCCTGGCCACCCCGACCGCGTTGCTGGTGGGCACCGGCCGCGGGGCGCAGCTGGGCATCCTCATCAAGGGCCCGCAGGTGCTGGAGTCGACCCGCCAGGCCGACACCATCGTCCTCGACAAGACCGGGACGGTCACCACCGGCCAGATGACGCTGCTCGACGTGATCCCGGCCGCGGGTGAAGCGCGGGCAGACGTGCTGCGGATGGCGGGAGCGCTGGAATCGGCGTCGGAGCATCCGATCGCGCAGGCCATCGCCAAGGCGGCCGCGGCCGAAGGCCCGCTGCCCCAGATCGCCTCATTCTCCAATGTGGAGGGTCTCGGGGTGACCGGTGTCATCGACGGGCGCAAGGTGGTGGTCGGCCGGGCCGGGCTGCTCACCGATTTCGACCTGCCACCCGACCTGGCGGCGGCCCAGCAGGCGGCGCAGGAGCAGGCCCGCACGGCCGTGCTCGCCGGCTGGGAGGGCTCGGTGCGGGCGGTCTTCGTGGTGGCCGACGCGGTGAAAGCCACCAGCGCGCAAGCGGTGGCGCAGCTGCGCGGGCTGGGCCTGACCCCGGTGCTGCTGACCGGAGACAACACGAGTGCGGCCAGGTCCATCGCGGCGCAGGTGGGCATCGACGAGGTGGTGGCCGAGGTTCTCCCGCACGAAAAGGTCGAGGCCGTCAAACGCCTTCAGGCACAGGGCAAAGTGGTGGCGATGGTGGGCGACGGGGTCAACGACGCCGCCGCGCTGGCCCAGGCCGATCTGGGTCTGGCCATGGGCACGGGCACCGACGTCGCCATCGAGGCCTCAGATCTGACGCTGGTGCGCGGCGACCTGATGGCCGCCGTCGACGCGATCCGGCTCTCCCGGCGCACGCTGGCCACCATCAAAGGCAGCCTCTTCTGGGCCTTCGCCTACAACGTGGCCGCGCTGCCACTGGCCGCCCTGGGCATGCTCAAGCCAATGCTCGCCGGCGCCGCCATGGCTCTCTCGTCAGTCTTCGTCGTCTCCAACAGCCTCCGCCTACGCGGTTTCCGCTCCCAGAGCCAGCAGACCCGATAGCCGCGCTGCGTCGTCTCCAGCAGCCCGCGGCTGCGCGGTTTCCGCGCGCAGAGCGAGACAACGCTGCGGCTGCGCGGGTTCTGCGGGGAGCTTAGGCGACGCGGTAGCCCACGGCGCGGATGGCTTGGGCCACTTGCTCGGGGGTGACCACGTCGGGGTTCAGCTCGACCGTGGCAGTGCCCTTCCTGCGGCTGGTGCGGGAGCTGATCACGCCCGGCAGGTCCTCCAGGGCGTCGTCGATGAGCAGAGCGCAGCCGGGACAATGCATCCCGGAAACGGTGAAGGTGTGTGTCGTGATCGTCATGCCAGGTTTTCCACGACCGTGAGCTGACCGGTGTACATGCCCATGCCACAGGTGAAGCGCAGCGTGCCCGGTTGGAGCGGGCCGAGCGCGAACACGGTGTCGCCGTCGGACGGGAGGAATTTCTGCACCTGCATGCCGGGGATGACGAACTCCCGGATGCAGCCCCTCGCCTGCTTTGACCGCACGACGAGCGTGGTCGGGATGCCGGCCAGCACCTTCTGGTCGCCGGGAAGATAGGCGTCGGTGACGGCGGTCACCACGACCTGCTGCTGTCCGTCCACAATGGAGCTTTGAAGTCCTCCATCGTCGGCCGGAAAGAGGGCGACGATCTGGCTGGCCGCCACGGGGGAGCCGGCCAGTTCGAGGCCGCCGTTGAGGGTGAACAGCCCGGCCGCGAGCACGGCCAGACCCGTGAAGGTGGCGAGGCGTTGCCGCCATGGCCCCGTCGCCCTGCGCGCGCGGGCGGCGGCGAATCCCAGGATCGCGAAGAGTGGCACCGTACCCACCACAAAAGCCGCCATCAAGGAGGCGCCTTCCCAAGGCGAGCCGCTGGTTACCGCCAGTGCCATCACTGAAAGCGTTACCCCGCAAGGGATCAGCGCGCTGGCCAGGCCCAGGGCGGCGGGGGCGAATGTGGACATGCTGCGGGCGCGCCCGCGGACGAACCTTCCCCAGGAGGCGGGCGGCTCGAAGGCCACCCGGCGCAACCCGGGCACCCCGAGCTGGGCCAGCCCGAGCACGATAATCAGCACCCCGGCCGCGAGCTGGGCCAGCATTCGCGCTTGCAGGGAAAGCTGGACCACCGAACCGATCCCGCCCAGAAGCAGGCCGAGGACCGCATGGGAGACAAGCTTTCCGGCCAGGAATCCGCCCACCGGCGCCAGGTCGTCGCCCATCGTCGCCTGCGTGGCCGAGGTGGCCCGCTGGCGGGTGACCAGGCCGGCCAGCAGCCCGCCCTGGACGGCGGCGCAGGAGACGCCTCCGGCCAGCAGGCCCAGAAGAAGGACAGCGATCACGCGCTAAGGATAGTTTTCTTGTGGGGCTGTGTCCGGCCCGTGGCAGCGGCTTCGACGTCTCCAATGAAAGAGCGCCGCAGGGGCGTGGTGGACAAGGAGTATGACGATGAAGTACATGATCTTGCTTTACGGCTCGCAGCAGGACTATGACGTGCTGGCCGGCCGGCCTTCCGACAAGCCGCCGATGACCCCGGACGAGGTCGCCGCGATGCACGCCTACATGGGCAAATTCCACCAGGAGCTGGTCGACTCGGGAGAGCTGGTGGACGCGCGCGGGCTGACCGCCCCGGTGCATGCGCGGCGGGTGCAGCTTGCCAGCGGGGCGCCGGTGGTCACCGACGGGCCTTATCCGGAGACGCAGGAGGTGCTGGCCGGTTACACCATCGTGGAGTGCGACAGTTTCGATCGCGCCACCCAGATCGCGTCCGGCCTGATCAACCCGGATGCGCCCGGGGAGTACGTGGACGTGCGGCCGATCGCCGACTCGTCTGACTCCCTGGATCTGTAGTCGCCACCGGCTCGGCCGGGATGCGGCTCAGGCCCTCCCGGTCGAGCAGCTCGGCCTCGACGTCGTCGAGGAAGCCGAGGTCGGCCGTGACGTGGCGGGCGGCGGCCGAGACCAGCAGGCTCACCATGGGATCGGCGGAGTGCTCGCGGCGCAGCTTCTCCAGATTGCGCAACTCCTGCAACAGGAAGGTGCGCTGCCCGGAAAGCACCGAGCGCAGCAGGCCCGCCTCACGGGTACGGGCGGCCGCCATCACCTTGAGGAAGAAGTCGTCGCGGAAGCCGGCGGTGCGGGGAGTGGGTGCGGCCATCCATTCCGCGAGCTCGGCGCCGCCCGCTTCGGTGATTTCGTAGACGAGACGGTCGGGTTTGACGTCCTGCGAGACCCGGTGGGAGACGACCATCCCATCCCGGGAGAGCCGTTCCAGCACTTGATAGAGGTGGCCGATGTTCAGCGGCCCCCACTGTGGCCCGACCGCCGCTTCAAACGCGTTCTTCAGCTCGTAACCGTGACTGGGCCCGGCTCTGAGCAGCGAAAGCACGGCATGGTGGATGGGCATCGGTGGGCTCCTCGGCAAAATCGGGCTTGCATTGTCACAATGTAAGCGACAGGATGGCCGCGTGCTACGGGTCATTCTTTCGCACCTGCGCCGCCGGCCGGGCCGGGCCAGCGCGCTGTTGCTCGGCATGGTGGTCGCGACCACCGGCTTCGCGGTGCTCACCGGGAGCACGGCCACGTCGCGCCTGCAGGTGACCGGGACGGTGGAGCGCAACTCGCGCGGGGCCTACGACGTGCTGGTCCGTCCACAGGGGACGGTCACCGAGCTGGAACGCTCGCGCGGCCTGGTCCAGCCCAACTTCCTCGGCGGCCAATACGGCGGGATCACCGCGGCTCAGCTCGCCACGGTGCGGCAACTGGCGGGAGTGGAGGTGGCCGCCCCGATCGCCATGCTCGGCCAGGTCTTCAACCCGGCGTGGACCGGCGCCGACATCACCGCCGCCGTGGACCCCACGCTGACCCGTCAGATCATCGAGGTGAGCCCGCGCTGGCGAGCTGACGCCGGTCTGTCCAATGCCGACGATTCGCTGGTTGATTACGTCTACCTCACCAAGCGACCGGTGATCTGGCCCGTCGGGCGCAGCTCACGCGACGGCGCTTACAGCGACGGCAAGACCCGCCCGCTCACCACCTGCGACGGTGCCCAGGGCCGTGACCCCATCGAGGTACAGGAGGACGGCTCGGAGTCGCCGATCTGCCTTACCGGGCCCAAGCACGACAGCCAAGAGCGGCTCCGGTTCATCTACGCCATCGTGCACCTGGACGGTGACGGCCGCTTCTGGCAGGACACCATAGACGGCCCTCGTTCCCAGGAACGGTTGCGGGTGTTCATCCCGGTGTCCATCCCGCAGCTGGTGGCGGCGATCGATCCGCAGGCCGAGGCGCGTCTGGTGGGCCTGGATCGGGCCGTGATCGATGGCCGGTACCTGAACCCGGACGAGCCCGCGGAGCCGATGCGCTACTCGGACGGCAGCAGTCCGGTGGACGGGGCGATGCTGGCCAACGCGCTCTACGCCAACCGGCTGCCGCTGGACGAGCAGGTCGCTTTGCAAACCCGTGGCGTCGCGGTGACCGGGCTCGCGGAGGTGGCCGACCGTGCCGGGCTGGCCGCTGCCGTAGCGGGCAAGACGGCGATCGTTCGCGACTACGGCGAGGTGACCGAGGCTTACACTCCAGCGGTTTGGGCCACCCCCGCGGTGGACCTCAACCCGTGGAGCGATCTGCGGCTGCTGATGCAGTCGGGTCCGCTGACCGTCACCGAGCTGCCCTCCGGTGAGCTGGCGCCGCAGGCACTGGCCCCGGCGGCGAACAGCTGGCCGGAGGGCGGAAGCTGGCTGGCCCCGGTGCCGGTGCTGGCGGGCGATGTGGGCTTCCGCAAGTCGGTGGTGGACTTACGAAGCGCGCTCCTCGGCAAGATCGTCGCCACCCGTACGGTCGGCGTCTTCGATCCCACGAAACTGGCCGCCGACGCGAATCTGGGCCGTGTGCCGCTGGAGACCTACCGCGCGGCAACGGCCGCAGCGCAGGGGCGCACGCTGTCGGCCAACACCAATCCCAGCGGCTACCTGACCATGCCGCCCAGCGTCCTGCTGGCCCTGGACACCATCCTCGCCAACGACGCCGTCGCCGACCCGATCAGCGCGATCCGGGTCAGGGTGGCCGGGGTGGCCGGTGTCGACCCGGTCTCCAACGAGCGGGTAAGGCTGGTCGCCGAACAGATCGCGGCGCAGACCGGGCTGGCGGTCGACATCGTCGTCGGGTCCTCCCCGGCCCCGCAGCGGGTGCGGTTGCCGGGCGGGAACTTCGGGCGGCCGCCGCTGCTGCTGACCGAGGAGTGGACCCGCAAGGGCGTCTCGCTGGCGATCATCGAGGCGGTGGATCGCAAGAGCGCCATGCTTTTTGGGCTCATCCTCGTGGTCTGCGTGCTCTTCCTGGCCAACGCGGTCACCGCTGCCGTGAGCGAACGGCGTCGCGAGCTGGCGATCCTGGCCTGCCTGGGCTGGTCGCCGGGACGCATCGCGGCCGCCGTCACCGGCGAGGTGAGCCTGCTCGGTCTGCTGGCGGGGGTCTGCGGTGGGGGCGCGGCATTGGGGCTGGGTGCGCTCCTCGACCTTGAGGTGCCGTTCGGGCGCGCCGCGCTGGCCGTTCCGGTGGCGGTGGGTCTGGCGGTCATCGCCGCGCTCGTTCCGGCCTGGCAGGCGGCTCGGGCGCATCCGCGCTCCCTTCTCGAGCGGGCGACCGCGGATGTCGGCGGCAGGGGCGGGCGGCACCGGTCGATCGCCGCCATGGCGCTGGGTAACCTGCGCAGAAACCCGGCCCGCACGGCGGTGGCCGCGCTGGCGTTGCTGGTCGGCACGGCCGGGCTCACCGGGGTGGTGGCGGTGAATCGGGCTTTCCACGGCTCGATAACCGGCTCGCTGCTCGGAGATGCGGTCTCCGTTCAAGTTAGAGCCGTCGACACCGTGGCGGTGGTGGTGACGCTGTTGCTGGGCCTCGGGACGCTGGCCGACGTGCTCTACCTGAACGTGACCCAGCGATCCAGCGAATTCGCGGTCCTGCAAGCGATCGGCTGGTCCGCCGGCTCGGTGAACCGGCTGATCGCCTATGAGGGGTTGGCGATCGGCTTGCTGGGCGCGGTCTCCGGCGCTCTGGTCGGCGTCGCGGCGGCGGCCTGGCTTGCCCGGGAAACGCCCGGCGCTCTGCTGTGGGTCAGTGCGGCGGTTGCCCTGACCGCGGTGATGGCGACGACTGCCGCTCTGGTGGCACCGGCGCTTGCCCAGCGCCGCTTGCCGATTTCGACCCTGCTGGCTCAGGAGTAGCGATGACTGACATCCATCTTCGGCTCACCGACGTTACCCGGGTCTTCTCGGCCGGCGGGGCGAGCATCACCGGCGCCGACGCGATCAGCCTCGACGTGGCCGCGGGCAGCGTGGTCGGTGTCACCGGCCCATCGGGCTCGGGCAAGTCGACGCTACTGCATCTGATCGGCGCGATCGAGAAGGTCGACTCCGGCAGCATCACCGTCGATGGCGTTGAGGTGACCGCGTTGCGGCGAAGGTCGCTGACCGCCTATCGGCGCACGGTGGGCTTTGTGTTCCAGCGATACCATCTGCTGCCCGCTCTGACCACATTGGACAATGTGTTGGCGCCCGTGCTTGCCTACCGCGTGCGCTACGACAAGGTCGCCCGAGCGCGTGAGCTGCTGGAGGCGTGCGGCCTGGCGGGCCGCGAAAGCGCTATGCCGAGCCAGCTTTCCGGTGGCCAGCAGCAGCGGGTCGCCATCGCCCGAGCCCTGATCGCCCGGCCCCGACTGGTGTTGGCCGACGAGCCCACGGGCAACTTGGACTCCGGTACCGGAGCGGAAATAATGGATTTGCTTTTGCAGATCAGGCAGCAATTCGGCACCACGATGCTGATTGCCACCCATGAGCAGCACATCAGCGCCCAATGCGATCGGCTGGTGCGCCTGCGCGACGGCAGAGTCGCCGAGGACCTCGTGCTGACCGATGGCGAGCCGGCCGACGAAACCCTTGCCCGGATAAGCGGTTTGCGGCCCTAGTGCGGATCACTCGCCGTGATGTTGGCGAAGCACGCGCACGAAAGCGGTCAGCCCGGTGAGCAGCGCTTCGCGCTCATCGCGTGACATCGCCTCCACCCAGCGCTGGTACTGCTCGTGCATGGTGGCGGCCATCCCGGTGTGCAGCGCCCGGCCGCGATCGGTGAGCCGCAACCGATAGAGCCGCCGGTTGGCCGGATCACGCTCGCGCACCAGCAGTCCCTTGCTCTCCATCTCGGCTGCCATCCGGCTCACCGAGCTCTTCTCCAGCCGCAGCCGCTCGCCCAGCTCCCGCTGCGAGATCGGGGTGTCGGTGTCCAGCTCGTGCAGCGCGAAGGCCTGCGACATCGAGATCGGATGACCGGGCACGGCGGAATCGGGCTGCAGCAGGCCACTGACCAGCATGACGTCCATGAACAGCCCGTGCAGGCGTTCCGCCGTGGATTCCAAACCGATCCCCTTGAAAAGTTGTGCTCTGCAACTATCTAGTTTACCCTCGATGGATAGTTGTAAGTTACAACTGTCAGGGAGGAAACGCGCCATGCACCGACACGGCAACATTCCCAAGGCATTCGAGGGCCGCAACAGCCGCCTATACAACTTCGTCGCCAAGCGGTTGCTCCGCCGCGTCTACCGCAGGCTGGCCCAGGATGTCGCCAATCTGGCTCCGGAAAAAGCCTCAATCCTTGATGTGGGTACCGGGCCAGGCGTGCTCCTGATGGAGCTGGCGCAGCGCCGGGCCGACCTGCGCCTCACCGGGGTCGACCTGTCCGCCGACATGGTCGCTGTGGCGGCGAAAAACCTTGCCCCGCAAGGTGAGCGCGCCACCGTGCGGGTCGGCGACGTGACCGGGCTGCCGTTCCCGGACGCGTCTTTCGACCTCATCGTCTCGTCGCTGAGCCTGCACCACTGGGACGACCCCGAGGCTGCCGCGCCCGAGCTGGCCCGGGTGCTGCGTCCCGGTGGCCGGGTCGTCATCTACGACTTCAGGTTCGCGCCTTTCGACAAGCTCGCCGCCGCCTCGCGCGCGGAGCGCGGCGCAGTGGCGACAGGCGTTCCCTTCTTCCCGAAGCTGACCAGGTTTGTCCTGTCGTCGTAAGTAAGGGAGAAGTAAATCCGGGCACCGTTTATCAGGTAGCGGACAGCCCTTTGTGAGGATCACTCCTATCCTCTTGCCATGTCGGGTGTCAGCGCAGACCGGATGATCGAGCGGATACGCCGCTGCGTCATCGGCGATGAGGTGATGCTGGACGGCCCGTACGGGCGGCGGCGGCTGGTTTACGCCGACTACACCGCCTCGGGCCGGGCGCTGACCTTCATCGAGGACTTCATCCGCGACCACGTGCTGCCCATGTACGCCAACACGCACACCGAGGCGACGGCCACCGGACGCCGGACCACGCAGCTGCGCGAGGAAGCGCGCGCCATCATCCATCAAGCGGTCAACGGCAGCGCCGATGATGTGGTGGTCTTTTGCGGGACAGGGGTGACCGGCGCGATCGACCGGCTGGTCAGGGTGTTCGGGCTCACCCGGCGCGGCACTGGCGAGCCGGGCACGCCACGGCCGGTCGTCTTCGTCGGGCCCTACGAACACCATTCCAACGAGCTGCCCTGGCGTGAGTCCAATTGCGACCTGGTCACCATCCGCGAGGCCGCCGATGGCGGGGTCGACCTGACCGACCTGACCGCTCAGCTGATCCTGCATCAGGATCGGCCGCTGAAGATCGGAAGCTTCTCGGCCGCCTCCAACGTGACCGGGATCCTCACCGACGTGGACGCGGTGTCGCGCGTGCTGCACGAGCACGGCGCACTGTCCTGTTGGGACTATGCCTCGGCCGGGCCCTATCTGCGCATCGACATGAACCCGGCCTCCGATCCGCTGGCGGCCAAGGACGCCGTGATGATCTCCCCGCACAAGTTCGTGGGCGGCCCGGACACACCCGGGGTGCTCGTGGCCAAGCGCGCTCTGTTCCGCAACCCGGTTCCGGTGGTTCCGGCCGGCGGCACGATCCTGTTCGTCAGCCCCACCACCGTTTCGTACCACCCTGAGCCGTCGATCCGCGAGGAGGGCGGCACGCCCGCCATAGTCGGCTCGATCCGGGCCGGGCTTGCCTTCTCGGTCAAGCAAGCCGTGGGGACGGTGGAGATTCACCGCCGGGAAAGCGAGTTCGTCAAGCGGGCGATGGCCTCCTGGAGCAAGGATCCGCGCATCGAGATCCTCGGCAACCCGAGCGCGCCACGCCTGGCGATCGTCTCCTTCGGCCTGCGCCACGGCTCCGGCCTGCTGCACGGCAACTTCGTGGCCGCTCTGCTCAACGACGTCTTCGGTATCCAGGCCCGCAGCGGGTGCTTCTGCGCGGGGCCTTACCTGCACCGGGGCTTCCCCATCAACGACCTGTGGTCGCGGCGGATGGAGGAGGAGATCGTGCGCGGGCAGATGGGGGCCAAACTTTCCTTCGTGCGCTTGGGTTTCAGCTACTTCGCCAGCGAGGCGACCGTCGACTACCTGATCCGGGCGGTGCACCTGCTGGCCGAGC
Source organism: Rhizocola hellebori (assembly GCF_016862955.1). Lineage (GTDB taxonomy): Bacteria > Actinomycetota > Actinomycetes > Mycobacteriales > Micromonosporaceae > Rhizocola > Rhizocola hellebori. The sequence continues at coordinate 46,912 of NZ_BONY01000027.1, read as the reverse complement.
ATGCCTGGAAGTTGTTGCCGCACTATCGTTTCGACCCGGCGACCGGCCTGTGGCAGCATCGCGGCGCGCAACCTGCCGCCGCGGCGGGGCTGGCCGGGGTGCTCGCCGGGGAGGGCCTGCGGGCGCTGCCGCGGGCGAGCCGCTCCGATCGCGTGCTGCGCCGCCAGCTGGCCGCCGCAGAGCGAATCTTCAAACATGCCAAGCGTTCCGGGGCGCGGCTGGGCCAGCCCGAGCGCTCCGCGGCCGCCGGGTTCGAGAACATCCGCTGGTTCCCGCTGCCCGATGAGGTGAACGCCGAGTACAGCCCAGCCTGCCCGCCCCGCGCCGACGCGATGCGCTAAAGCGCCCGGATCCTTTCCAGGGCAGCGTCTGCCGGCAGCGGGGGAAGTTCGCTGCCGTCGCGCAGGCGCAGCGCGACCTGGCCGCTGGCCGCCTCCTTCGCGCCGATGACCGCGATGAAGGGCACCTTGCGTTTGACCGCCTCCCGGACCCGCAGACCCAGCGACCCCTCGTGGGCGATCTCCACCCGCAGCCCCTCGCGCATGGCTCGGTCGGCGAACTCCCGCGCTGCGACGTCCTGGGCTGCGCCCACCGGCAGCACAGCCAGCTGCAGCGGGGCGTACCAGGCTGGAAAAGCGCCCTGATGCACCTCGATAAGGTGGGCGAAGAGGCGCTCCAAGCTGCCGATGATACTGCGATGCACCATCACCGGACGCTGTCGTTCCCCTTTGCTGTCAACATATTCCAGCTCGAAGCGGGCCGGCTGGGCGAAGTCGATCTGCACGGTGGCCAGGCTCCACTCCCGGCCGGCGCTGTCGCGGACCTGCACATCGATTTTCGGGCCGTAGAAGGCCGCCTCGCCGTGCTCCTCCTGGAACTCGATGCCCGCCTCGACCAGGGCCGCGCGCAGCATTTCCTCCGCCAGATCCCACTCGCGCGGGTCGCCCAGGGCGTTGCTGCCGCGCAGGGAGAGGCGGAACCGGTGTGGCTCAAGGCCTAGCGCCTTATGGGCCCGGCCCATGAAGCGCAGCACCCCGGCCACCTCGTCCTGGGCCTGGTCGAGCCGGCAGAAGATGTGGGCATCGTTGAGCCAGATGGACCTGACCCGGCTCAGCCCGCCCACCACGCCCGAGCGTTCGGCTCGGAACATGCCGCCCAGCTCGGCTATGCGCAGCGGCAGCTCCCTGTACGAGCGGCCCTTGGCGGCGTAGACGATGGCGTGATGTGGGCACAGGCTGGGCCGCAGCATGAGCGCCTGGTCCGGATCGTCGTTGCCATCGGCCATCGCGGGGAACATGTCGTCGCCAAATTTGGCCAGGTGGCCCGAACGGCGGTACATCTGAACCTTTCCCAGCGGCGGTGAGTAGACGTGCTGGTACCCCTCCAGCCGCTCCTGTTCGCGGATGTATTCCTCGACCGCATGGCGGGCGGCGGCGCCCGCGGGCAGCCAGATCGGCAGCCCGGCACCGATCAGTGGGTCGCTGTGAAATATTTCGAGCTCTCTTCCGAGCTGACGATGGTCGATCATGACGCGCTGTCTCCTATGTGGACTTGGCGGCGTCGGGCTCCCTCCGCGGAGCAAGAAAACGGCCCCGGGACGAATCCCGGGGCCGCACGATGACTATTGGCTAGCAGGTCACCATGGCAACGCCGGGCGCGCCGGCGTCGTCGTGTTCCTGAACTGCTGCATAGCGCCACCTTAGGCCGGGCTTGGCAGTGGTGGCAAGCGAAAATGTCCGGCCCGCCGTCTATCGTGCCGGGCATGACAATGAACGATGTGCAGGCCGTCACCCGGGTCAGGCCACCGGAGGCCGCGCCGGAGCGCGAAACCGTGACCGGGCTGCTCGATTTCCTCCGCGCCACCGTGGTGCTCAAGGTGTCCGGCCTGACCGACGAGCAAGCGTTCTCAGCTTCGGTGCCGCCTTCCACCCTCACCCCGGCCGGGCTGATCAAGCACCTCACCGGAGTGGAGCGCTTCTGGTTCAGCATCGACTTCGCCGATGCAGACCTGCCGTGGCCGTGGGGCGACGAAAACCCCGGCGCCTTCCTGCTGGAGCCCACCGACACCATCGTGGAGCTGGTGGCCGCCTATGAAGCGGAGTGTGCGCGGTCCAACAGCGTCATTTCCAGCTACGGCCTCGATGACATGGCGCGGGCCGCAGACATGAATTTCAACCTGCGTTACGCCCTGATGCACATGGTTGAGGAAACCGCTCGCCATTGCGGTCATCTGGACCTGCTGCGGGAGCGCATCGACGGCGTGACCGGCGAGTAGCGCTCCGCAAACCTAGAGGTGGCGCAAGGCGTATTCGCCTATCTCCCCGAAGTCGACCATCACGCAGGCGTCGTGGCCGATCACCTCGGCGTCATGCCCTGGCGGCACGGCCACGGCATCGCCCTTGGTGACTTCGTGCACCGAGCCGTCCTTCATGGTGACGCGCATTGTGCCTTCGAGGCAGTAGATCAGATGCGAGACCTCGCAGAGCTCGGTCCCGGCGATCGGCTTGACGTTCACCGACCACCGCCAGCCGGGCTGAAAATGCCCCCTGGCGACCGCTTTGCCGCCCACGGTAACGATGTCGGCCCAGCCCAGCCCCTCGAACTTGCGGGTTTCGTCGGGCTGGTCGAGGCTCTTGCGTTCCATCGTGTCCATTACGCCACCCCCCGGATCTGTCCCCTTCACCGTAGGCTTATCGGGCAGACCAGGTCAATTGGGTCAGCGTGAGGGGAGTTTGACGACAGAGACGAAGAAGTTGTCGATCTGGCGCACAACGTCGATAAACCGGGTGAAGTCCACCGGCTTGTTGACATAGGCGTTGGCGTGCAGCTTGTAGCTGCGCAGCACGTCCTCCTCGGCGCGCGAGGTGGTGAGCACGACGACCGGAATGCTGCACAGGTCAGGGTGCTGCTTGATCTGAGCGAGGATCTCACGCCCGTCGAACTTGGGCAGGTTGAGGTCGAGCAGGATGAGGTCGGGCCGGGGCGCGTCTTCGAAACTGTTGCGCTGGTAAAGAAAGTCCAGAGCCAGCTCGCCGTCGCGGGCCACGTGCAGCTCGTTGTTGACCTTGTTTTCCGCGAACGCCTCCCGGGTCATCAGCTCGTCGCCCGGGTCGTCCTCGACGAGCAGCACGACGATGGGCTTGGCGACCGGTTCCTCGCTCATTTAGGGGGATTCCTCACTGTTGCGGGCGGGCAGGGTGAAACGGAAGGTCGACCCCGGGCCGGAGTGTTGCGAGTCGAGCCAGATGGTTCCGCCATGATGTTCGACGATTTTGCGGCACATGGCCAATCCGATCCCTGTCCCGCCATAGACGTCGCCCCGGCTGTGCAGGCGCTGGAAGATGACAAAGATCTTGTCGGCGAACTGGGGATCGATGCCGATGCCGTTGTCCTTGACGGCGAACTCCCACAGCTCGCCCGCCCGGCGGCAGGTGATCTCCACCCGGGCCGGGCGCTGCGGGTCGCTGAACTTGAGCGCGTTGCCGAGCAGGTTCTGCCACAGCATGTTCAGCAGGGTCGGGTCGCCGAGGACGATGGGCAGCTTGTCGCTTTCGATGACCGCGCTGGAAGCCTCGACCCGGTGGGTCAGGTTCTGTTCAGCGTTGTCGCAGATCGCATTGAGGTCGACCTCGTTCTCCGCGTCGTAGACCCGGCCCACCCGGGAGAACGCCAGCAGATCGTTGATGAGGATCTGCATCCGTTCCGCCCCGTCGACCGCGAAGGCGACGTACTGCTTGCCGCGCTCGTCGAGCAGCTCGCCATAGCGGCGCTCGAGCAGCTGGCAGAAGGAGGCCACCTTGCGCAACGGCTCCTGCAGGTCATGCGAGGCGACGTAGGCGAACTGCTCCAGCTCGCTGTTGGAGCGGGCCAGATCGGCGTTGGACCGCTCCAGCTCGACCGCCTGCGCTTGCAAAGTCGCCTGGGCCGCGACGCTGGCCGCCAGCGCGGCGACGATGCGCTGGCGCATGGTTTCGATGTCGCCGCCGAGAGCCCGCAGATCGGCCGGACCGTCGACGGCGATCCGCTGCTCGAAGTCGCCGCCGCTGACCTCCCGGGTGGCCGCCGCCAGCCGGGACATGGGCCGGCCGACGCCCGAGCGGATGAGCATCGTCACCAGCATGGCCGCGATCAGGAAGACGATGAGGACCCCGACCAGAACCGTGTTCTGCCACCGCATCGCCCGGGTGAGGTCGTCGCGGGCGGCCTGCCGGGCCGCGCTGATCTGCTGTTCCAGTCTGTCCAGCCCGCCGCGGACCCGGTCGAAGTCCTGCCTGCCCTTCTCGACCAGCCCGGTGGCGCTTGCGCCGCTTTCCACGGCGGTGATGACGGGCTCTGCCGTGCCAGCGCGCCATGAGCGTGCCAGCTCGACGACCTCGCCCAGCGCGGCCAGCGCCTCGGGTCGTTGCGCGAGAAGCTGCTGCAGCTGCGCGATCTGCGCCTGCTCGGCGGAGAGGCCGGCGTGGTAGGGCTCGAGGAATCGCCTTTCACCGGTGAGCGCGTAACCGCGAACGCCGGTCTCCTGATCGAGCAGGGCCGTGTTGAGCCGTTCCGCGCTGATGAGGGCCGGTGAAAGCCGGTCGGTCAGAGTCTGCGAAGCGGCGGCGGAGTTGCGCAGGGCAAGCGTTCCGGCGATGGCCGCCGCGACCAGGAGCCCGGCGAGGATCACCAGCCCGGACAGGATGAGGGTGTTGGTGCTGAAGCGCCGCCAGCCTTTATCGAACATCGGCGGTCGCTCCCCAGGTCACATAGAGCACGGCTAGATCATCGAGGTTGCGTCCGGCATCCTGGACGGTCACCGTGCGGACCAGGTCTTCCAGGAAAGCCTCCGGGGCGGCCTGCCAGACCTTGCCGGCGATCGCGGTCAGGCCTTCCACGCCAAGGCGCTCTTCGCCCACGCCGACCTGACAGTCGGTCATGCCGTCGGTGTAGAGCAGGATCCCGCCCTCGGCCGGCAGCGGCACGCTCACCGAGCTCCAGCTGCCGATGCCGGGCAGCAGGCCGACCGGGAAGCCGACAGCGGTCGGGATCGGGGTCACCACGCCGGTGGCCGCCAGCAGCGGAGCCGGATGCCCGGCACATGTGACGACCGCAGAGCCTTCTTTTCTGGTACCGGGAAGATGGATGTCTATCATGCAAATGCTGGCGAAGATTCCGTCGGCGTGCCGCTCGGCCACACACACCCGCTGCATGGCACGCAGGATCTCGACCGGATCGGCCACCCCCGCCAGCACCAGCCCGCGCCAGGCGAAGCGCAACCCGACCCCGAGCGCGGCCTCGTCCGGGCCGTGCCCGCAAACGTCGCCGATGAGCGCCCGCACGAGCCCATCGTCGGTCTCCACCACATCGAAGAAGTCGCCGCCGAGCAGGGCCCGTTGCCGCCCCGGCCGATAGCGCGAGGTGATGTTGACCCGCTCGTTGGCGACCAGCGGCCGGGGTAGCAAACCCCTTTCCAGACGGGCGTTTTCGGCGGCCAGCAGGCGCGTGTCGCGCAGCTCCGCGGCCGCGGCTGCCGCCGCTTTCCGCTCCATCGCGTAGCGGATCGACCGGCCCAGCAGGTAGCCGTCGACCTTGCCCTTGACCAGATAGTCTTGCGCGCCAAGGGTTACCGCGGAGATGGCGGTGGTCTCGTCGGCCATGCCGGTCAGCACCAGCACCGCGGCCTCGGGAGCGGATCGCAGCACCAGATCGACGGCATCCAGGCCCAGACTGTCCGGCAGGTTCAGATCGACCAGCACGCAGTCGACCTCGTCGGTCAGCTTGGCGGCGGCTTCGGCCAGCGATCGGCACCACACCAGCGAGACGTTCAGGCCAGTGTCGGAGAGCAGCTCTTGCACCAAAACAGCATCGGCTTCGTCGTCTTCGACGAGCACCACCTGCAGCGGCACAGCCGGCCCTTGCACAGCCCCTCCGGCCCCTTCCGCTGGTCGTCTCCAGTTGCGGGGCCCACTATACGCATCGAGGTGCGGATGTGAAAAAAGCCTAGATTTAAGGGCAATCGGGTCGCCCACCGAGGGGGTGCTTATCGCGTTTCCTTCCGCCGCTTGCCTTTTGACCAGCCCGAAGCCGATCACGCCACGGGTGGTCTTTACCCCGCCGGCGGGGTTTTCAAGCACGCAGGTGATGGGTACGCCGTCCAGCCGGCCCGTCGAGGGGCAGCACAACCTGGGTGCAGCGGCTCGCCGCGAGCACCGTGCCCTCCTCGTCGACCAGCTCGGCCGCGCAGAAGACCACCCGCCGGGTACGCCTGACCACGGTGCCGGTGGCGGTCAGCTTGCCCGGCCTGGTCGTGCGGAGGAACTCCACCCGGAGGTCGGCGGTGAGGAACGTTTCGTCGCCCTCCAGCACGGTCCAGCAGGCGCCGCCCATCGCCGAGTCCAGCACGGCGGTGACCAGCCCACCTTGGACCACAGGCCCGTTGCTGGTGGGAAAGCTGTAGTCGGGGGAGGCGTCCCATTCGACGGTGGCGTGTCCTACCGCGTTCTGTTTGCGCCGGAAACCCAGTGTCCGCCAGACATGCGGCCCGCCATCGGGTGGGCCAACCCAGTCGTCCAGATCGTTTTGCACACTGTTCTCCTCGCGCATGTTGACTCCATCGTTTGACCTCACGGTAGACAGGTGTTGTAGTGACCAACATGGATGGGCAGAATCTGGGACGTCTTGCCGCCACCGCGCTGGACCGACTTGGCGATTATCCGTCGTTGTTCTTCGAAGGTAACTGGCATACGTCGGCTGATATTCACACCCGAGCCGATCGGGTCAGCGCCGGACTGCGCGACCTCGGCGTCGCCCCCGGCGACCGGGTGGTGGTGATGATGGCCAACTGCCCCGAGGTTTTCGTTAGCTACCATGCCATCTGGCGCGCGGGTGCGGTGGTGGCGCCGGCCATCTTTCTGATGACCGTGCCCGAGCTGCGGCACGTGATGGTCGATTCGGGTGCGGTGGCCGTGATCGCGACGAAGGAGCTGCTACCCAAGGTGCTCCCGGCCGCGGAAGGGCTAGGGCTGAAGGTGATCGTGGCCGGCGCCGAGGCCATGGCCGGGGTGGTCGACTTCGCTGAGCTGGAGTCCGCTGCTGCCATGGACTATTTGGACGTTGGCGTGGATGGCCTCGCGGCGCTGCTCTACACCGGCGGAACCACCGGGCGCAGCAAGGGGGTTCCGCTCACCCACGGTCATCTCAGCGAGGGTGCGGGCGCGGCGCGCTCGGTCACCTATGTCTCCGGCATCACCCGGGGGGTGCTGGCCCTGCCGCTGGCGCACTCGTTCGGCATCCTGGTCACGGTCGGCGGGATGCATGCCACCGAGCCACCGGTCACCGCGTTGCAGCGATGGTTCGACGCCCCGGGCTGGCTGGCCCTGGCTCAGCAGCACAGGGCACAGGCGGCAGCGCTGGTGCCTTCCATGCTGGCGATGCTGCTGGCCCAGCCGCTGGAAGACTACGACCTGGCCGAGCTGCGCTTTCTGTCGTGCGGCGCCGCGCCGCTGCCGGCCGCGCTGGCCCGCGAGTTCCAGCGGCGGGTGCCGTCCGCGGTGGTGATGGAGGGCTACGGCTGTACCGAAACCGCCGGCATCATCAGCGCCACCCCGCCGAGTGCGCCCCGGCCCGGCACCGTGGGCAAGCCCGTCCCCGGCATCGAGCTACGGCTGCTCGACCTGGACGGCAAGGAGGTCGCCGCGGGTCAGGAGGGCGAGATTGTGGTACGGGGACCGAATGTGATGGCCGGTTACTGGGGCACGTCGCAGGAGGGCCCGGCCGCGGTGGTGCAGGGCTGGTTCGCCACCGGCGACATCGGGCGGCTCGACGAGGACGGCTATCTGTCCATTGTGGACCGGAAGAAGGATCTCATCATCCGGGGTGGTTACAACGTCTTCCCCCGCGACGTCGAGGACGTCCTGCTCGCCCATCCGGCGGTGGCGTCGGCCGCGGTGGTGGGGCGCGAAGACCCGCGGCTGGGTGAGGAGGTGGTCGCCTTCGTGGCGTTGCGTCCCGGGGCGGCCGCGACCGAGGAGGAGCTCATCGCCCACGCCAAGGCCCACCTGTCCGCCACGAAGTATCCGCGCGAGATCCATGTGGTGCAGGCCATCCCGCTGACCTCGGTGGGCAAGGTGGATCGCAAAAAGCTTAGGCAGCAGGTCCGCGACGCTTGACCGGTTACGTGACCATCAATGTGTGCTTCCTCCGGGTCACGTCCTCCCCATGCCCACCCGGGCCGCGGGGATCTTCATCGGCTACGCCGTGCTGGCCGCGGTGGCTGGGTTCGCCGCGGTCGGTTTCGCCATCCCGGCCATGCCGCCCTGCGCGTGGACGACCTGTGGCCAGGTGCCGTGGGCCGCGCTAGGCCTGGGCCTCGCGCTGGCGGTCGCCATAGTCGCCTGGATGCACCGCACCGCCGCGGAGATCCTCGCCGTTCTGGCGGCGGCCGCCTGGCGGCTGGCGCTGCGGGAAGGCCATCCGCCGACCTGGGTCACGGTCAGTTTCGCCCTTCTGGTTTCGGGTGGCGCGATCCTGGCGCTGACCCCCTGGCGCGGCACCTCCGATCGGTTCACGATCTCGGCGTCCTCATCCGCGCAGCAGCCGCCCGCCGAGACCAGATTCACCTGGGTCGCCGCCCGCACCACGGCCACCTCGATAGTGCTGCTGGCGCTCGGCTCGGGCCTGCTGTGGTGGCTGCTGCAATGGCGGCTGCCCTGGTGGTTCGGCTCCGAAGGCGTTTGGGGCGCCTGGGCGGCGGCCGCGATCGGTCTCGGCCTCGGTCTGGGCTGGCGGGCCGTTTCCCTCAACCGGTCGCGTCGCCGGTTCTTCGCCTCGCCGCAGCCGGTCCGACCGGTTCAGGTGGTCGAGCACTCGGCCGGTGTCTACGTTTGGCTGCCCGGGTCGGCGGTGGCCCACATCCCGATCAAAGCTAGATTTCCGGCCAGGCTGGAGATGCAGGACGGCCCGCGCTGGGTCTGGCGCGGAGCGAATGCCGATAGCGGCCGGAAACGACCCGCGTTGCTCTATGGCGATCCGCTCACCACCCGGTGGTGCGCGGTCGTTCTCGACTCCAAACTGCTGGCGCCCTTCGGCTCGATCGAGGCACTGTCCGATCCCCACTCCCAAACCGCCGCCGCTTCCGCCACCGACGATGGCGAGGGCGATGGCCCTGGCGAGGGCGGGCGTGAGCTGGGGTTTGATCCGGCGGACCTGACGGCGGTGGACCGATCGGCAAGCCCTGACCTGCTGCGGACCCATCGCCTCGCCCGGGAGAGGGCCTATGCGTTGGTGCCACTGTCGATCGCGGCGGTGGCCCTCGGCGCGACCATGGTGGGCTTCGTGACGTGCATCGGCGCTTTCCATCCCTCGGTGTCGGTGCTTGTGGCGCTCGGGCTGGCCGGGCTCGGGGCGGAGATCGTGTGGCGGGTGCTGGTGCGGCCCCGGGCGGCCTGGAACGACGAGGGGATCGCTGTGGTCACCGGCCGTGGCGTTCAGCACCTGCCGTGGCGGGACGTGTCCTCCATCGAGCTGGACGAGGGTGTGAAGCTGCGGGCCGAGGGCGCTGACCATGTCATCGCCGTCCATCGGATCAGCCGGTGGCTGGCGCCGGGCGAGCGAAGCCCGCAGCAGCTGGTCGCTGCCCTGCGCGACAGCAAGCGACGAGCCGCGGGCACACCTGCCGCTCACCTGCCTCCACCGCCGCCACTGGACTACCCGCTGCGGTCACCGGTGCTCTGGGTTCTTGCCTCCGGCAGCGCCATCGTGCTGGCGTACGTCCTGCTAGCCATAGCCAACAGTGGCAGGTGATATCGAAGCTGGGCTATTCTTCCGGCGGGAGCACCAACGGCGCACGCGAATTGTCATGTGTCAATTCGTTGAGCGGAGACCCGTCATGTCCTCCAGCAAGTTCCGACTGGCCGCACTCGGCGTGGTCGCTGGCGTCGTTGTCGCGGCTAGCGTCCTGGTCACCGGTGCCAGGGCCGCGCCCCTGGCGGCCTATCCCAACCCGGCTCCGGTCACCGGATCCACCGGGGCGCACGACCCGGCGGTGGTCAAGGCCGGCAACGGCACGTACCTGCTGCTGACGACCGGAAACAACCTGCCCATCCGCACCTCGCGAGACCGGGTCAACTGGCAGAACGCCGGTGTGGTCTGGCCCAATGGGGCCTCCTGGACCACCGCTTACACCAACGGCAGCCGCAACCTTTGGGCCCCAGACATCTCCTTCCGCAATGGCCAGTTCTACCTGTACTACTCCGCATCCACCTTCGGCTCACAGCGATCGGCGATCTTCCTGGCTACCAGCCCGACCGGCGCGGCCGGCAGCTGGACACATCGCGGCCTGGTCATCGAAAGCAGCGGCTCGGTCAACTTCAACGCCATCGACCCGAATCTCGTGGTCGACTCGGCGGGGCAGTGGTGGCTGAGCTTCGGATCCTTCTGGACCGGCATCAAAGCGGTCCGGCTCGACCCGGCCACCGGCATGCGTTCCGCCTCCGATACAGCGATCAGGGCGCTGGCTCAGCGGCAGACCGCGAACGGGGCGATTGAGGCGCCGTTCGTCTACGCCCACGGCGGCTTCTATTACCTGTTCGTGGCTTTCGATCTGTGCTGTCGCGGTGCGACAAGCACCTATCGCGTGATGGTGGGCCGGTCAACTTCGCCGACCGGGCCTTACACGGACCGCGCTGGGACCGCCCTGACTTCCGGTGGGGGGACCGAGATTCTGGCCGGTCACGGCTCGATCCACGGGCCGGGTCATCCCGCGGTCGTTGCCGACAACGGGCAGGATGTTCTGTTCTACCACTACTATGCCGACAACGGCGCGGCCCGGCTGGGGATAAACCTGCTTGGCTGGGACAGCAGTGGTTGGCCTTTCGTTATATAAAAAGGAAGCTCGCTAGCCGACAAATCTAGCGAGCTTCTCATTACACTGCGTGCCATGAGCGAGGAGGTTCGCGAGTTCATCCGGCTGCAGATTGCGATGGGCTTCGACGAGGGCCACGAGATCGCCGTGAACGCGGTGGAGTGTTTTGAAGACGAATACGAAGGCGATGATCTCGAAGGTCTCGTTGCCGCCCTGCTGGAACAGGAGTGGCAGGAGCATCTCCTCGCCCAGCCGCCGGATTCGCACATGTCCGATTGCGACCGGCTCGACCTTGCTTTCGCCGAGCTGGAAAGCACGGGCGTGGTGGCCAGGCAGCACTTCACCTGCTGCCAGACGTGTGGCAATGCCGAGATTGGCGATGAGATCGGGCAAACCCCGGGCGCGCGGGGATACGTCTATTACCACTTCCAGGACACCGAGGGCGCGGTCGAGGGTGGCGGCCTGTGCCTGTGTTACGGCTCAGTGCGCGGAGCGCCCGAGTCGATCGGGCACGAAGTGGTGGAAGCGTTGCAGCGCAACGGTCTTGAGGTGTCGTGGAACGGAGATCTGGCCAAGCGGATCCGGGTCGATCTGCGCTGGCAGCGCCGGCACCTGTGGCTGCGTGCCGAGTGCGCGAGCGGCGAGCTGTATTCCGATCCCTCCGAGAAGACGCTCTTCGAGCTGTTCGGAGATGTGGAAAGGGGTGAGGAGGAGTATTTCGTCCTTACCAAGCCGGGCAGCGCCTCGTCCGAGGTCTTCTCGCAGGTGACTCTCGACGATGACTCGAGATTTGTGGTCGAGTACAGGGCCGGCGACCAAGAACATCACTTCCAGGCGGTGACCTCCGACAAGCGGCTCGCTCACGCGGCGCTTACCGGCTGGGCCTTCGAGCTGGACGGCTGGCGCGACCATCTCACCTGGATGCCGCTGGGTTCAGCCCGACCCCCGGCGAACTGATTGGTCTACGTGAGCAAAGCCGGTTCCTAAGGCAGCTTTCCCGGGTTGAGCAGGCCCCGCGGGTCGTTGTGGGCCGCTGCGGCGCGGATGCCGGGCAGCGCCGGCCCGCCTAGGAGCCAGGTGTGCGGGTCCACGACATGGACTCCCAGCTCCTGCAGGCGGGCGATGCCGTCGTAAAGCGTTGCCGTGTCATGGAATGGGCTAAGCAGAAGCCCGCCGAAACCGCGGCCGCGCCGGGGGGCGGCGGGGTCCGGCGACAGGCGCATCCCGTCCAGGTGAAGCATCGCGCCGGGCAGCGCCTCGCGCACCCGCTGCGGCTGGGTGACGAGCGCCTCCCCGGAGACCTGGAGATGACACAGCTCGGGCCGGGATCGCTTGGCCCGCAGGGTGACATGGTTGAACGACAGGGTGGACAGATAGCCGATCGCGTCCGGGGTCACCGATTCGGCTGTGCCGCCATGGGTTTTGACCAGATCGAGCACCGCCTCCCGGGCCGACACCTCGATCACGGCTCGCAGGCTGTACCGGTCAGCGGGCAGGGCCTCGTCCGGGGGGTAGAGGCCGACCAGCGCCGGGTCGTCCAGCGACACGAGCCGGGCGGCCGGTTCCAGCTCCAATAAAGACTGTCCAACCTGTACGGCGTCGGCGAAGCTGGCGAAGGAAGCGATGACGGCGAGCCATTCCCGGGCCGGGGTGAGCTTTACCGTGGCGGCGGCGATGATCCCGGTCACGCCATAGGCGTGCAGGAATGCGGAACACTGTTCGCCGACCAGGGTCACCGCGGCGGGCCCGGGTGGGCAGGTGACCGTGTCCAGGGCGAGCACGAACCCGTCCCAGAGCCATCCGTTTTCGATCGAGCCGATGCCGCCCGCGCCTCCGGCGAGGAACCCGCCGATGGTGCTGCCGACGGTGGTGGGCTGAATGGCGATCTCCTGTCCCCGGCGGCGGGCCGCCGCCTCCAGGGCGACGAAGGTGGCGCCCGCCTGGGCGTGAATCCAGCCCTGGCCGACATCGAGGACGCTTTCCAGCCCGGTCAGATCGATGACGAGCCCGGCCGCCAGCGGCACGGCCTGCCCGTAGTTGCCCGTCCCGCGCCCGCGCGGGACGATCGGCACGCCGTGTTCGCTGGCGATGCGCACCGCTTCGACCAGCTCGGCGGGCGAGCCCGGGTAGGCCACCACGTCGGCCGGCCGGGCCGGCAGGGCCGCGGTCAGGATCGGGGAGAGGTGGGCGAAGTCGGTGGAGGCGGCACGCCGTGCCGCCTCCACCGTGCTGACCCTTTGCGCACCCAAAGCTTTGATCAGCGCCGCGGTGAGCGAGGCCACGGTCGCCGGCGAGGGCGCCAGCCGGCTCGCCGCGGCGGCCGTCTCGGCCAAGGGTGGCGGTTTCACAGGCCGATGGTGGTATCTATGAACTCGTTGGTCATCAGGTCCTGCGGGGTAAGGCCGCTCTTGACGTCCTTACGCTGGGCGGCGTAGATCGGGCTGACGATGCGGATCACCTTCTGAATCCGTTCCACGTCCATGTCGCCCAGGGTGGTGTTGGCGCCGTTGCTGACGATCTTCAGTTTGAGCTGCTGCTCGACGCTGAAGGCGGCCTGCTCCTTGGGGTAGGCGAAGCCTTTGAACTCGCTGTTGAGCTTGACAATCAGGTCGTTGGTCGCGGCGGCGTTGTGCACGTAGTCGACCTGTGACTTCTGAATGATCGGGACCAGCTTCTTCAGGCAGGCCGCGTGCTCGGCCTTCTTGTCTGCGCGCACGACGATCGCCTCAGGGTAGATCGGATAGCCGGTGTCGTGGATGAGCTGGAACTTGACCGGCTTCTTCCAGTTGGGCAGCGCCTTCTCGTAGATGAACGGCTCGTTGGTCGCGAATCCCTGCTGGGCGATCTTTCCCTGCTCGGCCAGGAAGCGGGTCGGGCTGCCGTCGTAGGCGCCGTCGACCTGGTTGCGCTTGAGAATGCCCGAGCCGAGCAGATAGTCCATGTAGGTCGCGCCGTTGAAGTAGAGCACCTTGGTGTTGGTCTTGCCGATGTCCACGATCGAGTTGAAGCTGGCGTTGGCGGCCGGATCCCACATGATCATGTAGGGGGCGATGTCGAACGGTGCCATCACCGCGATCACGGGCTGCTTGGCGGAAAGCCCGACGGCGTCGTCGGTGGCCACCTGGCCCAGCATGATGGACGGATCGGCGTACATCTGCGCGCCGGCGTTCTGGAAACCGATGGCCGGGCCACCCGCCCGGATCTCCACCTTCACGCCGGTGTCTTTGCCGTCTGCTACAAGGTTTCCCGATACCTTCTTGCTCGCCGCGTCGATGGTGTAGTTCTCGCCGAGCAGATGGTAGAGCGCGCCGTGTTCGGCCTCCGGTGTCCACGCCGCCTGGATGACGACAGTGGCGGGACAGACCGCGGCGAGGTCGAGCCCGCCGCTACCGGGGGTGAGGGTGGGCCCGGCGTTCGTGGCGGGGGGCGCGGTTTGGCACCCCGTCAGCGATAGTGCGGCGGCCAACGCGAAGGCGAGCCTCCGTGTGGTATTCATTTGTTTCCTCCAGGGGAAAGGGGGTTGGGTTCCTGCGACGCGTGCCACGCGGTGACACGGCGCGAGGCCAGGCCGAACAACCAAAAGACGGCCAGACCGAAGAGCGAAGCGAGAATCACCGCGGCGAAGAGCATCTCCGACTGCAAGCGGCGGGGATAGATGTAGATGAGCTGCCCTATGCCGGGCTGTCCCTGCTGGAAGAAGAAATCGCCCACGACCGCGCCGATCACGGCGGCTCCGGCGGAGATGCGCAGGCCGGTGAAGATGGCGGGAAGGGCCGAGGGCAGCTGGAGTTTCCACAGCCGGGTCAGCCGGTTCGCGCCGTGCAATGAGAAAAGCTGGTGCAGTGCGGGATCCACCGACTGCAGGCCGAACAGGGCGTTGGCCACGATGGGGAAAAGCGCGATGAGCACGCAGGTCAGCACCCGGCTTTCGAAGCCGAAGCCGAACCAGTACCCGAAGAGGGGGACCAGGGCCAGGATCGGCACCGTCTGCAACACCACCGCGTAGGGGAACAATGACTTTTCTAGCCAGCGCGCCTGGCTCATCACCGTGGCCAGGCTGAGCCCGATCACCGTGGCCAGGACCAGGCCGGTCAGCGCCACCCGGGCGGAAAGACCAAGCCCGGCAAGCAAGTCCTTGAGGTTCACCGGGTCCAGGAAGGCCACCCGCACCACGGCATCCGGTGGCGGCAGCAGGAAGCGCCGACCCTCGTCGATGACCACGGTGCTGATCAGGTACCAGATAATGATGGCAAGTAAAAAGACACCGGTGGGGGCGACGAAGTCCTTCAGGCGACGGCTCATCACTTACCATCCTCCGAAGTAGACGGTGGCTGCAGCAGCGAGTAGACGCCGGCTGTCGTCTTGGCGAACTCTGGGGTGTAACGGATATCGGGCGGGCGCGGATAGTCGAAGGGCACCGGGACCTCGCCCGCGAAGCGCCCCGGACGGTCGGTCATCACCAGCACCCGCTCGGCCAGGTACACCGCTTCGGAGATGGAGTGGGTCACCAGCAACCCGGCGAACTGGTCGGCCACGAAGAGGGTTTGCACATCGTCGCAAAGCTTGGCGCGGGTGAGCTCGTCGAGCGCGCCGAACGGCTCGTCGAACAACATCAGCTCAGGGCGGGTGATCAGGGTGCGGGCCAATGAGGCTCGCATGCGCATCCCGCCGGACAGGGTGCTCGGGCGGTCCTGCGCGAAGTCGCTGAGACCGACCTTCGCGATCGCTTCCGTGGCCGCCTTCTGCCGGTCGTCGCGGCTCATGCCGCGCAGCTCGCCGATGAGCTCCACGTTCTTTCGCACGCTGCGCCATGGCAGCAAAGTCGGATCCTGGAAGACAAAACCTATGTGGTCACTGGTTTTCGCCACCGAGCCCTCGGTCGGCGCCAGCAATCCG
Organism: Rhizocola hellebori; assembly: GCF_016862955.1. GTDB lineage: Bacteria > Actinomycetota > Actinomycetes > Mycobacteriales > Micromonosporaceae > Rhizocola > Rhizocola hellebori. The sequence goes on along the minus strand of NZ_BONY01000027.1, from coordinate 31,176 downwards.
GCGGCCACCTTGAGCAAGGTGCTCTTGCCGCAGCCGGAGGGACCCACGATGGCAACGAACTCGCCCGCCGCAAGGCTGAGCGACACCCCGTCCAATGCGAGCGTTCCGGTCGGATACCGGACGCTGAGATCCTTGATGGTTAACAAGTTGGCCATTCCCTTTGGATAGAGGTGCGGGCCACCACCCGGCCGGCGCTGATGACCAGCCTCTCCGGGTGGGTGGTGGCGAGGGCCTCGCGCAGGCTGCCGGCGCGAATGGCGAGCAGCTCGGCGGGTGAGCCGGGGCTGATCGTCACCGCGGGCAGGCCGAGCACGTGGCGCGCGTGGTCGCTCACCGCCGCATAGGCCTGCTGCGGGCTGTGATGCCCGGCCACGACAAGCAGCGCTGCGGTCTCGAGCGGGTCGGCGCGGCCCATGGGGTTGAAGGGATCCTGCAGGTTGTCCCCGCCCGCAGCGACGACGACGCCTGCTTGGCGCAGCACGGAAAGCGCGGTGAGCCCGCGCGGCGGGGCGAAATCGTGTTGCCTGCCCTGAAGGTAGAGGTTGGTCTGGGGCAGACACACCACGCCGATGCCGGCTTGGGCGACCGTTTCGGCGATGGCGCGGGCCTGCGCTGCGGGCATCATCCCCAGGCTCACGCAGTGGCTCGCCGTGACCTGTTGCTCAAAGCTGCTAGCAAGCACGATTTCAGCAAGCAACGCCAGTGCGCAAGGGTCAGGGTCAAGCCACTCATCTACATGCATATCCGTGGGTACCAAGTGAGCCTGCGCCAGCTCGAGGCAGAACTCGATGCACGCCTTGGGATCGGGGTCAAGCCCCGGGCAGGCGCCGACGGCGTGCGCTCCGGCCGCCATCGCGTCGCGCAGCATCGCCCTGTTCTGAGCACCATCCACTCCGGACAGCGGGGTTCCGGCGAACGCCACGATCTGCGGTGTGACCGGTGTCTTGAGGGCCACCACGGCCTCGAGTGCCCGCAGGCCAATGCCTTCCCCGATGTCGACGTGGCTGCGCACGGCGGTGGCCCCGTGCGCGAGGTAGGCGCGCAGCGCCGCGGTCGCGCGATCCGTGATGTCCTGAGCCGTCAGCGTCGGCCGGTGCCGCAGCCAGCCCTCCACGGCGCCCATCAGGTCACCGGCCGGGTTGGGCACGACGTCGGCCGTGTAGGCCTTGTCCAGGTGAGCGTGTGCCTCGGCCGGGGCGGGCAGCAGCAGGTACCCCTCCAGGTCGAGTGTTTCGTCTCCCGCTTGCGCTCCGACCGCCTCGATGACGTTGCCGCGGAGCAGCACGTTGGTGTGACGGCCGTCTTCGAGGGTCACCCCGCGAAGCAGTAGCGTGCCACTTGCAGACATCACGCGGGCCAACGCAACGGGCGCGCAGCCAGCTCTGCCGGATGCACGACGCGGTAGGTGGTGCCCTCCCAGGCTTCGATCGTGCCCGCGGCCCGGCTGTTGTGGCCGTCGGCCGCGAACTGGACCCCGTTCCACGGCATGATCATCTGGGTGGGGGGAAGCGACTCCTGCCGCAGCGCGGTGCGGATGGCCGCCGTGTCCTGGGAACCGCTGGCGTCCACCGCCACCGCCAGCGCGATGGTCGAGGTGAACGCGGCGGCCGCCGCATCGGTCATGGGGTGGCCGAAGCGCTTTTCGTACAGTTGTGTCACGCCCTGGGCCGCCGGGCTTCGCGTGGCGAACTCGGCAGACCAGGCCACCGAGCGCAGCATCATCGCGCCCGTGGCCGGAGGCTGGGTCAGCTGGCGGAAACCCTTACCCAGGCCCACAACGGGCCGGGACGTCGCCGAAGCGACCGTGCGGATTATCCCCGCAGCGCCGCCGGCCGTGTGCGCCCATGCCACCACCGCTTCCGCACCGCTGGTTTTGAGCTTGGCGATCAGCTCGGCGTTGGCCGAGTCGCCGCCTTGCCACTCATGTTCGAAAACCACTGAGCTTGCCGACCTTTCGGCAGCCTCCTTGACCGCGCTGGACCCGGTGGCGCTGTCGCCGCCCGCCTCGGCCACGAGCGCCACCTTGGGTGCGCCGGCCGGCAGCTCGCGTCGCAGCATGGCGAAGGCGCCCTCGGTGAGCAGCCGATCGCTTGGCCCGGTGCGGAAGTACCAGTCGAGGCCGAGCTCGGTGAGGTAGTCGGCGGTGCCGCTCGCGTCGAGCAGGGGCACCCGCAGTCGCTGCATCTCGCTTGCGGTGGCTGCCGCCACCTGTGCGGAGTCGGCCACGATGACTCCCACCGGGTGCCGTTGGGTAACCATATCGATGGACTGGCGGGCCGCCTCTTCGGGATTGCCGCGTGTGTCGACGCTGACGAGAGTGAGCTTGGCGCCGTTGAGACGCGGAAGCCCTATGCCGGGCCCAAGCAGGACAGGCAGTTTGCTGTGGTCGTCGTTGACCACTTCAACGGCTAGCTGTGCCCCCCGAACCGCGTCGTCACCGGCCTTGGCGTCGCCGCCGGTGGTCGCGGACAGCACCCCTATGGCCAGGGCCGGCGGTGTCTTGTCCGCTGCTGTGCAACCAGAAAGGACGACAGATGTCGCGCCCAGAACTAGCGCCAAGCGATACATAGTTATATACATAAGTTTACAACGATTGCTCTCGGGGTCGTGCACCGGAGTATCTTGTCGTGCCGAGCTGCTAGTTTCAACCCCTGGAGTCGGTTGTGGAATGTTGCGTTGAACTCTTGCCGTGGCCCGACTTGCTGCGCAATTCGTCCCCGGGTTAGATGTACCCGGCGACTATTATCGCTTACTTAAATTTTTGCAAGCTTGGTGGTGCGGTCAGGTGGGCAATGGTGATGTTCAGGTGACGCGACGAAGTCGTCATCAGAGGACAGCTGTCGCTTCACACCGCCGACCTTCAGCAATGCGAATGCGTGACTGGCGGGTCGCGCTGAAACTGGCAGCCGTGCTAACCGTCCCGCTGGTGGGCTTTCTCGTGGTGGCCGGGGTGCAGGTCACCTCGTCGGTCGGCACGGCGTCGAGCCTGGACAGGTTCGCCAAGCAGGTCGCGCTGGGCCGCGAGGTCACCGCGCTGGTGCACGACCTGCAACGCGAGCGCGATCGTTCGGCGGGTATGCTCGCCGCGCTGGGCGCGCGTGAGGGCAGCACCGACCGTGACGTCGCGGGTCTCGCTCCGGAGTGGACGGCCGTTGACCGTGCGGTGGAAGCGTTTCGGCGCGCCGCCTCACCACTGCTCGACGACCAGACGGTGGCGCAGGCCTATACGCAGGCCGACGCCACGCTGGGGGAGCTGAAGCAGCTGCGCGCGGGGGCGGGCCAGGGCTGGCTGCGCACGCAGGCCGCTTTCGACGCGTACACCAAAATGATCGCGAGCTTGCAGGCGCTGCTTCCGGCGCCGGTGCAGGTCGGTGGCGACGCCAACGTGGCGCGCATCGTTCGCGGCTTCACCAACCTTGCCTTGGCCAAGGAGCTGACCGCCCAGATTCGCGGCCACCTCTATATCGTCTGTCTCAGCGGCGCCTTTGACCCAGGCGAGTCGGAGCGCATCGCCGATGTGAGGGCAGAGTCACTGGCTGCGATCGACCGGTTTCGGAAAGACGCGGATCAGGCACAGCTCAAGCGGTTTGACGACGCGGTCACCGGTCAGGCGGTAAGCAATGCGGGCCGTCTACTTCAGACGATCATCTCCAACGCGGGCGCTGAAGCTCTCGGCGTTGACGCGCAACAGTGGTGGCTGGCCAGCACGACGCAGCTTGAGCTGATGCGCGAGGTCGAGCAGAGCCTGCTGACCAACGCCACCGATGTCGTGGAAGGCGCGAGCGGTGAGCAGTGGGGCAGCACCGTCGCCGGCTCGCTGGCCACCTTGGCGTTGCTGGCCATCGCGGTGGTGACGTCGGTGGCGATCGGACGCCGGATGGTGTTCTCCCTTCGCAGTTTGCGCGAGCAAGCGCTGCAAATTGCGCATCATCAGCTGCCTTCGGTCATCGGGCAGCTGCGTGCCATGCCCACCAAGGCGCCTCCTCTTCGAGTGGAACCCATTGTCGTGCGGGTGCACGACGAGGTCGGTGAGGTCGCGGAGGCCTTCACCGCTGTGCACCGCAGCGCGGTAAGGCTTGCCGCGGAACAGGCCAATATGAGACGCAACGTTAACGAAATCTTCATCAAGCTCGCCCGGCGAAGCCAAGCGCTGGTGGAAAGGCAGCTTCGGCTGCTGGACACCATGGAGTCCGCCGAGACCGATCCCGACCGGCTTTCCAACCTGTTCAGTCTCGACCACCTGGCGACCCGGCTAAGGCGAAACGACGAGAACCTGCTCGTGCTCGCCGATGGCGGCACCACCCGAGGCATGGGCCAGCCGGTCGACCTGAACACGGTGGCGCTGGCGGCAACGGCGGAAATCGAGCGCTACACAATGGTCCAGACCGAGATTGTCGACAGTGTCTACATCGCGGGGTACGCGGTCACCGACCTCGTTCACCTTGTAGCAGAATTGCTCGAGAATGCCGTGTCGTTCTCCCCGCCCGACACCACCGTCACCCTGAGGGCAGAGTCCACTGCGGAGGGTGGAGCTGAAATCGTCATAGTCGACACCGGTATCGGCATGTCGCCCACCGCGCTCGTCGAAGCCAACCGGCAGCTCGCCTCACCGGCGAGCATCGATGTGTCGACGGCCGAGCTGATGGGCCACGTCGTGGTCGGGCACCTCGCGAAGCGGCACAACATCGCGGTGACGCTCAGCGCCAGCAGCGTTGGCGCCCATAGCCATGGCCGTCCTGGCGTGACCGCACGGGTGAGCCTTCCGGCGGCGCTGGTCACCGACGCCCCCGCGGCTTCCACCGAAGGCAGCGACGCCCCTGAGCCCGGCCGTTTCGTGCGTGCCGGAAACAAGTCGGCCGCATCGAAATCGGCCACTGCCAAACCAGCCGTATCCGGCAACGGCCGGGCACCCAGGCGGGTCGCCAGCGTGCTGCGCCAGCGTGACACGGCTGGAACGAGCGTTTGGTGGTCCAAGGATGCGGCTGGCGAGCCGGGCGATCACCCAGCCGCGCCACCGGAACCGGCCCGCGCGGAGAGCATCGGCGTGACCTCGTCCGGTCTGCCCAAACGCAATCGAGCCGCGGCCAGGGCGATGGTCATGGTCGAAGTGGTCGAGACGGCCGAGGCAGCGGAGCTGAACCCCGAGGACACCGCATCCATCCTGTCGAATCTCTACGCCGGCGTTCGCCGCGCTGACAGTGAAGACACCGCACCAGTCACGTGAACCAAACCACCGGAGGAAAGATCGTGAACATCAGCAAGGCGGCAAGCGACTTCACCTGGCTGCTCAACGGCTTCGCGGAACGCGTCGCCGGGGTGGTGCACGCGGTGGTCGTTTCCTCCGACGGTCTGCTCGTGGCGGCGTCCGAACACCTTCCGCGCGACAGCGCTGACCGGTTCGCCGCAGTGACTTCCAGCCTGGTCAGTGTGGTCAAGAGCGCAGCGCACATGTTCGACAGCGATCAGGTCCGCCAGACCGTGGTCGAGATGGGCCGAGGCTATCTGCTCGTGATGTCGATCCGCGACGGTTCGTGCCTGGCCTGCCTGGCCACCCATGGCGCTGAGATCGGCGTGGTCGGCTACGAGATGGCCAAGCTGGCCAAGCAGGCTGGCGAGGCACTCACCCCTGCGCTGCGCGCCGAGCTGCAAAAGCCATTCGTGCCAAGCGCCGCCCGCTGATAGGTAATAGTCTGTGGCGGTGCAAGCACCCCCCGCTCCGCTGCTGCTCGTGCTTGACGGAAACAGCCTGCTCCATCGCGCCTACCACGCCGCCTCCACCGAGCCCCTCTGGGATCCCGCCGGACGCCCGGTGTGGGCGCTCAAAGGCCTGGTCAGCTACATCGCTCGGGCTGCGGCGCACCTGCGTCCCGATGCGGTGATGGTCGGCTTCGACTGCCCCGACCACTCTGCGCGCAAGGCTGACTACCCAGAGTACAAAGCACATCGGGCGGAAAAGCCTGTCGATCTCGCGTCGCAAATCGTTGACGCGCCGCAGCTTCTCCAAGCCACCGGCATCTGCACGGTGGTTCCGCCTTCCTATGAGGCCGACGACGTTCTCGCCAGCGGCGCCGAGCACGCCCGCCGCCACGGATGGCGCAGCGTGCTGATGACCAGCGACCGCGATGCGTTCGCCCTGATCGACCAGTCGACCTCGGTGCTGCGCGTGCGCAACGGAGGCTTCGACGAGGCGGTGCTCGTCGACCCCGCGGGCCTTGCCGACCTCTGCGGCGTGGAACCTTGGCAGTACAGGGATTTCGCCGCCCTTCGCGGTGACCCGTCGGACAATCTGCGCGGCGTGCATCACTTCGGCTCCACCACCGCCGCCCGCCTCCTCGCCGCGTTCGGCTCGGTGGAGGCCGCCTTCGCAGCCATCGACCGCGGCGACGGCCAAACCGTCCGCGATGTCGTGGGCGAGCGTGCCACCGAGCAGCTGGGCACCCCGGCCATGCGCGAAAATGTCGCCCGCAACCGGCGGATCATGCGCATGCGCACCGACCTGCCGTTGCCAGAGCTCGACACCGCCCGGCTTCCCCTCGACCTGGCGCACATGAGACGCGTCCTGTCCGCCCGCGGCATCAACCTCGGTCCCTCGCTGTGGGCCATCACCGGCGGCGCGCCTCCGCCCAGTCGCGATCAGCGTCACCAGGACACCAGGCCCTGGATGGTCCGCCCCCGCCGCCGGGGCCGCTACGACCCCATCCCGGGCCAGCTGACCCTGTTCTGACCTCCCTGCAGCTGTCCGGATCGTCTAAAGTGGGCCTTCGTGATCTCCGAGGCTGACGCGGCCGAGCGTGCCGAACGGGTGCGGCGTTACTACGACAACAACGCCGCCGCTTTCGAGCGGCTCGGCCAGGGCGGGGCATCGATCCATCGCGCGGTCTGGGGCCCCGGGGTGACCACGCGCAAGGCGTCGTTCCACCACGTCGACGAGCTCATTCTGCAAGCCCTTCCGCCCGGCGTCGCCAAGCCCACCGTGGTGGACCTCGGCTGCGGGCTGGGCGCGAGCCTGCTCTATCTGGCCAGCCAGATCGACCTTGAGGGCGAGGGCATCACGATCAGCCCGCTGCAGGCGGCGCGCGCCGCGACGCTGATTGCCGAGGCCGGGGCCGGCTCACGCGTGCGCTGTCGGGAGGGCAACTACCTGTCGCTGCCCGACGACCTGGCCGGGCGGGCTCATCTCACCTTCTCCATCGAGGCGTTCCTGCACAGCCCCGACGCCGGCCGCTACTTCGCGCAAGCGGCTCGCTCCCTGCGCCCCGGTGGCACCCTCGTCATCTGCGACGACTTTCTCACCTCCGCCGCCGTGCCCTCATCGTCGCGTTCGGCCCGTTGGCTTGACGAATTCCGGACCGGCTGGCACGCCACCTCACTGCTCACCGTGGATCAGGTGCGCGAGCTGGCTGCGGAGCACGGCCTGGCCCTGGTTCGCGATCTGGACCTGACGTCGGGGCTCGAGTTGCGCCGCCCCCGCGACCGCTGGATCAGCGCGCTGCTGGCCGTGGGCCGGGTGTTTCGGCCGTCCGGCGAATACTGGCGGTCGCTGGTCGGCGGCAACGCCCTTCAGCACGCGCTGACCCGCGGGCTGCTCAGCTACCGCTTCCTCGAGCTGCGCCGCGATCTCTGAGCGCGCCCTTTCACTGCCACTTGAGCTTCTCCAGCACGTGTACAAGATCGGCTTTGGTTGGATAGCCTCGGTCGGGAGTCGCCTCGTAAACGATCCATGAGCTGCCCCGAGGTTCGTACCAGAGGAAGCGCCAGGCTCTGCCATCGCTCTGCGGCGCAAGCCAGCCGCTGACCGGGCCGAAGCTGGCCGGCTCGCCGCCGATGACGGGTGGCGGGTCGGCGAACACGCCGCGTCCCCAAAAACTGACGCCAGTGAGTTCGATGGGCGGCGAATACGAGTTCTGGGTCTGGAACCTGCCATAGAACTCCGCATAGGCATCGTCGACGGATTGATAGCCCCACTCGAAGATGAGGCCCAGCCCCTCGGTGAATCCGACCGGCAGCTCCGCGCGGCTGTAAATAGGCCGGAACTGTCGGCTCACCGCATCCCTGATCAGATCGAGTGGGATCGTTCCATCGAGCTGTACCTTCGCCGTTGCCAGGCGGCCTGGGCCGCTGGCCCCGGGACCCGAGGTGGCGCAACCGGAAGTGGTGCCCAGATCTCCGATAAGCCTTATGGTGTACGACCCGTCGGTATGCGAGGACACCACGGTCGGGTTGTCCAGGAACGTGCATGGAGGAAGCCTCGTCGCGTAGACGGTCAGCTCGGCGCCGTCGACGTAGCCGAACTCCCAGGCGAAGGCGGACGGCGTGGCCGCCGGTGGCGCCGGCCGATGCGCTTTGGCGAGCTGGAGCGGGATAGCCACGGCGACCGCGAGGGCGACCGCGGCCACGACACCGGTCGCGGCGAAGCCGGCCCGGCGGCGCTTGACACGGTCACGGATGGCCGAAAGCGGTGGCTGGGCAACAGATGCGGGAATGTCCCGGGTGGCCTCGTCGAGGAGGTCTCGCAGGTTCGCCGATGTCATGACGCTGCCCCCTCCAGGACAAAGGATCTCAGGCTCGGGTGCTGGCGCAGAGCGGCCAGCGCACGGGCGGTGTAGGACTTGACCGTGCCAAGGCTGATGCCGAGCGCGTCGGCGGTGGCGGCCTCGGTCAGATCGGCATGGAAGCGCAGCATGAGCACGGCGCGCTGCTGATGGGGCAACGAAAGCAGCGCGTCGCGGACCACCTGCTGCAGCTCGGCTCGGGCGTGCTCGTCGACCCCGGCGCTCTCGGCGATGGTCGCCGACGGGATCTCCGCCCGCCAGCGCCGCCGCCACCAGGTGAGGAAGGTCGTGGCGAGCATCGCGCGCAGATAGGCGTCGGGGGAGTCGGCGCCAATGCGGGACCAGCGGCCATAAGCCCTTGCCAGGACCGCCTGCACCAGGTCCTCCGCCCTATGCCAGTCCCCTGTCAGCAGCCAGGCCGAGCGCACAAGCCTCGGCCACGCCGCTACGACATAAGCATCGAAATCTTCCACTGCAGACCTCCTCGGCTCATCAACAACCGCAGGCCGGCAAATGGTTGCCAACGATCAGCCCAGGTTTCCTGGAGTGCCTCACACGATCATGGACTCCGGATTCGCGGCGTCCCATCTTCTGCGTGACTCCGCTACCGCCGCCATGTTCGCCAGTGACCAGTCCGCCAGTTGCTGGACCAGATGGGTCAGGCTCCTGCCGCGATCGGTCAGCTGGTAGGTCACGGTCACCGGGACGGTGGGGAAGGCGGTGCGAAGCACGAGCCCGTCACGTTCCAGGCGGCGCAGGGTCAGGGTGAGCATCCGCTGCGAGATGCCGTGGATGCCGCGCTGAATCTCGCGGAAGCGGCGGGTCCCGGGCGACAGCTCGGCGATGACCAACACCGACCACTTGTCGCCGATGCGGTCAAGGACCTCGCGAATTCCGCAGTTTCGATGCTCGGGCAGCCCGCATGGCTGCAGCGCAGTGGTTACCGCCGTGTGCCCTGATGACACTGAAGTGCCTCCTTGTCCGCGCCCGTCGTGGTTCCTGAAGATGAGGCTAGTTCCTAATCAGAACCACTTGAAGGGCTCAGCCATGCTGCTCGTCACCGGCGCCTCGGGAAACCTCGGCGCGCTTGTCCATGCCGGACTGGTCGAAAAGGGCCTCGCCCCGCTAGCCGGAACCCGCACACCCGCAAGGTTCGCGGCGCTTGGGCGAATGCTTGACTTCGATGATCCAGCGACGCTGGACCTGTCAGGAGTGCAGACCCTGCTTCTCATCTCGGCCGGCTACGGCGAGGACGATGTGGTCATCGCCCGGCACCACCGGGTCATCTCCGCCGCTGAGCAGGCGGGCGTTCGCCACGTGATCTACACCAGCCTCACCGGCGCGGGCGATCATTTGGCCTTCGCCCTTGCTCACCGCTGGACCGAGCAGCGCCTGCAACGCAGCTCGATGACCTGGACCATCCTGCGCAACGGGCTCTACGCCGAGCTGTTCGGCCTGCTCGCCGCGCCGATAGACGGGGTGATCACGGCGCCTTTCGGCGACGGGGCGCTGGCCGCGGTAACCAGGCAGGATCTCGCCGACGCTGCTGTTGCGGTGGCAGCAGCGCCACAGGCCCACCTGAATCGCTGCTACGAACTGGTCGGATCGGTGGCCCTGACCGCCGCTGAGCTGGCCGCCGCGCTTGACGTGCCTTATAAGCCGGTGGCCTTGGCCGATCAGCGGCGGGCGCTGGCGCACGCCAATCTGCTGCCCTTCCAGCCCCCCATGGTGATGTCGATGTACTCCGCGGTGGCGGCCGGATTCCTTGGCAGCGTTGACGGAGACCTTGCCACACTGCTTGCCCGCGCACCGCGGCCCGCATTGCCGGTCGCGGTGGCGGCTTCCCAATAAGGCTAGCGTCGCGCGAACGTGGGCTGGCCTTGTGTCAGCCCACTACCGTCATCGATGTGTTCGCGGAGGTGGGTCTGTATGTCCGTCCTGATCGGACGGTCGAGCTCTACCTGATCGGCACCTGGGCGGTGACCGAATCCTGGTCTCCTTCTGCGATGCGCAACGTGAACTGGAACTGCCACTGTCCGCGGGCTGTCAACGAGATCGTCCCCACCGCGTGATTCTCGCTGAGCTCCAACACCGGCACGCTCACCGGGTCGATCCCAGCTGCGGGCAGTGACGCGGTCACCTTCCATTCTTCGACCCTCACCGGGCGGCCGGCGGGCGTGAACGCGTACAGGTGAACAATGTTCTCGCCGGTCTTGGCCGGGCTGATATCTACCTGCAGCTGAAACTTCGTTGTCTGCAAGGTTTTGCTGTAGGCCTGCTCCTGCATAGGCGAGGGCGATGTCTGCGCCAGCTGGGTGGTTACCTTCTGGTGAATCGACCTGAGGATCAGGTAGCCAACGCCGAGGCATACCACCAGTGCCAGAGCCGCAGCGCCCGCGACGATGCCGATTATCAGCCCAGTCCGTGAGCGAGCAGGCGGCATGCCCGCGGGCGCATAGGGTGGCGTCGGTCGCGACATGGCACTCCGTCCATTTCGGTCAGCAGCCGGTGGATATCGGCCGCGTATCGAGAATATATCGAGCTATTTCATAGCGTCGGGGCCAGCCCGCGGGCGTGGAAAGCGGGGACGAATCACCAGAGAGGGAACCATGTTCCGACGTACGTTGACGGTCGTCGCGGTCGTCACGGTGGCATTAGCGGGCCAGCTGACCGCCGCCAGCGGCGCTTACGCCGCAAGCAGCACGGCCGGCACCTACACCGGCATCGACGGCTACCCGCTGCGGCAGCTGCCGACCTCATGCATCACCACACCGCAGGCGGGCACGGTCTACCTGCACGACATGGTGCTCGCCGGCGCGGGCGGGCGTCATCTCGGCTACACCAACTGCAGCGAAAGCACCTCCTACCACCGGGAGAGCCGCGCCTGGGACTGGGGGATGAACGCTTCCGACGGGTTCGAAGCGGCCCGGGTCAACGAAGTCCTGACCTGGCTGCTGTCCACTGACGAGCGCGGCAACGCACATGCCAACGCGCGCCGGCTGGGCATCGGCGAAATCATCTGGAACCGCCGCATCATCTCGCTGTGGTCTTCCACCAGCAACAAGAACTGGGTGTCCTACGGCGGGTCCAACCCACACACCGACCACGTCCACTTCTCCATGTCGTGGGCGGGCGCGCGCAAGGAGACCAGCTTCTTCCGGTCACGCAACTCCACCCCGCTGTTCGCTCTCTCCGACTCGCTGAGCTCGAACGCCAACACGTTGCCCTTCTTCTATTACGGGTTCGGCGCTTCCGAGGTGATCACGGGCGACTGGGACAGCTACCTCGGTGACGGGATCGGGCTCTACGATCCGACCACCTGGACGTTCTACCTGCGCAACTGTCCGTGCACCGGTGGTAACGCCGATGTGGTGGTGCGCTTGGGCAACTTCGGCGACAAGCCGATCGCCGGGGACTGGGACGGCGACGGCCGCGACGACATCGGCGTCTACCGGCCCAGCAACCAGACCTTCTATTTCCACATGCTCGACGGTGATCCGGCTCCTGCGCCTATCCGGTACGGGGACGCAGGTGACCTGCCGATCATCGGCGACTGGAATGGTGACGGCCGCGACGACATCGGTGTCTACCGTCCCAGCAACATCACCTTCTACAAGATCACAGGTGGCGCTGTGCCGTTCGGCAACTTCGGCGACATCCCGATCGTCGGCGACTGGATCACCGACGGCATCGCCGAGATCGGTGTCTACCGTCCCTCGAACAGCACGTTCTACTTCCTGACGGTGTCGGACACCAGGACGGTGACCCGCGTCCAGCCCTACGGCGACCCGGGGGCCATCCCGGTCATCGGGGACTGGAACGGCAACGGCCAGGACACCCAGGGGGTCATCTTCCTTTAGGTTCCCCGTGCCTTGAGGATCCTCCGAAGCGGACCCACCCGGCATCTCCTCGCCGGGTGGGTCCGTGGTTGTCGGGGTCATCCGGTAGAAAGAGCGCATGGGGGAGGCCGTCGATTTCCGTGTACTCGGCGCGCTGGACCTTCGCCACGGCGGCATGGCGGTCGAGCTGGGCACCCCCAAGCAGCGCACCATTCTCGCGCTGCTGCTGCTGAGTCCCGGCCGGCCGGTGACGGTGACCCGCATGGTCGACGAGCTGTGGCCGGGTGAAGCCCCACACTCCGCTGTCGCCAACGTCATTACCTACGTCAGCCGCCTGCGCCGGATTCTGGCCGGGGTCGGCTGCGCGCTGACCCGCCGCGACAGCGCCTACGTGCTGGAGACCTCCGCTGAGACCATCGACTTCCATCGCTTCGCTGGGTTGACGGGCCGGGCCGAGACGGCCTTGCGGGCGGGTGACCTCACCGAATCGGCCCGCCTATGGGCAAGCGCGCTGGATATCTGGCGCGGCAAGCCTTTCGAAGGTGTGGCCACCGGCCCGGAGCTGGAGGCGGCCTCGGCCGGTTGGCAGGAGTGGCGGCTGACCGCCTTCGAAAGCCACGCACAGGTGAGGCTGCGGCTGCATGACACCGGCGACCTCATCGCCACCCTGCTGGCCCACACCCGCGCGGAACCGTTGCGGGAGACCGGTTGGCTGCTGCTGATGGAGGCGCTGCGGGCGGGCGGCAACTCCGCCGCGGCGCTGCAGGCCTATGAGCAAGCAAGGCTCGCTTTGGCCGAGCAGCTGGGCACCGATCCGGGGCAGCGTTTGCGCGCGCTGCATCAGGAGATCCTGACCGACGACGGCAGGGCCCCCGTCGTGCCTGCCCAACTTCCCTTTGACGGGTACGGGTTTGTCGGCCGCCGCGGCGAGCTGCGTCAGCTCGACACCGCCCTGAGCCGTGGGCATTCACAGCCCACCGCCGTGCTCATCACCGCCATCGCCGGCATGGCCGGTGTGGGCAAGACCGCGCTGGCGGTTCACTGGGCCCACCGCGTCAGTGGCGAGTTTCCCGACGGGCAGCTCTACGTCAACCTCGCCGGCTTCACCACTTCCGGCTGCCCGGTGCAGCCGGGCGACGCTCTTAAAGGTTTCCTTGATGCCCTTGATGTCCCGGCCGACCGGGTGCCCTCCGATGTGGACGGACGGGCGGCGCTCTACAGAACCCTGCTGGCCAAGCGGCGCATGCTGATCGTGCTGGACAACGCCGCGAGCGCCGAGCAGGTGCGCCCACTGCTTCCGGGCACACCAGGTTGCCTGGTCGTGGTCACCAGCCGCAGTCAGCTGCCCGGCCTGCTCGCCGCCGCGGGCGCGGAGCCGCTGATGCTTGGCCTGCTTTCCGTGTCGGAAGCCCGGCAGATGCTCGCTGAGCGGCTCGGCGCGGGCCGGGTGATCGCTGAGCCGCAGGCCGCCGGGGAGATTATCGACCGATGCGTGCGGCTGCCGCTGGCACTGGCCATCGTCGCGGCGCGGGCCGCCATCCGGCCCGCGGCCAGCCTCGCGCTGCTCGCTGCGCAGCTGCGCGAGGCCGGGGCGGGTTTGGACCCGTTCGAAGCCGGCGATGCAGCCACCGATGTGCGGGCCGTGTTCGCCTCCTCCTACCGCACGCTTCCGCCACTCCAGGCACGCCTGTTTCGGTTGCTGGGTCTGCATTCCGGCCCCGACATCGGGGTGGCCGCCGCGGCCAGCCTCGCCGCGCTGCCGCTCGCGCAGACCAGCCGGCTGCTCGGCGAGCTGGCCCAGGCCCATCTGGTGACCGAGCCCGCAGCGGGCCGCTACGGGATGCACGACCTGTTGCGCACCTTCGCCGGTGAGACGGCCGCCGCCACCGACGCCCCAAGCGAGCGACACGACGCGCTTCGCCGGCTCTACGACCACTACCTGCACGCATGCGAGAGCGGTGCCACCGCCATCAATCCGCTGCGAGTCGCCGTCGCCGATCACGACCCGCTGCCCGCCGTGGTGCTTTTCGAGTTCACCAGCGCCGCAGACGCTCTGGCCTGGTTCCGTGACGAGCACGCCGCCCTGATCGCCTGTGTGCACCGGGCCGCGGCCGTTGGCCTGCCAGCCCACGCCATACGGCTGGCCGGGGCGCTGGCCACCTACTTCGACCGGCGCGGCCACTGGTCCGACTGGGTCAGCACGCAACAGGCCGCGATCGAGGCGGCCCGCGCCGCGGGTGACCGCATCGGCCAGGCCCACGCCCACCGGCGGCTGGCCCGGGCGCTGACCCGCATGTCGCGCCTTGCCGAGGCGCACGCTCAAGCCCTTGCGGCGCTTGAGCTTTTCACTCACGAGGCCGACTGCCGCGGTCAAGCCAACACTCAGCTTGACCTAGCCCTGCTGCTCGAGCAGCAAGGCCGTTTCGCCGAAGCGCTCGGCTACGCCCAAGCCGCGCTGTCCGTCTTCCGCCGCGGCGACGACGACGCGGCGAAAGCCAACGCCCTCAACTCGGTCGGCTGGGCCTACTCTCTGGTCGGCGACCATCGAAAGGCGCTGATTCATTGCCAGGAGGCGCTGGAGGTGTTGCGCGGGTTGGACAACCGCGACAGCGAGGCACACACCTGGGACAGCATCGGCTACGCCCACCACCATCTCGGCGAGCACGACGAAGCCGTTGCCTGTTATCTGGTGGCGCTGGAGCTGTTCCGTGAGCTGGGCGACCGCTTCTACGAAGCGCGCATCCTGGTACACCTGGGCGAGGCCCGTCACGCGGCCGGCCAACACGGCGAGGCCGCCCTGATGGAGGCGCTGTCGATCCTCGACGATCTCGGGCATCCCACAGCTGCCGAGGTGCGCGGCAAACTCGAGGCGGCGCGTGGCGATCGATCCCGTGCAATAGTCGGGCTACCACTACTGCGCCAGCGACCTATGGCGTGAGATGGTACCTCCATGAGCAGCTCGGCCACGCCGCCATCCGCACGTATCAGCGGTCGGGCTCTAGCGGGGCTCCTCGTCTTGGTGGCAGCGCTCGGTGTCGCGTTCGTAGAGCTGCCTCGCACGTTGGCGGCGAACAGATCGACCGGCGATCTGGCCGATAGGCGCAACCTCGTCAAAGCCGTACAAGGAACGTTTGACGGCTATTGGAGATCTGGCGATCGAGAGTTCTCTGCCGGCTTGAAAGAGGTTGTCGGCTATTGGTTTCGCTACCACTTGGCCAAGGCGTCGATCGCCGCGCTTATGCTGGCTGTGTTCGTCGCGCTCGCCATCGTTGTCTGCCGAGCGTTACTCAGAGGCGGGCGTCAGCACGCGTGGCGCACAGCTATCCTGGCGTCGGCCAGTGGCGCCTTCACGTTGCTCGCCCTGGCTTCACTGGTGACGGTGATGGCCAACGTCCAGGGCGCCGTAGCACCCTTCGCCTCGCTGCTGCCCATGCTGACCGACGGCGCAGCCGACCCCGAGCTGGCCGAGACGCTCGATCAGGTCAGACAGGGTCTGGCTGACCCGAGTGCTGGCCGGCAGTCCCATTCTGCTCTCCAGGTCATGGTCAGCGACTTTTCCCGATTCCACGTGGCGCTAGCTGTGTCGGCAGCGGTCGTGGCACTCATCGTCGTGGGCCTCAGCGTGATGCTCTGGCGTAGGTTTGCGGCATCACGGCCAACAGACCGGCGCACCAGACGCGTGTTCGCAGCCTTCGGCACTTTCGCGGCTTTGCTTGTGCTGGCCCTCACGATCGTCGCCGTAGCAAACATGACCACCGCGGCACAGCCGACATCGGCCTTGTTGGCGTTCTTCAACGGCCATTGGTGACGCTGCCCGGAAACCCGCTCGCTGCGGCATTGGCCGGAACCCCGTCCGTTGTGGCGTTGGCTGGATCCCGTCCGTTGTGGCGTTGGCTGGATCCCGTCCGTTGTGGCGTTGGCCGGATCCCGCCCGCTGTGGCGTTGGCGGGAACCTCGTTGGCCGGATTCCGCCCGCTGCGGCATTGGCTACAGGCGGAGGTCAGTGGCGGTGGAGATATGGGCCGATAAGCGTTATGACGAAGACGATGGCCGCGGCGAGGGCACCCAGGCGCGCATAGCGGTGCGCCACATAGGCATGCCACCACGCGATGGCCGCCTCCGCGATCGGGCTAACCTCAACCTTGAGGTTGGACATCGGAAGCAACCTCACCGCAAGTGTCGGCGACAGGGCTGCCGGATTGAGTGTGCGTCGGCCGGACGGCGGGTGGGTCGCCTGCGGGTCGTTGGAGAACCACACCTCGAACTCGACCTCGATCTCGGCCTCGACAAGGCCGGCCTGCTCGGCCTGCCGCCGGGTCGATCGGCGTACCAACGTCTCCTGAAGATACGCGTCGGCGGTGTCGGGACGATGCAGCCACCGCCGCAGCGCAAACCACTGCCATCGGATCGCGATATCGGTCAAGGCTTGCGAATACAGCGCGTGAGCTTCGTATTCGTCATCGCCTGCCAGCAGTTGCGCGTCCTGGCGCAGCTGATGCAGATGCGTGGCGACGAAGGCCACGTAATCGCGAGGCGGCTCCGGTGAAATCCCGGCCCAGATGCCGTGCAGCTCGGACCAGATGGTGGCACGCTGCCCAGCCGGCAGACGGGAATCGGGCTCGACCAGCATCTCTGTCGTCTCTTCGAGTTGGCTGCATACCAGCTGCGTCACATCGTAGCGCCACCCACGTCAGGTAGCAGCAGTTGATCAAGGTCGGGGGTGAGGCCATTTTCCAGGCAATCTGCAATGCCCGCCGCAGATCTTGGCGAAGTGACAAGGCCTTGGCATACTGCGTGCGTGGATCCGCTCCGCGGCCTTGCTGACATCGCTTGGGCCTGTATGCACGGCGCGTACACCTCGGCCGAGGAAGTACCTGGATGGCTCGAGGCGCTTCGATCTGCCGACAGCGGAGCACGTGACGCCGCCTTGGCCGGGTTGTGGAACGCGGTCATTCATCAGGGCACCCGCTGGCAGGTCAGCGCGCACGTGGTGCCCTTTCTGGTGCGGTTGATCGACGATCCTGCCAACCCCGGCCGGGCCGAATTGATGACATTGCTACGCGATATTGGCGTGGGACCACGCGGCGACCGCGACCTGCCGTTCGATCCCGGCGTCGCCTTTGGCCGGCACGGCTCGCAGCACGTGACCAAGGAACAGGAGGACGCGATAGTCGAGCTGGTGTATCACCTCGAAGAAGAGATCACCGACGACTGGGCCGACATCGCCGACGCCTGCGCCGAAAAGTGGGAGGCCGACGCCTACTGGGCCGCCGCGACACACGTCGATGTCTACATTCGCTGGCTCGTCGACGCCGATTCAGACGTTGGCTCGCAGGCAGCCGAGTTGTTGGCGTGGTTCAAGCCAACCGAGCCAACGATCGCCTCGCTGCTGGGCGCGGACCGCAACGATGCCGTTCGGGCTAGCGCCAACCTGGCCTTGGCACATCTAGATGTGCCAGGCAACGCCATAGCCAACAAGATGGCCCTGCTGCTCCAGCACGACTCGTTGACGATCAAGCTAACGGCCGCAGTCGCGTTGGCCTACCGGGTGGGCCAGAACATACCCGATCGCGCACTCGAAATTCTCATCGACGCGAAAGAAAGCCAGACATTGCCAGACTTCCCACCTGGCTGGCGCCAACGAGCCCAACGCGGCTACGCCGCCCTTGCGCTGCAACGCCTCGGCCTGACCTGACACCCCACAGGGTTGGCCAGAGGCTCGGGCGGAATCACCCGAGCCTCGGTTTGCCAATTCACTCAGAAAGCGCCGGTGCGCCTGTTTCCGCTGCCCCCGCTGTCGAGGCTGTAGCCGACCGAAGCGAAGACCTTCTTGTGACCGTCGATCATCGGTGACCACAGGTAGCCGTTGCGGACGGCGGCGAGACACTGAATGTCATTGCGGTTCGCGTCGTTGACGACACACAGGGAGACCCAGGCGCCGTAGTAGGACTGTGCGGTGAGCCGTGCCCAGTTGGCGTTGCAGGCTGGGCTGTACCGCAGTTCCAAACCCTCCCACACGCCGAGGGGATCGACGCCGACCAGCTGGACGGTGTATCCGTCGGTGGCGCAGCCCATGTTTGACGGGTCCCGGCCGGCGCAGGTCGCGCCGTTGCATCCGACTGATTGAATGGTGGTCGCGGCCTCTGCCGGTGTCACCGCCGTCAGGGAAATGACCGCCGTGGCGACGACCATGACGACCGTCGACATGAGGCGGGAGAAAGGAGGGGTGTGTCGGGCTGTTTGCATGTCGATCCTCTCGTGACGAGATCCCTCTGCGGCGCAAGGAAAGCGCCTGCCAAATGTGAGGGCTGGCTGCCAATTTGGCTGCGGAAGCGTGCTGTCATCAGGCTGCCAGGTAGGCTTTCCGGTTGGCAGAGCAGCGGTGTCAGTTGCCACGCGGCCGTGGAAGTTGCCAATACAACTCCAGCAACCGATGGCGCATCAAGGACATATCCATTAGCGACCACACAGGGAGCGATGACATGGGTGCCCCTCTTAATGCAGATGCCGATCTCCTGCGATTTGGTGCCGGCCTGAGGGCTCTGATCAGAAGCGCAGGCATGCCGAGCCTTCGAGAGCTGGCTCGCCGGGTTCACTTCTCTCACACGACCATCGCGGAAGCAGCCAGCGGCCGCAGTTTGCCTACGTTGGAGGTGTTGCGGGCGATCGTCGCCGCCTGTGGCGCGGATCCGGCGCAGTGGGAGAGCCAGTGGCATGGGCTGGATCGATTGCGCCGCAACGCCGAGAAGTCCGGCGATGGGCGCCCGCCGCCGGCCGACGCTGAGTCGCCGTGGGCGCGGGTAGAGGTCGCCGACGGGGCCGACCCGGACGAGGCCAGATGCGCAGCCGGGGCGGAGACTGTCCATGCGCGACGGATTGCTCTGCGAGGCCAACGCCGGATCGTTGGAGTGGTGGAGCTTCGATACAACCCTTCCACGCATGCCGCCTGGGGCCGTTTCAAGGGGTACCCGATCCTCGATCGACTGGCCGAGTCGGGCCGAAAGGTCGATGTCACTATCGACGTGGTCCGAGAGCACGACGGAAGGCGCGGGCCCTTCGAGCAGGAGTATTCCTTCGACTATCACTGGGGCGATCTCGTCGTCACCGGCTCCGGCCTGTTTTACGCGTGCGCTTCCATCAGGATTGATGGCGAGCTCGTCGCGTACACAGAAACGAATCGAGTTTTTCTTAAGTAGCACTGATCGGCCGCGAGTGTCAGTTGACACCCGACCTCTGTCCCCATTGCCATGCGCATGCCACGTTTAAGTGACATCGACTGGCATGGCCCTATCGGGCAGAGGGGAACGAAATGTCATCCATTCTGCAAAGGACATCACTGCAGGTCATCGCGATTGGCGGCCTCGCCATCGGGCTCATGCTAAGCCCTGTTCCGGCCGAGGCGACCTGGGACGGCTATCGGGTCACCGGGACCGGTGGTGTCGGGCTCAAAGTCCGCACCGATCCCTATAATTCGGGTGCCGGTGTGGTCACTGTTCTGTCCGACGGCACCGCGTTCTCGGCCGTGTGCGCAGTCCGGGCCCGGGATGTCCTCGGTAACACCGTCTGGCATCGGATCTCCGCTCCGGTTCAAGGCTGGATTTCCGATTACTACACCACCACACCTGGCTTCAATCAGTACATCCCGGGGGAACTCGACTGCAATCAGTACAACAGGGCATCCGCCACGAGTTGGGCTCTCGCGCACTGGAACGACCCGGAGTATTACCCGGGCAATGACTGCACCTGGTTCGTCTCACAAGCCTTGTGGATCGGGGGCCTGCCCCAGACCGCAACGTGGTATCCACATTCAGTCGAGGCCGTCAATGCAGACAGCTTCAAGAATGCCTTGGTACGGGCCAACTTCGCCACGATCAGAGAGCTCAGCTGGTCTGACTACACGGCCGGCGGAGCGCAGATCGGCGATGTCATCGGCTACGACTGGAACCCGGACGGCAGGTTCGATCACGTGGCCATCGTCACCAGCATTTCGTCGCAGATTCCGATTGTCACTCAGCACAGTGTGGCGAATCCGGGCAGACAGTGGTGGAAGGACAGCAACGGGAATCTGCTCCAGAATTCGATGCCAGGGTCACGGGTATACCTTCTCCACGTCGTCCCGTAGCCGGCGGAACTGGCCCCGAGTCCGGGCGTGCCGACCGTAGTGGACAGGGCTGTCACCTAGGTGGCTGGCCGATTCGGCGAACCGGCCAGCGCGAACTGGACCTTGTGGGCTGCCCTGCGCCCCGGTGTCGCTCTTACTCTTTGGCCATCGGCTGAGGTCTGAGGAGCCCAACAAACTATGAACGTTCTGCTGTGGATCGTCGCGGGTGTGCTTGCCGTCGTCTTCACCGGCGCCGGAATCATGAAGGCCACCCAGCCCAGGGAGAAGCTGGCCCAGATGGGCCTGGCCTGGACCGAGGCCTTCAGCCCTCTGACAGTCAAGCTGATCGGCACAGTGAACTTTATGGGCGGAATCGGCCTGATACTGCCCGCCGTGTTCGACATCGCGCCGATTCTGGTGCCACTGGCCGCTTCCGGCATCGCCGTGCTCATGGTCCTGGCCGCCATCGTCCATGCCCGGCGAAAGGAAAACCAAGTCATTATCGGCAACGTGATTATCATGTTGCTCGCGCTTTTCGTGGCCTGGGGCAGGTTCGGTCCCTACGCCTTCTAACCGTCGGCGTCTATTTTGGATGGATGCGTCTGCGGCGAGCTTCTATCATGAGCCGTCCAACGGCGGCAGCAATCGGGCATCGACTGTCAGAAATACGATGCAATGAATGCGTTGAGTCGAGTGGCCAGTTAACTATAGGGATGAGGGACGAGCCCGTCCTCACAGACCTGAGGTCGGCCAGCGACGAAGAGCTTTATCGACGCCTATTCATCCATGGGCTGAACGCTCCGTCTGGAGGTTCGCCGGACTACGCCTACAAGTCGGATATTTGGGAAGTAGTCAACAAAGCCATCCGTAGCGAGATCGCCCGGCGCAAAGCCCCGCCGCCAGACTGGTGGCCGGATACCCGCCCAGCACCTCGCCCACCTCGAGTTAGCCGCCGCGCGATGGTCATCGCGGTGATTTACCTTTGCCTGCTCGCCATGATCCTCACCGCTGCCGCGCGGATAGGGCGCTAAACCACAGGGTGTCGGATCCTCGTCGTATCGAGTGATGCCTCTCGGTTCTCTAGTTGTAAAACACCACAACGAGAGTCCCTGAGGAGGAACAATGTGGCGTGACCCGGTAAGCGCAGCAGCGTTGCCAAAGAAGGTCGTTACCAACACCTTCGGGTTCGGCGACAACTGCTATTACGTGACGATAGCCAAACTGCTCAACACCACTGTGAGCAAGCTCGTCGACAAGACAGGCGAGATGCAGCTCGACGGTGGCGCGCAAGACAGCGAGATCAAGGCACTGCTCGACGCGACCGGCGAGCCCTACCAGGTCGCGACGGTCACCAGCCTGGCTCAGGCCGAAGAGATCGCGTTGCAGAACAATCTCGGCTTCTCGAAGAAGTTCGCGATTAGGTTCACGCGGCCCGACTCGACCCGGCACATGATCGTCCTCAAGTGGGATTCGATGCAGCAGGTGTGCGAGTACCGCGACTACCAGAGGAACAACGACGGCGCGGACGGCCGAGAGGACATCTCGCGGGGCCAGGTAGATCTCGTGGTCTGGTTCCCGAACGTGAACTGACTGGGGCATCCTGGTAGAGACGCCCCGATGCGAAGCGTAATCATGTCGCATCTGGGGTGCACGACAAAGCCGCGACCAGGCATCTCTGCTGGCCGCGGCTTACGGTTCGGTGAGACCGTGGCGGTATGCGTACCTGATGGCGTCGGCGCGGTCGCGTGCGCCGATCTTGGCGAAGGCGTTGTTGACATGGGTTTTGACAGTGCTCTCGCCGATGAAGAGCGTAGTGGCGATGTCGTGGTTGCTCATCCCCTGCGCCATCAGCTGCAGGATTTCCACTTCGCGGGGGGTGAGTCGGTCCGGGTTGCTCCATCGACCTGTGGAGGCTGGCTGCAGTAAGCCACCGACGATGCGCTGCGATACCGCGTGATCGAAGGTCGCCTGTCCCTGTGCGGTCGCCCGCAGTGCGGCTGCGATCTGATCTCGGCTTGCGTTCTTGGTGAGATAGCTGCGCGCCCCGGCGCGCAGTGCCTGCCCGATGGATTCGTCATCGGCATAGGTGGTCAGAACGATTACGGCCACGTCCGGGTGCCGGAGGGTGATCTGCCTGGTCGCCTCGATGCCATCGGTGCTGGGCATCCGCAGGTCCATGAGGGCGATGTCGGCTGAAACGTTATCCAGCAGGGCGAGGACCTGCGCGCCGTCGGCGGCATCGCCGACGACCTGGACACCGTCGATGAGCTCAAGCAGCGCCACTAGTCCTTCCCGGACGATCTGCTGATCGTCGGCGATCACCACCCGGATCGGCTTGCTGCTCACGCGGGCACCTCTGCAGTCACGTGCCAGCCGTCGGCGTCCTCACCCGCTGCGAAGGATCCACCGGCGAGTGCGACGCGTTCGGCCATTCCCGTCAGACCGTACCCGCGAGGGCTGCTCGCTTCGGTTGTCCGTGCGCCGCGTGCGTTGCGCACCGACAACCGAACGGTGTCGGCCAGGTAGGCGACGACCATCGCCACGGCGGCGCCAGGGGCGTGCTTGGCAGCGTTGGTCAGCGCTTCCCGGGCCGTGCGGATCAGGGATACGGCGGCGTCTGCGGCGATCGGGCGGGGGTTGCCGTCGATGGTGAGTGTCGCCGGGTTCGCGCCGCTGGAGGCGTGGGCGTCGACGAGCTGTAACAGCGCCTTGGGCAACGGCGGCGCGTCATCGCGTAGCGCTGCCACCGCGAGCCGCGCCTCCGTCAGGCCCTCGGCCGCCAGCCGGCGAGCCAAGCGCACGCGTGGCAGGGCGGCGTCGGCGTCGCCTCGCTCGGTCAGCAGCGCGTCGACGACCTCGAGCTGGATGGCGAGCGATCCCAGCGCATGCGCCAGGACGTCGTGCAGCTCGCGCGCGATCCGGGCGCGCTCGTCCAGCGCCGCCGCGCGGGCGTGTTCGCGACGTGCGTGCTCTTCCCGCTCCAGCAGGCGGTGAGCGTGTTCGGCCTTGACCCGGTAGTCCCGCCGGACCAGTGCGAGCACCACGACGATCAAGATGACCGTGGCGTCTGCTGTCAGATCCGTCAGCGGTTGACCGCGGACGAGCTGGCCGAGGGCGACCGAGCCCAGCACCAAGCCGGTGACCATCATGATCATGCCCAAGCTGGGCCGGGTATATGTCGCCAACCCGGTCAATGCCACGCACGCCATGATCACGCCCGTGCCGTCATCGGTCGCGGCGATCGTTTGCGCGGTGGCCACGGCCGAGATCCCGAGAGCGATCAGTGCGACAGTCGGCAGGCGGCGCTCGAACGCCAGGAACGCGATCCACCCCGCGACGCCGGCCGTCATCAACGCCCAGACGCTGGCCGCGGGCTCCGCACGTGTAGTCAGCGGAGCCGCCACCATCACGACCGTGCCGATGATGCGCTCGACTGTCCATCCCGGCGGCCGGTAGGCCAACCAGAACGGGCGACGCCGGCGCGTCTGCGATGTATCCATGAGGTGACGGCTCCAGGCGTACGGTCAGCGGTGCAAGGTCGCGATCAACTCAACCACAAGCAGTCGGTATCCCACGAACACCAGCAAGGCCATCAGACCCACCGCCGCCAACCCCACGATCGACTTTCCGCTCATACGCGTGCCCTCCCTCGCTGCGAACCCATCAGGTCTCTGAACAGGTCCCTTTCGGTTCTGTTGTCCGCAGAAAGGCTAGAAACGCAGGCCCGCTCCAGGGACCACCCCGAGGTGGAGAACGTGGTGGAGATCAAGGTGGAGCCGTCCACCATCGATCTGCGCGCGAGGCAGGATCTTTCGGCGCGAAGCCCGATATCCGCTCTACACGCATGGACGACAGCCAGGCGGCAGCCATTCGGCAGGGTCCTTGTCGCCTTTGGACTGGTTGACGTTGTCGGCAGCCGTCGCTTTCCTCGTTCCGGTGTACCTACGCCCGCGCCTGGATCCAGGTCAAGTACTTCTACGCCCTGACAGTCGACAGCGGCGAGAAGTCAGCCCTCAACAGCATGCTCGCCACCTGCTGAACACCACGTTGCGGTGGCCCGCATCGGGCCACCGCACACCAGGTCCGAAGCCCGTCGCAGCGTTGCTCGAATGCCGCCCTTGCAGCACCAGACCAGGTTCGGATTCACGCCCGGAGTCTTCGCCAGGAAGAGCTGATGATGCTTTTTGGGTTGCCGTGCGCCCTTGCCAGCCAATTCGGCGCGTGGATGGCGAAGAAGACCAGGCACCGATCGCCAGCCGCGTTGGCCAGCGCAAGGCGACCGTGATCCCCTTCCGGGTCACCAACGATCCGCGAGTGACCGGGTCTGGTTGCTGCCATCGGATACTGCGATCTTCTGTGGACGTTCTCGTTTTTGGCGCGCGTCATTGAGACGGCGCTGACCGTTGTCAAAACGGAACGGTGACCGATCTAAATCCCTTGCAATCTTTGGACCAGATACGGTGAGGCCGCCGGGCTCGACGCGACTATCGCTGCGAAACCGCCGCTGGTTCCGCCCACGATCTCGTTACGTTCGACCGCACGACCTGGCCGGCCCGCCTGGCGTCGAAAGTACTTCTCGTTTTCGGTGTCTCCGTGAGCTTCGCCGTATTCGCTCGCTAGCGCGGCGACGTCAGCTGCACGTAATGCTGCAGGAGTGCCAGATCTTCGGGCTTGGCACGGGACGATAGTTGGTCCCATGCTGCAGCCACAATTCCGCCGAGGGCAGCCTCGGCGACGTTCTGGCCGGGAGGCGTGAAAGGGCTTAACCCGAGTGCGACCAAAGAACCTATGGCAAACGACTTGGCGCCAGTCTGAACTCGGGACAGAAAAGACGATCTTGCAATCTGTTCCTCAAGTCTTCTCCGCCCTGCGGCCAGCTGTTCTGAGACGATCTGGTGCGCAGAGCCCGATTCGAGAAGGTCCTGACTTCGCGCGTTCTGTACGTCCAGGAGCGCCCTGCGGAGATTTTGGCGCCATTCTTGAAACTCATCACCTGCCCGGACAGCCAGAATCTCCTTGGCGGTTAACTTGAAGTCAGGGATATCCAGAGCAGCCAACTCGGTGACCAACAAGGACTCGTCGAGGCGAGTGCGCGGCATGGATGCAGTCCAGAATTGATCCCAGCTCAAATAGCTGCGCCAGCCAGCGAAGCTGTTCAGGCCCAGGCTCGTAATGTGTTTGAGTACCTGGAGGTGGAATCGGTAAGGCAGAAATAGGTCGAAATGATGACCATGCTTGGCGCTCAGCTCCATCGACGCCATGATCGAGTCAGTGGCGTCCATGACGAGCATATCGAGGGCAGGTCTCATCTCTGTGGCCAATTGCCTAGCGAATTCCTTCGCGTCCTGGCCATATAGATGGCGACGATCGGCCGCGAAGTCCTGAAGGTCGCCGTCTCTGGCCACATCGTCCATCAGCGAGGCAAGCCGAGCGGCATCACCGCGCGAGGTAATAAGATCATCCTCAAGCAGTACGACTGCTCCACTATCAATCAGCGGACGCAGATAGGCTAGGAATATCAGGTAGTGCTGAAATCGCTGGCGTGTAATCGCATTGACGTCCCTGCCCGGCGAATTTGGGAATCGGTCAGTCAAATAGCGTAGGGGATCCGGTATGGCAACGCTGTGCGAATACAAGAGGTGTAGGTGGATCCGATCGACCGCTTGTTCGACGTTGGACATCTCGTCGAGATCGCGATCTGTATACAGCGCAAACCCACTGGTCTCACGGCCGACATAGGCAGGGGACACCAGTGGTCGTAGCTCCCCGCCCTGTCGTAACGGGACCCGGAATGTGCCAGCGAAGAGTTCGTAGTCATGCTTCAGCTGGACAAACTTTTCGCTGGGCAGCATTTCTGAAGCGACGATAGTCTCCGGGGACAACGGACCTATCGCCGATTCTACTAGGTCGACTATATTGGGCGTCTTCACGTCAATCAGAATGCCATGACCACGAAAGCCTGGCACAGTGTCGAATTTGGAGCGTCTATATAAGAGTGCGCTCCAAGCCCTTGAGGTACAGCAAGAGCTTGTTGCGGACTGATTCGCCGGTACTGCGGCCCGCCTTCTGGCGTGCTTGATAGCTTGAGCGACAGCGAAACCCAAAACAGGAGCCCGCTCAGGTTAGTTCCTGTCCTCTGGGGCAAAGTCATTCACTTTCAGGTTGGCAGGGCGACTCAACCCAGGCCAATGGTTACTGCGATGACGGCGTCAATCATTTCGTCCGTCCATCCGGTGTGGTGGCCTGTCATGTTGTGCTTCTCGCCAGGCTTGGAGTGGTTTTGGATACTACGTTTGTCGAGTTTTCTCCTGCATAGAACACGAGGCTTTCGCCGTGCGGGTGATCGCGGACATTCTGCGGGAATCCTTCATCGTGCGGTCGCTCGGCGGCTTCGGGGGGCCTGGTAGTTGCGGGCTTCATCGACGAGTTCCCTGAACTTTGTTGCCTGGACGTCGTCGCTGAACGTGATCGTCATGGCCCGGCCGCTGCGGTCGCCTTCGCGCCACTTCACGCGCAAGGCCGTGGCGTTGTCCTTCCTGTTGGTTCGATGCTGGCCACCTTCGCTGATCCTCCCGTGTGAAACGCGCTCATGTCGCGTCGAGAAGGAAGCTAGCCATCGTGCGCCTAAATCGGCAATCGTGGGTGCACGATAAGGCCGCGACCAGACATTTCTGCTGGCCGCGGCTTTGATAAACCGTGGGCGATACTGGGATCGAATACTAAACTTTATCCAGCATATCGGGCATTAGCTTCTAACCACCTGAAAATTTCTCGCCAAAACTGCTCACGTTTCAGGCATTTCGATCGCCGCGTACGTCGCGGTGCACCCAGGGTGCACGCATAGATCATCGATGCGTCGATGTCTCGACCGGCTAACGATCCGCGGCCGCGTTCCGTGGTTCCGGCCGACGCGGACCTCGGCGGGCAGCTACGAGCGGATCCCGGCGTTTGATCCTTGTGGTGCGGCGCGGTGGTGGTTCGGCAACGGTTTCGGTGTCCTGCCATGATCGGATCAGCCCGGCGAGTTGGTCGCCGCTCATGAAGATCCTTCCGCCCGGCCGGGTCAGGAACCGGCTAGGTATCTTGCCGGTGGAGATCCATCGCCGGATGGTCGATTCGCCGTGCCGTGTCCATCGTGCGATTTCCGCGATGTCGAACAAGGTCACAAAGTCGCCCACAACCGGACTTCGTTCCTCCACGCCTTCAGCCCTTCACCCCGATTGGTCCGCTCTGTCGACCATGCGCTTGTCGGCGTGGCAGCGACAGGGCAAGCCACCCGTATTCACCTATAGGGCGTAATGAATGAAAAGGTGAAGCCTGCCTTGCCTTACGCGAGGGAGGCCATATGTCGCGGCGGCCGCCTGTCGTCGACTCGCGTGACGCGCCTAGGCGTCGGGTTGGTGTTGCCATTGCTGGAAGTAGGCGCGCATGGCGGTGATGTGTTCCTTGTCGACGCCGTAGGCTTCGAATTCGCGATCGGGGATGCGGGTGAGGAATCCGAGCGACTCGGCGAACATGGTTTGCTCGAATCCGGGGTTATGTTCCGAGAGGAGCGCTTCGAGCTGTTGCTGGTTGTAGCGGCCGCTGAGATGTATGGCGTACACGTCGAGGAAGTCGCGTGGTGCCCACCGGTTGTATAGGGCGTCCATCTTGCCTGCAGCCGCATCGTCAGGGTGTAGGACGGGTCCGACGTTGAGGGTGACCGGTTCACGGGCTCGCCAGAAGAGGCCTAGGTCCACTTTGCAGGTTTCGCCGTCCGGCGCGGTGACCATCATCTGCACGAGGTCGGGTGTGCGCCGGGTGACGGTCACCTCGAATCGATGTCGGCGGAACGCCGCTACCACGTCGGTTTCCACCTCTGCTGGCCCGCCGCGTTCGAGGCCGAACAGGTCGATGTCGTCGGATGGGCGTGCGGCCATACCGTGAAGCTGGACTGCATGGCCACCTCCGAGGACGAACCCGCGGCCGGCGACGACCTCAAGCGCGATCCGCGCTAACTCTTGCTGGAATGGATCCATTAGGCGCTGCGAAGCTCAGGGAACCGGTCTTCCCACAGCGCGCGGACCTGCCGAGCGGGAAAGAGGCCGCGCCACTCGCGTCGCAAGATTCGCCAGTTGAGGAACCTCCGCTGGTCGGCTTCCTGCCCTTCCTCAAGGAGGATTTTGTACATGGCAGCACGATCGTAGTCGTCGTCAAGGTCGAACTCCTGGCGGCCGCTCCACGCCACATCCTTCGGGAGCGCCACGACACCGTGGTCAGGCCCTTGCAACTCGTCAAGGCTGCCGGGAACCGCGTAGGGCTTGACGTCCGCCACGCTGAACGGGCCAGGTCGTTCCATCTCCATGCCCTTATTATGACCGATCCATGGCACACCCGACTCGATTAGATGGGCAGGTCGTGAGCCCTGCCCCGACCGCTGTATGGTCCCTTGGGTGCCTCTAGCGTCGATGAGTGTCGCCTTGCCCGTGCCAGTCCGCGCCGGCTATTGCGTCGACGCTGACCACAGCGGATTAAGAGTCCGATCTTCGCAGCTCGTCCAATCTGGACGTGGGCAGCAAGCAAAGTCGCGCTTACGGATCTTAATTGCTAGATCATCCCGGGAATATCCCGCGTAGGTTCGATCATGATTGATTGATCCTGCATTGCGTGGGGATGGTTCCGGCCAACAGGCGCCTTCTGGGTCGTGAGCGGTAGGAGCCAGGTGCCCACAGCCATCACCATCACCACCGCCATCACGAAGCCAACCAAAGCGCCCGCCAGCATAAAGATGCCGACAAATGCGGTCGGCGACTGAACCGCTACCACCACAAGACGCGCGAGAGGTGGTGCCGATGCACCTACTACGCTGACTGCGACAAATAGTGAAATAACGGTCGCAAAGATCAGGTTATCAACAGGAGCGACCACGAACGACGATGTGACGCACACTAGAAGGCCGAGTGATGATGAGGCCACTCCCAGGAATGCGAACGTCGCTGCCGTCATGTTAAACGCCAATATCAAAGTCCGCCTGCTTAGAAAGCCCTGAACGGTCCGGACGTCCACTTGATCGAATTCCTGGAGCGATTTCGCTCCGAAGGTTTTGAACTCAATTGCTAATGCGATCAGCAAGCCGACGAAGACTTGGGCGAGGGTGCCGACTGCTTGTTGGTCCACAGCGTGGTTATATCACCGGAGGTCCATGGTCCTATCCCGTCACTGGCTGTCGCCGAGGTGGTCTTTGCAGTACCGGGTTTGGACATACAAGGAAGCGCAGCGCTGGAGGAGTCTCATTGTGGCTCTCAAAGCCGAAGCGACATCGCAACCAGTTTGGAAGATGTCGCCGTGCTGTCCAGATTGCACTAAAGGCGTTCTGTCGCAAGGGGTTCACTGCCCGTTGGTGCCCATCGGCGACCGCTGTCGGAACCGACGTGTGGCACGTACGTGGCATGTTCGATCATGCAGAGCTGCGGGCTCCGCCTCCGGAGGCGACCATCGTGAACGGACCAGTGTATGCATTCGCTTGGGCACCTACGCTGGATCGCGTCGTGTTGGACCTTAGCTCGTGCAGTCGGTAGGTGCTCGAAATGATCGCCTAGTCAAAGAAAACGATCATGCCTATGACGTTGAGGATGTTCAATGTACAAATCACCCCGATGAATATGAGAGCGGGTTTGCTCACAAATGCCGGAACGGCTTTCGCTACGGTCATGACCGGAATCGCGATGATCCCGATAATTCCAAACGCGGCCGCTGACAGGAGAGCGAGGTCTAGCTGAGTGTTTGTTCTGCCCAGCACAATGATCGCGAACATTGATAGGCCCAGCCCGAAGGTGCTCGCTATGAAGCCCGTGAGACTGATCGCTGCTGGCACGACAGCTTCTAACGGGACTGGATCTTCATGCTCCCCACCCTTCAGCACTCGCGCAGCTGCGCGGACCTCTAGAACGCCAGCGATGACGATTCCAGCAAGGACCTGCGCAGTAGTTCCCAGCTCTCCTCCATCCATAGGCGCACATCATGCCATCTGAATGTTCACTAGGTAGTCAAACAAACTCACTTGTCGATGAGATCTATTTGTAAAGGGCTGGTCGCCTCCGGAGGCGGAGCGGGGGACCTGTGGGCTGGCTTCCCGTCGCGCGGTCTGGTGGCCTCTTGGTGTGCGATGGGTGGGCATTGGTGCGGCCTGGCTTCCCGGAGTGTCCGGATCCAAGGCGGCGGAGCCCCTTGGCCGCCGGAGGCGATTTTCGTCGGCCCGAATAGGGTCGGCCTCCCCGGCGAGGGGATCTGTTCTTGCGCGCACGGCCTGGTGCTCCGCGGCTGCCTTCCGTTGCTGGTGCCCGGGATGGGTAGTGAGCATGATGGTGGAGGGAGCTTGCGACCGACCCTCGGCGTGAGCTGCGGAGTTGCGCCACTGTCGGCATGCGACGGATGGTCTGTAGTCCGGATGGCGGCGTGCCCGTGATGGTTGAGGCCCGTGTTCGGCTGGCGCTGGTGTTCGGGGTTCGTCGTGCCGGCCGCGAGCGAACGTGCTCGCCGGGCTCGGTGCGCCGGGGCCGAAGGCCTGGAGGCGCACCGATTGCCCTGGGGCGAGCGTTCGTGACGTTTGTGCTGCGGTGTCGCGTGGCCGGGAGTTGGGCTTGGCCTTAAGCCGTGGATGGTTAAGACGCGCTTAGGCGGGTTGGCCTGCGGCGCGTAGCGCGCT
>NZ_BONY01000026.1 GCF_016862955.1 Rhizocola hellebori | reverse complement strand
CAACAGATGAGCTGCCCGACAGCGGCGGCGACGCCAGCAAGGTCATGGTGACCATCCGCCACGACGAGCTGCTCGACCGCATCGGGCGAGGCATGCTCGACAATGGGGAAAGCCTCACCCCCGAAACCTTGCGCCGCATGGCCTGCAGCGCCGGGATCATTCCCGCCGTGCTGGGCACCACCGGCCAGGTCCTCGACCTAGGCCGCGAAAGGCGCCTGTTCACCGGCGCGGCCCGCCGCGCCCTGGTGCTGCGCGACGGAGGATGCGCCTTCCCCGGCTGTGATCGTCCTCCCAAGTGGACGGAAGGACATCACATCCTGCATTGGATCCTGGGCGGGCGCACCGATCTGTCCAACGGAGTGCTGCTCTGCGGCCACCACCACCGGGTCATCCATCAAGGCGAATGGCTTGTCCGGATCGCCGCCGACGGCCTACCGGAATTCCTCCCACCAGCCTGGCTTGATCCGTTGCAAACCCCCCGCCGCAACACCTTCCACCGACGACACTGACCCAATCCCAAATCCCCAACACCGCAACACCTTCCGCCCACCCTCGCGCCCTTGCGCCCTTGCGCCCTTGCGCCCTTGCGCCCTTGCGCCCTTGCGCCCTTGCGCCCTTGCGCCCTTGCGCCTTGCGCCCTTGCGTCTCGCGCCCTTGTGCTCCCTGCGCGCCAAGCGCCTAACACCGCCTTAGGCATCCAGGGTGCGGCAGGGCCTCCCCACAACGCGCCTACTAGGCCCATGCGCTGACTACCCCATAGCCGCCTGCACAGCCCTGGGCCTCGCGCCTGCACAGCCTTTGGCCGCGCGCCGCGCTTTGAGCTGGCCCGGGCTTTGCGCTTCCCGGTCTCGCGCTTTGCGCTGCCTCGGCCCCGCGCTTTGCGCTGCCTCGGCCCCGCGTTTTGCGCTGCCTCGGCCCCGCGTTTTGCGCTGCCTCGGGCTTTGCGCTTCCCGGCCTCGCGCTCTGCTTCCCGGCCTCGCGTTTTGCGTTGCCTCGGCCCCGCGCTTTGCGCTGCCCCGCGCTTTGCGCTTTGCGCTGCTACATCGCGTGGCGCCGCTGCCTGCATCGCGTGCAAGCGCTAGGGGCGGGCAGGGCACTGGATCTCGTGGGCCTGGTCGGTGCAGAAAAGGGGGGCATGGCATGGCGGTGCTGATGGGCGGGCAGCACTGCAAGGGTTTGTGTTCGCCAGACCTTTGCTCTGCACCCGTTGGCGCAACTTCATGGTCAATGTGCGTCTTTGGGTGCAGAGCAAAGGTGCGGTGCCAATACCCCTTCGCCGGGCGCGGAGCATGGTGGAGGAGCGATTCGTGTGGCCTGTCGGCGGCGTAGTCGCCGGGCGGGACCATGCACGGAGGTGGCGTTGCCGCACGGGAGTTGCGGCGCGCGACCACGCACGGGCCGGCGCGATGGTGAATTTTGTCGTTTGTGGACAGTGGGAAGAGCCAGGTGACGGTGGGGGCGCCTAGAATCCAGGACCGGTATTCGCTAGCAGGCCAAGCCGAGGAGTTCGGCGGCGGCGCGGCGGTATCGCCTTGCCAAGCGGCTTGGTCCGGTTAGCGGTGGTTTAGGGGGAAGCTGCTAATCGTGCGGCGGCCAGGTGGGTTTAGCGTGGGGCCAGTAGCAGGATTAGGGATTCTGCCTCGGTGAGGAGGCTGGTTTCCTCGCCGGACATGGCCGGGTCGGCGGCTCGGCGGGCTAGGGCTTGGGGCAGCAGGCGGAGTGGGTCGCCGGGGGTGCAGGCGAGGAATGCGGCCAGGAATTGTTCGGCGGCGGGTATGAAGGACACGGCGGCTTGGGCGAGGATCACCGCGGTCATCGCCAGGTCGAGGTCGGGCTCGCCCTTCTGGGCGTTGCGCCAGTCGATGACGACGGGGCCGGTTGCGGTCATAATGACGTTCTCGGGATGCAGATCCAGGTGCACGAAGGGCGTTTGGTGCAGGCGCGTGTGCAGATCCGCGAGGATTCGGGCGCCCTGCCGCATGCCGAGGTCATCGGACATCATGGCCTGCAGCATGGTCGGGCCGTGCAGGCGCTGCATCTCCAGGTCGGGTCCGGCCGCTTTGAAGACGTGCGGGACGGGATAGCCCAAGGTTTCCAGCTTACGCATGATGGCCACCTCATGCGCGACGTCGCCGCCCTCGCGGTAGCGCCGCAGGACGCGGTCGTCGTCGAGGGCGAACACGTCGGCGTCGCGCCCGGAAGCCAGTGGGGTCACCCTGTGATCACAGCACAGATCCGCTCGTGCTGGGGGAACGTGCCGTGATGGAGGAGCGTTTCCAGGCCGGACATCATTTTGCCGGTATAGATCGGGTCGAGGCGCAGCCCGTGCTGGGCTTCGAATTTGTCGACGAAGGTGAGCAGCGCGGGAGGCGTCTTGGCGTAGCCGCCGAAGTGGAATCTCGTCTCGATGCTCCAGTTGCCGCGAACTTCGCCGTAGGTGCGCTGTTGCAGAGTGGCCACGGCGTCGCGGAGCCAGCCGGCGTCCTTGAGCACGGCGAAGCCGATCGCCCTGCCATGGCGCAGACCTGCTGCCAGACCGGCGAGGGTGCCGCCGGTGCCGGCCGGGACACACACCACGTCGAATGCGGAGCCGAGCTCTTCGCCCAGCTCGGCGCAGCCGCGCACGGCCAGCTCGTTGCTGCCGCCTTCGGGGATGAGGTAATGCGGGGGAAGCCCGGCTGGAATCAGCTTGCCGCGATAGGTTTCTCTGTCCACATAGGTCAGTGTCATGCCCTGCTCGGTGGCGAAGCGCAGCACCGGGTTGAGCGGCAGCCGTTCCTCGCCGCGCACGATGCCCACGGTCTGGAAGCCGTGCAGACGCCCGGCGAGCGCGGTCGCGCGCAGATGGTTGGAGTAGGCGCCGCCGAAGGTTACCAGCGTGTGGTGGCCCTGTTCCCGGGCGGCGATGAGGTTGTACTTCAGCTTGCGCGGCTTGTTGCTCTCCACCCGAAGGTGGACGCGCCTGCCGCCGAGCTGAACCTCCATACCGTCAAGTTAGCGCAGCGTAGGCCAGCGCCCGCCCCGGCCCCACTGGTCCGAAGGCGGGATGGTGGAGGTGTTGCCGTAGGCAATGAGATTGCTGGGCCGGGCGAATTGGGTGACCGGCTTGCCCTTCAGCGACAGGGCGAGCGTCTGCGCCACGGCGCGGTAGACCTTGGAGATGATCGCGTTGCCGACGCCGTCCTGGGCGCTGGCCGGGTTAGCGGCGATCATCGCGGCCGCCAGCTCCGGGGTGAACGAGACGAAGGTCTCGGTGCGCCCGTCGTCGGTGCTGCCCGTCTTGCCCGCGACCGGGCGGCCGTCGAGAATGCCGTCGACCGCTGCGGCCGTGCCGCCGTTGCACCGGCCGAAGAAGCCGGACTGGCCGACCGGGCAACGCGCCGCGTCGGTTGCGGCCCGCGCGATGTCGGCACTGATCACTTGCTCACACGCCGGCGTGGCGACCGCCAGGGCGTGGCCGGCGTTGTCGGCGACCGATTCGACAGGCAGCGGCTGGCAATAGCGGCCATCGGCGGCCAGGGTCGCATAGGCGTTGGCCAGGTCGAGCGGGAAGGTCTGCGCACTGCCGATCACGAAGGCTCCGGTACCCACATCATCGGTTTTGATGCCCAGACGCTTGGCCATCTCGACAGTCCGCTGGGCGCCGATCTGCTCGTGCAGCCACACGAAGTAGGTGTTGACCGAGCGGCCGAAGCCGTCCCACATGGTGCGGTAGCCGTCCATCCACTCCGGATTGGAGTTGGTGACACACCACTTGCCGCCGCAGTTGTTCTTGCCCGGCGCGTCCTGCGCCCAGCCGGTCACCAGCTGGGCCGGTGCATTGAATCCGGTATTCAGCGGCAGACCCGCTTCCAAAGCGGCGAGCATGGCGAAGATTTTGAAGGTCGATCCTGCCTGGTACCCGGCCAGCCCGTTCCCGCCCGCGACAAGCTGATCGAACGTGTCGCCATAGACCCGGTTCACGACCAGGGCCCGCACCTTGCCCGTGCCCGGCTGCACCACCGCCATCGGCGCGGCAAACTTGCTGGAATCGGCGTAGACGGTGTGGACCTGAGCGATCGCGTTGGCCTGCACGGCCGGATCGAAGGAGGTGACGATGCGGTAGCCGCCACGGCGCAATGCCTGCTGGCGTTCCTCGGCGGTGGCGCCGAACGCCGGCTGGGCGTTCCACCACTGTTCGAAGTAGTCGCAGGCGAAACCCCAGCCCGCCGTGGCCGCGACACAGTTGTTGGGAGTGGCGCCCCGCTTGAACACCAGCTCTTCGGCGTTGGCCGCGGCGGCCTGCTCGGCGGTGATCGCGCCGGTGCCGACCATCGCGTTGAGCGCGTATTCGCGCCGGATCAGCGCCCGTTCGGTGCCGCCGTTGGCTTCCGGGCTCTGCAGCATCCCGGCCAGGGTCGCCGCTTCGGCGAGCGTCAGCTCGGAGGGCTCCTTGGAGAAGAACAGGCTGCTCGCCGCGTCCACACCGTAGGCGCCTGAACCAAAGTAGGCGATGTTCAGGTAGCGCTCCAGAATCTCGTCTTTGGACAGACGTTCCTCCAGCGCCATCGCATAGCGGGCTTCCTGGATTTTGCGGCCCGGGCTCAACTCGGTCGCCGCCGCCCGCTCCTGTTCGCTGCGCGTCGGGTCGCTCTTGAGCACGTTGCGCACGTATTGCATGGTCAAGGTCGACGCGCCCTGGGTGCGATCGGTGGAGCTGTTGGCCACCAGCGCCCGTACCACACCGAACAGGTCCACTCCGCCGTGCTCGAAGAACCGGCTGTCCTCGGCCGCCACCACGGCGTCGCGCATCACCGGCGCCACCTGGTCGAGCCGGACATCCCGGCGGTTTTCGTCGTAGAACGTCGTGATCAGCGTCGTGCCGTCATTGGCGTAGAGGTAGCTCGCCTGCGAGATGGTCGGGCTCTTCAGCGCAGCCGGCAGGTCGTCGTAGCCGATCGCGGTGTGGGTGAGGGTCCAGTTGGCCACGGCCGCCGCGGGCAGCACGGAGGCGGCGCTCAAGACTCCGGCGAGGATCGCCACCACCAACAACTTGCCCGCCCGCGCTAAATGCATGGCGGCAACATTGCCCGGCGAAACTGGGAATGACCTCGCAACTGTGGCCTAGCTCGCAAACTCTTAGCAAATCCCCAGCTGGGCTGCCTACTGTCGGCCGATGGCCATCTATCAAAGCGCTCACGCCCTCAAGAAGCGATCATGGCGAAGATATGTGGTCGCCGGTGTTCTGGCGCTGGCTCTGGTGGCCGGGCTGAGCGTCGCCGGGCTCTGGGCCTACAGCCGTTCCCTCAACGGCAATCTCGACCGGATAGATGCGCTTCCCTCCGCGCCGGCCGCGGCCGCCTCCGGCCCGATGAACCTGCTCATCGTCGGCACCGATTCACGGGAGCCCAACGACGACGAGGCGCGCACCGACACCCTCATGCTCGCCCACGTGACCGAGAACCGTGACCACGCCTACCTGAGCTCGATCGCCCGGGACACCTGGGTGCCCATTCCCGGCCACGGCACCGCGAAGATCAACGCTGCTTATCCGCTCGGTGGTGCCCCTTTGCTGGTTGATACGGTCCAGCAGTACACCGGTGTCACGATTGACCATTTCGTCATGATTGACTTCGCCGGCTTCGAAACCATCGTCGACTCCCTCGGCGGCGTGGACATGACCGTGGAAAAGACCATCAAGTCGATCCACGCCCCTTACCGCACCTTCACCGCCGGCACCCACCACTTCACCGGCGCCGAAGCGCTCGACTGGGTGCGCCAGCGCAAGCAGTTCCCCGATGGCGACTTCTCCCGCCAGAAACACCAGCAGGAACTCATCTCCGCCGTCATCGACCGCGCCACCGCCGCCGGAATCCTCACCAATCCAGGCCGTCTCAACGCCTTCCTGCAGTCGACCACCTCCGCCATCACCGTCGACCGCAGCTTCGACCTGACCCAGACCGCGCTCGCCTTGAAGGCTCTGCGCAGCTCGTCGCTGACCTACTTGACCAGCCCCAACAAGGGCGTCGGCACCGTCGGCGATCAAAGCGTCGTGCTGCCCGACCCGGTCGGCGCGGCCCAGCTCTACTCTGCGTACACCTCCGACACCGTCGACCAGTACGTAGCGTCCGATCCCGATCACTAGGCGCGGTTGAGCCATTTGGCGGATGGCGCTGGGTTGGGGCGGTTTCGATAGGGTGTCCGAGTTTTGGACACTTGACACCAACGGGGACATCGTGCTGATTGAGCAGAAAAATGCCATTGGCGCTGGCATCTTGGCGCTCATGTTTCTCGGCGGTGGACTGTTCGCTTTCGACACCTCCACCGTCAAGTGCGGTTCGGAGGCCATGGCGCCCACCGATACCTGCCAGGAGACGAAGAAGGGCGTGAGCCGCACCTTGACCTATCAGGAAGTCAAGGACAGCCAGGTCCGCTGGAAAGTGATTTCGCTCGGCCTTGGCGTGGCGTCGGTCGGGGGCGTGGGCTGGTATCTGGTCCAGGCTGGTCGGCGTCGCCGCGAGGAGCAGGAGTCGGCCGCCTCCGTTGGCCTGTTCATGGGACCTCCGACGACATGACGCGCTACGAGGCAGATTTCGACGAGGGGACTCCTGCAGTTCCGGGCGAGGTTACCCAGGCGGCCTATGAGCGCCGCCTCGGCGAGCTGCGGCAGATACTTGCGCCTGGGAGACGCTCCCGGCTGCTGTTCGGATGGGGCGTGCTTGCCGGTATAAGCCTGCTCCTGTCCCTGATGGTGACGGCGGCCGGCAGCAGTAACGACGCCCAGGTCGTGATAACGTTGCTCGCTGTCTTCTGGGGCATAACCGTTGTGCTGCTTGGGATTTTTGGCTGGCAGCTGGCGCGCAGCCCACTGGTGTCGGCCAAAGCGCGCAGCCTGCACATGTACCGGTTCGAGCACGGCTTCGTCCAGATGACTGTGCGGGGCGCGCAGGTTTACCGCTGGGATGCGATCCGCACCGTCTATCAGTCGGTGGAAAAGATCCGGGCCAAAGGACTCCCACTCGGGACCCGCCACGAATACTCGGTGCTGTTCGCGGATGGGAGCAGGCTCAATCTGACCGATGTCGCCACGGACATGGAGAACTTCGGGCCCGTGTTGCTGCAGGAGGTCGCCCGGGTTCAGCTGCCCAAAGCGCTGGCATATCTGCGTTCCGGCAACCCGATCGTGCTGGGCCGGCTGACCCTGACCAAATCCGGCATCGGCTCCGGGGGCGACGAGATCGCATGGTCGTGGATAGACAGAGTGGAGATTGTGGACGGCGTGTTGCGCTTCAGCGCGGGTGGAAGCTGGCTGGCGTCGCCGAAAACGCCAGCCAGAGCGGTCCCCAACCTCTATACCTTGCTTGCCATCGTCGAGCAGATGCGCCGGCCCTCGACTCAAGTCGGCTAGCTGAGCGGGCTTGTCTCGAATTGGGGCGACGAGCTGGACTGTGCATGGGTGATGGTGGTGATGACGCCCGCGTTGCGCAGGTCGGGTAGGGCATCCTGAAGCAGCGTCCACGTGGCGTCGTCGCTGTGGACGGTCAGTGTGGCCAGCGGCGTGCGCATCGAGGTGTGCGCCGCCGACTTTGCCCGCCGCACCGCGCCGATGGCGTCGGCGGCGAGTGCCAGCAGCGCCGGGTTTCCTTGCGCGCCAACGGGTGCGGGCCAGGGCGCGCGATGGATGCTGCCGGGGCGGAACCACGACCACGCCTCCTCGGTGACGAAGGGCAGCATGGGCGCGAAGAGGCGCAGCAGCACGTCCAGCGCGTGACGCAGGGCCGCGCGAGCCGAAGGCGAGCCCTCGTAGGCCCGAGCCTTCACCAGCTCCAGGTAGTCGTCGCAGAAACGCCAGAAGAAGCGCTCGGTCACCGCTAGCGCCCGCGCATAGTCGTAGTTGTGCAACGCTTTTGTCGCCTCGTCCACGGTCTGCCCGAGCGCGGTGAGCATCGCCAGGTCCAGCGGATGGTCGGGTTCGGCCGGGGAAGCGTCGAAGCCGAGCACGAACTGGGCCGCGTTGAGGATCTTCGTGGCGAGGCGACGGCCGACCCGCATCTGGCCGGTGTCGAAAGCCGTGTCCGTACCGGGACTGGCCGCCGCGGCCCAATAGCGCACCGCGTCGGGAGAGTGCTCGTGCAGCAACGCGATCGGGGTCACCACGTTGCCCACCGATTTGGACATCTTCTTGCGGTTCGGGTCGAGGATCCAGCCGTTGATCATCGCGTGTTTCCAGGGCAGCTCGGGGTAGCGCACCACCGTCCCGAACAGCCAGGTGCGAATGATCTCCGGGCCTTGTGGCCGCAGGTCCATCTGACCGGTGAAACCGGCGATGGTGGGTGTGAGCGTTGAGGTGGCCCAGGTGTCGAGCACGTCGGGCTCGCCGATGAAGCCGCCGGGCTTGCCGCGCTGCGCCTCGTCAAACCCGGGCGGGGAGTCGGTGGACGGATCCATCGGCAGCGACGACGGCAGGATCGGATGCGCGTAGTCGGGCTCGCCGTCGCCGGAAAGCGGGTACCACAAAGGAATCGGCACGCCGAAGTAGCGTTGCCGGCTCACCAGCCAGTCGCCGGTCAAGCCGTTCACCCAGTGCTCGTAGCGCACCTGCATGTGTGGCGGATGCCAGCTGAGCTCGCGCCCGTGCTCCAGCAGGGTCTCGCGCAGCTGGGCATCGCGGCCGCCGTTGCGCACGTACCACTGCCCGCTGGCGATGATTTCCAGCGGCCGGTCACCGCGCTCGTAGAACTTCACCGGATGCTCGATGGGCTCGGGTGCGGTATCGGGGAGCAGCTCGAGCACCCGCGTTCGGCCCTGGGCCACGGTCAGCCCGCCGAGGTGGTCCACCTCGGGCAGGAACCGGCCGTCGAAACCCAGCACGGGTTTGACGGGCAGGTCCAGCTCCCGCTGCCAGATCACGTCGGTGGTATCGCCGAAGGTGCAGATCATCGCGATGCCGGTGCCCTTGGCGGGATCGGCGAGGCGGTGGGAAAGCACGGGCACCGGCTGGCCGAACACGGGGGTGGCCACGCTGGTGCCGAACAGCGGCTGATAGCGCGCGTCGTCGGGGTGGGCCACCAGCGCCACGCAGGCCGGCAACAGCTCGGGACGGGTGGTCTTGACCGCTATCGGTCCAAAGTAGAGGGTGTGATAGGCGCTGGGGCGCAGGCGATCCTCGGTCTCGGCCTGCGCCACCGCGGTGCCGAAGGTGGTGTCCCACAGGGTCGGCGCGTGCGCGCGGTAGGCGTCGCCGCGGCTATACGCGTCCAGAAACGCTTGCTGCGACACGGCTCTGGCTCGATCGCCGATCGTGGTGTAGAGCAGTGACCAGTCCACGGAGAGCCCGACCGTGCGGAACACCTCCTCGAAGGACTTCTCGTCCAGTTCGGTGAGCTGGTGACAGAGCTCGGTGAAGTTGCGGCGGGACACCGGTTTCTCGCCCTGCATCGGCGGGGAGAG
The DNA here is from genome assembly GCF_016862955.1 of Rhizocola hellebori. Lineage (GTDB taxonomy): Bacteria > Actinomycetota > Actinomycetes > Mycobacteriales > Micromonosporaceae > Rhizocola > Rhizocola hellebori. The sequence continues at coordinate 116,941 of NZ_BONY01000026.1, read as the reverse complement.
GTCCGCCTCGTAGGGCAGCGACGGATCGCAGCGCACCCCGTAATAGCGCTGCACGCGGCGTTCGGTGGGCAGCCCGTTGTCGTCCCATCCCATCGGATAGAACACCGTCTTGCCCTGCATGCGCTGGAACCGCGCGATCACATCGGCCTGCACGTAGCCGAACACGCTTCCCATGTGCAGCTCGCCGCTTGCCGTCGGCGGGGGAGTGTCGATCGCGTACACCCGGTCGGCGGGGGCGTCGCGGTCGAAGCGGTAGGTCTGCTCCTGCTCCCAATGGGTTGTCCACTTGCGGGAGAGGCTGTCGAGATCGGGTTTCATGTCATACCCCTGGTGTGGATAGGGGCGCCCGAGTCACACGAGGATTGGTGGTCGCCGCGCGCTTCGGGCGCGCGACGAACAGGCAATAGGCTACGCGCGGCCCTTGTTGGGTACGCGTACTACTACGGCCTGGCGGTGTGTCATGACGGCAATGCTAGCAGCCCCAGGTCAGTCGGTAGGGTCGGCCATGTGACCGAGCACCACACGAAGATCACCACTTTTTATCCGCGTCGCGGGCGGGTCAGCGGTCGGCACGAGGATGCGCTGGCCCGATTGCTTCCGCGCTATGGGGTGACGATCCCGGGCCCGCCCCTGGATCTGCCGGCCCTGTTCGGCCGGGCCGCGCCGGTGGTGCTCGAGATCGGCTCGGGCATGGGTGACGCCACCGTGGCCATGGCGCAGGCCAGTCCCGAGCGTGACTTCCTCGCGGTGGAGGTCTTCCCGCCCGGGTTGGGCAACCTGCTCGCGGTGGTGGAGGAGGCGGGCCTGAGCAACGTCCGCGTCGCCTCCGGCGACGCTCTGGAGCTGGTGCGCCACATGCTCGCCCCGGAAAGCGTCGACGCCATCCATGTCTTCTTCCCCGATCCGTGGCCGAAACTGCGCCACCACAAGCGCCGCCTGATCCAGCGGGTGAACGTGACGCTGCTCGCGAGCCGCTTGAAGCCGGGGGGAACCCTGCACTGCGCCACCGACTGGGCCCACTACGCCGAGCAGATGCTCGAAGTTCTGGGAGCGGACCCGGCCTTGCAGGGCGGGATCGTCGATCGGCCCCGGGCCAGACCGGTCACCAAGTTCGAACAGCGGGCGCTGGCCGCCGGCCGCAGCGTTATCGACCTCATTTTCGTCAAGCGCGCCTAGTCTGAAACCGTGGCCTCCGGCTTTGCCGATCGTGAGGCCGCCGGGCGGGAGCTGGCCCAGCGGCTGGCCCATCTGCGCAATCCGGGTGAGGAGCCGGTGGTGCTGGGGTTGCCGCGGGGCGGGGTGCCGGTCGCGGCCCAGGTGGCCCGGGAGCTTTCCGCGCCGCTGGATGTGATCGTCGTTCGCAAGCTGGGCCTGCCCTGGCAGCCGGAGCTGGCCATGGGCGCCATCGGCGAGGACGGCGCGATCGTGCTCAACGAGGAAATCGCGGGCCAGGTCAGCCAGGCCGATCTGGATCAGGTGGTGGCCCGGGAACGGGCCGAGCTGCAGCGGCGGGTCGCGCTCTGGCGAGGTGGCCGGGAAAGGGTGCCACTGGCCGGGCGCACAGTGGTGATCGTCGATGATGGCGTGGCGACCGGCGCGACCGCCGCGGCGGCCTGCGCGGTGGCCCGGCACGCGGGCGCGGCCCGGGTGGTGGTGGCCACGCCGGTGGCGCCGCCCGATGTGGTGCGCAAGCTGCGCGGCCAGGCCGACGAGGTGGTGGCCGTGCTCACCCCGCTGGGGTTCCGTGCCGTGGGCCAGTGGTACGGCGACTTCGCCGAGACCCCCGACGAGGAAGTAACTCGGTTACTGGCTGCCTGAGCGCCCTGCTAGGCTCATTCTCATGTGATCTGGAAGTGATCTGCGCTCGCCCATCCGTAGCCATCTTTTGGGAGAAATCATGAGTGAAGACACTTCGGCTCAGTCCACTTCGGACGAATCCGCCGCGGAAGAAGAGGCGCAGCCGATGAACCGCGCTGAGCGCCGGGCCAAGGGCAAGAAGGGCGGCCAGGCGGCGCAAGCCGGAGGCAAGGCGAAGTTCACGCCGAAAAACGCCCAGGGTCACGGTCCCCGGCTCTGGGCCAACCGTCGCGCCGGCTGATACCTAAGGCGATGGCTTCTTCCGGTCTGTACAGACCGGAGTGGACATCACCATGTGGTCGCTGCGATAGGCGACCGTCACGGCGACACAGTAGTCGCGTTGCGGGTCAAGCCCGGGCAGGGTAAGGCTTTCCGTTCCGGCCGGCAGTGATTGCAGGGCACGCATCGGCTCACCGGCTTTGGCCGCCGAGACGATGAGCGGCCCGTCGGCCGTGGGCGGGTAGAGCCAGGTAATCAGCAGGCGGTCGCCCTGATCGACCAGCCTCAGATTGCTCACCGGCCCAGAGGGCACCGCGATGGGCGCTGCTGTCGCCGTGGCGGTCGGGCCCGGCGCCGAAGTGGGTGTCGGGTCGGCCGCCGCCTGCGGCTCGTCGTCGCCGGTCAGCACGATGGCCACGGCGACCAGGGCAACCGCGGCGGCCGCCGCTGCGCCGATCATGATGGTCACCAGCGCACCCGACCGGCCCGGTTTGGCCTGCTTGACAGGCTGGCGAACCACCTGCCGGGTGATCGGCGCGGGCACCTGCCGGGGCGGCACCACCATCGGCGGCGGTGGGGGTGCGGGCGGCGGAAGGTAGGTGGGCGCTCGCGACGCCGGGGCCTGGTCGAGGATCTCGTCTTCGGGCCACTCCGACACCTCAGCGGTGAAGCCACCTGTGCGCGGCGCGGGCAGGAAGTCCTGCGGCTCGGGCACTACCAGGATCGGGAAGACGCCAGGCTGCCCGTGCGGGCCGGTCGACTCCGCGCCACAGCGATGGTTCTGGTCGGCCGTGGCCCGGCTGGCCTGGCTGACCACGCGATGCGTGTCGTCCTCCGGGGCCAGCGCGGCGGTCTGCGCCCGCGCATGGGTCAGCAGCTGGTGCGCCTTGTCGAATTCCCCGCAATCGCGCCACATGCCGGCCAGCCGCACGATCATCCTGATGCCGACCGGGTGGGAAGGGCCATTCTTCGCCGCGTGCACCGAGATGATCTCGGCCAGCTGCTGGCGCGCCTGCGAGCACAGACCGCGCGCATGATCGACGAATGTGGCATCGGCGCGTGCGGCCAGCGTGCGGTCCCCGTCGGGGCCGTCGACCGCGGTCAGCGCGGTGACAAGCTGCTGGTAGTAGCGGGTTGCCTGGTCCAGGGCCCCGGCCCGGTGCTCGGCCACGGCCAGCACGCCCAGGGCGTGCAGGGTGCGGCGGTCGCGCTCGCCGTGCAGTCTTCGCATGGCGCTGTGCGCGTATCCGGCCCACGAGCGGGCCGTGTGCGGCTCGGTGAGCTGAAGCAGCACACCCGCGTAGAGCACGGCCACGTCGGCGTCGTCGGGCTCCGCCTGCGCCGGATCCTGGCTGGCCCGGCTCAGCGCGTCGCGCAGCAGCTGTTGGGCCGCAGGAAAGTCGAGCCGCGCCACTAGCTGGCGCGCACGTTCAAGACTGTCCGGCATGCAGCCCATCGTGCCCGGCTCGGCGGGATCTGGGAAGCCCAACTAGTGTCGCGAAGCATGAGATTCATCGTGTACGGCGCGGGCGCGGTCGGTGGCACCCTCGGCGCTCTGCTGGCGAAGGCCGGGCATCCGGTCATCCTTATCGCCCGCGGCGAACACCTGCGAGTCATTCAGGCTGAGGGGCTCTTGCTCAGTACCCCCGAAAAGCAGGAAAGGCTTGCCCTGCAGGCCGTCGGCGGGCCCTCGGAGATTGAGTGGCAGCAGGACGATGTCGTTCTTTTGACTATGAAGACCCAGGACACCGAAGCGGCGCTGCGCGAGCTGCCGCCCGGCGTTCCGGTGGTGTGCCTGCAGAACGGCGTCGCCAACGAGCGGATAGCGCTGCGCCACTTCGCCGACGTGTACGGGGTGTGCGTGATGTTCCCGACCACGCACCTGATTGCGGGTGTGGTGGCGCAGCATTCGTCGCCGGTGCCGGGAATCCTGAACATCGGCCGGTTCCCGTCCGGAGTGGACGGTCGCGCCGCGCAGATCGCGGCGGCGCTGACGTCGGCCGGATTCGTGTCCGAACCCCTGCCCGACATCATGCGCTGGAAGTACACGAAGCTGCTGATGAATCTCGGCAACGCGGTCCAAGCGGTGTGCGGCTCGGTTCCGGAGATCTATGAACCGGTTCGCGCGGAAGGGGAGCGGGTGCTGCACGCGGCCGGTATCGACTTCGCCAGCGAGGAGGAGAATCGGGGCCTGCGCGCCGATCTGATCACCGGCCATGACGCGATCGGCCAGCCCCGCTCGGGCGGCTCGTCGTGGCAGAGCCTGGCCCGGGGCACCGGGGCGATCGAGTCCGACTACCTTAACGGGGAGATCGTCCTGCTCGGACGGCTGCACGGCGTCCCCGTGCCCTACAACGCGCATGCGCAGCGGATGGCGAATCATTTTGCGCATTCGCGTCTGCCGGCGGGCTCCCTCTCCGCACAGGAGTGGCTGTCCAAGATGGACTTGTGACCTACGTCGCACCGCCGTTACTCTCCGGTAACAGGATTACCCCCTTCTTCCATCCGGAGGACCCCAATGCGGTTCGCGCGTACGTCCCTCGCGCTTGCATCCGTAACGGGCCTGGTCACCTCGCTGCTGCTGGGGATCCCAGCGGTGGCCGATCCCGGCCCCCCACCCAGCTCCATGGCCAGCATGGGCGACTCGATCACCCGTGGCTTCAACACCAGCGGTTTCTACGTCGACTTCCCGGCCCGGTCGTTCAGCACCGGCACCGACACCGGAGTCAACAGCCACTACCGCCGGATCCTGGCCAAGAACCCCGCCATCAGCGGGCGCAACTACAACCAGGGCGCGTCCGGCGCGGCGTCGGACGACATGCCGGGTCAGGCCACCGCCGTGGTCGGCCGCAACGTCGATTACGTCACCATGCTGATCGGGGCCAACGACGCCTGCACCAGCAGCGAGGCTTCGATGACGCCGGTGGCGACGTTCCGGTCGAACATCGACACGGCGCTCAACACGCTCAAGGCCGGTCTGCCCAACGCCAAGGTCGCCGTGATCTCCATCCCGGACATCAAGCGGCTGTGGTTCGTCGGCAAGGGAAACGGCTCAGCCCGCTTCTTCTGGAGCCTGGGCGGGATCTGCCAGTCCATGCTGGCCAACCCGACCTCGACCAGCGCCGCCGACGAGGACAGGCGTAACCGGGTGCGGCAGCGGGTCATCGACTACAACACGCAGCTGGCCCAGGCCTGCGCGGCCTACGGTCCCAACTGCGACTTCGATGACAACGCGGTCTTCAACTACCAGTTCGTGCTGTCGCAGGTGTCGACGTGGGACTACTTCCACCCCAACACCTCCGGCCAAGCCGTCCTGGCCGCCGCCAGCTACGCGGCGGGCTTCAACTGGTAAACCCCCGCAAAGCGGAGGAGTTGCCGCAATCTTCTGCGGCGGCTCCTCCCCAGCAGGCAGAGTGACTCTGTGGAGCTCACGCATGCTCGGCGTAATGCGGTCTTTCTGACCGTGGCGTGCGGCATGTTGCTGGCCGCACTGGACCAGACGATCGTCGGCACCGCGCTTCCCACCATCGTGGGCGACCTCGGCGGCGCCTCCCACATCTCCTGGGTGGTTACCGCCTATCTGCTGGCCGAGACCATCGCCACCGCGCTGGCTGGCAAGATCGGCGATCTGTTCGGGCGGAAGATCGTCTTTCAGGTCTGTGTCGCGCTCTTTCTGATCGCCTCGATCTTCTGCGGGCTGGCCCAATCGATGCAGTGGCTCGTGGCCTGGCGTGGGGTTCAGGGGCTGGGCGCGGGCGGCATGATGGTCACCTCGATGGCGCTCATCGCCGACTACATCCCGTTGCGCGAACGCGGCAAGTACCAGGGCGCGCTCGGGGCGGTCTTCGGCGTGGTGACCGTCGTCGGGCCGCTGCTGGGAGGCTTGTTCACCGACCATCTGACGTGGCGCTGGGCCTTCTACGTCAACATTCCCATCGGGATTGCCCTGATCATCTTCTGCCAGTACTCGATGCCGCTGCTCAAGCCCACCGCCCGGCCGATCATTGACTACCTCGGGATCGCGGTCATCGCCGCCGCCTCGACCTGTCTCATCCTCATGACCAGCTGGGGCGGGACAGAGTACGCGTGGAGCTCCCCGGTGATCATCGGGCTGGCCGCGGGCGGGCTGCTGCTGCTCGGGCTCTTCGTATGGGTGGAAAACCGTGCCCGCGAACCCATGCTGCCCATGCGCCTGTTCCGCAATCAGGTCTTCACCCTGTGCGGGATCCTCTCGTTCATCGTCGGGTTCGCCATGTTCGGCGCGCTGACCTTCCTGCCCACCTTCATGCAATACGTGGAAGGGGTTTCGGCCACCGAGTCGGGCCTGCGGATGATGCCGATGGTTTTCGGTCTGCTCATCACCTCGATCGCCAGCGGCACGATCGTGGGCCGCACCGGCCGGTACAAGCTGTTCCCGATCGTGGGTGGGGCGGTCATCGCGCTGGGGATGTTCCTGTTGTCCCGCATGGACTCCCAGACCAGCCTGCTGGTTTCCTCGATCTACCTTTTCGTGCTCGGGCTCGGGCTCGGCCTGTGCATGCAGGTGCTCACCATCGTCGTGCAGAACACGGTGGCCTACCACGATCTGGGCGTGGCCACCTCCGGTGTCACCTTCCTGCGCACGCTGGGCAGCGCCTTCGGCGTCGCGTTGTTCGGCACGGTCTACTCCACCAGCCTGAAAACCCAATTCGAGCAGGCGCCCGCGCTGCCCGCCGGGGTCGACGCCACCGTGTTGCAAAGCCCCAAGGGCGTGCACTCGCTGCCGTTCCCGCTTCAGCAGATCGTGGTCGACGGCTACGCCACCGCGCTGCAGAACGTCTTCCTCGCCGCGGTCCCGGTGGGCTTGCTGGCGATGCTCATCGCCTTCTTCCTCAAGCAGGTTCCGCTGCGCGACACGGCTCGTGCCGCGGCCACCGACATGGGCGAAGGTTTTTCGGTGCCTGAGGGCGACAACCGCGAGGACCTGCTGGAGGCGGCGATCTCACGGGCCTGGCGCCGCAAGGGCTTGGCGGCCGCGCCAGCCGTCCTTGAGGCGGCCGGGGTGCACGCCAACCCGGCCCACGCCTGGTGTCTTTCCAGGGTTGCTCTTTTCTCCGAGTACCGGGGAAGGGCCCGTCTCGACGACATTGCCGGCTACTACGGCATCCCGGCCGATGTGTTCCGGCCGGCCTTCGATCGCTGCATCGAGATCGGATACCTGCGCTACGACGCCGTGGACCTCAAGCTCACCACCCGAGGCCTGGCCGAGTACGACCGGATTTCGGCAGCCTGGCGCGATTGGCTTTCCTCCGAGCTCTCCGACTGGGGCGAGATCGATGACGAGGAGTTCTCCGCCGCGCTGCGCCGGGTGGCCGAGCAGTTCGTAACCGAGGAGCTGACCGTCGCCGGGCACAGATAGCCTTGGCCCCATGCGTGATCCCCTTGTGCTCGCGGTGGCGCAGCCGCCCTGTGTAGCGCGCGATGTCGCGGCCAACGCGCTCGCCCATGCCGAGGCCGTGCGTTCCGCGCGGGCCCGGGTGGTCGTCTTTCCCGAGCTCTCGCTGACCGGCTATGAGCTGGCCGCCCCCGCGATCGAAGCGGCCGACCCGCGCCTGGAGCCCCTCGTGACAGCTTGCGCGGCAACAGGTTCGCTGGCGCTGGTGGGGGCGCCGCTGGCCGGCGACCACATCGCCATGCTGGCCGTCGACGGCAGCGGCGTGACTGTCGCCTATCGCAAAATGTGGCTTGGCAGCTCAGAATCGGCGCGCTTCTCGCCGGGTGACAAGCCGGCCGTGATCGAGGTCGACGGCTGGCGGTTCGGCTTGGCCATCTGCAAGGACGTGGCCGTGCCGCAGCACCAGAGCGACACCGCCGCCTTGCGCATCGACGGTTACCTTGCGGGCACAGTGAAGTTCGACTATGAAGCCCAGGAGCAAAGCGAGCGTGCGGCCCGTCTCGCGGCCCAACACGGCATGTGGGTGGCGATCGCGAGCCACGCCGGCCCGACCGGCGACGGCTACACCGCGACCGCGGCCCGGTCAGGCATCTGGGATCCGCAAGGAAACAGCGTTGCCCAAGCGGGGCCCGAAATCGGCGCCCTCGCCCGAGCCACGCTGACTTAACCCGCGGCCCCAGTTTGTAGACCACGGTTGACAAACTGCGCCAGCGCGATAGTTTGTAGATGGCGCTCTACAAACATGCGAGCCTGGGGCGGGACACATGGTGAAAGAAATGCTCAGCGTGGCCGACATCGCAGTGATGTTCAACGTCGAGCCGAAGACCGTCAGCATGTGGCGGTTGCGTTATCCGGAGTTCCCCGAGCCGGATGTCATCGTCGGCGGCATGGCGGGCTGGGATCCAGACCGGGCCGAGGAGCTGCGGGTCTGGGAGAGCCGGCGACCCGGGCAAGGCAGGCGCGCCATGCTGGCCGAGCACGTTCAGGAAACGCTGCGCCGCACCTTCGTCTTCAGGTTCATGCGCCCCGATGACTTCTCCTGGGCGCCAATCGATTTCCCCGGCATCGAGTACGAGGACGGGCTCCTGGCAGACGGCATGCAGACCAAAGCGGCGGAGCACCTGATCGGTGCCCTGCGCGACCAGGGCTGCGAAATCGTCTTCAAGGACCCGGCCACCGATGTCACACAGGCCGTGCAGCGCGTGCTCTGGGATCGGTGGACCGCGGAAGAGGTGGGGGAGCACGAGTTCATCGGCCGGCTCTTCGACGACCACGGCCGGATCTACCACGGCTGCACGGCTTTCGACGCCGCCTCCTACACCCTGCAGCGGCTCGCGGCGCTCGGCGGCGAAATCCGCCCAGGGCGCGGTCTGTCACCGCAAATGCCGGGCCGCAAGCCGAGATAGCAGGTTGGCAAACATTCACGCTCGTCATGGAAGCTGGAGATTTTTCGTGCAGACAGCCAAGCACCATATTGAGCCTGCCGAGGGCAGGTTGGGCGTTCTGATGGTGGGGCTCGGCGCCGTGGCGTCGACCGTCATCGCCGGCGTCGAGCTGATCAAGCGCGGCCTCGCCGAGCCGATCGGTTCGCTCACTCAGATGGGCACCGTTCGCCTCGGCAAAAGGACCGAGGACCGAGCGCCGCTCATTCGCGACTTCGTGCCGCTGGCAACGATCGACCAGCTGGTCTTCGGCGCCTGGGACCCGATTTCGGACACGGCCTACGAAGCAGCGATCAAAAGCGGCGTTCTTGACCGGTACGTCCACATCGAGCCGATCGCGGAGCAGCTCAAGGAGATCGAGCCGATGCCGGCCGTCTTCGACCAGAGCTACGTTCGGCGGCTCGACGGGGCCAACGTCAAGCCCAATGCGGGCAAGCGAGACCTTGCCGAGGCCCTCCGCCAGGACATCCGCGATTTCAAGGCGGCGCATTCGTGCGACCGGATAGTGGTGATCTGGTGTGGCTCCACCGAGATCTTTCTCGAACCCGGCCCGGCCCACTGGAACCTGGCCGCCTTTGAAGCCGCGATGGACGCGAACGACGAGACCATCGCGCCCTCGATGCTCTACGCCTACGCGGCTCTCCAAGAGGGTGCGCCATTCATCAACGGAGCGCCCAATCTCACCACCGATGTCCCGGCGATGGTCGAGCTCGCCCACAAGACCGGCGTGCCCATCGGCGGCAAGGACTTCAAATCGGGGCAGACCCTTCTCAAGACCGTGCTCGCCCCGATGCTGAAGGCTCGCATGCTGGGCCTGGAGGGCTGGTATTCGACCAATATCCTCGGCAACCGCGACGGTGAGGTTCTCGACGACCCAGACAGCTTCCGCACCAAGGAGGAGAGCAAGCTCGGCGTGATCGAGCACATCCTGCAGCCGAAGCTCTATCCCCAGCTCTACGGCGACGTCCACCACAAGGTGCGTATCAACTACTACCCGCCGCGCGGAGACAACAAGGAGAGCTGGGACAACATCGACATCTTCGGCTGGCTCGGATATGCGATGCAGATCAAGGTCAACTTCCTGTGCCGGGACTCGATCCTGGCCGCGCCGCTGGTGCTCGACCTGGTGCTCTTCATGGACCTGGCCCAGCGAGCGGGCCTCAAGGGCGTGCAGGAGTGGCTGTCGCTCTACTTCAAGAGCCCGCAGCACGCACCCAGCGTCTACCCCGAGCACGACCTGTTCATCCAGCAGACCAAGCTCAAGAACACCCTGCGCTGGCTGATGGGCGAGGAGCAGATCACCCACCTGGGGATGGAGTACTACCAGGACTGAAACGAGAATCTCCGGATCGGCAGCAGATGACTGCCGATCCGGAGATCCGTGGCGTTACGAAAACACGGCCTAGGAGCGGCCCGGTTCGTGGCGGCGCAGGGCGAGCCGGGTCAGTCCAATGAGGACCGCCAGCTGGATGCCAAGGAAGATCATCGACCGCCACCACAGCTCGGGGGTGTGCTGGAAGAGCGGATCCTGGAAGGTCTTCGGCATCATGCCGAACAGATCGACGGTCTGCGCCCCCGCGCCAAAGCCCCACCGGGTGGGGAAGAACCAGGCGATCGTCTCCATGATCGGGGAGCCTTCGAGGAGGAACAGGCCACCGGAGAACACCAGCAGGGCCATGACCAGTACCACCATGATGGGTGTGGTCTGCTCTGTGGTCTTGGCCAGCGAGCTGATCAGCAGGCCAAGCACGGTCGAGACCAGAGAGATGGCCACCATGGCCACGATGATCTCCATGGTCTGGCTGGGCAGCACCAGCGATCTCGTCGGCGGGCCCTCGAAAAGCGCCAGCCAGACGAAGAGCGCCACCTGCGCGGTGTTGATCAGGAAGAAGATGGTCAGCTTCGAGCTCAGGTAGGCCGCCGCCGAAAGGCCGACCGCTCTTTCCCGCCGGTAGATCGCCGCCTCGTTGACGATTTCGCGGATGGCCGCAGCCGTGCCCAGGAACGCCGCGCCGGTCACCAGCACCACGAGCAGCTGCTGGGCCTGGATGCCCTGGGAGACGTTGCCGAACTCCAGACCGTGCTCGCCCGGGGCGGTGTAGGCCAGCACCGCCAGCACCAGCGGCATTGCCAGCAGGAACAGCGCGAACCCGCGGTCGGAGAGGATCACGCGGACCATCCGATTGCACAGCGTCGCGTACTGCCGCAGGGGAGCGCTGGGGTTGCGGGCGAACAGCCGCCATCCCTGCTTGTCCATGTTGGCCTGGCCGGGCTTGGCAGCCGGTGCGTTGGGCCTGGTCCGGGCCAGGGTCGGCTCGATGCCGATCTGCTCGGGCAGGGGCGGTGGAGCGGTCGGCAACACCTGCAGCGTCGGCTCGTCGTCGAGCTGGCCGCTGCGCTGCGCCGGTACCGTGATCGCCGGCGCCTTCTCCGACGTGGGCGCCGGGTAGTCGCCGTTGGCGGCCGGGGTCGCCGGAGTCATGGCCTCCGAGACGTCAACGGTCGCGTGGTTGGTGACCGACACGGCCGCGGCCGCTGCGGCCTCCGCCGCCTCGGCTGCCGCCTTCGCAGCGAGCGCCGGTCGGGGCGCACTGCGGTCGGTCGGGTTCACCGCGCTGACATAACGGGCGTAAAGCGGCGAGTTGCGGAAGGCGCGCGTCCAGCGCTCCGGCTCCTCAGTGATCTTGGTGAAAACGTCCGCGTAGTCCTCGGCGTCGAAGAAGGCGAGCAACTGGTCGGGCGGGCCGAAATAGCCCATGGTGCCGCCCAGGCACATGACCAGAACCCGGTCGCAGTAGTCCAGATGAAGCACACTGTGCGTCACCACCACCACGGTCTTGCCCTTGTCCGCCAGCTCCCGCAGCTCCTGCATGACCTCCTTGTCCAGCGCCGGATCGAGACCCGAGGTGGGCTCGTCGAGGCAGAACAGCGAGGGTTCGGTCAGCAGCTCCATGGCGACCGAGGCGCGTTTGCGCTGGCCACCGGAGAGGGTGTCGATGCGCTGCTTGGCGCGCTCGGTCAGCCGCATGGTCTCCATGACCTCGTTGACCTTCGCCCAGCGCACCCGGCGCGGAACATCATCAGCGAAACGCAACGCCGCCGCGAAGCGCAAAGCCGTGCGCACCTTTAGCTGCTTGTGCAGGACATCGTCCTGGGGCACCATGCCCAGCCGGTAACGCAGCTGCGCATAGTCGGCGTAGAGGTCCCGTCCGCCGTACCAGATCCGTCCCTGGGTCGCCGGACGCAACCCGGTCAGCGCCTTGACCAGCGTGGACTTCCCGCAGCCGCTGGGCCCGATCAGCGCCAGCAAACTGCCCTCGGCCAGGGCGAAGCTGACGTCGTCGAGCAGCACCTTGTCCTTGATGCGCACGGTGAGGTCGTCGGCGATCAGCGAGGCGGGGCCGGTGTCTACATGGTCGTGCAGCCGGTGGCCGTCAAAGAGCAGCTCGTGGCGGCCGATGGAGACGACGTCGCCGGCGTGGATGACGGTCGGCTTGTGCACCTGACGGCCGTTGAGATACGTGCCGTTGCGGCTGCCGAGGTCGACCACCTGGTACGTGTCACCGGCGCGCCGGATCTCGCTGTGGTGACGGGAAACCTGCAGGTCGGCCAGGACGTGGTCATTGTCGGCATCTCGGCCGATGCGGATGCGTGCGGCGTTGTCCGGGGTGACGAACTTGTTCTGTCCAGTTGCGACAGTGCCGTCCCCTGCGGAAACGGGTGAGGTGGGGTGGTCGCTTGACACCCGGTCATCTTGGCGTTATCCCGCCCACAGATCAAGCGAACGTTGGGCAATCCGACACTCAGCGTGGCAATCTTGACCACAGGTCGGTGCGTGGACAGTGTCCCCGGGCCTCAACTACAAATGCCATTGGGGAATACCGTCAGGCTGGAGCCCCAGTGAGCCGCTCGCCGCGAGGCGACCGCACGCACCGACCTTTCAAACCCACTGCCGTCACGCTGGAGCGCCAGCAGCGCTCTTAACCGGTCTAGTAGAGATTGTGTTGTGGCGTCCATCGATGCGAGCATTGGCGCGTGGGCTTTCTCAGACGCCACAGTTGGTGGCTGCTTCCCGAGGTGTTGGCCCTTGCCGTCATTGCCGCCGGCTTGGTTTACCTTCGGCAAGACGCTTTTGCCAATCAATTATCGGATAAGGCTAGGACGGTTCTGGAACAAACAACTCCGACCGAGCAACATTTGCATGACCTGAGCGGCGAGCCGGGCAAGGTCATCTGCGCGGCGGAGTCGTTCGGCACGGAGCCGGCTGGCGCCAAGCGCGTGGAGGACGTTCGGGTCATCTATGCCCTCTACCTCTGTGCGGTGGCTGTGCGCGGGATGCCGTGGGATTACGCGACCCGCAGCTCGGGGCCGGTGCGGATAACTCTGAGCGATCCACCGTCAGTCGAGATACCGCTTTCCGGAGAGGGCTATCCGGAGCGGGTGCGTGCGCTTATCCCCGACAACCTTGAAAAGCGGGCGTTCGGAACCTTCAAAGACAAGGGAAGACCGGCCGCCTTGCGCAAGCAGTACGAGCACGAAATCGTCTGAACCGGTTTTCGCAGCGTTGCCATGGGAGCGTTCTCATGGTGCAATATCGATGTCTGGGCACTAGACGGCCGGGAGCCGCCGTCGCTTCGCCCATTTCCAGACGGTGCATGGCACGCGGCGTCAGCAACCCCCTGAACGGGCACGCCTTGGCGGAAAGGTGTCGCCCACCCAAAACTCGAAGGGACACAGGGTGAAAATCAGACGCCAACTATTGGCAAGCATGGCCGCAGTCGTGGTCACGGCGGGGCTCGGCTTTGCCGTCATCCAAGCTGCCCCGGTGCAGGCCCACGGAGTCACCATGATTCCGGGCAGCCGCACCTGGCTGTGCTATCAGGACGGCTTGCGGCCAAACGGAGAAATCATCGCTTACAACCCCGCTTGTGCCTCGGCAATTGCGGCCAACGGCACCACGCCGTTGTACAACTGGTTCGCCGTGCTCCGGTCCGACGCCAACGGCCGCACCACCGGCTACATCCCGGATGGGCAGCTTTGCAGCGGCGGATCAGGCGGGCCTTACAACTTCTCCGGTTACAACGCGACCCGGACCGACTGGCCGTTGACCCACCTCACCTCCGGGTCCAACATCCAGTTCCGGCACAGCAACTGGGCTCGCCACCCGGGCACGTTCCACATTTCCATCACGCGCCAAGGATGGGACCCGGCCACCCCGCTGGCGTGGAGCGACCTGACCGAGTTCTGGAGCGTCACCGACCCGCCGGACAACGGCGGACCGGGCGCGCTGAACTACTACTTCTGGAACACCCAACTGCCCACAGGCCGCAGCGGCCGCGCCATCATCTACACCCGGTGGGTACGTTCGGACAGCCAGGAGAACTTCTTCAGCTGCGCTGACGTCGTCTTCGACGGAGGCAACGGCCAGGTGACCGGCGTAGGCCCGAACCAGACCCTGCCGCCGCCGACCGGTGGACCGACCAGCGGACCGACAAGCGGGCCGACCAGTGGGCCGACCAGTGGACCGACGACTCCGCCCCCGGGCAACGGGGCCTGCTCGGCCACCTATGCGCTGGCCAACCAATGGAACCCCGGGTTCCAAGGTGGAGTAACGGTTCGCAATACCAGTACCACCGCCAGCATCGGCAGCTGGACGGTGACCGCGACGTTCGCCAACGGGCAGAGGGTCGACCAGTCCTGGGAGAGCAGCTTCACCCAGACCGGTGCGACGGCTACCTTCCGCAATGCGAACTACAACGGGACCATCGCGCCGAACGGAACCAAGACCTTCGGGTTCCTCGGCACGTGGAGCGGAACCAATAACGCGCCCACGTTGACCTGCTCCGCTTCGTAAACAGCAGGTAAAACCATGCGTAAGCCCGGCCGCCACTGGCCGGGCTTACGTTTCCGGAACGGACGTTGCGGGTATAACCGGGCTTATGAGATTCAGCCCGCACTTCTTGAAGTACCTGCATCCTGAAATTTTTCCGGCTCAGCGTGACACCCTCATCTCCGCGGCGATCAAGGCGGGCGCGCCCGACGAGGTACTCGAAAAGCTCGGCGCGGTCGACTCCCAGGAGGAGTTCACCCTTCGCCGCCTGGCCCAGGCACTGGCTGAGACGCGACTGAGCGAATCCCGCTGACCTCGCCACCGCCGCCATCGAAAATCACATCCGAGCAGCCATAGAAGGTTTCGTGGCTGTTTTCTCGTGTCCAAACCGAATAGATGATGTGGCGTCCTGTCTTGTGCGGCAGGACGGCGCCGGGTGGGGTGGCGGCTGAGTAGAACGGCTCCGGCTCAATGTCGTTCCAGGTCAAGGGCCTGTTTGACTGGTACCCGTCACGTGTCACGAAAAGCGAGAACCACCCGGCATAGGCGACTCGGTTGCCGTGCTGAAGGTTCGCACCCTGGCTAAGGTGCGTCACCGGCCAGTCGCTGTGGGGCGCGTCGAATCCGGCGAACTTGCTCAGGCCGGCGCTGCACAGGGCGCCATCGGGGATGAAGCCGCGGGTGCGGCCCTGCCCATCGGCGCGCAGCACCCCGAACCAGTCGTAGAACGCCTCGGCCCCGCCGGCCTCCAGCGCGGAGCGGCAGGCGGAGTTGGTGGGCTGGATCTGGCCGTCGGGTTGGTGAGCATCCACATAGCACAGGTAGGGACGGCTGCCCGGTAGGGACTGGGCAACGTGGCCTTGGGCCGGGCCGGGGCCCATCGACCTGAGCGCCGCCGCCACCAGCAAGGCGGCACCGGCCGCAGCGGCCACCCTGACATGAGGTTGCACGAGGTTTCCTTTCCAGACGGAAGGAAGACGCATGGGAATGCGTCACGCACCTCGGCTCCGGCGTCCATTGCATCATCAATTAATCTTCGCAACAACTCGAGAGCGCGCTCGCACCGTCCGCAATGGACAGTCACCGCGATAGGGGTCTTACCCTGTTCAGGTTGCCTTGTTACGGTTGCGAGTCCAGGAGGCAAGGCATGGCCGATGATGGATTGTCGCCCGGCGACCTTCTTGCCGGGCGCTACCGCCTGATCGATCGCGTCGGCATGGGTGGCATGGCGGTGATCTGGCGCGCCCACGACGAGACGCTGGAGCGGCTGGTCGCGGTAAAGGTGCTCGACCTTTCGCTGTCCGGTGACGCGAGAATGCGCGACCTGGTGCGCCGCGAAGCCTGGGCCGCGGCCCGCCTCAACCACCCGGACGTGGCCAGCGTGCACGATTTCGTCCAGGTGGGCGACTTCGGGGTGCTGGTCATGCAGCTGGTCGAGGGAACACCGGTGGCCGACCTGATCGCGGCCGGGCCGCTGCCGTGGCAGGAGGCCCTGCGCATCGGCATGCGGGTCGCCCTGGTGCTCGACCACGCGCACCATCGCGGCGTCATCCACCGCGACATCACCCCGGACAACATTGTCGTGCATGGTGATCGGGTCACCGTGCTCGACTTCGGGATAGCGGCGAAGATCGGCGAGCCGGACGACGACAGCACCGGCGCGAGCTTCGGCACGCCCGCCTATGTGGCGCCGGAACGGCTCGACGGAACGCCGGCGCAGACCGCGACCGACATCTACGCCCTCGGTGTGGTGCTTTTCGAAATGCTGACCGCGCGCGTCCCGTTCCGGGTTCGGGGCTGGGACGACGTGGCGGTCGACCACGGCCCGGCCCCGCTGCTGCGGGTCAGTGGGCTGCCGGCGCAGGTGCGTTCGCTGGTGACGCAGATGCTGGCGCGGGAGGCCGCCGCGCGTCCGCGCGCCGAGCAGGTTGCCCAGGTGCTTCGGGAAGCGTTGTCCGTCAAGCGTTCCCACCTGCTCGTGGCCGCTGTGGTCACGGCGGCCATGGTGGGCGCCGCCCTGGTGATCTGGTGGCCGCGGCCGCAGGATCAGCCGACGTTTCCGCCGGCCGCGCCCCGCACCAGTGTGGCGGTGTCGCGCACCCCGCCCGCTTCACCGACGCCGGTTCCGACGCCCTCGCCGCTGTCGCGGGAGAGCGCCCTGTACATGATGCTCAGTGCGATCAGCGATGGGGTGGCGCAGGGATCGATCCGTCCCGACGCCGGGCTCGATCTGCAACAGCTGCTGCGCCAGGCGAAAAGCGAGGACGCGATCGAAGGCGTCCGGGACAAGATTTCGGCCAGGGAGCAGGAGGGGGCGATCAGCCCGGCCACGGCGCGCGATCTGAAAACGGCGCTCAACAATCTCGCGGCATCGTATTGATAGAACCCCGACCGGGCGCGGAGCAGACCTCACGCACCCGGCCAGGAAGCCTCACACACAATTGGCGCTGATTACTCCGCTGTACCAACGCGCGCTCCGTTTCGGAATGCGCCGCTGGCTCGCATAGTCCACGTAGATCAGTCCCCAGCGCTCGTCGTAGCCCTCTTGCCACTCGAAGTTGTCCAGTAGGGACCACACGTGGTAGCTCTCCAGATTGACCCCGTCGGAGATGGCGCGATGCGCGGCGGCGAAGTGATCGCGGAAGAATGCGATCCGGCCGGGGTCGTCGACCATGCCGTCGCCGCCGAGCGCGTCGGGGGTGGGCAGGCCGTTTTCGGTGATGGTGAGTGGGATGTTGCCGTAGTCGCGCTTGACCCGGGTCAGGATGTCATACATGCCCTGCGGGTAGATCTGTTGCCAGAACGCCTGACTCGTGGGGTGTTTGAAGATCGTGCTGCCGTCCGCCGTGACGTAGATGGGGGTGTAGTACTGCACCGCGAGCAGATCGACAGGCGAGCCAATGATCTTCAGGTCGTCGGTCTGGATGTAGGACGCCATCGGCGAGAAACGCGCCACGTCGGCCATCACATCGGCCGGGTAGGAGGCCCGGAAGATGGGGTCGAGGTAGAGCCGGTTCTCGTACCCGTCATAGAGAATGGTCTGTTCTTGAGCACCCTCGCTGTTGTCGGCCGGATAGCACGGGTGCAGGTTGAGAGCCGGGCCGATCCGGCTTCCCGCCGGCAGATGCGGCCGCATCGCTTGCACCGCAAGCCCGTGCGCGAGCAGCTGGTGGTGTGCCACCACGTAGGCCGCGGCCGGGTCCTTGTGGCCGGGGGCGTGCACGCCGGTCAGATAGCCGTTCTGTACCACCGTCTTCGGTTCGTTGAGGGTGAGCCAGACCGGGACCGAGTCGCCTAGCTCCGCCGCGATCAGTGCCGCATAGTCGGCGAACCGATAGGCGGTGTCGCGGTTTTCCCACCCCCCTTCCTCGTGAAGGGCCTGTGGGGTGTCCCAGTGGTAGAGGGTGACCATCGGCGAGATGCCGCGCTCGTGCAGACCCGCCAGCAACCGCCGGTAGAAGTCCAGACCGCGCTGATTCACCGGGCCGACTCCGTCGGGCAGCACCCTGGACCAGGAGACGGAGAAGCGATAGGAGCTCATGCCAAGCTGTTTGATCAGGTCGAGGTCGTCGCTCCAGCGGTGGTAGTGGTCAACGGCCACGTCGCCGGTCTGACCATTGCGAACCTTGCCGGGTGTCGCGCAAAAGGTGTCCCAGACCGAGGGTCCACGGCCGTCGATCCCGGCCGCGCCCTCTATCTGATACGCCGAGGTTGCCGCACCCCAGACGAAGCCCTTCGGAAAACGAAGCCCAAGGGAGGTTTCGTCCGATGGTTCGGCCGATGGTGGATCATCGCAGCTTGTCAGCATGTGGTGCTCCTCATAATCTTGGTGGGAACGCTCCCACCAATGAGCATAATCGTCCATGGTTATGGAAAGGACGGGGATGTCGATAAAGTGTGGGGATAGGGAAGGGCAGTCCCTATCCCCACGGGTGCTCACTTCTCGTGTATCTACACGGGACAGTGCGCGCGGGAGCCGTTGGCACGCGACGTAGTCGCACCGCCCGCTCATGGGCGGTTTCGGGCCTCCTTTCGAGCACCCGGAGGACGAGTCGGCCGCCGGTCGTACGGAGATCGGCGACCGACCCGTCTTGCCGAATCATGGCGGTTGCCATGACTCGTTCCGGTATTCCAGCCAGGGCATTTCCGGGCTCGCCCCGACCGGGCTGTATTGACGATCTTCCGTGGAAGCGTTCCCACGGCGTTTGTTCAGACGATAGCGAGTTGTGAATCCGCGCGCAACAGTCCTGAAATCCGCGCCGCCGGTTTAGTCGCGCCATAGCGTCCACTGCGGCGGACCGGCCTTCATCACCGGCTCCCCGGTGACCTGGAAACCGTGCCGCTGGTAGAAGCTCAGGTTGCGCGGGTTGGACGACTCCAGATAGACCGGCAGGCCGTGCTTCAAGCCATCTTCGAGCAGCGCCGACCCCAGGCCCTGGCCGCGGGCTTTGTTGGACGTCCCGATGAAATCCAGGTACCAGTGTTCCGGCGGCACCAGTTCGTGCAGCTTCTCGATCTCGCCCAGCCGCCCCAGCAGACGCGGCAACCCGCTCCCCGCGGCGTAAAGCATCGGCAGCGCCTGGCGCACCATCGCGGAGGTGGGCAGCTTCCAGCCCCCCGGCGGCGACCAGATGGTCACCGCCTCCAGGCTGTCGACGGTGTAGACGTGACCCTTGGGCACCGCATAGCGCAGCAGAACGGCGAACAGGCGCCGCTTGCGTTCAGCGGCGGGCAGCAGCCAGTTCCACACCGGATCATCGGCGAACGCCTCGGCCAGCGTGACAGCCAGGGCCGGCACATCGGCCTTGGTGGCCTGCCGGATCATGTCAGCGCCGCAAAACGCTCGACCTGCTCCACCGTGCCCGACACGACCAGCAGGGCGCCCTGCGGAACGACAGTCTCCGGCACGGCATAGGTGAAGTCCTGGCCGTGCTCCTTGACCCCGATCACGGTGACGCCGTGCTGGCGGCGCAGGTGGGCATCGGCCAGGGACTTGCCGATCGCTTCGCGCGGGGCGCGCACCTTGGCGATGGCGAAGCCGTCCTCGAACTTGATGAAGTCGATCATCTTGCTCGTGATGAGGTGGGCGACGCGATCGCCCATCTCGGCCTCGGGCCGGATCACGTGATGGGCGCCGACCGCCTTGAGGATCTTGGCGTGCTTCGCCGAGACGGCCTTGGCCCAGATCTGTTTCACGCCAAGCTCGCTGAGCGCCACCACGGTCAGAACACTTGCTTCTATATGGGTACCGATGCCGACCACGGCGCGCTGGAAGGCGTCCACGCCCAGCTGGCGCAGCGCGACCTCGTCGGTGCTGTCAGCCTGCACCACATGGGTCAGCTGATCGGCATAGTCCTGCACGATCTTCATGCTGCTGTCGATGCCGAGGACCTCGTGGCCCAGCTTGGACAGCGACTCGGCGACGGTGCCGCCGAACCGGCCCAGCCCGATCACCACAACGCTGTCGGCATCTTTCTCGTTACTAGCCAACGATCGGTCGCTCCTCTGCATAGCGGTAAAGCGTGCGGCGCTCACTCAGAGCAAGGGCCGCCGCAACAGTAACTGTGCCCACCCGGCCCACATACATCAGGATGATCAGCACCGCCTGCCCGGACAGCGGAAGGGTCGGGGTCAGCCCGGTGCTCAGGCCGACGGTGGAGAAGGCGGAGGTGGCCTCGAAGAAGACCTGGTCCAGTGGCGCGTGGCTGATGAAAAGCAGGGCGAAGGTGCCGAAGCCGACGAACGCCACGCCGAGCAGCGCCACCGTGAGCGCCTGCCGCTGGACCGCTTCGGCGATGCGCCGCTTGCCGATCACCACGTCGCGTTCGCTGCGGACCTCAGCCAGGATGACGAAGGCCAGCAAGAAGAAGGTGGTCACCTTGATGCCGCCCGAGGTGCCCGCGCTGCCACCGCCGATGAACATGAGCCAGTCGGTGAACAGCCGCGTCTCCGACTCCATCTGTGCGTAGTCCACCGTGTTGAACCCGGCGGTGCGCGGTGAGGTGCCCTGGAACATCGAGGCGAGGATCTTGCCGGACAGGTCGAGCGGCCCGAGCGTGCCCGGGTTCGCCCACTCGAAGGCCAGCACGGTGCCGAAGCCGACGATGAGCAGGAAAAGGCTTCCAAAGACGGTGAGGCGGGTGTGGGTGGACCAGAGGCGGGGCCGGTTGAGCTCCCGGGTCAGCTCGTAGATGACGGGGAAGCCGAGGCTGCCGCCGATGATGGCCAGGATCAGCGGCACGCAGATCCACCAGTCGGTGGTGAAGCCCATCAGGTTGTTGCTGAACAGGGCGATGCCCGCGTTGTTGAAGCCGGACACGCCATGAAAGATGCCGTACCAGACGGCTTTGCCGAAGGGGTAGTCGTAACCGAGCCAGAAGCGGCCGGCCAGGACGATCGAGGTGAGCACCTCGAAGGTCACCGTGAAGAGCCCGACCCTGAACAGCAGCGCGCGTACGTCGCCCAGCCCGACGGCGTGGGTCTCGTGTTGCGTGATGAGCCGCCCGGTCAAGCCCAGCCGCCGCGCGGCGAACAGCCCGAGCAGGGAGGCCAGCGCCATGATGCCGAACCCGCCGATCTGCATCAGCACGAGCAGCACGACATGGCCGAACGGAGACCAGTAGGTCGCCGGGTCCACAACGGACAGTCCGGTGATGCACGACGTGGAGACCGACGTGAACAGCGCGGTGAAGAAGGGCGCGCTCTGGCCTTCGCCCTTGCGGGAGATGGGCAGCATCAGCATGACTGTGCCTACCGTGATCAGACACAGGAAGGCCACGGGGATGATCCGTGCCGGATGCCGCCACCAGCGTCGCATGATCCCCTACTGTAGAGGGGTGATGATCAACCCTTGACGCTGCCCGCCAGCAGGCCGCGTACGAAGTAGCGCTGCAGGCTGAGGAAGACGATCAGCGGGATGATGATGGACACGAACGCGCCCGAGGTGAGCCGCTGCCAGTCGTTGCCGCGGGTGCCCGCGAGCTCGGCCAGGCGCACGGTCAGCGGGGTGCTGTCCGCGCCGGGGACGAACACCAGCGCGACGAGCAGGTCATTCCAGACCCATAGGAACTGGAAGATGGCGAAGGACGCCAGCGCGGGCACGATGAGCGGCAGCACCACCTGCCGGAAGATGCGCGCATGGCTGGCCCCGTCGACCCGGGCCGCCTCGATGATGTCGCCGGGCAGCTCGGACATGAAGTTGTGCAACAGGAACACGCCCAGCGGAATGGCGAAGCAGGTGTGCGCGAACCAGATCTGGACGAACGAGCCCTCGTCCTCCAGCGCGAAGATGTTGAAGAACTGAAGCAGGGGAACCAGAGCCATCTGGATGGGCACGATCTGCAGCGCGAAGATGGCCACGTAGATCCAGTCGCGGCCCTTGAATTTGGTCCACGCCAAGGCATAGGCGGCCAGGGCGCAGAACGCCACCGGGAACAGCACCGAAGGGATCGTGATGACCAGCGAGTTGATGAAGTAGGTGGCGAGCCGCCCCGAGCTGCCCGAGGTGCCGAAGAGCACGTCCTGGTAGTTGTCCAGGGTCACCTTCGGATCGGTGAAGAAATTCCACCAGCCGTTGGTTTTGATGTCCGCCTCGGGCCGGAACGAGGAGATGAACAGGCCGAGCGTGGGCACCGTCCAAATGAGAGCGATCACCAGCGAGATGGCGCTTGCGGTGCGGCTGGTCAGCCTCTTGCGAACCCGGCCGACCGCCGTGGCGGGCTCGGCGACAGGGACCGGGACGGTACTCACATCGCCTCCTGGCGGCGCTTGCGGAACTGGCGAACCTGGTAGAACACGATCGGGGTGACGAGCAGGAAGAGGAACACGGCCAGCGCCGAGCCCCGCCCGTCGTCGTAGGAGTCGAAGGCCTGCACGTACATCTCGTGCGCCAGAACGTTGGTGTCGAACCGGCCGCCGGTCATGGTGCGCACAATGTCGAAGAGCTTGAGCGAGGCGATGGAAATCGTCACCACCACGACCACCAGCGCGGGACGGATGCTCGGCACGGTCACGCGCCAGAACATCTGCCACGGCGTGACACCGTCGATGCGCGCTGCCTCAGTGATCTCAGCGGGGATCGCCTTGATGGCCGCGGAAAGGATCACCATCGCGAAACCGGCCTGGATCCAGACCAGTACCACGATGAGGAAAAGCGTGTTCCAGGGCGGCTCGAGCAGCCAGTTGGCGGGCTTCATGCCGAGCCAGACCACGACCTGGCTCAGCAGGCCGATCTGCTTGTCGGCCACCTCCGGGTCGCGGTAGGCGTAGACGAACTTCCAGATGATTCCAGCGCCCACGAACGAGATGGCCATCGGCATGAAGATGAGCGACTTGGCGAGGCCCTCGAACTTCGCCCTGTCCACCACCACGGCGTAGACCAGGCCGACCGTGGTCGCCACGGTGGGCACCAGCACCACCCACAGCGCGGTGTTTCCCAGCACCTTACGCGTTTCCGGCTGCGTGAAGATCCACGCATAGTTGTCCAGCCCGACGAAGTCGGAGGAGTCGGCATCCATGAACGAGAAGATGAAGGTGCGGATGGCCGGGATGACCAACCCGATGGTCACCAGCAGCAGGGCCGGCGTCAGGAAGCCCAGGGCCACCCAGCGATCCCTGCGGCCGGAGACCTTGTCCAGCGCGAGCAGCAAGAGACCGACGATGGCGAAGAAACCGATGACGCCATAGAGCAGCATCAACAGCTTCGGCCCCTCGACCGCCATGTCAAGCATCTACCCACTCCTCTTCACCTGCGCAGGGGTGCCCACATTCACAAGCAGGGGTGCCCGCGCGAACGAGCACCCCTGTATAGCACTTGACTACTTGGGCCAGGAAGCCTCGATCGCATCGAGCGCGGCCTTGGTGTCCTTGCCGGTGATCCAGGCGGTCATTTCCTTCCAGAACGTGCCCGAGCCGACAGCGGCGGGCATCAGGTCGGAACCGTCGAAACGGAACACCGAGCTGGAGTCCTGCAGGATCTGGACCGACTTCTTGTCGATCGGGTTGGCCACGTTCGCCAGGTCCACGCCCTTGTTGGCGGAGACCCAGTTGCCCAGCTTGGCCCGGGTGTTGGCGTGGTGCGCGCTGGCCAGGTAGGCCTGGACGGCCTGGACCTCGGGACGGTCGGCGAAGCCGACGACGAACTCGCCGCCGCCGAGCACCGGCTTGCCCTTGGCCGCGTCGATGGCCGGGAAGTAGAACGCGAAGACGTCGCCGTCCTCGGCCACCTTGGTGCCCTTCGGGAACTGGTTGGCGTAGAAGGAAGCCTGGCGGTGCAGGGCGCACTTGCCGGCGAGGATCGGCAGGCCGCCCTCCTGGAAGGCGGTGGTGGCGATGGACTTCACGTCACCGATGCCGGCGTTGACGTAGGCCGGGTTCTTCAGGATGCTGCCGGCCCGGTCGACCGCGGAAATGATCTTGGGGTCGTTGAACGGGACGGTGTGCGCCACCCACTGGTCGTAGACCTGCGGGCCCTGGTCACGCAGCAGGATGTCCTCTGTCCAGTCGGTCGCCGGCCAGCCGGTGGCCACGCCCGACTCGATCCCGGCGCACCACGGCTTGAGCTTGCCGCCGGCCGCGATGGTGTTGCTGAGCGTGATCAGCTCGTCCCACGAGGTCGGGATCTTCCAGTTGTTGTCCTTGAACATCTTCGGCGAGTACCAGACGAAGCTCTTCACGTTCGAGCCGAGCGGAGCGCCGTAGACCTTGCCGTCGACCGTCGCGTACTTCAGCCAGTCGGCCGAGTAGTTCTGCGTCGCGGTGGTCTTGGCCTTGTCGCCCAGCGGCTTGAGCTTGCCGCCCTTGGCGAAGTACTCGACCACACCGGGCTGGGGCACGAAGGCGATGTCGGGCGCGCGGCCGCCGTCGACGCGGACCTTGACCTGCGTCTCGAACTCGCCGCTGCCCTCGTAGTCGATCTTGACTCCGGTGCAGTTCTCGAAGTCCTTCCATGACTGCTTGAGGAGGTCCTCTTCGGTGTCACGGATGGAGGCGTAAATGGTGACCTTCTTGCCGGCTATGCCTGAATAGTCCTTGAAGGCCGCGCACTCTGGCTTGCTCAGGTTGTCATTCGTGGTGCCGTCACCGCCCTTACAGGCCGCAGCGGTCAAGGCCAGCGCAGCCACACCCACCAGGGCGTAGATCCGACGCTGTGTTGTTGATGCCATCAGCACGTTCCTTCCTAAGTTGCCGCCGATGCAAGATAACGCAAATCATGGAAGAAGTTGCGGGAGCGTGTCCAGCTCTCATCCTGGCAGTGTTTCGTAACGGTTTGGAAACCCGGATAGATCGGCTCGGCCCTGCCTGATATAACAATACGTACGTACGGTTTGTTTGGAGGCCAGCATGTGGAACCCCGATCTGTATCTCCGCTTCGCCGACGAGCGCGGGCGGCCTTTTCATGAGCTGGTGGCCCGGATTGGCGCCGCCGAGCCCAGGGTAGTGCTCGACTTTGGCTGTGGGCCGGGAAATCTGACCGAAACCCTGCCCGCCCGGTGGCCGGATGCGCAGGTCGTCGGGGTGGATTCGTCCCCCGAGATGATCGAGAAGGCGCAGGCCGGGAACGGCGGCGTCACCTACCGGGTGGGCGACGCGCTCGACTACGTGCCGGACGACGACGTGGACGTCATCGTCAGTAACGCCATGCTGCAGTGGGTGGAAGGCCACGACGAGGTCCTGTGCGGCTGGGTGAAGCCGGGCCGGTGGATCGCCATACAGGTGCCGGGCAACTACAACGCGCCGGGGCACCTGGCCATGCGCGCGTTGTGCGAGTCGCCGCGCTGGTCGGCGGAGCTGGGTGGTGTCAACAACTTCCGGCCCGTGGGCGACGCTATCCACTTTGGACGGTTGCTGCGCGACGCGGGCTGTGTGGTCGACGCGTGGGAGACCAACTACATCCATCAGCTGCCGGTGGTGCAGGGGCAGTGCCATCCCGTGCTCACCTGGATGAGCGGCACGGCGATGCGCCCGATCCGCGCGGTGCTTGACGATGCCCGATGGGAATCGTTCTGCGACGATTTGGAACGCGAGCTGTGGCAGCTTTACCCGCCGCACGGTTCCATAGTGGATTTTTCATTCCTGCGTGTCTTTGCGGTGGCTAATCGACTTTCGTAAGCGCAGCGTTACGATGAGTCATGTCTGAGCCGTCGCGTATCCCGCCCGTACCGGTCGAATTCGAGGACATCGCCCGCACCCAGCATGCGGTGCAGGACCAACTGCTTCAGGTGCCCAGCATCGTGGGGGTCGCCCTGGGGCACAAGCACATCGCGGGTTATGACACCGGCGAGCGCGCCATCGTCGTGCTGGTCACCTCCAAACTCGCGGCGGAAGTGTTGCCCGCCACCGACATCGTTCCTGCGGCCATCGGTGGCATTCCCACCGATGTGCAAGAGGTCGGCGTGCTGCGCGCGGGGCCGGAACCCCTTGCCGCGTCAGCGATCACTCTGACCAAACGCTACCGTCCTGCCTTCGGTGGGCTAAGCGTCGGGCATGTCGGCATCACCGCGGGCACCATCGCCACCGGATGTTATGACGCCGCCTCGTTCCCGGGCATGCCACCGCGTTTCTACCTGCTGAGCAACAACCATGTGCTGGCCAACTCCAACGCCGGCGCGATCGGCGACGCGGTCCTGCAACCCGGGCCGTACGACGGTGGGAAGGCCGAGACCGACACCATCGCCAAGCTGGCGCGCTTCGTGGAAATCAAGTTCATCGACGGAACCGAGAGCCCGCCCACCAATGAGGTGGATGCGGCGCTCGCCGAGGTCGATCTGTCCGAACTGGACAGACGGGTGCACTGGGTCGGCAACCTTCGCCGCACGATCCTCACCCCTCAGGTGGGTCAGCTGCTTTCCAAGTGTGGCCGGTCAACGGGCTTCACCACGGGTAGCATCGTGAACATCAACGCCACCGTGGACGTCAACTATGGCTCCGGCAAGGTCGCGCGTTTCGTCGGCCAGCTCATCACGACGCCGATGTCGGCGCCGGGCGACTCGGGCAGCCTGGTGGCCGACCTCGACGGCGCCGCGGTCGGCCTGCTCTTCGCCGGCTCGCCGCTGGCCACCGTGGTCAACACGATCGAAGCGGTGCAGCGGCTGTTGGGGGTGAAGGTGGCGGATGCTTAGGGAAGCGCTGGACGAGGCGAACAACTGGATAGGCAAGGTTCCCGGCGTCGTGATGGTGGGCGAGGGAAGGGCGCAGGACGGGTCACCGACGGTGGACGTGTGGGTGACCCAACCGGTTTCGCTGCCGCAAAAGGTGAAAGGCGTCGAGGTGAGGGTGCGTAACTCGGGCGATATCCAGGCCCAGTAACGTAAGCACGTATGCGGGACTTCATCGCCGGGCTACCCAAGGCCGAGTTGCACGTACACCATGTCGGTTCGGCTCTGCCACGGATCGTGGCCGAGCTCGCCGCGCGGCACGAGGGCAGCACCCCGGTGCCTGCCGATCCGGAGCTGCTCGCCGACTATTTCACCTTCACCGACTTCGGCCACTTCATCACCGTGTACCTGAGCGTGGTGGACCTGATCCGCGACGCCGAAGATGTGCGCATCCTCACCTATGAGGTGGCCCGGGAGCTGTCCCGCCAGCAGGTGCGCTACGCCGAGCTGACCTGCACCCCCTACTCCCATTTCAAGCGCGGGATGCCCGGTGAGGCGTTCTGCGAGGCGATCGAGGATGCGCGGGAGAGCGCCGAGCGGGAGCTCGGCATAGTGCTGCGGTGGTGCTTCGACATTCCGGGTGAGGCGGGTCTGCCCTCGGCCGAGGAGACGCTGCGCATCGCGCTGGGGGAGAAGCCGGCCGGGCTGGTGAGCTTCGGCCTGGGCGGGCCGGAGATCGGGGTGCCTCGCCCGCAGTTCCGGCCCTACTTCGAGATGGCCAAAGCGAACGGGTTGCACAGCGTGCCGCACGCCGGGGAGACCACGGGTCCGCAGACCATCTGGGACGCCCTCAATGAGCTCAGCGCCGAGCGGATCGGGCACGGGATCTCCGCCGCCCAAGACCCGGCCCTGCTTGCGCACCTGGCGCAAACCGGTATCCCGCTTGAGGTGTGCCCGACCTCGAACGTGCGCACCCGCGCGGTGCGGGAGATCTCCGAGCATCCACTTGCGACACTGGTCGAGGCCGGGGTGCAGCTGAGCATCAACTCCGACGATCCGCCCATGTTCGGCACGACACTCAACCATGAGTACGAGGTCGCCGCGTCGCTGCTGCAACTCGACGAGCAGGGCGTGGCCGAGCTGGCCCGCGGCGCTGTGCGGCAGTCCTTCGCACCCGACTGGGTCAAAACCTCGCTGCTGGCCGAGATCGATCTATACGCCGTGCAGGCGGCGGACCTTCGTCCAGGTGGGGGCGTCTAGGCTGCCGGCCCGGTTGTCCAGCGCTCGCTCCCTGAGCCGGATCGGATCGCTCAGGTCCAGATAGCTGTTCTTGGTGGCGTTGCGGTCCCACGCCCGAGTGGTGATCTCGATGTGGTCGCGGCGGTGGCTCTGGTCCTGACTTGTGATCTTGAGGATGTCGTAGCCCCTCCACTTGAGACGCAGGATCAGGCACGGCCGCACCTTCGAGCCCGGCCCGTCCTCGAACGGGACGTCGGCCCACCAGATCTCGCCGGGCTTCGCCTTGTGACTTCCGAAGATTCGCCATAGCCAGGTCCACACGAACAGACACCCTATCGGCTGATGGCCGCGTGAGCGCTAGGTGGCGAAGAATCCTCGGCTATGGATTCGGTGCTGGCCCAGGTCTTCCTGCCCGTTGCGCTCGGGATCGTCATGCTGGGCCTTGGCCTGGGTCTGACCATCGCCGACTTCAAGCGCATTGTCGTCTTCCCCAAGGCGGTGCTGGTGGCCCTGGTCTGCCAGGTCCTCCTGCTGCCGCTGGCCTGCTACGGCCTGGTGCTCGCCTTCGACCTGCCGCCCGTGCTCGCGGTCGGCATGATGCTGCTGGCCGCGTCGCCGGGCGGCACCACCGCCAACCTTTACAGCCATCTGTTCGGCGGCAACGTCGCCCTCAACGTCACGCTGACCGCGGTGAACTCGGTGCTGGCCGTCTTCACGCTGCCGATTGTGGCGAACCTTTCGCTTGAGCGCTTCATGTCTGGTACCGGGCAAATCGGCCTTCAATTCGACAAGGTGCTTCAGGTCTTCGCGATCGTGCTGATCCCGGTCGCGCTGGGCATGCTTGTCCGGTCGAAGTGGCAGGCGTTCGCGGAGCGGATGCAGCGCCCGGTGCGGCTGCTGTCCGTCGTCGTGCTGGTGGTGGTGATCGCGGGCACCATCATCAACGAGCGGGAGAATGTCGCCACCTACTTCGCCGACGCGGGTCTGGTCGCCCTCGCCTTCAACCTGATCAGCCTCACCGTGGGCTACTTCGCGCCGCGCCTGGCCAAGGTGGGCAAGGCGGAGTCGGTCGCGGCCGCCATGGAGATTGGCATCCACAATGGAACTCTCGCCATCGTGATCGCCACCACCCTGCTGAACAGCACGCAAATAGCAGTTCCCGCCGCGGTTTACAGCATCATCATGTTCTTCACGGCCGCCGCTTTCGGCTATCTGGTGCGCCCGCGTCCCGTTTAGGGACAACGCGCCCCCGCTTGAGGCGGTAGGCTCGCGCACGCATTGCGGCCTACGCGGGGGAAGCGGGGATCATGACTACGGTAGTTCTTGCACGGGAAAAGCTTGTCCCGCAACTACCGCAATCACCTCCATCCCCGACATTTCCCAGGTGGCCATGGCGGGTCGGGGTGGCTGTCGGCCTGGTGGCGCTCTTCGCCGCCTATCTGAGGATCGCCTCGGCGATGGGGGTCAACGCCGACGGCGCCAGCAACGCTTTGCAGGCCTGGGACATGTGGCATGGCAATCCGCTGCTCACCGGGTGGACGGTGACCGACGTGCCGTTCTACACCAACGAATTGCTGCTCTTCGTAGCGGCCGAGCTGGTGGTGGGCTTTCACGCGGGCGTGGTCAACGTGGTGGCGGCGCTCGTGTTCACCCTGCTCGTGTTCATGGTTGGGGTGGTGGCCAAGGGCCGGGCCACCGGCGCGGAGGCGGGGTGGCGGGTCGGCCTGGCGGTGGCCGTGGTCGGCGTGCCCGTGCTCGGCCTGGCCAGCTCGGTGCAGCTCACCTCGCCCGACCACACCGGCACGGCCATCCCGCTTCTGCTGACCTGGCTGGTCCTGGAGCGGGCCGCGACCAAGCGCTGGATGCCGTGGGCGGTGCTGGCGCTGCTCGCGTTCGGCCAGGTCTCTGACCCGCTGGCGATGTACATCGGGGCCTTGCCACTCATGCTGGTGAGCATCTGGCGCCTGCGGCGCGGCCGCAGTGGCCGCCGCGGCACCGACGCCCGACTCCTGATCGCCGGGTTCGGCTCGATCGTGCTGGCACAGCTGGTGCTGCTGGGCATCAGGCTGGCCGGCGGCTTCGGCGCTCACGCTCCGCCGGTGCGCCTCGCGGAGCTGTCCAGGCTGCCCGAGCATCTTTGGATCGCGGCGCAGGCGCTGGCCGGAAACTTCGGCGCGTTCTTCGCCGATCGAGGTGGCGCGCCGGGCGCGGCCATGGCCGTGGTGCACTCGGTGGGTCTGGTCCTAGCAATGTGGACGGTGGGCCTGGTGCTGAGCCAAGCGCTGCGCCGCAAAGGGACTGAGCCGGGCGACCGGCTGGGCGAGCTCTTGGCCGTCGGAGTGCTGGTCAACCTGGGCGCCTATGTAGTGTCGACCCTCCCTGGCGACCTGGGCACCGCCCGGCAGATTGTGGCCGTGGTCCCGTTCTCGGCCGTTCTGGTGGGCCGGGCTTGGGGGGCGCGGCTGGCGGCGGCCAAGGCGCGCCTTGCCTTCGCCGGGCGGCGGTCAAGCCCGCGCGGCGTCGGCCATCTGGATGATGCTCGGCCCGGTCTGCTGCGCAGCGGGTTCGGCCGCTTCGCCGCCGGGCAGGCGCTGGCCGCGGTGCTCATGGTGGCACTGGCCGGTGAGCTGGCGATCCAGGCCACCACACCGGCGCGGGCACCTGAGAGCCAGGATGTGGCGCAATGGCTCGACGCCCAGGGCATGAGCTACGGCCTGGGCAGCTATTGGCAGGCCAACAACGTCACCCTCATCACCAGCGGACGCGTGCACGTCATCCCCACCACCGGCAACCCGATCAGTGGCTATCGGTGGGAGTCGCGCGTGCAGTGGTACGACCCGGCACTGCACGACGCCCGGTTCCTGGTGCTGGACAAGGCCCACCCCGGCATGGGCGCGGAGGCGACCGCCATCGCCCAGTTCGGAAGGCCGGTGGCGCGGCACGAGTTCTCCCGCGCGCTCGTGCTCGTCTACGACCACAACCTGCTCGTCGGCCTTCCCGCCTACTGCATTCCGGGCAACGCGCCGAGCATGGCCCAGTGCCCTCCGCACAAAATCCCGCTCGTGCCCTAGCCCGGTGTCAGGGCAGGCGCAGCACCCAGCGGTAGGCCTGCACCAGACCCGTGTCGAAGCTGGCCGCCGACCCCCAGAGGAAGAGACGGAACCGGCGGTAGAACGGCTCGCCCCAGCGCCGCACCACGTCCTCGCGGGCCGCGTCCAGGCGGCGGGCCCACTCGGCGCAGGTCAGGTGGTAGTTGTGCCGGTCATCGTCGACACTGACCAGCTCGAATGGCGACTTGGCGACCTGCCGCAGGTATTGGTGCAGCACCAGCGGCGAGGACTTGCCGGGATAGATGTAGCGGCTCATGAAGGTGGAAACGCTGTGCTTGGTGCGCATCGCGAGCGCGTCGAGGTAGACATGCCCGCCCGGCTTCACCAGCGCCGCATATTGCCGCAGCGTCGCCCGGTAGTTGGGGATGTGCTCGGTCACGCCCATGTTGACGATCGCGTCATAGCGCTGATCGCTTTGATACTCGAGGGCATGCTGGCGAATTACCTTGGCAGGCAAGGCTTCCCGCGTGATCAGCGCGTTGAGGTAGCGCTCCGACTCCTCGGCCAGGGTGAGCGCGGTGACCTTGATCCCGCGACGCCCCGCGTGCTCCATGAACGCGCCCCAGCCGCCGCCGACCTCCAGCACGTGGTCGCCGGGCTTGACCCCGATGGCCTCGATCGCGAGGTCCATCTTGCGGGTCATCGCGTCCTCCAGCGGCTCATCGTCGCGCTGGAACACCCCTTGCGTGTAGCAACGGTGCCGCTTGTCCATGAAGGTGAGGAAAAAGTCGGAGTCGTTGTCATAGTGCGACGAGATCGCGGGGCGGTCGGCCTTGATGAAACGGGCGACCCACGCGATGGGGTGGAAATCGTGGAACATGCCCCGCATCTTCAGCGCTGTCATCAAATCGCCCTCGAAATCGAGCCAGCCACGCAGGTAGGCGACGCCGATGGCGAACTGGTCCAACCCGGACAGTGCTTTGTGTCCACGGGGATCGGAGACCGTGACGGTGAAGGCTGGCGCACCCGATCCGAGCGAGATCTCGGAGCCGTCGAGATCACGCACCGCAAAGGGCACCGGCCGCTTTTCAGCAAAATAGTTGCGATAGCGGCGATCCAGGGCGCGTGCAAGGTCTGACTGTGCCATGAAAGGCAATCTACCGCGCAGGATCGACTACCGGGAGACGTGTCTGATCGCAGGCGATGTCCGAAGTCGGAAGGGTCGATGAACTCCAATTGGGATTAGCGTGAGCGCACCCCGGGGCTAACCGATCCTTCATAAGGAGTTCATCGATGGCACGTTATGGTGCGCCAGGCCGGCGACTGCTGATCGCCGCGCTGGCCGCGGGCATCACCGCGGTCGGCGCGGTGACAGCGACGCTGGCCCAGGCGAGCACGACACCCGCCCCGGCCCCCGCTGGGGTTCCGGCAGGCTTCCTCGAGGTGGCCGACTCGGTACCCAATAGCTATCTAGTCATGCTCAAGGGCAGGCCGTCGCTTCAGGCGCAGGCCCGCACCGATGTCGGCACCGAGGCGAAGTCGCTGGCCGCCAAGCACGGTGGCAAGCATGGCGCGATCTTCTCCGCCGCCCTGCGCGGCTTTGCCTTTGAGGGCACCGAAACCCAGGCCCGGGCACTCGCCGCCGACCCTTCCGTCCAATTCGTCCAGCAGAACGGGCGGGTGCAAGTTGTTGAGACGCAACCGAATCCGCCGTCATGGGGGCTGGACCGGATAGACCAGCGCAACCTGCCGCTCAACCAGTCCTACACCTACCCGTCGACGGCCTCCGGGGTCCATGTCTATGTGCTCGACACCGGGATCCGCCGCACGCATCAAACCTTCGGCGGGCGCGCCGACATCGTCTTCGACAACGTCGGCGATGGACAGAACGGCGTCGACTGCCACGGCCACGGCACCCACGTCGCGGGCACCGTCGGGGGTGCGACCTTCGGCGTGGCCAAAGGCGTGCAGATCCACGCGGTGCGGGTGCTCAACTGCCAGGGCAGCGGGGACGACAACAAGATTGCCGAGGCGATCGACTGGGTCGCGGCCAACGCGCGCAAGCCCGCCGTGGCCAACATGAGCCTTGGCGCGCAAGGAAGTCACGCCGGAATGGAGACCGCGGTGCGCGGCGCCATCGCGGCGGGCGTCACCTTCGCTCTGGCCGGTGGCAACAACAACCAGAGCGCCTGCAACTTCACCCCGGCCCGGGAACCGCTGGCCATCACGGTCGGCGCGTCGGAGTCCAACGATGCCAAGGCGAGCTACTCCAATTTCGGGACCTGCCTGGACATCTGGGCGCCCGGATCGCAGATCGTCTCGGCCGGCTTCAGCTCTGACACCGGAACCGCGACAATGAGCGGCACCTCGATGGCCTCGCCGCACGTCGCGGGCGCGGCCGCGCTCTATCTGGCGGCCAATCCCGATGCCACACCGCAACAGGTGCGCGATGCGCTGGTGAACAACGCGACTCCGGGCAAGATAACCAATCCCGGAAGTGGTTCTCCCAACGTGCTTCTCTTTGTGGGTACCGGGGGACCGTCCCCTTCGCCCACCACCTCACCAACGCCTTCGCCGTCTCCCACCATGTCGCCGACCCCGCCGCCCAGCTCGCCACCGCCGACCACCCCGCCGCCGGGCAACACCTACGCCAACGAGAATGACGTGGCGATCGGCGATTTCAACAGTCCGGCGGTCAGCCCGATCTCGGTGAGCGGGCGTCCCGGCAGCGCGCCTTCGGCGCTTCGCGTCTACGTGAAGATCGCCTGCCCGAATCGCGGGCAGCTGAGCATAGAGCTGGTGGGGCCGAACGGATTTGTCTACCAGCTCAAGCAGATTAACTTCGGGGACACAGCCCCGAACGTCGACACCACCTACACGGTCAACGCCACCTCGTCCCCGGCGTCGGGGCAGTGGCAGCTGAGGGTCAGAGCGTTCAACTTCCAGGCCAGCAACGGCGTCCTGGACAGATGGAGCTTGACGTTCTGACCGATTCCGCGGGCCCGCCTCTTTCCAGAGCGGGCCCGCCTATCTACGCTGCTCAGATGCCGTCCCTGTTGGAGCCGGTCGGGTTGGCGCAGATTCATAGCGACCTCTACCTCGATCTGCTGACCCATCCCCGCTCCACTGCGGCCGACCTTGCGTCCAGATTGGACATTCCCATTCCGCGCGTGCGCAAGGCTTTGCAGAAACTGCTCGATGTGGGTCTGGCCAGCCGCCTGGTGGGCACCCGCAACAACTATGTCGCGGCGCCTCCCGAGGTCGCGGTGGACGCCCTGGTCACCAAGCGCACCCAGCAGCTGGAGCAGTTGCGCCTCAACGCCCACGAGCTGGCGCTGCGGGTGCGCTCGGTGCTCCCGCCCGCCGAGCCCTCCGAGCTGATCCAGCTGGTCGAGGGCAGGGAGGCGGTCCTGCATCACCTGGCCCGCATGCAGCTGGGCGCGCGCGAGGAGGTGGTCATCATCGACAGCCCGCCCTACCTGTTCGGCCAGCCCGTGGTGAACTCCGAAGAGCTGCAGGCGCTCAATCGCGGGGTGGCCTATCGCTGCCTCTACGACGCCCCGGGCCTGGCCGACGCCGGGCACCTGGACCAGGTCATGGAGTGCATCGCGGCGGGGGAGCAGGCGCGCAGCCTGCCGTCGGTGCGGATGAAGATGATCATTGCGGATCGCAGCCTGGCGCTCGTGCCGATCAGCTTCTCGGCCGCCGAGACCGGAACCCGGATCCTGGTTCACGCCTCGCCCCTGCTCGACGCGCTGGTGCTGTGCTTCGAGTCGCTGTGGGCCCAGGCCACCCCGATCGGCGCCGTCGCCGCCTCCCCGCACACGGTCAGCGAACAGGACAAGCGACTGCTGTCGATGCTTGCGGGAGGGCTCAAAGACCGCGCGATCGCCCGCACCCTGGGCGTCACCGAGCGCACGGTGGGCCGGCGCATCCAGGAATTGATGGCGCAGCTGAAGGCGACCACGCGCTTTCAGGCCGGGTTGCAGGCAGCGCGGCGGGGCTGGCTGTAGCTGCTTACCCCTTGACGGCAACTATTCACTCATTGAATAGTGATCCCGTGTCCACCGGTCATCTGCTGCTGGGGCTGCTCGCGCACCGCCCGCAGCACGGCTACGAGCTCAAGCGAGCGCACGACAGCAGGCTGCCCACCGCCAAGCCGCTGCCGTTCGGCCAGGTCTACGCCACACTCGGCCGGCTGGAACGCGATGGCCTCATCGAGCCGGCGGGGTCGGATCGCGACGGTGGCCCCGACCGGGTCAGCTACCGCATGACCGATGCCGGGCGGCAGGCGTTGCGCGAGTGGCTAGACGCGGTGGAGACCCCGGCGGCGTTCCTCGGCGGCACCATGTTCACCAAGATCGTTGTCGCGCTGGTGGCCGCCGACCGGCAGACGGCCATGCGCTGCCTGGCCAACCAGCGCGCCGCGCACATGGTCCGAATGCGCGAGCTCACCCAGCTCAAGCAGCGGGCGGCCTCGATCGCCGAGACCGCCGCCGCCGACTACTCCATCGCCCACCTCGACGCCGACCTGCGCTGGATGCAGCAGACCATGGACCGCCTCGACACCCTCGACCAGGAGATGAACTCATGAGCCTCTTGCAAGCCAAAGGCATCAGCAAGCGTTATGGACTCACCGATGCGCTGGTCCAGGTCGACCTGACTCTTGGCGCAGGCGAGGTGCTGGCGGTCACCGGGCCGAGCGGCTCGGGCAAATCAACACTGCTGATGTGCCTGTCCGGCATCACCCGGCCCGACGCCGGAGAGGTCTGGTTCGCCGGGGCGCGCCTGGACGACAGGTCCGAAGCTTCCCGCTCTGTGTTGCGGCGCACCGAGATCGGCGCCTTGCTGCAACACGGCCAGCTGGTCCCGGAACTCACGGCCGCTGAAAACGTGGCCCTGCCGCTCCTGCTCGGCGGCGCTCGCAAGGCCGGTGCCCTCGCCGCGGCCGCCGAATGGCTGGGTCTTTTCGGGGTGGCGCCCCACGCGGACAAGCGGCCGGGCGAGCTTTCCGGAGGGCAGCAACAGAAGGTGGCGCTGGCCCGGGCGATGGTCACCCAGCCCAGGCTGCTGTTCGCCGACGAACCGACCGGTTCGCTCGACAGCCTGGCAGGGGAGGCGGTGCTCGCGGCGATGATGGCGGCGGCCCGTGAGCTGAATACCGCGATCCTGCTGATTACCCACGATGCGACCGTGGCCGGCTACTGCGACCGCGAGCTTCACCTGCGCGACGGCCGCGTGCTGGCGGGGGTGGCCCAATGAGGCCCGCGACCCTGCTGCGCCTTGCCTTCGCCGGCTCGCTGACCGATCGGGTCCGGGCAGGACTGACCGTAATCGCGGCGGCCCTGGCCGGGCTAGCGATCCTCGCCACCGGCGCCGTGCTCAACATGGCGCCCACCGAGCGCTGGGTGCAGCGACCCGGCGGGCAGCCATATCTGGAGCAGAACGACTGGCGCTACACCACGACCTTCCTCAACTCCACGGGCCTTCGCCCGGGCCTGATAGTCATGGCAACCGTCTGCATCCTTCCGGCCCTTTTCCTGATAGCACAGGCGGCGAGGCTCGGCGGGCCCGCCCGCGATCGGAGGTTGGCGACCATGCGGCTGGCCGGGGCGACACCCCAGCAGAGCCGTGCGATCGCCGCCGCTGAACAGGGGATCGCGGTCGGGCTCGGCGCGCTGTTGGCGATGGCGGCATTTCCCTTGCTGCGCCTCGCCTTGCATCGCCCGACGATGGAGGGCGTCAGGGCGGGTGGCTGGGAGGGCGACGGGGTGCTCTTCACGCCATACAGCGGACCGCTGCTGCCGTTGCCCACCGACACCGCGCCCGCCTGGTGGAGCTGGCCGCTCGTGGCGCTCGGGCTTCCGGTGGCAGCGGCGCTGCTGTCGTCGCTGGCGTTGCGGCGCGTCTTCGCCGCGCCGACGGCCACCGTGCGCCGGGCACGGCGTGCTCGGCCGCGGCTCTGGCCATTGTGGCTCATGATCATCGGCCTCGCCGATCTCGCGCTGTGTCGCGCGTGGATCGACCGCCTGGTCCGCTCCGACGGCACGAGCGCCGACACCACCCCGCCCTACGTGCTGATGGGTGTCGGAGTCACGCTGCTCTGCGTTGGCGTGCCGATGTGCGCGGCGGCCATCGGCTGGCTGGGCGCCAAGGCGGCGTTGCGATGGGGAAGGTCGGCCAGCACGCTGATCGCCGCCCGCCGGGTGCTCGCCGACCCGTACTCGGGCAGCCGTGCCGTGCTGGCGTTGCTGGTATGCGCGGTGCTGGTGGCGGGGCTTCTCGGCTATCGGATCAACTTCGACTGGACGAACGAAGTCGGTGGCAAGTTCGGCTTCAGGCACGGGGACAAGCAGCTCAACGACTTGGTCCTCGGCATCCTGGACGCGATGGCCGTCATCTTCGTGTGTTTCGCGGCAGTGGGGCTGCTCATCGCGCTCGTTGATGCGGCGATGACCCGGCGGCGCATCGAGGCGGCGTTGCTCGCGACCGGTACCAGTCAAATGGTGTTGGTCAAGGCGAGGCTGACCGCGATCATGTTGACGGCGGTGCCCGGTGTCCTGCTTGGACTGTCGCTTGGCTATCTGATCCCGACGCTGGCCCTGCCGCCGGTACAGGACTCAGCCGTGGTGATCACCACCTGTCATGGCTTCGACGATGCCGGCGAGGTGCCCTGCACCCCGCAAGGTTTGGCGCAGCAGGAGCGGGCCGACCGTGGCGACGGCACGTCGCCCGCATACGGCCACGTGCAGCGCGATCCGCTGGGTCCCTGGCACAACGTCTACCCACCAATCCCCTGGGACAGGCTGGCGATGCTCGCGGTGATCGCCCTGGCGGCGGTGGCGGCCGCGACCGTGCTGAGCCTGATGATCGGAGGGAGGACCGGCGCGGACACCGCGCTGCGCACGACCTAGGCCGTGCGGCGCAGAGGGCAACTCGGTGACGGACGCTATCGGTCAACCGATAGCATCGGACAAAACCATCTTCTTATCGAGAGGCCTTCGTCATGAGCGCACTTAGTACCCGGCCCGTAGTCGACCCCGTCGTCGTCACGGCCGGCACGACGTGCGCCGACGCCATCGCCGCGGCCGGCCTGCCCACCTCCGGCCCGGCGGCGATAGTCGTGGTCAGGGATCCCTCGGGCCAGCTGCACGACCTCGACTGGGCGCCCGACGCGGACGTCTCGGTGGAGCCGGTGCGCCTGGACTCCCCGGACGGGCTCAACGTGCTGCGCCACTCCACCGCGCACGTGATGGCGCAGGCCGTCCAGGACATCTTCCCCGAGGCGAAGCTGGGGATTGGACCGCCCATCGACAACGGCTTCTACTACGACTTCAGCGTCCCCAAGCCGTTCCACCCGGAGGATCTCGAAAAAATCGAGAAGCGGATGCAGGAGATCATCAAGTCGGGGCAGACCTTCCAGCGCCGGCGCTTCTCCTCGCTTGACGAGGCCAAGACCGAGCTGGCCGACGAGCCGTTCAAGCTCGAGCTGGTGGACATCAAAGGCGACGTCGACTCGGCCGAGGTGATGGAGGTGGGCGGCGGCGAGCTGACCATCTACGACAACCTCGACAAGGAGGGCAAGCGCTGCTGGGGCGACCTGTGCCGGGGCCCGCACCTGCCGTCCACCCGGCTCATCGCGGCCTTCAAGATCATGCGGTCGGCGGCGGCCTACTGGCGCGGATCGGAAAAGAACCCCCAGCTGCAGCGCATCTACGGCACGGCGTGGCCGAGCCGCGACGCGCTCAAGGGCTACCTGCAGATGCTGGAAGAGGCCGCCAAACGCGACCACCGCAAGCTCGGCGCCGACCTCGACCTGTTCTCCTTCCCCGACGAGATCGGCTCGGGCCTGGCCGTCTTCCATCCCAAGGGCGGCATCATCCGCCGCGAGATGGAGAACTACTCGCGGGTGCGCCACGAGCAGGAGGGCTACTCGTTCGTCAACACCCCGCACATCAGCAAGGGCGACCTCTTCTCCATTTCCGGGCACCTGCAGTGGTACGCCGACGGGATGTACCCGCCGATGGAGATGGAAGGCGCCAACTACTACCTCAAGCCGATGAACTGTCCCTTCCACAACCTCATCTTCAAGTCGCGCGGGCGGTCCTATCGCGAGCTTCCGCTGCGCACCTTCGAGTTCGGTTCGGTTTACCGGTATGAGAAGTCCGGGGTGGTGCACGGGCTGACCCGGGTGCGGGGCATGACCCAGGACGACGCCCACATCTACTGCACCAAGGAGCAGATGACCGGCGAGCTCAAGTCGCTGCTGAGCTTCGTGCTGGGGCTGCTGAAGGACTACGGTCTGGACGACTTCTTCCTCGAGCTGTCCACTCGCGACGATTCGCCCAAGTTCGTCGGCGCGCCCGAGGAGTGGGCTGAGGCCACCGCGGCGCTGGAGGAGGCGGCGCTCGAATCCGGGCTTGAGCTGGTGCCCGATCCCGGAGGTGCGGCCTTCTACGGCCCGAAGATTTCGGTGCAGGCGCGCGACGCCATCGGGCGCACCTGGCAGATGTCGACCATCCAGGTGGACTTCCAGCTCCCGCAGCGGTTCGAGCTGGAATACCAGGCTTCGGACGGTACCAGGCAAAGGCCAGTCATGATCCACAGGGCGTTGTTCGGATCGATCGAGCGCTTCTTCGGAGTGCTGACCGAGCACTATGCCGGCGCGTTCCCGGCGTGGCTGGCCCCGGTGCAGGTGGTCGGTATTCCGATCCGCGAAGACCACTCGGCCTACCTGGACGAGTTCGTCGCCATGCTGCGCAAGGAGGGCATCCGCGCCGAGGTCGACCACTCCGACGACCGGATGCAGAAGAAGATCCGGACAGCCCAGCAGCAGAAGATCCCGTTCATGGCGATCGCGGGCGACCAGGATGTGGCCGACGGCACCGTCTCCTTCCGCTACCGCGACGGATCGCAGCGCAACAGCGTCCCGCTGGCCGAGGCTGTCGCCCACGTCGCCGACGTGGTGCGCTCCCGCACGAACACAGGACCGTCCCATGCATCGGCATGAGGAAGGCTTCGAGCTCGATTCCGACCTGAGCCGGCTCGATCTCGACCTCGTCGAACGCTGGCTGGCGGTCGAAAGCTACTGGGCTTTCGGCCGCCCCCGCGCGCAGATCGAGCGGTCGCTGGCCAACTCGACGGTCTACGGCCTCTACAACGATCTTGGGTTCCAGGTCGGCCTGTTCCGGGTGGTCACCGATCGGGCCACCTTCGCGTGGCTGTGCGATGTCTTCATCGCCCACGACTACCGCGGCCGTGGCCTGGCGCAGTGGGCGCTGGCCCAGATCCGTGAAGATCTCTATGAGCTGGGCGTGTACCGGATCATTCTGGTGACCCAGGACGCGCACGGGGTCTACGCGAAGGCGGGCTTCACGCCGCTGACCGAGCCGGAAAAGATGATGATCCTCACGACGCCGCGAATCAGGCCACCGGCATGAGAGACGGGGACGGGCTGGAGCGGCTGTGGACTCCGTGGCGGCTGGCCTATGTGGCCGGCCCGGAGAAACCGGCCGGCTGCCCGTTCTGCGACGACTTCGAGCCCCTGTTGGTGGCCCGCGGCGAGCTCGTCTACGCGGTGCTCAACAAGTTCCCGTACAACCCGGGCCACCTGCTGATCTGCCCGTACAGGCACGTGCCGGACTACACCGACCTCACCGACGCCGAGGTGGCGGAGCTGGGTCTGTTCACCCAGCAGGCGATGGGCGTGATCCGCAAGGTGTCCAGCGCGCACGGCTTCAACATCGGGATGAACCAGGGCGCGGTGGCTGGTGCGGGCATCGCCGCGCACCTGCATCAGCATGTGGTCCCGCGCTGGGGCGGGGACAGCAACTTCCTGCCGGTCGTCGGCGGCACGAAGGCCCTGCCGCAGCTGCTGGCCGATACGCGTGAGCTGCTTCGCGGCGCTTGGGTCCAATAATGTCGTAGGCGGCTGGCAGCATCGGCGGCTATGACAGGCAAAATCCACAGCTTCATCTACGACACCGCCGACGTTCGGGGGCTGGCTGCGTTTTACGCCGAGTTCACCGGTTTCAAGGAACATTACGCCGACGACGAATGGGTCACGCTGGTCAGCGATGCCGGGCACAAGCTCGCCTTTCAGCGCGCGCTCGATCACGTGCCGCCGCGCTGGCCCGACCAGGCCGAGCATCCGCAGCAGTTCCACCTCGACTTCCTAACCCCTGACCGGGAAAGCGATGTCGCGCGGGCGATTACGCTGGGCGCGACCCGGCTGGAGGGCGGCGGCGAAAGCTGGACGGTGCTGGCCGATCCGTCCGGGCATCCGTTCTGCGTGTGCGCCAGCCCCGACGCCACCGGGCTGGTGTGGCAGGAGGTTTCCATCGACTGCCCAGACGGCGAAGCCCTCGGCCGGTTCTACGCCGAGGTGCTCGGCTACGAGATGACCTACAGCGGGCCTGAAGGCGCTTTCATCACCGCCGACGGCCAGCTGCCGATCATGTTCCAGAACGTGGTCGGCTATCACCCGCCTCAGTGGCCCGACCCGGTCCATCCGCAGCAGGGCCACCTCGACATCCGCGTCGATGACGTCGACGCCGAGGAGGCGCGGGTGCTCGCGCTCGGCGCCACCCGGCTCCCGGGCGGCGGCGGCACCGACAGCGGCTACCGCGTCTTCGCCGACCCCGCCGGTCACCCCTTCTGCCTCATCTGGGGCCAGTAGCTTTTCACCGCCCTCCTCAGGGGCGAAGCGCGGCGGGCAACCCCCGCCGCGCTTCGCGCACCACCGTCTCCCGCCGCCCTGCTGCCGCGCCCGCGCTGCCGGCGATGATCAACTGCCCGGCGAGGAAGCGGCGAGGGTGCACCGGCGGGGGTGTGTGGGGGCGGGCACAGCGGGGCGGTTCAAAGCGGGTGGCGCGCTTAGGATGAGCGTGTGACCCCGACGTTTGTCTTCGACGGCGACTGTGCCTTCTGCACCATGTGCGCGAGGTTCGTTGAGCGGTGGATACCTACTTCGGCCAAGGTGGTGCCTTGGCAGTTCACCGATTTGGGTGCGCTCGGGGTGAGCCGGTCCGCCGCTATCGATGCCGTCCAATGGGTTTCGCCGCCCTCGCCGGTGCTCGCCGGGCCCGAGGCGATCGCGGCGTTGCTGCGTTCCAGCAACGTTTTCTGGAAGCCGATCGGCTGGCTGCTCGCGCTCAAGCCGGTGCGGGTCGCGGCGTGGCCGTTGTACCGCTGGGTCGCGCGCAACCGGCACCGTCTTCCCGGTGGCACAGCGGCTTGCGCCGTGCCGCCATCCAAGTAGTCTTCACGTCTGATGGAAACGACGATCTCCGCGCGCGGCCGCGCGGTCAGGCTGGCGGCCACCCTGATCGCAGGGGTGTTGCTGCTCGCCGGGACGCTGTGGGGCTCGGACGACCATTTCCCGTTCGGGCCTTTCCTGATGTATGCCGGGGTGAATCCGCCCAATGAGCCGGCGCCCGATCCCCGCATCGAGGGGACCACTTTGGACGGTGTGGTGATCCAGCTCGGCGAGAAGCAGACCGGGTTGCGCCGCGCCGAGGTGGAGGGGCAGCAGGAGTCGTTCGTCAAGGAGCCGTCGCGGTTGCAGGAGGTTGTCGATGCCTACAACCGGCGCAATCCGCAGGGACCGACGCTGAGCGAGATCCGCTATGTGATGCGCGAGCATGAGATCAAGACGAGCCGGCCCACCGGAAAATGGCACGACGAGATCTTGGCAACCTGGAAGGTGCCGCGATGAGCTGGTTGTTCGCGCCGGTGCCGCGCGGCCGCATCGCTGTCTTCCGGGCCGTGGTCTATGTTTTCGCCGCCGCCGATCTGGTGATCTTCACGCCGTGGGTCAGGTCGCACGGGTCGGTCGACACCGAGCTTTATCGGCCGCTGTGGGTGGCGCGTGTTCTGCACCTGCCCGCGCCGAGTTCGCTGCTGGTGACGTCGATCTTCTGGGCGCTGCTCGTCTTCGCGCTGCTGGCCGCGACCGGGAAGGCGCCGCGTTTTCTTGGCTGGATGGTCTTCCTGCTCTACTTCGAGTGGATGATCATCGCGATGAGCTACGGGAAGGTGGACCACGACCGGTTCGCTTTCCTTGTCGCCCTTGCTGTGCTGCCGACCTGTGGGGTGGCGCGCTGGCGTGACCGGGAGCTCGACGCCCGGGCCGGGTGGGCGTTGCGGGTCGTCCAGCTGGCGGTGGTCGCCACCTACTTTCTCGCCTCGTGGGCCAAGCTGCGCTTCGGCGGGCCGGAGTGGATGACCGGTTCGGTGCTGGCGCGGGCGATCCTGCGCCGCGGCACCGATCTGGCCGACCTGATCGCCCCCGTCCCCGGGCTGCTGATCGCCGCACAGATCGGGATCATGGCCTTCGAGTTGTTGAGCCCGCTC
Source organism: Rhizocola hellebori (assembly GCF_016862955.1). GTDB lineage: Bacteria > Actinomycetota > Actinomycetes > Mycobacteriales > Micromonosporaceae > Rhizocola > Rhizocola hellebori. The sequence goes on along the minus strand of NZ_BONY01000026.1, from coordinate 73,421 downwards.
ATTTTCGTGCTCGCATGGCGCTGGCAGCGCTGGGCGGTGGCCTACTTCTACTCGTTCCACCTGGTGACCATCTCCATGATCACGATCTCGTTCGCGCCGCATCTGGTGGCGATGCTCAGCTTCCTGCCGCTGGAAAAGGCGGCGGACTGGGTGGCCCGCCGCCTTCCGTCACGAGAGCCGTCAGTGGCTGGCAGCGGCCTTCCGGTATTGCTCGGCGAGGTGGCTGGGCATCGGATCGAAGCGGGCGAAGGTGCGGCTGAAGGTGCCGGCGCCGGCGGTCATTGACCTGAGGTCGACCAGATAGCGCAGCAGCTCGGTGGCCGGAACCTCGGCCCGGACGATGGCACGGTCGGCGGCGTCGGGGTCGGTCTCTGTCCCCAGAACGCGGCCACGACGTCCGGAAAGATCGCTCATCACGGCGCCCACGGCCGCCTCCGGCACCATGATCACGACTTCGTCGATCGGTTCCAGCAACGAGATCTGCGCCTTCTCGGCGGCGTCCTTGAGCGCGAGCTGCCCCGCGGTCTGGAACGCGGCGTCGGAGGAGTCGACGCTGTGGGCCTTGCCGTCGACCAGCGTCACGCGCAGGTCGATGACCCGGTTGCCGGAGATCAGGCCGCGTTCCATGGCGGCCCGCACGCCCTTCTCCACGCTGGGGATGTAGTTGTGCGGCACCGCGCCGCCGACCACCTTGTCCACGAACTCGAAGCCGGCGCCGCGGGGGAGCGGCTCGACCTCGATGTCGCAGACGGCGTACTGGCCGTGCCCGCCGGACTGCTTGACGTGCCGCCCGTGGCCCTTGCCGCCGCTGGCGAAGGCCTCACGCAGCGCCACTTTGGCCGGCTCGGTGCTCAGCTCGACGCCGCCGGCGCGCAGCCGGTCGAGCACCACGTCGGCGTGGGCTTCGCCCATGCACCACAGCACCAGCTGGTGGGTCTCCGGGTTGCGCTCAAGGCGCAGCGTGGGGTCGCCCGCGACGAGCTTGGCCAGGTTCTTGGCGAGCGCATCCTCGTCGGAACGGGTCTTAGGAACCACGGCGATCGGCAGCAGCGGCTCGGGCATCTTCCACGGCGCCATCAGCAGCGGCTTGTCCTTGCCGGAAATGGTGTCGCCGGTCTCGGCCGCGGTGGATTTGGTGATGGCGCAGATGTCGCCGGCCACGCAGACGTTGACCTCACGCAGGTTGGCGCCCAGCGGCGAGTAGATGTGGGTGACGCGCTCGTCGGCGTCGTGATCGGGGTGCCCGCGCTCCTCCAGGCCGTGGCCGCTGATGTGCACTGGCGTGTCCGGGCGCAGCGTGCCGGAGAAGACCCGGACCAGACTGACCCGGCCGACGTAGGGGTCGATGGTGGTCTTGACCACCTCGGCTGCGAGCGGCCCGTTGGGATCGCAGGAGAGTGGCTCGGCCGGCTTTGAGTCCACAGTGGACACCGGGGGCAGCGGGTGCTCCAGCGGGCTGGGGAAGGCGCCGGTCATCAGCTCCAGCAATGAGTCCAGACCGACACCGGTCTGCGCGCACACGGGCACGACAGGGTAGAAATGGCCGCGGGCGACCGCCTTCTCCAGGTCTTCGATGAGCACCGCGTGGTCGATCTGCTCACCGGCGAGGTAACGCTCCATCAGCGTCTCATCCTCGCTTTCGGCGATGATCGCCTCAATGAGCTCATTGCGGGACTCTTCGATGATCGGGAGATGTTCGGGATCGGGCTCGCGGCTGCTGGGCGGGTACCCGTTGGTGTAGTCGTAGATCCGTTGCGAGATCAGGCCGATCAAGCCGGTGACCGACTCGCCGTCGTCACCGAGCATCGGCAGGTACAGCGGCTGGACGCCTTCACCGAAGACGCGTTTGCACTCCGAGAGCGTCTCGTCGAAGTTGGCGCGGGGGTGATCCAGCCGGGTGATCGCCACCGCGCGGGGCATGCCGACGTCGGCGCACTCCTGCCACAGCGCGGCGGTGGTGGCGTCCATCCCGTCGGCAGCGCAGACCACGAACAGCGCGGCGTCAGCGGCGCGCAGGCCGGCGCGCAGCTCGCCGACGAAGTCGGCGTAGCCGGGCGTGTCGAGCATGTTCACTTTTACGCCATCGTGAGCGATCGGCGCGCAGGCGAGGGCCACCGACCGCTGCTGTTTGATAGCGGCCGGATCGTGATCGCCGATCGTATTGCCCTCCGTCACCGAGCCGGGACGAGGAATCGTGCCGGTCGCTGCGAGAACGGCTTCCACCAGGGTGGTTTTGCCGCTGCCCGCGTGGCCGACCAGCACGATATTTCTGATGCCGGCCGGTTCCTCGGCCGTGGGTGCCGGCCCTAGCGAAGTTTTGTCCTGACTGCCTCGTGCCATCCCGGCCTCCAAGGGTCGCGCCGCCGATAGTTACACGCTTGTTTCCCGATGAGACACCCGCAGGCCTTCGGACACAACCCCGACTCGCTAAGCCAGTATCGTTACCGGCATCATGGCGAAGATCCTCGGTGTTACGGTGAAGGCGGCTACAGCCCGTCTGCTTGATCCTCTCGGTCAGGCACTGCTGCGCGCAGGGATTTCCCCGAACGCGGTCACCGTGGTCGGAACTCTGGGCGTGGTAGTCGGATCGATCTTCCTCGCTGCCCGTGGCCGTTTCTGGGAAGCCGTTCTGGTGATCACCTTATGCGGTCTCACCGATGTCATGGACGGCTCGATGGCCCGAGCCCGGGGCACGGTGAGCCGCTATGGCGCGCTGCTCGACTCCACAATGGACCGCGTCGCCGACGGGGCGATCTTTTCCGCGCTCATCTGGTGGTTCGCTTTCTCCGGCGACAAGCCCACCGTGCTGGCCGCGCTGATCTGCCTGGTCTCCGGGCAGGTGGTCTCCTACGTGAAGGCGCGCGCCGAGGGCCTGGGCATGTCGTGTCAGGTGGGGCTGGTCGAACGCGCCGAACGCCTCATCATCGTGGGGGTGGGTGCTCTGATCACCGCGTTCGGGCCCGACTGGGGCCTGCCCGTGGCGCTGTGGATCGTGGCGGTGGGTTCCATCTTCACGGTCGGCCAGCGGATGTGGCATGTGGCAGCTCAAGAACGGCAGAAGTCGTGAAGGAACGGTTGGTAGAGCTGGGGTTCACGGCCGGGTGGCGGCTGGTGCGGGCGATGCCGCGGCCGATGGCGCAGGCGCTGTTCCGGGCCGGGGCAGACCGGGCCGCGGCCAAGCGAGGGCCGGGAGTGCAGCGCCTGGAGCGCAACCTGAGCTGCGTGATCGGCGAGCCGGCCTCCCCGGAGATGGTGCGCGCCGCGATGCGGTCCTACGCGCGCTACTGGATGGAGGCCTTACGGCTTCCGTCACTGTCGCAGACCCAGATGCGCGAGGGCTTCCGGCTGCATGAGGTCAAGCTGCTGATCGAGGCGCACGAGGCCGGCACGGGCGGCGTGGTGGCGTTGCCTCACGCGGGCAACTGGGACGCGGCCGGGGCGAAGGTGACCGCGATGGGCGCTCCGGTGACCACGGTGGCCGAGCGCCTCAAACCCGAATCGCTCTACCGCAAATTCCGTGCCTTCCGCGAGAGCCTCGGCATGAAGATCATTCCGTTGACCGGCGGCCCGCCGCCGATGGATCAGCTCATCGAGGCGATCAAACAGGCGCACATCGTGCCGCTGCTGGCCGATCGCGATCTTTCCGCGCGCGGGGTGGAGGTCAGCTTCCTCGGCGGGCGCACCCGGATGCCGGCCGGCCCGGCGATGCTCGCGCTGCGCACAGGCGCCCCGCTTTTCGTGGTCAATATGTGGTACGAGCCGGACATGCCCTGCGGGCGGGTGATCGGGCCGCTGCCCGTGCCGGGGCCGGAAGCCGGATCGCTGGATCAGCGGGTGAAGCTGCTCACCCAGCAGGTGGCCGACGAGATCGGCAAGGGCATCGCGGCGAACCCGGTGGACTGGCACATGCTGCAGAAGCTCTGGCTGACCGAGCCGCCGATGCGGGAGGCCTGATGCGCATCGGCATCGTGTGCCCCTACTCCCTGGACGTGCCGGGCGGGGTGCAGCTGCACGTTCGCGACCTGGCCGAGACGCTGATAGCGATGGGTCACCGGGTCAGCGTGCTGGCCCCGGCCGACGAGGACCAGGTGCTGCCGAGCTATGTGGTCGCGGCCGGACGCGCGGTCGCCGTGCCCTACAACGGTTCCGTGGCCCGGCTCAACTTCGGGCCGATATCGGCGGCCCGGGTGCGGCGCTGGCTCAAGGAGGGCGACTTCGACGTCCTGCACGTGCACGAGCCGATGGCGCCGAGCCTGTCCCTGCTTGCGGTGATGGCCTGCGACGGGCCGATCGTGGCGACCTTTCACACCGCGATGACCCGTTCCCGCGCCATGTCGGCCGGGCGGCGGGTGGCCCAGCTCGTCCTCGAAAGGATTACCGCACGGATAGCGGTCAGCGCGCTGGCCCGCCGGGTGCAGGTGGAGCACCTCGACGGGGGAGCGGTGGAGATCCCCAACGGGGTGGCGATGGCCAAGTTCGCCGGGGCGCAGCCGCTGCCCGGCTACCCGCGTTCCGGCGGCACGATCGGTTTCCTGGGCCGTTTCACCGAGTCGCGCAAGGGTTTCTCGGTGCTGGTCGACGCGCTCGCCGAGCTGATGCCGTCGCGGCCGGGGCTGCGCCTGCTGCTGGCCGGGCCGGGTGGGCTGGCCGATGTCGATCTGCCGCCCCTCGTCGCGAAGCGCACCGACTTCCTGGGCAAGGTGTCCGAAGTGGACAAGGCGCGAATGCTGCGAAGTGTCGATATCTATGTCGCGCCCAACACCGGCGGGGAGTCCTTCGGGATGATCCTCACCGAGGCGATGGCGGCCGGGTCCGCAGTCGTGGCAAGCGATCTGGATGCTTTTCGCCGGGTACTGGACTCCGGCCGGGCCGGCGCCCTGTTCCCCACCGGCGACAGCGCGGCGCTGGCCCGGGTGCTCGCGGAGCTGCTCGATGACGACGCCCGCCGGCACGAGCTGGGGCAGCGGGCGAGCAAGGCGGCGGCCCAGTTCGACTGGCCGGTGGTCGCCGAGCAGGTGCTTGAGGTCTACGCCACGGCGATTGACGCCTATGCCGACGATCCGAAGGTTCGCGAAGAACTCTAAGATGCCCGCATGGGTTGGCTGGTGGGCGTCGTGGCAGTGGTAGCGCTGCTCGGCTTCTACCTGACCTTTACCGCCAAGCGCGTGGACCGCCTGCACGCCAGGGCGGCCTCGGCGGGGCGGGCGCTGGACGCCCAGCTGGTCCGGCGGGCGGCCACTTCGGCGGTGCTCGCGGAGGAGCACGGCGAGCCCGATCTCTACGCGGCGGCCCGGGGCGCTCTTGACGCCCGAGTGGAGGACCGCGAGGCGGCCGAGAACGATCTGACCCGGCTGCTGCGCAAGCAAGAGCTTGACTCGAGCGAGGCTAGTGATGTGGCGGTTATCGCAGCCAGCCGCCGGGTGGCGCTGGCCCGCCAGGTGCACACCGACTTCGTGCGTGATGCGCTCGCGGTAAGGTCGAGACCGCTGGTCAGAGCGCTGCGGATGACCCGGCGGCACGGCGCGCCGGCCTACTTCGACATCGACGATCCCACCTTGCCATCTGTGACCCAGGTCACAAGCCGGGCCACCAGGGATTGATTGGCCGTCGGGCCCTCAACCTGCCCGGCCGTACGATTGGACCATGTCCGAATCTGTTAACACGCCAGTCACCGGCACGTCCCGGGTCAAGCGCGGGATGGCCGAAATGCTCAAGGGTGGCGTGATCATGGACGTCGTCACGCCGGAGCAGGCCAAGATCGCCGAGGATGCCGGCGCCGTCGCCGTGATGGCTCTCGAGCGCGTCCCTGCCGACATCCGCGCCCAGGGTGGCGTCTCCCGCATGAGCGACCCCGACATGATCGACGGCATCATCAACACCGTCTCGATCCCGGTGATGGCGAAGGCCCGGATAGGTCACTTCGTTGAGGCGCAGGTGCTCCAGGCGCTGGGCGTGGACTACATCGACGAGTCCGAGGTGCTCACCCCCGCCGACTACAGCAACCACATCGACAAGTGGGCCTTCACGGTGCCTTTCGTCTGTGGTGCCACCAACCTGGGCGAAGCCCTGCGCAGGATCACCGAGGGCGCGGCCATGATCCGCTCGAAGGGTGAGGCCGGCACGGGCGACGTCTCCAACGCGACCACCCACATGCGCAAGATCCGCGGCGAGATCAAGCGCCTCACCTCGCTGCCCGAGGACGAGCTCTATGTCGCGGCCAAGGAGCTGCAGGCCCCGTTCGACCTGGTCAAGGAGATCGCCCAGACCGGCAAGCTCCCGGTGGTCATGTTCACCGCCGGCGGCATCGCCACCCCCGCCGACGCGGCGATGATGATGCAGCTCGGCGCCGAGGGCGTCTTCGTCGGTTCCGGCATCTTCAAGAGCGGCAACCCGGCCCAGCGCGCCGAGGCCATCGTCAAGGCGGTCACCTTCTACGACGACCCCGATGTCATCGCCAAGGTCTCCCGTGGTCTGGGCGAGGCGATGGTCGGCATCAACGTCGAAGAGATCCCGCAGCCGCACCGTCTCGCCGAGCGGGGCTGGTAGATGTCCGACCTCGTCATCGGGGTTCTGGCGCTTCAAGGCGACGTCCGCGAACATCTCGCTGCCCTCGCCGAATGCGACGTCATCGCCCGGCCGGTCCGCCGGCCGGGCGAGATCGATGAGATCGACGCCCTGGTCATTCCCGGCGGCGAGTCCACGACGATGAGCAAGCTGGCGCTCACGTTCGAGGTCTTCGAGCCCATCCACAAGCGCCTCGCCGAGGGCATGCCCGCCTACGGCTCCTGCGCCGGCATGATCATGCTGGCCGACGAGGTCCTCGACGGGCGGGCCGATCAGCGCAGTTTCGGCGGCATCGGGATGACCGTGCGCCGTAATGCGTTCGGCCGCCAGGTGGACTCGTTCGAGTCGCCGGTCGACATCGATGGCGTCGAAGGTGGGCCGGTCAACGCGGTGTTCATCCGCGCGCCATGGGTTGAGTCGGTCTCCGATCAGGTCGAGGTGCTAGGCCGCGTAGCGTCGGGTCCGGCCACAGGTAGGATGGTCGCGGTTCGGCAAGGTCACCTGCTCGCCACCTCCTTTCATCCTGAATTGACGGGCGATCTTCGGGTGCACCGGCTATTCGTGGATATGGTGCGGGAGGGCTAATGTCCGGCCACTCAAAGTGGGCGACGACCAAGCACAAGAAGGCGGCGCTGGATGCCAAGCGCGGCAAGCTGTTCGCCGGCCTGATCAAGAATATCGAGGTCGCGGCGCGCAACGGCGCCGATCCGGCGGGCAACCCGACTCTCTTTGACGCCATTCAGAAGGCCAAGAAGAACTCCGTCCCCAACGACAACATCGATCGTGCGGTCAAGCGTGGCTCCGGCCAGGAGGCCGGCGGCGCGGACTGGCAGACGATCATGTACGAGGGCTACGGCCCCAACGGTGTCGCGTTGCTGATCGAGTGCCTCACCGACAACCGCAATCGCGCGGCGAGCGAGGTGCGCACGGCCCTGACCCGCAACGGCGGTAACCTTGCCGACCCCGGGTCGGTGGCGTACCTGTTCAACCGCAAGGGTCAGGTGATGGTCCCCAAGGCGGGTCTGTCCGAAGACGACGTGCTGACAGCGGTCCTCGACGCGGGCGCCGAAGAGTGCAACGACCTGGGCGAGTCCTATGAGGTCATCAGCGATCCGGCCGATCTGATCCCGGTGCGGCAGGCGTTGCAGGCCGCCGGGATCGACTACGAGTCGGCCGAGTCCACCTTCGTCCCCAGCATGCAGGTGCCGCTGGAGGAGGACGGGGCGCGCAAGGTGTTCAAGCTGATCGACGCGCTTGACGACTGTGACGACGTGCAGAATGTCTTCGCCAACTTCGATGTCTCCGATGACATCATGGAAAAGCTTGACGCCTGAGGTGGAAGTCAGCGTCAGGCAAACCATTGATCGCGCCTACGTGGCGCGGGCCGTCAAGGCCACTCTGGGCTGGAAATACTGGATGTTCCGCCTCGGCGGCCCACTCATTGTGGTGCTGTCGGTCTTCCCGTCCTTAAGCGCGGGTGACCTCATCCCGGTCGTGTTCGGAGTGCTGGCCTTCTTCATCCCCGAGATCATGATGTGGGGCACGATGCGGCAGGCCAAGGGCGACCCGGAGACCCGGCTGCGCCTGACCGACCAGGGGCTCAGCGCCGATGTCAGCGGGGCCTCGGCAACCTATGAGTGGAAGGCTTTCCGCACCGCTCGGGAGACCCGCGACTTCTGGCTGTTGCGCCGCCACGGCGGGGTGAGCATCCCGGTGCCGAAGGCGCCGGTGAGCAGCGAGCAGGCCGATCAGATTCGGGCCGTGCTGCGCGAGAACGGGTTGCTTCGCTAGTCGGGTGGGGCGTTGTCCAGTACCCACATGACAAGGGGTTTGAGGCTGCGCCAATGCTTGCCGACCGTGGTGGGCGTGACCTGCTCGGGCGGAAGCTGCCTGCCGACCGTCAAATACTCGCGCCGCATCAGATCGAGGCGGGGATGGTCGGGGGCAACCCCGCGCGGCCGGGTGCGGACCTGCTCGCCGCCGACCACAAAACCGGCCTTCACCAATTTCGCGGTGATCGTCTCGAGCGCTGAGCCGGTCGGCTCGGCGTCGACGGCGGCGCGGAACCGGTTGGTCTGCTCGCGGCCATGCGCATGAAACCCGCCCCCCACAAGCACTCCTTCGGCATCGATCTGCAGGTAGTAGCCGACGCCGGGGGCCAGCTCCAGGAAACCGCCCTGGGCGGTCTTGTATGGCGACTTGTCCTTGCTGAACCTGACATCACGGTATGGCCTGAAGATCACCACATCGGCGGCAAAGGCGGGTGCGAGCCCTTCCAAAAGCTCGCGCATCGGCTCCCGAATCGCTTTCTCATAAACATCTTTATGGGCGTTCCAGAACGTTTTTGAATTGTCGGCGCTCAGGCCCTCATAGAACGTGAAGACTTCCTCGGCAAAGACGGTCACCCGGTCCATTGTTCCGGCCTACCGTAAAGAGATGGCCACAATCGAGGGCTTCACCGGAAACGTCATCCAGCCGGGCGATCCGCAATACGACGAGAGCCGCGTGCTGTTCAACGCAATGGTCGACAAGCGTCCCCGGATTTTCGCGCAATGCCTGACCCCGGAGGATGTTGCGCGCGCCATCAGCTACGCGCGGGAGGCCGGGCTGGAGGTCTCGGTGCGCGGCGGCGGGCACGGTGTCACCGGCGCCGCTCTGGCACAGGACGGCTTGGTCATCGATCTGCGCCTGATGAATTCGGTGGTCGTCGATGCTGACGCGCGCACAGCAGTGGTCGGCGGGGGAGCGACCATCAGCAATCTCGACCGCGGCACCGAGCCCTACGGCCTGGCCGTCACCGGTGGCCGTGCCTCCACCACCGGCGTGGGCGGGTTCACCCTCGGCGGCGGCTCCGGCTGGTTCGAGCGAATGTACGGCCTCGCCTGCGACAACCTCCTCGAGGTCGAGCTGGTCACCGCCGACGGCAAGGTGGTGACCGCGAGCGAGAAGGAGAATCCCGACCTGTTCTGGGCGCTGCACGGAGGCGGCGGAAACTTCGGTGTGGCAACGTCTTTCACCTTCAAACTCCATCCACTTTCGGCGATCACGGCCGCGCTCCTGCTGTGGCCGCAGGAAAAGGGAAACGAGATCGCGCTGAATCTTCGCGACTTCTACGACCGGGCACCCAACGAGATCGGTGGCGGGCTCATCTATCTGACCGGGCCGGAAGCGCCGTTCGTTCCGGAGCATCTGCAGGGCCAGCTTCTGTTCGGCGCGCTGGTCGCCTACGCGGGCCCGCAGAGCGAGGCGATGCCGGTCATCGACGGGATGCTCAAGCTCGGGCATGAAGGGCGGCATGGTGGCCGAGATGCCCTATGCCGACTTCCAGTGCATGCTCGACGACCCGCCCGGACATCGCAACTACTGGTCGGCCGAGTACCTCAGCGGCTTTCCCGACGAGGCCGTCGCCCGCTATTGCGACAGCGTTGCCGACATGGTCGTCCCGTCGCCCTCGATGCACGCGGTCTTCCCGCTGGGTGGGGTGCTCAGCGAACCGACTGGGTGGCCGGTGCCGTGGCGCGGCGCGCCGTGGGCCGTACACCCCTTCGGGGTGTGGACCGACCCGGCCGACGACGCCCGCGGCAGGGCGTGGGCGCACAGCGTCCGCGAGGCGGTCATGCCGTGGTCGATCGGGGCCGTCTACCTCAACTTCATCGGCGACGAGGGAGCAGACCGGGTGGTGGCCGGCTACGGCGAGGAAAACTATCGGCGGCTGGTCGAGGTCAAACGCAGCTGGGACCCAGGAAACCTGTTCCACCACAATCACAACATCGATCCCCACGCGGCGTGAGCCGATCCTTGGCCGGCGCGAGTTTGGGCGGGCCAGCGCTGGGTAGACCTCAGTGGGTAGGTCCCTGCGGGTATTTTTGGAGGCGGCCCAGGCGGTCTCAAGCCAAACCGAGCTGAGGAGAGCGTGCCCAGTGAGCACGATGCAGGTGGACAGGTTCTGCCACGAAGCGCTCTTCTATGCGGGCCGGGAAGGGTTCCTGCAGGGTGTGCTGCCCTTCCTGCGGCAAGGGCTGGCGGCGGGCGAGCCGATCCTGGTGGCCGTCGGCCGGGAAAGGATCTCCGATCTTCGGGCGGCGCTGGGCGAACAGGCCGACCGGATTCAGTTCGCCGACATGGCCGAGATCGGGCGTAACCCGGCCCGGATCATCCCGCACTGGCAGAGCTTCCTCGAGCGGCACTCGGGTGAGCAGCGGCCAGTCCGCGGGGTAGGGGAGCCGATCTGGCCCGGCCGGGCCGCCGGCGAAGTGGTCGAATGCCAGCTGCACGAACGCCTGCTCAACGTGGCGTTCGCGGAAAGCAGGTGGAAACTGCTGTGCCCCTACGACGTCGAGGCGCTGACGCCTGAGGTGGTGCAGGAGGCACGGCGCAGCCACCCCATGGTGATCACGTCGGGCCAGCGCGAGACCAGCCCGCCCTTCCTGCCGGTTCAGCACTCGATGGCGCAGCTTGAGCGCGCGCTGCCCGAGCCGGCCGGAGCGGTCGCCGAGCTGGTCTTCGAGCACACGCCGGGAGTGCTCGCCACGATGCGCGATTTCGTCGCCGCTCAGGCCCGCGCAGCGGGCTTGGGTGACACCGCCGTGGGCAATCTCGTGCTTGCCGTCAACGAGCTGGCCACCAACAGCCTGTGCCACGGCTCGGGCGCTGGCCTCCTGCGCCTTTGGCGGCAGGACGGCTCGATGGTGTGCGAGGTGCGCGACAACGGGCGCTTCGACCCCGCGCCGCTGGTGGGAAGGCAGCGCCCAGGCCTCGGCCAGGTAGGCGGCCGCGGCCTGTGGCTGGCCAACCAGCTGTGTGACCTGGTGCAGATCCGCACCCACCACAACGGCACCATAGTGCGACTACATTTGCGCCTGCACTAATCGCTGCCGCGCGTTGCTTCGCCCGCGCCAGAATTACCGCTTGCTGGCGACGAACTTGCGGAGTTTGGTTAGTGACCAGGTGTTGATGACGTCGTCGGGGGTGAGCCAGCCGCGTTGGGCGATGCCTATGCCGTAGCGCATCACGTTGAGATGGCCGGTGGCGTGGGCGTCGGAGTCGATGGAGAACTTCACGTTGTGCCGCTTGGCGCGCAGGATCAGCTCGTCGTTGACGTCGAGCCGGTCGGGGAAGCTGTTGATCTCGATGGCTGTGCCGGTGGCGCCGGCCGCCTCGAAGACCGCGTCGAAGTCGGCGTCGATCGGCTGACGCCGGCCGATGAGCCGGGTGGTCAGGTGGCCGATGATGTTCACGTAAGGGTTTTCGATGGCCGTGATGAGGCGGCGGGTCATTTCCTTGGACGACTGGGTGAAGTGCGAGTGCACCGAGGCGACGGTGATGTCGAAGCCGGAGAGGAAGTCGTGATCCCAGTCGACCTCGCCGTCGGGGTCGATGTTGAGCTCGGAGCCGTGCAGCAGGGTCATTTTGCCCGCGTCGAGCGCGCGCACCTGCTCGCGCTGCGCCAGCATCTTCTCGTCGGTCATCCGCTGCATGGGCAGGTTCTTGGCGTGGTCGGTGACGGCGTAATAGCTGTAGCCGCGTTTTCTGGCCGCCTCCACCATCTTCTCCAGCGGGGCCACCCCATCGGTGAGATTGGTGTGGGTATGCAGGTCGCCCTTGAGGTCTTTCTCCTCCACCAGTTTGGGCAGTGGCTTGTCGAGCTCGCCGCGGTCTTCGCGCAGGGTGGGCGGAATCCATGGCAGCCCAAGCTGTTTGTAGACCGCCTCCTCGGTGTCGGAGGCGAGCAGCTCGTCGGTCTCGACGCGGTAAAGCCCGTACTCGGAAAGCTTGAGTCCTTTGTGGACACACTTGGTGCGCAACGCGACGCTGTGCTCCTTGGATCCGGTGAAATACATAAGAGCAGCACCCCATGACTTTTCGGGTACCACCCGCAGGTCGACCTGAAACCCACGTGCGGTGCGGATCGAGGTCTTCGACGGCCCCTTCACGATGACCTCGCTGAGCGGCGTCTTGGCGAACTTCTCCATCAGCGCGCTGGAATCCTCGGCCGCGGCGAGGATGTCGACATCGCCGATGCTCTCCTTCATGCGCCGAAGCGACCCGGCGTAGGTGATGCGCAGCGTGCCAGGGACCTTCTTCAGATCGGCGATGATCTCTTCGGCGACATCCATCGCCGCGTTGATGAGCACCCGGCCGGTGTCGTTGCGCAACAGCTCGATGCCGTGCAGGATCTTCTCGGATGTCTTGGGGCCAAAGCCTTTCAGCTCCTCCAGCTTGCCCGCCTCGATCGCCGCCACCAGCTCCTCGATCGAGCTGATGCCCAGCTCGCGATGGAGTGTCACGGCCTTCTGCGGGCCCATGCCCGGGATCGCCATCAGCGTGCGCAAGCCCGAGGGCAGCTTCTTGCGCATCTTCTCCAGGTCGGCGATCTCTCCGGTTTGGATAAATTCCTTTATCTTCGCCGCGGTGGACTTGCCGACATTGGGTATCTCTTCTAGTTGCTTGAGATCGAGAGTTGATATGTCTGCGTGGTGACCGCTGACCGCCTTGGCGGCCTTCTCGTAGGCGCGAGCCTTGAATGCCTGGCCGCCGGTCATCACGAGCAGATCGGCGTATTCCAGTAAAAGCGCACCAACCGCGTCATTTGGGCGGGCCATAGTCATAGCTTAGTGGGAGGATGTGACGCATGGGAAAGATCCGAATCGGGACTGCCTCGTGGACGGATCCAACGCTGCTGGAGTCGGGTTGGTACCCGGATGAGGTTGTCAAAGACCCGGAAAAGCGGCTGGAATATTACGCCAAGCAGTTCCCCCTGGTAGAGGTCGATTCCACCTACTACGGCCCGCCCGCGGAGCAGACCGCCGCGCTGTGGGCAGCGCGCACCCCGAAGGGTTTCACCTTCAACATCAAGGCTTACAGCCTGCTGACCCAGCACCCGACCAAGGTCACGTCGATCTACAAAGACCTGCGCCCGGAGACCGATAAGGCCAACATCTATCCCAAGGATCTTGAGCCCCAGGTTTACGAGGAGATCTGGACGCGTTTCCTGTCCGCGCTCGACCCGCTGGTCGAGGCGAAGAAGCTCGGGGTGTTGCTGTTTCAGTTCCCGCCGTGGTTCACCATCAAGCGCGCCAACAAAGACTATGTCGTGGAGGTTCGCGATCGGTGCAAGCCGCTGAAGATCGCGGTCGAGTTCCGCCACGCGTCCTGGTTCGACGGCACCAACAAGGAAGAGACGCTGGAGTTCCTGAGGAAGAACAGGCTGCCCTTCGTCTGCGTCGACATGCCGCAGGGCCACAAGTCGTCGATCCCGCCGGTGGTCGAGTCGACGGCAGACATCAGCGTCGTGCGCTTCCACGGCCACAGTGATAAATGGACAAGCAAGAACATCCATGAGAAGTTCGGCTATCTCTACTCCGACCGGGAGCTGAAGAACTGGGCGCCCAAGCTGCGCAAGCTGGCCGATGGCACCAAGGAGACCCACGTGCTGATGAACAACTGCTATACCGACTACGCCCAGCGCAATGCCCAACAGCTGCTGGATTTCCTTGGCGGCGAATGACTCGCCAAGCCCGGGTAGCCTCGATGGCGTGTCGGGCTTGAGCCCTGAGTCTGCCGCGGCGGCACGGACCCTTCCCGAGCTGGGGGGCCCGAAAGCCGGCAGGCCATGGACGGGGTGAGGCTGGGCGGCCCGTCGCTGGTGGGACGCGTCGCGGAGGAGCCGCTGCTTTTGCGGTGGCGCAACGGCCAGTGGATCCGGGTGGCGGTGCCCGGCGTGCCTGCGCCGGCGCGGCTTGAGGCCGTTCACGCCAGGTCCGCCGGTGACGTGTGGGCGGTGGGCATTGCGGGCACAGCGGCGGTTGTCCTGCACTGGAACGGAATCCAGTGGAGCCGGGTCAGCGTCCCGCACGATGGCCCGGTTACGGCGGGCAATGAGCTGCGAGCGGTGCGGGCCATCTCGGCAACCGAGGTCTGGGCCGCTGGAAAGACCTGCATGCCCGAGGCCGACCCGGGTTATGCCGACTGCCATCCCATAGTCCTGCATCTTTCCGGTGGTACGTGGCAGGTGCGGCCCACCTTCGGCGACGGCAGCACCCAGCTGCTCGAGGTGGTGGCACGGGCGGTCGACGACGTGTGGCTCATCGGCTACGACCGGGTGGCGGGCGTGGAGTCGAATCACGTTCAGCACTGGGACGGCCAGGGCTTCACCATCGTCCCCGCCGTGCCCAACGCGGCGGCCGGATCCGTTGGCATCCTTGAAGGCCTGGCGTCGGCGCTCGGCGGCGCGACGGTGATTCCCGGTACCGGTGAGCTGTGGGCGGTGGGCTGGACCCGTGACTCGCTCGGCTATTCCGATACCCAAGTCATCCGCCACTCCTGAGAGTGCGAGTCTGGGCCTGTCCGGCGAGGTCTGCTATCGGTCATGACGGACTTCGTCGGCTCATCACGCTGTTCGGCATCGCTTTGCTCGCCACCGGCGTCGTGGCGGTCACGGCCCAGCCCGCCCTCGCGGCGTGCGCGACCGATGCCCACGTCTACGTCGCGCAGCTCAACGGCCAATCCAATTTCGCGGTGCGTTTCGAAACCGATCCGCTCCTCGGCCCGGTGACCAACTTCAGCAATGTGCCCGTTCGCCCAGACCGGCTATTAGTGGTCAAGATAGGCGGCAACGGCCTCAAACCCAACAGTTTCCCCACCTGGTCGGTAAATCGCCCGGACGGCCTGCTCTTCTCGGTGACGTTCTAGCCGGACTGAACAGAGTGGGGTCGCGCGAGGCGTGACCCCACTCCGGGGCATCGGGGGCGGGCAGCCTCAGTTGAGCTGCTCGTAAAGGCCCTTCAGGTAGGCCGGACCGTAGTGGGCCTCGAGCTCTTCAAGCGACTCCGCCGTGGGCTGGGTGTCCTTGATGATCCGAGCTCGCGAGGGCAGCTCGTCGGGCTGCCACCTGTCGGGCTTCCACAGCGACGAGCGCAGGAACGCCTTCGAGCAGTGGTAGAAGACCTGCTCGATATCGACCACGATGGCCAGGATCGGGCGATTGCCCTTCACCACCATCTCGTCAAAGTAGGGGGCGTCGGTGATCAGGTGGGCTCGGCCGTTGATGCGCAGGGTGTCGTCCCGACCTGGGATCATGAACAGCAGGCCGACGTGGGGATTGCTGACGATATTGCTGTAGCCGTCGCCGCGCCGGTTGCCGGGGCGCTCCGGGATGGCGATCGTGGTGTCATCGATGACACGGACGAAGCCGGCCGGGTCGCCCTTGGGGGAGACGTCGCAGGTGCCGTCAGCGGCTGCGGTGCCGATGAGGCAGAAGGGGGAGGCGGCAAGCCACTGCTTGTCGCGCTCGTGCAGGGTCTTGCGCTCCTTCAGGACGGAACGCGGGCCGGGCTCGCCAAGAACATCGCGCAATTCGGCCTCTGTGGTGATCCGCATGAGGGTTACCCTATCCACCATGGAGCTGGTCGAGCACATAGATACGCTTCGGGCCGAGGGTATGTTGCTGGCCGACTCGGCTGAGGCCACCGGCCTTGACGCCCAGGTGCCCAGCTGTCCGGAGTGGACAGTTCGAGATCTTGTCCGGCACCTGGGGGAGGTGCATCGCTGGGCCGCCAGCCACGTGATCGATGCGCGCGAAACCATGAGCGTGGGCAACTTCGCGACCTACCCGGAGGACGACGCGCAGCTGCTCGACTGGTTCCGCGAGGGCCACGCCGAGCTGCTCCAGGCGCTGGAGGTGGCCGATCCGGAAGGGGCCTTCTACGGCTTTCTTCCCGGCGGTGCCAAGGGCACCCGCTTCTGGGCCCGCCGCCAGGCGCACGAGACCACCATCCATCGCGTCGACGCCCAGAACGTCACCGGCCTGGTCAGCCCCTCGACCACCGAGTTCGCCGTCGATGGGATAGACGAGATGCTGCACGGCTTTCTGGCGCGCCGCCCGTCCCGGCTCACCAGCGCCGCTGATCCCTACACCTTTGTGCTGGTATGCACCGATGATCCGCAGGCGTGGCAGGTGGCGGTCAACGGCGACGGGCCCACCACGACCGACGACTCCGGCGAGGGCGGCACCCGCGTCTACGGCACGGCCTTCGATCTCTACCTGCTGCTGTGGAACAGGCGCCCGCTAGCGGGGCTGGAGGTGCAGGGGCCGACCGAGGGCCTGGAGCATTACCGGGCGCACGCTTACGTGCGGTGGACCTGAGTCAGTTTGTGGGCCGAGGAGAGATAACGGTCGTAGGCGATCTGCTGTGCCAATGTCGTGATCGGACCGCCGAGGCGGGTCGCCCAGGTCGCCGGGCGGCTGAAGGCGCGCAGGCGGAAATGGACCCGGCCGTGCCGGTCCAGGTGCACCAGGAACGCCTCCTCACCGCGCACCGGATGCCCGGGCAGCGTGCCGAAACCATAGCCGTATTCGGTTGGGGTGTCGGAAAGCCAGACGAACTGGCACGGTACCCAGTAACGCAGCCCGAAAAGCCCTATCCCGCTGAGGAATCGGCCACCCACCGCCGGCGCCGGATCCTCGGTGCGCACCCTGGCCCCGGCCAGGCGATGGATCTGAAAATGGCGCATCCCGGCGGCGACCGCGCGGAATGCCTCTTCGCCACTGCCGACCACGGTGTGGCGTCGCGCATGCCGGAAGCCGGCCGGGAGCTCGTCATCGCGAGTCCGGCCGACCTCTGTATAGGTCAGGTCCATCAGTTGATCAGCAGGCCGAGACCGAGAGTGCGTGCTGATTGGCTGAGCACGAGTTGATCCATACGCTCAAGGTATCGTTTCGCCCGGCCGCTATGGCTTGCGCCCCGACACCAGCTTCACCGAGACCGGGACCTGCAGGTGATCGCCGCGCTGGTAGGCGGCGAGGTTGCGGTCGAAAGCGGCCCGGATCCGCTGCAGCGTCTCGGCGGGCTGAGCATTCAGCACCGCACCGTTACGCACGGTGCCGTTGATCATTCCCTGCCACAGCTCCTCGGCGTCGGCGATCGGCTGGTCGAAGGCGACCGTGGACACCTGCACGGAGCCGAACCCAGCGTCGGTGAGCAGGCCACATGCCGTGTCCTTGTCGGCGAAGCGGAAGAAGGGCGGGCCGCTGGGCAGGTCGGCCGGGGTGACCGCACCGGCCTGCGCCATCGCCTCGACGAGAACCCCGAGCAGGCGGCAGTGCTGCGGAACGTCCCATGTGGTCATCGCGACGTAGCCGCCGGAGCGGAGGACCCGGGCCGCTTCGGCCGCTGCCCGCTCCGGCTGCCCGAGATGAAGGAGGACGAAATTGGCGACGACGGAGTCGAAAGAGCCGGCCGCGAACGGCAGCGCTTCCGCGTCGCCGTGCTCGAAGGCCAGGCCGGGATAGGTGTGCCGGGCCAGCTCCACCATCGACGAGGCGACATCGACCCCGGTGACGGTCGCGCCCCGGCCCGCTGCCTCGGCCGCCACATGCCCGGGGCCGGTGGCCACGTCGAGCACCCGGCTGCCCGCCCTGACCTGTGCCGCGTCCAGCAATGGCACCGTGGTGCGGCGGGTCACGCGGCCGATGAACGTCTCGTAGCCGGCCCCGATCCTCTCCCAGCCCTGAGCCTCGAACGCGTTGAACGCGGCGGGATCCATCGGCATAGATTACGCAGGCGCGCGAAGGGTCAGCGACTGGAAGGTCAGATCCCCGTCTTTCACCGTGTGAAAGTCGACGATCTCGAACTCCGCCTCGGCGAACCGCCGCAGCTGCTCCTCGGTGCGAAAGCAGAAGAAACGTTGCGGCCGCTGGTGGTCCCACTCGGCGATGCCCTCGAACTCGGTGCCGCCCCAAAGGCCCACGTAACACAGGCCGGCCGGGCGCAGCACCGCGCGGATGCCGGAGAACACCCGCCCCAGCTCGGCGTTCGGCACGTGCAGCAGGGAGTTCATCGCATAGGCGGCGTCGAACTCCGCGGGCCCGAAGCTCAGGTGGAGCATGTCCATGACTCGCGCGTCGATTCCCTTGCTGCGGCAGTAATCCACCATCGCCGCGGACAGGTCGGTCGCCACGACCTCGAAGCCTTGCTCCTGAAAGAAGGCGCTGTCCTGGCCCGTTCCCGCGCCTATCTCCAGGAGCCTGGTGGCCTTCGCCTCCCGCATGCGCTGGGCGAAATCAGCCCGTTCGTCTAGTTTCCAAGCCTGCTTGCCGAGGCCTTCGCGCTCGGTGGCGAAGGCATCGTAGGAGGTGCGCAGCCTTTCGCGAATCTCATCGTGTCCAAGCATGCGGCCACCCTAGATGATCGATCTCCATCAAGCCTTCACAGATGCACCGCCAAACCCGCGTCAAACGTGCCTAGGTTCATCATGTATGAGGGTCAAGATGTTCCTGCCCGCGCTGACCGAGGCGATCAGCCCGCTGTTCCGGCCCATCAAGTACTCGCTGTTTCCCCCGCTAGGGCTGGCCACGCTGGCCGGCTACCTGCCCGCATCGGCTCAGGTGTCCATTCACGACGAACACGTGCAGCGGCTCGACCTCGACGACGGTGAGGTGCCGGACCTGGTGGTGGTGCAGGTGTACATCACCTCGGCCCGGCGTGCCTACGAGATCGCCGACCACTATCGGGCGCTGGGATCCTATGTGGTGCTGGGCGGGCTGCACGTCACCTCGCTTCCCGAGGAAGCGGCCCAGCACGGCGACACCATCTTCCTGGGGCCGGGCGAGGACACCTGGCCGGTCTTCCTGCGCGACTGGGCCCAGGGCGTGGCCAAGGCGCGCTATGTCTCGGTCAACCGCAGCCTGGCTTCGCTTCCGCCGATCCGGCGCGATCTCATTCAGCGCGAGCGTTATCTGGTACCAAACTCAATAGTGGTTTCAAGAGGCTGCCCTCACCATTGCGACTTCTGTTACAAGGACGCCTTTTTCGAAGGTGGAAAATCTTTCTATACGCAGACCGTCGACGCGGCTCTGGCCGAGATTGATCGCCTTCCCGGCCGGCATCTCTACTTCCTCGATGACCATCTGTTCGGCAATCGGCGCTTCGCCGAGGCGCTGTTCGCCGGGATGCGGGGAAGCAATCGGCTGTGGCAGGCCGCCGCCACCGTCGACGCGGTCCTCGCGCCGGGGCTGCTGGAGCAGGCGGTCGCGGCCGGGCTGCGCAGCCTTTTCGTGGGATTTGAGACGGTCAATGCGCCCAATCTGGCGGAACAGCGCAAGCGGCAGAACGTCGGGCGCGACTACGCCGCGGTGGTGCGCCGCTTGCATGACAACGGTGTGATGGTCAACGGCAGCTTCGTCTTCGGCATGGACGGCGACGGCCCGGACGTGTTCGACCGCACCGTCGATTGGGCGATCGGCGCCGGCATAGAGACGGCCACCTTCCACATCATGACGCCCTATCCGGGAACGGCGCTATTCGATCGGATAGCGGCGCAAAATAGGCTGCTGCATCGGGATTGGGAACGCTATGACACCCGCCAAGTGGTGTTCGAGCCGCGGGGAATGGCACCGTCGCAATTGGAGGCAGGCTATTGGCGTGCCTATAAAGACTTCTACCGGTGGGGCTCGATCTGGCGCGGGGCGTCGAGCAAGCCCACCACGCGCGGGCGGCTGCGGCATATGGCCTATTCGGCCGGATGGAAGAAATTCGAACCGATGTGGAACGCGCTCATCCGGGGGCGTCAGGTGCTGCGGGCACTGCCATTGCTGGAGTCCGTGCTGTCAATGAAATGAATTTCCTGATTGTAAATCATAGTTGTCAATATTGCTAAGTATCGCTGGAGTCGCATACCTTCCTTGCAAGCCCGGCCAACCCGGGCGTCTTGAGGGAGGGACACATGAAACAAGCACTGCGCGCTGTCGCGCGCCTGGGCGTCGTCGCGCTGCTCGGCATGACCGTGAGCGCCGTGGCGGCGTCGCCGGCGCAAGCCGATCCAGTTTTCCCGCAGGTGGTGGGCGGCACCCTGGCCGCTCAGGGGGAGTTCCCCTGGATGGTGCGGCTGTCGATGGGATGCGGCGGGGCGCTTTACACCCCGACGCTGATCCTCACCGCGGCCCACTGCGTCGGCGCCACCGGTAACAACACCTCGATCGGCGTGACCCAGGGCGTGGTCGACCTGCAGGACCCGGCCCGCATCACCCGCACCTCCAACTACGTGCTGCGCGCCCCGGGCTACACCGGCGACGGCAAGGACTGGGCGCTCATTCGCATGTCCAGCCCGATCAACGGCGTGCCGCTGCTCCCGCTCGCGACGGACACGTCGCTGCACACCGGCAACTTCCAGGTTATGGGCTGGGGCGCGACCGCCTCAGGCGGCGGCCAGCAGCGCTTCCTGCGCAAGGCGGAAGTGCCGTTCATCACCGATACCCAGTGCGCCAGCGCCAGCGGCTACTCCGGCCTGATCCCCAACGAGGAGATCTGCGCCGGAAACTGGACCAATGGTGGCGTCGACACCTGCCAGGGTGACTCCGGTGGCCCGATGACCAAGCGCAACGCGGCCGGTAACTGGATCCAGATCGGCATCGTCAGCTGGGGTATCGGCTGCGCCGGCGCCATGGCGCCGGGTGTCTACACCGAGGTTCGCTTCTTCGCCAACGACATCTGCAACGCCGCCAACACCATCGGCGGTTGCCAGGGTGCGCCCACGGGCCCGGCCGTGACCAACCCAGGCGCGCAGAGCAGCGTCGTGGGGACAGCGGTAACCCTTAACAACAGCGCAAGCGGCGGCACCCCGCCTTACACATGGTCGGCCACCGGCCTTCCGCCCGGCCTGGCCATCAACTCCTCCAGCGGGCAGATCACCGGTACACCCACGACAGCGGGCAGCTACAGCGTGACGATAACCGCCAGCGGCGGAGGCAGCGGCTCGGCCAGCTTCACCTGGACAGTGAGCGCGGTCGGCGGCTGTGGCGCGGTCACCAGCGGCACCGACGTCACCATCCCGGACAACACCACGGTCTTCAGCGACATCACGATCGCGGGCTGCGCCGGCAACGCCTCGGCCACCTCGTCGATCCAGGTGACGATCGTGCACACCTACCGCGGCGACCTCGTCGTTGACGTGATCGCCCCGGACGGCACCGTCTACAACCTGCTCAACCGCTCCGGCGGCAGCGCGGACAACGTCAACCAGACGTTCAGCCGCAACCTTTCCAGCGAGGTCCGCAATGGCCTGTGGCGGCTACGGGTACGTGACGCCGCCACACTGGACACCGGATTCATCGACAGCTGGACGTTAACTCTGTAACGAACGCATCGGTGGGGCTCTCTGCTTGGATGGGAGGGCCCCACGTTGGTGTGTGCCGGATTATGTGACGGTTCTACATGGCTGGTAACCGGGGCTGGCCGTACGTTTCTGGCTCATGACAACGCCGTTAGCGCTTGTGGCGCGTGGGCTGAGCCGCGACTTCAGGGGATTCCGGGCCGTCGATGCGGTCGACCTCGAGGTGGCTGCGGGGACGGTGCATGCGCTGGTCGGGCCGAACGGGGCCGGCAAGACCACGTTGTTCAACCTGCTCACCGGATTTCTGGCGCCCACCTCGGGAAGAATCGAGCTGGCGGGGCGCGATGTCACCGGGCTGCCGCCGGAGGCTGTGGCGCGCCTGGGGGTGGCCCGCTCGTTTCAGATCACCAGCCTGTTCGGGCAGCTCACCTCCGGCGAACATGTGGAGCTCGCGCTGCAGGCCGCCCAGGGTGGTGGCTGGCGGTTCTGGCGGTCGGACAAGCTGTTGCACCGTCATCGCCCGCGAGCGCGGGAGCTGCTCGCCATGGTGGGGCTCGGCGAGCTGGAACAGTCCAAAGCGGACAGTCTGTCCTATGGCCGCAAACGCGCCCTTGAGCTGGCGCTTGCCCTTGCCCTCGATCCCCAGGTGCTCCTGCTCGACGAGCCCACGGCCGGGATGGGCATGGAGGACGTCGAGCGCACCATCGAGCTGATCGGCCGGGTACGCGAGGGCCGCACCGTGGTCATGGTGGAACACAACATGAGCGTGGTCGGCGCGCTCGCCGATCGGGTCACCGTGCTGCAGGCCGGGCGGGTACTCGCCGAGGGCAGCTACGAGCAGGTGCGAGCGGACGAAGCCGTGATCACCGCCTACCTGGGGAGCGGTTCCCATGCTGCACATTGAGGAGCTGTCCGCCTCCTACGGCGAAGCCAAGGTGCTCACCTCGGCCGGCCTGTCCGTGGCGCAGGGCGAGGTGGCCACCCTGTGCGGGCGCAACGGCGCGGGCAAGACGACGCTGCTGCGCTGTGTGATGGGCCTACATCCCGGCTCCGGAAAGGTGTCGCTCAACGGCACCGACCTTCGTGGCCGCAAGCCCTTCGAGCGGGCGCGGCTCGGCCTGGGCTGGGTGCCCGACGACCGCGGCGCCTACGCCACCCTGACCGTGGCGGAAAGCCTTGCCCTGCCGCCGATGCGCAGCGGGTGGTCGCTTGAACAGATCTACGAGGCCTTCCCCAACCTCTACGCCCGGCGCGGCTCCATGTCCACCAAGCTTTCCGGCGGCGAGCAGCAGATGCTGGCGCTCGCCCGCGCGCTGCGGATGGGATCGCGGGTGCTGCTGTGCGACGAACCCACCGAAGGACTGTCCCCGCTGCTGGTGCAACGCGTCGGCGAGATCCTGCGGCAGGCCAAGCAACAGGGCATCGCCGTGCTGCTCGTGGAGCAGAACCTTCACTTCGCCGCAGAAGTCGCGGACAGCTATTACCTCCTCGCCTCCGGCCGCGTTCAGCAGACGTCGCCAGCGGACAAGGACCTTCTCACCTATCTAGGAGTGTGAATAGATGCGCAAGATAGCCCTCCTTTGCGGCGTCGCCCTGGTGGCCGCCGGCTGCGGCGGTGGCGGCCCGTCCACCTCGGGCGGCGGCAAGCTTTCCGACGACAAGGTCGTGTTCGGGGTGCTCAACGACCAGTCCGGCGTCTACGCCCAGCTGTCCGGCAAGAACTCGATCAAAGCGGTGGAGCTCGCGATCGCGGACTACAAGGCCAAGTACGGCGACAAGGCGGTGGCGAAGAACATCGTGGTGGAGGCCGCCGACCACCAGAACAAGCCCGATGTCGCCAACGCCAAGGCGGCCGAGCTCTACGACCGCAAGGCGGTGGACGCGATCCTTGACGTGCCAACGTCTTCGGCTGCCCTCAAGGTGGCTGACGTGGCCAAGGAGAAGAAGAAGCTCTACTTCAACATCACCGCCGCCACCATGGACCTGACCGGCAAGTCGTGCAACAAATACACCTTCCACTACGCCTACGACACCTACATGCTGGCCAACGGCACCGGGAAGACGGTGACCGATCAGGGGGCCAAGAGCTGGTACCTGGTCTACCCCGACTATCTGTTCGGCCAGGACATGACGGCCTCGTTCGAGGCGGCCGTCACCAAGGCCGGTGGCAAGGTCGTGGCGAAGGACCCGGCGCCCTTCCCCAACGCGTCGGGAGACTTCTCCACGTATCTGCTCAAGGCGCCCAACCTGAACCCGAAGCCGGACGTGCTCGGCACCATGCAGGCGGGTGCGGAGCTGGTCGCGCTTGTCAAGCAGTACAACGAGTTCAAGCTGCGCGAGAAGGGAGTGGGGCTCGCGGTCGGGCTGATGTTCCTCACCGACATCCACTCGCTGACCCCGGATGCGCTGGCGGGCACCACCTACACCGATGCGTGGTACTGGAACTACGATCTGCGCAACAGGGAGTTCGCCGACCGGTTCTTCCAGGCCACCGGGACCCGTCCCACCTTCGCCCACGCGGCGAACTACTCGGCCGCGTTGCAGTACCTGGAAGCGGTACAGGCCAACGGGACCGATGACGCGGACACCATCGTCAAGTACCTCGAGGGCCGTACCGTCGAGGATGTCTTTCTGCGCTCCGGCAAGATCCGCGCCGAGGACCACCGGGTGGTGCACGACGCCTATCTCGCCAAGGTGCGCTCGTCCAAGGAGGTCAAGGAGCCTTGGGACTACGTGGACGTGCTCAAGACCATCCCGGCCGCTGACGCCTTCCGTGCGCCCTCGGCGGATTGCAAGCTCTGATGCTGCAACACGTTTTCAACGGCCTGGTCGGGGGGAGCTTTCTGGCTCTGGTTGCCCTCGGCCTGGCCGTCATCTTCGGCATGCTGCGCGTGGTGAACTTCGCCCACGGCGCGATCTACATGCTCGGCGCGTTCGGTGCGCTGGCCCTTACCGGGGAAGCGTTCTGGGCCGCGTTGGTGGTGGTGCCGGTCGGGCTCGGGCTGCTCGGCATGGTGCTGGAGCGCACAGTGGTCAACCGGCTGGCCCGGCTGGATCCGCTCTACAACTTCCTGCTCACGTTCGGGTTGACGCTGGTGCTGCAGGATCTGGTGAAGTGGCGCTACGGCGTGCAATCCAGCCCCTATCCCACCCCGGCCGGGCTGGGCGGCTCGGTGGACTTCGGGCTGTTCGACTTCCCGGCCTACCGCGTCTTCGTGCTCGTGGTGGCCGCGATCGTCTGCTTTGGAGTGTGGTTCCTGCTCTCCCGCACCCGGCTGGGCCTGATCGTGCGGGCCTGTACCGAACGTCCCGAGCTCAGCGCGGCCCTGGGCGTCAACGTCGGCCGGTGGGTGACCCCCGTCTTCGGCTTCGGCGTCGCCCTGGCCGGCCTGGCCGGGGTGCTGGCCGCGCCGATGCGGGCGGTGCACCCGTTGATGGGCGCCGACCTCATCATCGTGGTTTTCGCCGTGGTGGTCATCGGTGGGCTCGGCTCCATCTTCGGCTCGGTGGCGGCGGCCTTCGCCATCGGGGTGCTGCAGGCCCTGAGCGAGGCCTACCTCGACAGCGCGCTGGTTTCGCAGATCCTCGTCTACGTCGTGATGGCGGCGGTATTGCTCTGGCGCCCTTCGGGTTTGTTCGGCCGAGAGGAGTCCCCGGCATGACCGAGTCGTCAGCGCTTGTGGCGCAAGAAATGGCCGAGGCGGAGCGGCCCGGGCCGGAGCCGCGCGGGAGTGCCCTCAGGCGCAACGCACGTTGGCTGTTGCTCGCGGCGGCGGTGGTGTTCGCGCTGTGGCTGCCTTTTGGGCTGTATCCGGCCGTGGCGGTGGAAATCCTTTGCTGGGCGCTGTTTGCGGTCGCGATCGATCTGCTGCTGGGCTATGTGGGGCTGATGTCCTTCGGGCACGCGGCGTTCTGGGGCACCTCGGCCTATGCGACCGGGCTGGTGGCCATCCATTGGGGTCTGCCTTTTCCGCTTGCCGTCCTATGTGGAGCGTTGACGGCGACCGTGCTCGCGGTGCCGATCGGATACCTGGCGGTCAAGCGGACCGGCATCTACTTCGCGATGGTGACGCTGGCCTTCGCCCAGATGATTTACGTCGTGGCGAACAAGTGGAGCTCGCTGACCGGGGGAGAGAACGGGCTGCAGAGCGTGCCGCGTGCTATCACCGACAACTTCTACTTCTATTATGCCGCGCTGCCTATCGTGTTCGGCGGGCTATTCCTGGCTTGGCGGATCGTGCATTCGCCCTTCGGCCGCGTGCTGGTCGCGATCCGCGACAACCCTTCGCGGGCTCGCGCGCTCGGGTATGCGGTGCACCGGTACAAACTGATGGCCTTTATGCTTTCGGCCTTTCTGGCTGGGCTCGGCGGCGGGCTGTTCGCCATGGGGCACCGCTTCGTCTCGCTGGAAACCTTGCACTGGACCACTTCGGGCAAGGCCGTGATCATCGTGGTGCTAGGCGGGATCGGGACGCTGTGGGGCGGGCCGCTCGGCGCGGCGGCGATCGTGCGGCTGGAGGACTGGCTCTCCTTCTCCGGCTTCGAGCAGATCGGCCTGGTGACCGGCGGCATCTTCGTGCTCACGGTGCTGCTGTTCAGGCGCGGAGTATGGGGGACGCTGTTCAAACGCCGCTAGACTGTGGCTTGAGTCACATCCGATACGGAACCGTTCCGTATCGGATGTGCAAAGCGTAACGTCGCCACCGTGATAACAGACAACACGGGGCACCCCAGGCGCTGGGCCATCCTCGGGGTTCTTGTGGTCAGCCTCCTGGTCGTGGTCCTCGACAACACGGTCCTCAACGTGGCCATGCGCACGTTGGCTGACCCGGTCAACGGTCTGGGCGCTACCCAGAGTGAGCTCGAATGGGCGATCAACTCCTACACGCTGGTCTTCGCCGGGCTGCTGTTCAGCTTCGGCGTCCTCGGCGACCGGTGGGGCCGCAAGCGCATGCTGCTCACCGGTCTGGTCCTGTTCGGCCTGGCATCGTTGCTCTCGGCCTACTCCAAGGACCCCGGCCAGCTCATTGCGGCGCGGGCCTTCATGGGTCTGGGTGGCGCGGCCATCATGCCGGTGACGCTTTCCATCATTTCCAACGTCTTTGACCCGCGCGAGCGGCCCAAGGCCATCGGCATCTGGGCGGGCTCGGTCGGCCTGGCCGTGGCCATCGGCCCGATGCTGGGCGGCTTCCTCCTTGAGCACTTCTGGTGGGGCTCGGTCTTCCTGATCAACGTGCCGATCGTGCTGCTCGGTCTGGTGGCTGTCTTCATCCTGGTACCGGAGTCGCGTGACCCCAAGCCCGGTCGCCTCGACCTGGTCGGCGTGCTGCTGTCTGTCGTCGGCCTGGTGGCGCTCACCTACGGCATCGTGGACGGGGGCGAGCACGGGTTCGACCAGCCGGGCGTGTGGGCGTGGATCCTCGGCGGCGTCGCGGTTCTGACGGCGTTCATCTACTGGGAGTCGCGCACGAGCCACCCGTCCCTGGACGTCAAGCTCTTCCGCGACGGCCGCTTCTCGGCCTCCATCGCCACCATCGGCCTGGTCTTCTTCGCCTCGATGGGCGTGTTCTTCTTCGCCGGTTTCTACCTGCAGGTGGTACGCGATCTGTCGCCGATGCAAGCCGGCGCCATGTTCCTGCCGTTCGCCGTCGGCCAGATGGTCTTCGCTCCGCTGAGCACGACCTTCGTGAAACGCTTTGGCATCAAAGCGGTCGCGGCCTCGGGCATCGGGCTGGCCGCGATCAGCTTCGCCACCATGATGACCTTCCAGCTGGACACCCCGTTCTGGTGGATCGTCATCGTGTTCCTCGCCATGGGCGCGGGTATGGCCAACGTCATGCCGCCCGCCACCAACACCATCATGGCGACGCTGCCCCGGGAAAAGGCCGGTGTCGGCTCCGCCATCTCCAACACCGTTCGCCAGGTGTCGGCGGCGCTGGGAGTGGCCGTGCTCGGCTCGGTGGTGGCCGGAGTCTACCGGGGTGAGGTCACCCCGGCCGCGGACGCTCTGCCGGTCCCGCTTCAGGACCCGGCGAAGGAATCCATCACCGGTGCCTACGGAGTCGCCGAGAAGGCAGGCCCCGCGGCTGGTCAGCTGGTCACCGCGGCCAACGACGCCTTCGTCAGCGCGATGCACTGGGCCGCCCTGGGCTCCACCATCGTCGCCGTGATCGGCGTAGTGGTGGCCCTGGTCTGGTTGCCGCGCCGCACGCCCGCGCCTCCGCCCGCACCAGCACCCGTTCCCGAGCGCGAGCTAGTAGTGTCAGCACAATGACGATGTCTCATGCCACGGACACCGCGCGGGCAGGTCGCCCGCGCAGTGCCCGTGCGCATGAGGCGATCCTCGACGCCATCCTGGAGCTGATCGCCGAGGGGATGAGCGTCGATGCGCTCTCCATCGAGGCGGTCGCCGCACGGGCCGGCGTGGGCAAGGCCACCATCTATCGGCGCTGGCCCAACAAGCAGGCGATGCTCAGCGAGGCGGTGCAGGAGCTCAAGGGCCCGGCGCCGCATCCGGTCGGCACCGGCGTGCGGGAGCGGCTCATCTCGCTCGTTTCCAAGATCGCGGCCGGTGACGAGCGGGCGGCCCGCATCTTCCCCTGCATGCTTCCCGAGATGCTGCGCAGCCAGGCCGCATATGAGCTGTGGCAGGAAATCATCGAGCCCCGCCGCGAGATGATGCGTGAGGTGCTGCGTCAGGGCATCGCCGACGGCGAAGTGCGCGCGGAGATAGACATCGAGGCGGTGTGCGCGGTCCTGACCGGGCCTGTCCTGGTGAGCCGCGTGATGCGGTGGAATCCGCGCCTTGACGACGCGGCCCTTCCAGGACAGGTGGTCGACGTGGTCTTGTCCGGCATCGCAGCGCCGGCCTGACGGCAATGCCGCGCGTTGCTTCGCACGCGCCAGAATTACAGCATGTGCTTAGCCAGGAAGCTGTAAAAGGCTTTTATGGCTTCGTCGGTACCGACACCGGTCATCACCACCGAGACACCGTGCTCGCTTCCCTTGGCCACCAGCAGCTGCGCGTCCGGGCTTGCCGTGCTCGCGGCGTGCATCGCCTTGGCGTTCTCGGTGTAGGTGGACTCGCCTATGGCGGCCATGTAGAGCACCGGCATCGTCAGCTTGGGCGCCGCGGACAGCGCGTCGGCGCCGCCGAAGTTCGCCGGTGCGGAAAGGGCGATCACGGCCTGTACCGGTGGGGTGATGGTGGCCGCCGCGGCCACCACGGCCGTGCCGCCCATCGATCCCCCGGCGAGCGCCACCTTCGTCGCCCCCTCGGCGCGGATCGCTTTCACCGCCTCGGCCACGTCAGCGGCCCGGCCGGCGCTGGTGCCCACCTGGGAGCCGCCGAAACCGGCGAAGTCGAAGGCCAGTACCAGATAGCCTTTCTGCGCCAGCTCATCCGCGGTGATCAGCCACTGGCAGACCGAGCCGCCGTTCTGATGGGCGAGCACGACGCCGGTGGTGCCCTTGCCGAGCACGATGCCGACCAATTTGGAGTCACCGAAGGTGATGTGCTTGGCGGCCGTGGTGGATTCGAGGCAGCCCGGCCCGGCCTTGCGGCTGGGGGCCGCGGGCACGGCAGGCGTGGGCGTCGTCGCACACGCGGCCACTGCGGCAACGGCGAGGAGGAACCAAAGTTTGCGCATGCTGTCCTAGACAGCTGCAGGGGCCTGCGCGGAGGGAAGGCTCATCCGGTGGAACGAAGCCGGTGCAGCCGCAGGGCCAGCTGGACCTCAAGGGCGCGTTCGGGTTTTTGCCAGTCCGGGCCGAGCAGCTGGGCCACCCGTTCCAGGCGCTGGGTCACCGTGTTGACATGCACGTGTAACTGCTCGGCGGCCCTGGCCAGGCTGCCGCCGCTGCCGAAGTAGCACTCCAGCGTGCGCAGCAGGGCTGTTCCGCGGCGGGAGTCGTAGTCGATGACGACTCCGATGGCCGAGCGCAGGAACGCGTCGACGTCGCGGTCCTGTCCTTCCTGGATGGAGCCGAGCAGCAGCCCGACGAAGCCGAGCTCGGTGCTGGAGGCGCCGTCGCCCGCTCGGCCGAGGGCGGCCAGCGCGCTCGCGCACCGGTCGGCCTCACGGAAGGCGGCGGCGAGATCGGCCGTTCCGCTGGCCGGGCCGGCCGCGCCGGCGGTGACCGGCCGGTTCACGACTCGACCCAGCTCCTTGGCCACCGCCCGGGCCGCGGAACCGGCGTCTTCGCCGGGCAGCATGAGCACTATCCGGCCGTCGCGCGCGGCGGCGAGCCCGAAGCGTTGCCCGGC
Organism: Rhizocola hellebori; assembly: GCF_016862955.1. Lineage (GTDB taxonomy): Bacteria > Actinomycetota > Actinomycetes > Mycobacteriales > Micromonosporaceae > Rhizocola > Rhizocola hellebori. The sequence continues at coordinate 43,483 of NZ_BONY01000026.1, read as the reverse complement.
AAAGGTGTGCGCCCACGACAGCGCCCGCTGGCGGGCTGCCCCGGAACCGGCGACCGGATCGTCCACGCAGACCATGACATGTGGGCGGTCGACATCGACCTGCAGCCGGCGGGCCCGGTCGCGCAGCACCTCGGCATCGCGGACCGGCCGGGCGATCAGGTCGTCAAGCAGCTCCCCGCGCACACGCCCCTCCGCGTCGGCCACCGTTCGCCGGAACAGCAGCAGCAGCGCGGTGACCAGGGCGGCGCGTTCCAGGATCTGCTCGTCGGCGTCGGCAAGCTCTTGATGGGGCTTCAACACCAACGCGCCCATGTATTCCGCGGCCCCGGTCGAGGCGCCCGCGATGATGGCGGAGTACCAAAATGATCCACGCCGGACACTTCGCCCGTCCGAACGCGACGCCGACACCGCTTCGTTGATGACCGGCTGCTCCGGCGGGTCGATGGTGCCCACCCGGGCCAGGGTGCGCCCGTCGGCGTCGAGCACGAGCAGCCCGCCGCCGAGCACCTCGGCCACCGCGGCGGCGACCTCCTCCACCCCGCCGCCGCGCACCACCAGCGCCGTCATCCGGTCGTGGGCGGCCGCGGCCCGTTCCACCGAGGCGCTGTGGGCAGAGATCTTGACGTGGGCGGCGGAGAGCTCGGTCAGCGCGGTCTGGGTCTCGGAGAGCAGGCGCGCGGTGTCGATGGCGACGGCCGCGTGCGCGGCCAGCGACACCAGCAGCGCGACCTCCTCGCGGGCAAACGGGCGGGCCGATCTGTTCGAGGCGTAGAGCACTCCGATGACCCGTGAACCCAGGCGCAGGGGCACGCCCAGGATGGCGACCAGGCCTTCCTCCCGTACCCCCTCGTCGATGTCCCCGGTGTGCCGGAAACGGGAGTCCTCGGCGTAGTTGGCGGTCACGTAGGGCGTGCCGGTCTGGGTCACCAGACCGCCCAGGCCGGTGCCCAGGGCCAGGCGAAGGCGCTGGAAGCGGGCGGAGATGGAGCCGTCGGTGACCCGCATATAGGTGTCGCCGATGTTCTCGTCGGTCAGCGTCATGTAGGCGACGTCGGCGTTGAGCAGGTTGCGGGCCCGGTGCACGATCGCGTGCAGTACGGCGTCCAGATCACGCAGACCGGCCAGGTCGCTGGCGGTGTCGAACAGGCCGGACAGCTCGGCCTCACGCCTTCGCCGCCGCTCCAGCAGCCCGCGCACCCGCAGCGCGACGACCTTGGCCTCCTCCAGCTGCGCCAGCTGGGCCCCGCTGGCGCCGTTGGCGCGCGCCTCGACCAGCGGGCCCTCGAATTCGATCGGCGCCGCCTCGCGCGCCAGGAGCTCGAGGAACAGCTCAGCGGTCGGCACCGCGCCGCGGCCCCTTGGCGTCGCGGTCGCGGGGAGATCACCGTTGCTGAGCATGCGGTTGCCTATCGTCCTCACTGGGCGGTCCAGCCACCATCCATCGCTATCGACGTGCCGGTGATGAAAGAGGCGGCTGGAGTGCAAAGATACGCGGCCAGCTCGGCAACCTCGGCCGGCTCGATGAGCCGCTTGATGGCCGCCTTCGCCAGCATGATCTTTTCGATCACCTCAGCCGGCGGGATGCCGTGGGTGCGGGCCTGATCGGCGATCTGCCCCTCGACCAGCGGGGTACGGACATAAGCCGGGTTGATGCAGTTGGCCGTCACCCCGTGCGGGGCGGCCTCGACCGCGACCACCTTCGTCAGCCCCTCCAGCCCATGCTTGGCGCTGACGTAGGCGGCTTTGAACGCCGAGGCGCGCAGGCCGTGGACAGAGGAGATGTTGACGATCCGGCCCCAGCCCTGGTCATACATGTGGGGCAGCACCTTCTTGCTGAGCCGGAAAGCGGCCCACAGCATCACCTCGTGCAGGTGGCCGAAACGTTCGTCGTCGAACTCCTCGACCGGCGACACGTGCTGCAGCCCGGCGTTGTTGACCAGCACATCCACTTCGGCGGGCAGGCCGCGCAGCGCGTCGGGGTCGGCCAGGTCCGCGCGATAGGCCACGCCGCCTATCGCCGCCGCCACCCGTCCCGCGGAGTCGCCGTCGCGGTCGACGATGAGAACCTTTGCCCCGGCTTGCGCCAATCGCGCGGCGCAGGCCTCGCCTATTCCGCTGCCGCCGCCGGTCACCATCGCGGTCCGCCCTTGCAGGTCCAGCCGTACCACACCCATGGCGCATGAAGTTACGAGCGTGTGAAGTTACGGCACATGGCTTCGCGGCACACACCTCGTGGTGCTTAGGTGTGCTGCGGCACTTCGGTATGGTGTCGTACATGCGTACGGTCCGTGTGCTCGGTGTTGACCCAGGCCTGACCCGGTGCGGTGTCGGCATCGTCGACGGCGCCCCGGGCCGGCCATGTTCGCTCGTCGACGTCGCCGTGATCACCTCAGATCCGGGTCAGGACATCACCGACCGGCTGCTCAACCTCGAGCGGGAGCTGACCGTCCTGATCGACAAGCACCGGCCGGAGAGCGTGGCCGTGGAGCGGGTGTTCAGCCAGCACAACGTGGGCAGCGTGATCGGCACAGCCCAGGCCTCGGCGGTGGCGATCCTGGCCGCCGCCCGCTTCGGCCTGCCGCTCTACACCTACACTCCTAGCGAGGTCAAAGCCGCCGTGACCGGCTCGGGTCAGGCGGACAAGAAGCAGATGACGACGATGGTGACCAGACTGTTGCGATTGGACACACCACCGCGTCCCGCGGATGCGGCAGACGCGCTCGCGCTGGCGATCTGCCACGTGTGGCGCGGGGGCACCAAGCAGAAGCTGGAAAACGCGCTCCGAAAGGCCATATCGAATGATCGCTAGTGTGGCGGGCACAGTGGCCGCGATCGGGGCCGATGTGGCCGTGGTCGAGGTGGGCGGGGTCGGGCTCGCGCTGCATTGCGCCCCGGCCACCCTTTCGGCCCTCCGCATTGGACAGACCACCCGGCTGGCGGCTTCGCTGATCGTGCGGGAAGACTCGCTGACCCTGTTCGGTTTCGCCGACGACGACGAGAAGCACCTCTTCGAGCTGCTGCTGACGGCTAGCGGGGTCGGCCCGCGGATAGCGCAGGCCGCGCTCAGCGTGCACTCGCCCGAGGTGCTGCGTTCGGCCATCTCGTTGGGGGACACCTCGACGCTGACCCAGGTTCCCGGCATCGGGAAGAAAGGCGCTGAGCGGATAGTGCTGGAGCTGCGCGACAAGGTGGGCGCGCCCAGCCCGCTGCCGGTACAGGGTGGGCGCCCCCAGGCGTGGACCGAACAGGTGCGCCAGGGCCTGATCGGGCTGGGCTGGAGCCAGCTGCAGGCCGACCAGGCGGTGTCGGCGGTGGCGCAAACCATTGACGGGACAACGCCTCCGGTACCGGTCCTGCTCAAGCAGGCGATCCGGCTGTTGGGTAAGAACCGATGAGCTCGCTGGTGAGCCCGCTGGCCGCGCCCGAGGAGCGCGACGCCGAAGCCTCGGTGCGCCCCAAGCGCCTGGCCGAGTTCGTGGCCCAGGAGCGGGTGCGGGAGCAGCTGGAAGTGTTGCTGCACAGCGCCATCAAGCGCGGCTCCCCGCCCGATCACATCCTGTTCTCCGGGTCGCCCGGCCTGGGCAAGACCACCCTGGCGATGATCGTGGCGGCCGAGCTGGGCGGCGGGTTGCGGATGACCTCCGGGCCGGCCATCGAGCGGTCCGGGGATCTGGCGGCGATCCTGACCGGGCTGCAGGCCGGGGATGTGCTTTTCATCGACGAGATTCACCGCATCGCCAAACCGGCCGAGGAGCTGCTTTACAGCGCGATGGAGGACTTCCGGGTCGATGTGGTGGTGGGCAAGGGCCCAGGGGCGACCGCGATCCCGCTCGACGTCGAGCCGTTCACCCTGGTTGGTGCGACGACCCGGTCGGGTCTGCTGACCGGCCCGATGCGCGACCGTTTCGGTTTCGTCGGCCATCTGGAGTTCTACGAGGGCAGCGAGCTGGCGGTGCTGCTGAAGCGCACGGCGCGCATCCTCGGTGTGAACGCGACCGAGGAGGGCATCGAGGAGATCTCCGGCCGGTCCCGGGGCACACCCCGCATCGCCAACCGGTTGCTGCGCCGGGTTCGTGACTATGCCGAGCTGCGCGCCGAGGGGGTGGTGACCCTGGACACGGCCCGCGCTGCGCTGAAGGTCTATGACGTGGATGACATCGGTCTGGACCGGCTCGACAAGGCGGTGCTTTACGCCCTGGTTGTCTCGTTCAACGGTGGCCCGGTCGGCCTTTCCACCCTCGCCGTGGCGGTGGGGGAGCAGCCCGACACCGTCGAGGAGGTCGTGGAACCGTTCCTGGTGCGCGCTGGGCTGCTGGCTCGCACTCCGCGGGGCCGGGTGGCGACCGCCGCCGCGTGGCGTCATCTCGGGTTAAATCCACCAAATGGTATTTTTGGGGTTGGCGTTGACACGACGCCCGATCTGTTCTCAGGTTCGTAATCTTAACGTGATCTCTACCGCATGTGTGCGAACGGCTGCATAGCGACTAGACTTCCGGCGATCCGAACGGTCGATAGCCGCCTCTGGTTGGCGTGCCCTGGTGGGCGCCCTGGAGGCCATTTGGAAGGGCACTCACAGTGCTGTTTGCATACGAAGCGGCGCCCGCAAGCGGCGGCGGCAACATCTGGGGCACCGTCGGCATGTTCGCCGTGCTTTTTGGCTTGATGTATCTCATGTTCATCCGTCCGCAGTCAAAGCGGCGCAAGGAAGCTCTCAAGATGCAGAGCGAGCTTGGCGCGGGTGACAAGGTCATCACCATCGGTGGGCTGCATGGCACCGTGAGCCGCGCCGACGACAAGACCGTCAGCATCGAAGTCTCGCCCGGCGTTGAGCTCACCTTCGAGCGCGCGGCCATTTCCCGCATCGAGCAGCCGACCACAGCCGCCGAGGCTGAGCCGGACACCTCCCTCGACGAGCCGGTGAGCCCGATCCAAGAGACCAAGAAGAAAGTTTGATCTTCTTAGAAACTCCACCCGTCCATCTCTCCCTGTCCGGCCCGATGCCGGGCGGGGCCTGTTAGGGGAGACTCGACAGCCGTGGCACCACCTCAAAAACAGATGCGACCAGGCAGGCAGCTGGCCTTCCTCGGTGCCATCTTTGTCATCCTCGGGGCAATAGTCTGGTTCGGCGGTAAGGGCGGCTGGCAAGACCGCCTTGAGCCCCGACTCGGCCTCGATCTGGTCGGTGGCACGCGAGTCACCCTGGAGGCCACGACCCGGGATGGCAATCCCCCGAGCCGCGAAGACCTCGAGCAGGCCCGTCAGATCATCGAAGACCGGGTGAACGCCCGAGGCGTGGCCGAGGCCGAGGTGGTGACCGAGGGCGATCGCAACATCGTGATCTCGGTGGCCAGCGTCGCCAAGGACGCCCTCAGCGACGTGGGCCAGGCCTCGAAGCTCTACTTCCGCAAGGTGATCACCCTGACCGACGGCAGCGGTCCGGCTGCCGCCCCGGCCAGCCCGACCCCGGGCGCGACCACCAGCCCCGCGGCCAGCCCGGCCGCGACCAGCACGCCGTCGCCGAAGGCGTCCGGCACCGGTGGCGGCGCGGCCGCGGAACCGTCGGCCACCCCGACCCCGGCACCCACCACGAGCGCCTCGCCCGGCGCCACTGGCGAGGCGACCCGGCGGCTCACCGAGGCCGAGCTGAAGGCCAAGGTCGGCGCGGCCGCCTGGGACGCAGGCAAGGGGCTTACCGCTGTCCCGACCGACGCGGCCGTCATCGAGACGCTCAAGCCGTTCGGCAACCTCGCCGCGCGCTACGAGGTGACCTCGCTGCCGCCCGAGATGCAGTACTACATCCCGCAGATCACCTGCGAGAAGCTCGACCGGCGGGTTCCCGGCGCGATCGACAAGGCCGATGAGAAGGCGGTGGCCTGCCAGGGCCAGACCAAGTTCTTCCTCGACGTCGCGAAGGTCGCCGGCACCGACATCGACAAGGCCACCCCGCAGATCGAGCAGAACACCGGTCAGCGTGTGGTCAGCCTGACCTTCCAGGGTGACGGCCAGACCAAGTGGACCGAGCTCACCCGCGAGGCCTACGGCAACACCGGCGATCCCAAGTGCGACCAGGCCGCCCTCGGCGACCAGGGCAAGTGCCTGGTGGCCGCGGTGCTCGACAACAAGATCGTCTCCGCTCCGGAGATCCAGGGCGTGCTCACCAGCACCTCGCAGATCAGCGGCAACTTCGACGCCAAGTCCGCGCAGGACCTGGCCGACGCGCTGAACTTCGGTGCCCTCGCGGTCACCTTCGGCGAGGCGGAGAGCAAGGCGGTCACCGCCACCCTGGGCGAGGAGTACTTGCAGGCGGGTCTGCTGGCGGCCGGTATCGGTATGGCGCTGGTCATCGTCTACTCGTTCTTCTACTACCGCCTGCTGGGCTCGGTCATCTTCCTGTCGCTCGTGCTGTCCGGTCTGCTGACCTTCGGCATGCTGGTGTTCCTCGGCCGGGAGATGGGCTTCACGCTGACGCTGGCCGGAATCGCAGGCTTCATCGTCTCGCTTGGTGTCGCGGCCGACTCGTTCGTCATCTATTTCGAACGTCTTAAAGATGAGATTCGAGAAGGCCGCAGCCCCCGCAGCGCAGTGCAGCGCGCCTGGATCCGGGCTCGTAAGACGATCCTGACCGCCAACGCGATCTCGTTGATGGCGGCCGTGATCCTCTATCTGTTCTCGTCCGGTCCGGTGGCTGGCTTCGCCTTCGCCCTTGGTCTGGCCACCGCGCTCGACCTGCTGGTGGTGTTCCTCTTCCGGTATCCGATCATGGCGTTGTTCGCCCGGACCCCGGCCTTCCTCTCCCCGCGGATCAGTGGCCTCGGCCGCGTTCTGCGTGAAGCAAAGGAGACCAACTGATGGCCAACTTCGGCAATATCGCCAACCGGCTTTATCGCGGTGAGGCCAACCTCAACATCGTCGGCAAGCGCCGGCTCTGGTTCAGCGTCGCCGGCGGCGTCGTCGCCGTCTCGATCCTCGCCCTGATCATCTTCGGGTTCAAGGCGGGCATCGAGTTCTCTGGCGGCAACGAGTTCCAGGTCCCGGTGAAGGTCGGCAGCCTTTCACAGGTCGAGCAGGTGGTCACCGACGCGGTGCACGCGGTTCAGCCCGACGCCAAGATCCAGACCGGTCAGCAGATCGGTGACGGCACCGGAGCGGTCTACTCGGTGCGCACCCCGACCCTGTCGGACACCGAGACCACTCAGGTGCACAACGCCATCGCCGAGAAGTTCGGGCTGGATCCCAACGACGTCATCGGCAGCCGGGTCAGCGCCTCCTGGGGCGAGCAGGTGTCCAACCAGGCCCTGCTGTCGCTCGCCATCTTCCTGGTGGCCGTGACCGCTTACCTGTCGGTGCGTTTCGAATGGCGCATGGCCGTGGCCGCGGTCGCGTCGCTGGTCTTCAACCTCATCGCTACGGCGGCGGTCTACTCGATTGTCGGCTTCGAGGTCTCGCCCGCGACCGTCATCGGCTTCCTGACCATCCTTGGTTTCGCGCTCTACGACGTCGTCGTGGTCTTCGACAAGGTGCAGGAAAACACCCGCGGCATCACCGGAAAGAGCAACGAGACCTACGCCGAGGCCACCAACCTCGCGCTGAACCAGACCTTCATGCGGTCCATCAACACCTCGCTGGTGGCCCTGCTGCCGGTCGGTGGTCTGCTGTTCATCGGGGCCGGCCTGCTCGGCGCGGGCACCCTGAAGGACCTCGGTCTGGTGCTGTTCATCGGTATGGGCATGGCCGTCTACTCGTCCCTCTTCTTCGCCACCCCGTTCCTGGTGTGGCTCAAGGAGATGGAGCCGGCGATCGCCAACCACACCAAGCGCGTTCTGGCCCGCCGGGCCGCGCCCAGGGTGGCAGCGGACACCCCGGCCCAGAAGTCGCCGGTCGGCGCCCCTGCGCTGGCAGGTGCCACGCCGAAGACCGGTGCCAAGCCGGTCCAGGCCAAGTCCGGCGGTGCCGCCAAGGGCGCAGCCAAGCCCGGTGTGCGCCCCGCGCGCCCCGGCGGCAAACGCCGCTAGCCGCAACACTTTTCGACCCCGGCGTTCTCTTGAGCGTCGGGGTCGTTTTTTTATATTCGCCGGCCCGTCGTGGTCGCTGTCCGCAAGCTCCCGCGCGGCAACGAATGTCCGTGCGTAGTCACCCTCGGCGGCTGCGCCGCCACCCCACCCCGCCCTGCCCGCCCCACCCCTTGCCGCGCGCGCCGCCCCACCTCTCTCCACCCCTGCCGCGCGCCGCCCCACCTCTCGCGCGCCTCCCCCTCTCGCCAACCCCGCGCCCACGTCGCCGCCGTACCGTGCAATGCGCTCCGCCCCCGACCAGGGGGAGGTGTCTTCCTTCCGCGCACCTTTGCTCTGCACCCATAGACGCAATTTCATGGTCAATGTGCGTCTATGGGTGCAGAGCAAAGGTGCTGCGTAACAACACCTCACCTCCGCTTTCTCGTGACAATCTGGGGCAGCGGCGAAGGCAGCAAGACCGCTCAGCGGCAGCAGACCACGACACCGCACAGCGGCGGCGGGCTGGCGGTGGGATGGGCGGGAGCGGTGTGGGGTGGTTGCGGTTTGGGGTGGCATTAGGCTTAGCGGGTGACCGTGGAGCCAATCGCGCAGATGATCGCCGACCGCGTGGTGGATGTGCCCGACTTCCCCAAGCCCGGAATCGTGTTCAAAGACCTCACGCCGCTGTTCGCCGATGGCGAAGCCTTCCGCACCGTGATCGACGACATCGTGGCGCGTTACGCGGGGGAGTTCGATGCCGTGGTGGGCATCGAGGCGCGCGGGTTCGTGCTGGCGGCGGCGGTGGCTTACGCCAGCGGAACAGGGGTGGTGCCGATCCGCAAAGCGGGCAAACTGCCACGGGTGGCGCATGCGGTCTCCTACGCCCTGGAATACGGCGAGGCGACCTTGGAGGTCAGCGAAGGCGCGTTCAAGCCCGGTGAGCGAGTCCTGGTCGTCGACGATGTCCTCGCGACAGGCGGAACGGCGGTGGCCACGCTCGATCTGGTGGAGCGGGCAGGCGGCGTGGTGGCCGGTCTGGTGGTCCTTATGGAGCTGGGTTTCCTGGACGGCCGGTCCCGTTTGCCCGGCCGTGAGGTCCACGCTCTGATGACCGTGTGACGCTTAACGGCCGGTCCCAATGTCGTCCATGCGGCCAGCAAAGACGCTGGTTGGTCTGGCGACAGGTAGCATGGGCTGATCCGAGAAGCTAAGGAGCGCCGGTGTCTCAGGAAGTCAGTCCCACGGCTACCGTTGCTGAGACGAGGGCCGTGGCCAAGGAGCCGGAGACGCCGCCCGAGTCGCAGGCCACCGAACAGCAGCCACCCGAGGTGCGCGCAGCGCCGGGGACAGACCGGCTCGGCATGGGCATTATCGGCGCTGTCGGGTCCGGTAGGCGGGTCAGAGCGCGATTGTCCCGGTTCAATGCGCCCTGGCAGTCGGCCAGCATCAGCGAGGAGCTTCAGCCGCTCATCGAGGCGCACCGGGCCGCGCACCCCAAGGCCGAGACCCGGCAGTTGCAGCGGGCCTACGAGACCGCGCGCCAGCAGCACGACGGCCAGTTCCGCAAGTCCGGTGACGAATACATCACCCACCCGCTGGCGGTCGCGAGCATCCTGGCTGACCTGGGCATGGACACCACCACTCTGGTGGCTGCGCTGCTGCACGACACCATCGAGGACACCGAGTACACGCTCGAGCAGGTGCGCGCCGACTTCGGCGAGGAGGTGGCCCTCTTAGTAGACGGTGTCACCAAGTTGGACAAGGTGAAGCTCGGCGATTCGGCGAAGGCCGAAACGATCCGCAAGATGGTGGTCTCCACCGCCAAGGACCCGCGGGTGCTCGTCGTCAAGCTCGCGGACCGCCTGCACAACATGCGCACGCTGAACTTCCTCCCGCCGCCCAAGCGCGAGCAGAAGGCCCGCGAGACGCTGGAAATCCTTGCGCCGCTTGCCCACCGGCTCGGTATGAACACGGTGAAGTGGGAGCTGGAAGATCTCTCCTTCGCGCATCTGTTCCCCAAGCGCTTCAAGGAGATTCAGCGTCTGGTCGGCGAGCACACGCCGCAGCGCGACAACCTCCTGCGCCAGGTCTGCGACCGGGTCCTCGACGACCTGCGTTCGGCGAAGATCGGGGCGAAGGTCACCGGCCGCCCGAAACACCTCTACTCGATCTATCAGAAGATGATCGTGCGAGGGCGTGACTTCAACGAGATCTACGACCTCGTCGGGGTGCGGATCCTGGTCGACACCGTGCGCGATTGCTACGCGGCGCTGGGCGTCATCCACGCCGCCTGGCAGCCCGTGCCAGGGCGGTTCAAGGACTACATCGCGATGCCCAAGATGAACTTCTACCAGTCGTTGCATACGACGGTCATCGGGCCCACCGGCAAGCCGGTCGAGATGCAGATCCGCACCCACGCCATGCACGGCACCGCGGAATATGGCATCGCGGCGCACTGGAAGTACAAGGAGGGCAAGGCGTCCACGGTCGCCGGCCCGTCCAGCCACATCGACGGCATGACCTGGCTGCGCCAGCTGCTCGACTGGCAGCGCGAGACCAGCGACCCCGGCGAGTTCCTCGACGCGCTGCGTCACGACCTGTCCAGCCAGGAAGTCTTCGTCTTCACGCCCAAGGGCGAGGTGCTCGCGCTGCCCAACGGGTCGACACCGGTCGACTTCGCCTATGCGGTGCACACCGAGGTGGGCCATCGCTGCATCGGGGCACGGGTCAACAGCAAGCTGGTTCCGCTGGAGTCGGTGCTGTCCAACGGCGACGTCGTCGAGATCTTCACGTCGAAGTCGGAGACGGCCGGCCCGACCCAAGACTGGCTCGGCTTCGTCAAGTCGTCACGGGCCAGGACGAAGATCCGGCAGTACTTCAACAAGGAACGCCGCGACGAAGCCATCGACGCCGGTAAGGACATGCTGGCGCGGGCCATGCGTCGCCAGGGTCTTCCGCTGCAGCGGCTGCTGACCGCGGGCGGCCTGCTCGCCATCGCGCGCGAGCTGCACCTGGGCGACATCACGTCGCTCTACGCCGCGGTCGGCGAGGGGCAGATGTCGGCGCAGGCCGTGGTGCAGCGGCTCATCGCGGGCTACGGCGGCGAGGACGGTGCACTGGAGGACATCTCCGAGACCACCGTGCCGACCCGGCCCAGCCGCACCCGGGCACCCGGGCACGACCCAGGGGTCGAGGTCAAGGGCGTGTCCAATGTCTGGATCAAGCTGGCGCGATGCTGCACTCCGGTACCAGGCGACACGATCTTCGGGTTTATGACGCGCTCCGGCGGCATAAGCGTGCACCGGGACGACTGCACCAACTCCGAAGAGTTGAAGCAGCAGGCCGAGCGCATGGTGGAGGTGTCCTGGAAGCCCACCGCCGGTTCGATGTTCCTCGTCGCGATTCAGGTGGAGGCGCTCGACCGGCACAAGCTGCTGGCCGACATCACCAGGGCGCTGTCCGAGGAGCGGGTCAACATCCTGTCCGCGACGGTCACCACCACCCGCGACCGGATAGCGGTGAGCCGCTTCAGTTTCGAGATGGCCGACCCCAAGCATCTGGGCCACCTGCTCAACGCGGTGCGCACAGTGGAAGGCGTCATGGACTGCTACCGGGTCACCTCAGGCGCATAGAAAACGGGCGCGTCCCTTCGGACGCGCCCGGTTCTGCCAAACCTAGCCCTCTTGGGGCGGGGTGACGGTCAGGGTCTTGATGATGACCTCGGTCTTGGGTGCTGTCGCGCCCGTGGTCGGGTCCTCGGGCAGGGCGCCGTCGGCACCCACCTTCTCGACGATGTCCAGTCCCTTGGTCACCTTGCCGAGCACGGTGTACTGGCCCGGCAGCGGGGTGTCGCCCCACACGATGAAGAACTGGCTGCCGGTGCTGCTCGGCTGGTCAGTCTTGGCCATCGCGATGGTGCCCTTGGGGTAGTTCTTCAGGTCGTCGGTGAAGTTGGGCAGGTTTTCCTCGGCCATCTTGTAGGTCGGGCCGCCGCGGCCGGTGCCGCTCGGGTCACCGCACTGCAACACCTTGATGCCGTCGGTGACCAGCCGGTGGCACTTGGTGTTGTCGAAGAAGCCCTTGCTGGCGAGGTAAGTCATGCTGCGCGCGGTGCACGGCGCCTTCGCCGTGTTGACCTCAACATCGATGGCGCCCAGGTTGGTGGTGATGGTCATCGTCTGGGTGCCGGTGTTGGGGGCCTTGCCGGTCGGCGGCGCGCCGACCTCCTTGAGGTCTGGGTTGGCCTGCGCGTCGTCGGGCGTCCACATGCAGCTGACGTCGCCGTCGGCGAGTGCCGGGCCTTTGTCGTCGTCGCCCATGGCGACTACGGCCCAGATGACGCCGCCGGCCACCAGCAGCACCGCCGCAGCCGCTCCGGCGATCGCGCTGCGCTTCTTGCGCGCGCGGGCCTTCTCCAGCTTCTCTGCCATCTGGCGCTCGAGCCGGGCCCGGGCCGCCGCCCGCTCCCGCTGGATTGTGGAACTCACGGTGCTCTCCTCATACCTAAGTGCTGATCAACTGGCTGGGGTAGCCGTCGGGGACGACTGGGGCGACGCAGAGGGATCGACCGACGGGTTCGGCGACGGGGTGTCGCTGGTGACGGTCAACGTCTGAATAATCACATCATTCTTGGGCTTTGTATCCACGCCACTGCTGTTTGGCACGGTGCCCGCGTCGGCGATCTTGGTGACCAGGTCCAGGCCGGAGGTCACCCGGCCGACGACCGAGTAGTTGGCGTCAAGCGTGGAGTCCTTGTAGAAGATCAGGAACTGGCTGCCGTAGAGGCCGTTGGCCATGGCCACGGTGCCGGCCGGGTACCGGGGAGCAGCGGGAGGCGCCGAAGCCGCCGGGGTCGGCGAGGCCGACGCGGCCGGGGAGGCGGTTGGCGCGGGCGACGCGCTCGGGTCGGTCGCGGACGGGGGCACGTTCTCCGGGTACCAGGTGAAGGCAGCGCCGCCGTTGCCGGTCTCGGACGGGTCGCCGCAGCGCAGGGCGAAGCTGCCCTCGGCGTGGGTCAGCTCGTGGCACTTGGTTTCGCCGTAGAAGTTGCGGGCGGCCAGGTAGCTCAGCGCGGCCGAGCCGCACTTGGCCAGCTCGTTGTTGAGCTGGACGGTCACGTTGCCGCTGGTGTCGCCGCTCTTGAGCGCGACCGCCATGGTCGAGGTGCCGGTCTTGGCGATGCCGGTCTTGGCCGGGGTGCCGACGGCCTTGAGGTTGGTGTTGGCTGCCGTGTCCTGCTCTGTCCAGCTGCAGTCGGGAGCGGCCTCGAGCGGAGCAGGCTCCTTGTCGAAGACCCCGCCGATCCACATGCCGCCCAGCACAAGCAGGGCCAGGGTGAGGACACCCGCCGCTGCGGCGCGGATCTGCCGCTGTCGGCGTTCCTTCTCCGCACGCCGGGCCAGCTGCCGGTCAAGCTTGGCACGCGCGAGTTTGCGCAGACGGGTATTGCTGGTAGCCACCCGTGTCCTCCTGTCACCGTCGACCGCGTCCAATTGACGTGTCGTCCATCACACATTTGAGTCGGCGCATAACCCATGTCACACGCCCGAGCGAGTGTACGGGCAAAGGATGGGAATTAGGTACGCCCGCCTACCAACTGTGACCGACTATTGAGCATTAGGCTCACTGGGACACTGAGAAAGAGGTGTGAGTTGCTGGTCGTGGGCTTTCCGGCGCAGGCCTTCGGAACGAATTGTTTCGTGGTCGCCAGCGGTCCGGGAGAGCAGTGTGTGGTGGTCGATCCGGGCATCGGGGTCATTGACCAGCTTGACTCGGTGCTGACCGAGCATCGGCTGCACCCCGCCGCGGTCCTGCTGACCCACGGCCATCTGGACCACACCTTTTCGGTGACCCCGGTCTGCAAGGCGCGTGGCGTCACCGCCTACATCCACCCCCGCGACCGCGAGATGCTCGCCGATCCCACCAAGGCCATGTCGATCGACACCCGTGCCATGTTCGGCGGGCTGGAGTGGAGCGAGCCCGACGAGATCGCCGAGATGACCGACGGGATTGTGCTGGAGATCGCCGGTCTGTCGATCTTGGTTGACCATGCGCCGGGCCATACCGGCGGGTCGGTGATGTTCCGGCTGTCGACCTCGCAAGAGCCGTTGTGTTTCTCCGGCGACGTGCTCTTTCGCGACAGCATTGGCCGCACCGACCTGCCTGGCGGCGACCTGAGCGAGATGATGGCGAGTTTGCGCGACAAGGTGCTGACCCTGCCTGACGAGACGGTCGTTCTGCCCGGCCACGGCCCGCAGACTTCGATTGCCCGCGAGCGGGCTCACAATCCTTTCCTGCGCGAGGCGATGGGTTCCTCGCCTCAGCGCGGTCACTGAATTTCAAAGACATTTTAGGGGTACCAGATAATGGCTATTTCTGGGTTTCCAGAGTGGATGCCGGCGCAGCGAATTATCGAGCAGACGATCATCGACCGCGCTCGGCGGACTTTCGAGCTTTATGGTTTCGCGCCATTGGAGACGCGGGCCGTGGAGCCGCTGGATCAATTGCTGCGCAAAGGCGAGACGTCCAAAGAGGTTTACCTATTGCGCAGGTTGCAGGCTGACGAGAAGGACAGCTCCGACAGCACGCTTGGCCTGCACTTCGATCTGACCGTCCCGTTTGCCCGCTTCGTGCTGGAGAACGCGGGCAAGCTGCAGTTCCCGTTCCGGCGCTATCAGATTCAGAAGTGCTGGCGGGGAGAGCGCCCGCAGGAGGGGCGATATCGCGAGTTCCTGCAGGCCGATATCGACATCGTCGATCGCGACACGCTGCCCAGCCACTACGAGGCCGAGTTGCCGCTGATCATCGCGGATGTGCTGGGCGGCTTGCCGATCCCGAAGATCCGGATCCAGGTCAACAACCGCAAGGTGCTGCAAGGCTTCTATCGCGGGCTGGGCATCGATGATCAGGATGAGGCGATCCGCATCGTCGACAAGATCGACAAGATCGGGCCGGCCGGTGTGGCCGCGGAGCTGGCTTCCCTCGGCGCGACCGAGGCGCAGGCCAAGCTGGCGCTGGCGCTGGCTGAGATCTCCACTCCCGACGCCTCCTTCGTCGAGCTGGTGGAGAAGCTGGGGGTCACCGATCCGCTGTTGACGGAGGGCCTGGCGGAGCTGGTCAACGTGGTGGAGACGGCGCGGGCACACGCGCCCGGGATCTGTTTCGCGGAGCTGAAGATCGCGCGCGGGCTCGATTACTACACCGGCACGGTCTACGAGACGCAGCTGGTCGGCTTCGAGAAGTCGGGTTCGATCTGCTCGGGCGGGCGCTATGACAACCTGGCCAGCTCGGGCAAGGAAACCTTTCCTGGGGTGGGCATCTCGCTGGGGGTGACCCGGCTGGTGGGGGTGCTGTTCGGGCGCGACGCGCTGCAGGTGAGCCGCTCGGTGCCCACCTGTGTGCTGGTGGCGCTGCCCGCCGAGGAGGATCGCCCGGCGGCCGACCGCATCGCGGCGGCGCTGCGGGCGCGGGGGATCGCCACCGAGGTGGCCCCGGCGGCGGCGAAGTTCGGCAAACAGATCCGCTTTGCGGAGCGCCGGGGCATACCGTTCGTCTGGTTCCCGTCACCGGAAGGTGACACAGTCAAGGACATTCGTTCAGGTGACCAGGTGGATGCGGCGGCCGCGAGCTGGAGTCCCCCGTCCGAAGATCTGTATCCGGCCGTTCGTGGGTCTTTTGGTTAGTAAAGTTTAGTAATAGTCTGTGGCCCAACAGACGTTTAGGTTTTCGACCTAGAACGTCGTCGTGGGCCACTGCGGTATGTCTGTGTGGCCCCCGCGACGTTCTCTCACCTGGGGGGCCACTGCGGTATGACTGCGACGTCATCTACGTCTCCGGCGGGGGTCAGAAGTCATCGACGCGACCCCCGCTTGATGCGCCTGGCGGATGCGCTGTTGCAGCCCGCTTTCGAGGGAACCACGCCGCCGGATTGGATCCGGCGGCGCTTGGCGCACGGCCTCGGCGGCGTTGTCCTTTTCTCCCGCAACATCGCCAACCCGGAGCAGCTCGCCGCGCTGACGGCGGCGCTGGCCGCGGAAAACCCCGACGTGATGATCGCCGTGGACGAGGAGTCGGGCGACGTCACCCGCCTGGACTTCGAGCGCGGCAGCCAGCGTCCGGGCAACTACGCGCTGGGCCAGGTCGACGATCCGGCGCTGACCGAAATCGTGGCGGCCGACATCGGCGCGCAGCTGGCCGCTGCCGGGATCACCATGAACTACGCGCCCACCGCCGACGTCAACAACAACCCGGCCAACCCCGTCATCGGCGTGCGGTCGTTCGGATCCGACCCGGGCCTGGTCGCCCGGCACACCGCGGCGTGGGTGCGCGGGCTGCAGTCGACCGGGGTGGCCGCCTGCGCCAAGCACTTCCCCGGCCACGGCGACACCGGGGTGGACTCCCACCACGGACTGCCCATCATCGAGGCCGAACTGTCGCGATTGGACTCAGTGGAGCTGCCCCCTTTCCGGGCGGCGATTGACGCCGGGGTGCGCGCCATCATGACCGCGCACCTGCTGGTACCGGCGCTGGACGCCGATTACCCGGCCACGATGAGCACAGCTGTGCTGGTGGACCTGTTGCGCACCAGGCTGGGCTTCACCGGGCTGGTGGTCACCGACGCCATCGAGATGGCCTCGGTGGCGCAGCGCTACGGTCTGGCCCGGGCCGGGGCGCTTGCGGTCGCCGCCGGGGCCGACGCCATCTGCATCGGCGGGGAGAACTACGACGAGCAGACCGCGGTGGCCGTACGCGACGCCATCGTCGACGCGGTCATCGACGGGACGATCAGCGAACAGCGCTTGGTCGAGGCCGCCCAGCGGGTCGCCGACTTCGCCGTCGCCAGCGCTGCCGCCCGCGGCGTGCGCAAGGCCGCAGGCGACTCCTGGCCGGCCGCCGGAACCACCGTCGGGCTGACCGCCGCCCGCCGGGCGCTGCGCATCACCGGGCCGGCCCGGCTGACCGGGCCCGCCCACGTGGTGGAGTTCACCACCGGTACCAACCTCGCGATCGAGCCGCGCACCCCGTGGGGGCTGGGCGCGCCGCTGCGCGCGCTTCGCCCCGACACCACCGTGGTCCGGCTGGCTGAAGGCGCAACGGCTGACGACGTTCTCGCCGGAGCCGACGGCCGGATCCCGGTCCTGGTCTGCCGCGACCCGCACCGCCACCCGTGGCTGAATGCGTTGCTGGGCAAGGTGGTAGCCATCCGGCCCGAGACCATCGTGGTCGAGATGGGAGTCACCACAGGCGACCCGATCGGCGCCGCGCACCTCGCAACCTACGGCGCCGCAACGGTTTGCGGCACCGCCGCCGCCGAGGTCCTCGCCGGCTAGAGGACCCGGGTAACACCTTCGGCGGCGGCCCGAGCCGCAACGGTGTCAGGATCGAGGTTGGCGCAAAGCACCACCGACGCGCCCGCCGCCAGCGGTGCGAGCAGCCACACGACGGGCTGTTCATGTTTGGCCACATCCACCAGCAGCCGATCGCCCGCACGAAGGTCCAGGCGAGCTGCGATTTCGTGGGCGATCCCACCCCACTGCCGGTAGGTCGTGCCGTCGGGGCTTGCCGCGTCGCCTGACCCGATCGACCCATACCCCGGCAGAGTGGTGGTGTAGCGGCCGGCCTCGGCGATGAAATCCCGGTAGCCGGCCGGGATTTCGTCTAGCGCCGCGCCGTTGGGTGCAAGGCCAAGCACAAAGCGATTCGGGGCCTCCGGCACCACCTCAAGCCAACTGTCCAGCCGGATACGCGAAACGAACACCGCATCCAACGGCAGATCCGCGCCCTGACCGACCGGCGCCAGACCCGCCGTGGCCCACGGCCTGAACGACACGGCAACCCCGATCGACCAGGCACCCAACAGAACGGCCGCGGTCTGCCAATGCGGCGGCAGCAGCACCGCGGCCCGCGCCCCGGCATTCAATCCACAGCCTTCGCGCAGCAGCCCCGCTGTTCTGGCCGCCCAGCCGCCCAACGCCTTCGCGGTGAGCTCGGTGCGCTCACCTGTCGCATCGTCGCAATATGTCAAAAGCGGCCGGTCGAGACCGTCCACCTCGTCGCCCCCGAGCAGGGCGGGCAGGTCCGTGACAGGCGTCAGCTCCATCGGAAGGCTCCCGAGGCGAGTAGGTGGGCAGCAGCCCGCCCAACGTTACCGGCCGTGCGCGTATGGCCAGCTGCCTCGGGCGCGGCGGCCCAGGGGCAGCGGCAGACGAACACGCCCCGCTTTGGTTCAGTGGCCCTGCCAGCGGGGCGGGCGTTTCTCGGCGAACGCTTGGGCGCCTTCGCGTGCGTCCTGGGAGGCGGCAACCGGGGCCGCGATGCGGTCCTGGACGGTAAAGGCGTCGCTGTCGTTCAAAGCGGCGATGCGCAGAGTGGCGGCGACGGCCAGCGGTGCGTTGTGGGCGATTCGGGCGGCCAGATCGATGGCGTCAGTGAGCGCCTCGCCCGGTGCGGCCAGCTGGCTGACGAGCCCCAACCGGGCCGCTGCGGCCGCGTCCAAGGTGTCTCCGGTCAACAGCATGTGCATGGCCACGTGATAGGGGAGACGTTTGGGCAGCCGGATGGCGCCCCCTTCGCTGGCGACCAGGCCGCGAGTCACCTCGGGCAGGCCGAAGACGGCCGTGCCGCTGGCGACGATCAGGTCGCAGGCGAGGGCCAGCTCGCACCCACCCGCGACGGCGTAACCCTCCACCGCGGCGATGAGCGGCTTGGTGCGCTGAACGCGGGTGATCCCGGCCAGCCCGCGCTCGCCGATGAACGGGAACCCTTGAGTGGCAAAGGCTTTGAGGTCCATTCCGGAGCAGAAGGTGCTGCCCGCGCCGGTGAGGATGCCGACCGCCAGGTCGGACTCGCGTTCCAGGCGGTCCACGGCCGCGCTGATCTGCTCCGCCACGGCCCGATCGATGGCGTTGCGGGCGTGCGGGCGGTTGATGGTGATGACCAGGGTGGTACCGGTGACGGCGGTGCCGACGACCGCGGTCTCGACATGGGTGGAGGTCATGGTCAGCCCACCAGAACCGGAAGCCGGTACAGGCCGCGCATCACCCGCGACGGACGCCAGGCCAGGTCCTGCGGCGGGACAGCCAGACCGATGTCACCGAACCGGTCCAGCAGGAGCCGGAACGCGATGGCGCCTTCCATCCGGGCCAGCGCGGCGCCGATGCAGAAATGTGGCCCGCGGCCGAAAGCCAGGTGCTCATTGGGGCTGCGGCTCAGGTCCAGCCGGCCCGGGGAGTCGAACTGGTCCCAGTCGTGATTGGCCGAGCCGATGAGCAGGCTGACGATGGCGCCCGGGGATATCAAGCCGTGGGCGAGCTCGATCGGCTTGACGCAAACCCGGAAAGTCGCGTCGCGAACAGGCGAGTCGTAGCGCAGCAGCTCCTCGATCGCGGTAGGCATCAGGCCGGGGTTGTCGCGAAGGCGTTGCAGCTCATGGGGATGGCGAAGCAGCGCGAGCATGCCGTTGCCGATGAGGTTGACCGTGGTGTCGTGGCCGACGAGCAGCAACAGGTAGGCCGTGCCGACCAGTTCGGACTCGCTGAGCGTGCCGCCTTCATCGCTGGCCGCGATCAGCGCGCCGAGCAGATCCGCCTCGGCCACGGGGCCGGCGCGGCGCTTGTGAGCCACCAGCGCCACGAGATAGTCGAGCAGCTCGCGTTCATGCGCTGCCCGCTGCGCGGAGCTGGCGACCGGATTCACCGTGTGGGCAAGCACTTCACGGGTGCGCGCGGTGTTCCCCTCGGCGGGCACGCCAAGGATGGTGCAGATGAGGGTGAAGGTGAGCGGCATGGCGAAATCCTCGATGAGGTCGGCCACACCGGAATCGGCGAACTGGGCCAGCAGGCCTGCGGCGGTGTCATGGATCAGCGGCTCGAGCGCGGCGATGCGCCGCGGGATGAAGGCCGTGTTGACCAGCGCGCGCAGCCGGGTGTGCTCGGGAGGGTCGGCGTGCACGAGATGCTCGTTGAGCCCGGCGGGTCCGGCAACATAGGCCGGAAGCAGGTCCGGGCGTTTGCTGAGGCGCGTGTCGGACAGCAGCGAGCGCACGTCGGCGTACCGGGAGACGTGCCACACGGTCAAACCGCTGGGCTTGTCCTCCCGCAACAGCGGCGCGTGTTCGCGAAGCCACTCGAAATAGGGGTAGGGGTCTCGGTGGCGAGCGCGCAGCAAACCCTCCGGAACATCGACCATCGACGATGAAATTTGCCACGGAATACTCGTGCCCACGACGCCCCCGATAACGCTTCTACCAGCACAAACATGCTGATACTACGTATCTGGGCACGGGTTCAATGGGGCAGGGTGAGCGTGATGCGGGCGCCGCCCAGGTCGCTGCGGCCGATATCGACCCGGCCGCCGGACAGGCGGGCGATGCGGGCCACGATGTCCAGGCCGATGCCGGTCGAGCCGTCGGAGCTGGTGCCGCGCTGCATGGCGGTGGCGGCGTTGGCTATGCCGGGGCCGCCGTCCTCGACGACCAGCCCGCCGGCCGAGACCGTGACGCGGAACGGGGTCGACTGCGGGGTGTGCGCGAAAACGTTGCCCAGCAAGGCATCCACCGCCGCTATCACGTCGGCTCGGGGGACTGGCAGGTAGACGGGGTGGTCTGCGCCCAGTACCCGAAAATCTCGCCCATGATCTTCTGCCAGCACGGCCCAGAAAGCGAGCCGATCGGCGAGGACGTCGACAAGGTCGGTCTTTTCCACCGCGCGGGCGGCGGAGGAGCTGCGGGCGCTGAGGATGATGGCGTCGATTTCCGCGTCAAGCGCCTCCACGGCTTGGCGCATCCGGGCGGCGACGGGACCCGCGGGCAGAGCATCGGCGTCGAGCCGCAGCGCGGTCAGCGGTGTCCGGAGGCGGTGGGACAGGTCGGCGGCGACCTCGCGTTCGGCGTCCATGGCGCGGATCGCCCGCACGCCAAGCCGGTCGGCGGCGGCCACCGAGCCGGCGATGAGCACCGCGGCGATCGCGCCCATCGTCCACCACGCGCGGGCCACGCCGGGCTGAAGTGCCGCGCTGTCAAGGGTTGCCGTCGCTGGATCGCGGCCCTGCGCGACGGCGCGGGCACGGGCGTCCACGAGCGCCCGGTCGTGCGCGATCTGCTTGATGGCCAACGCGGTCGGCACCCCGAACGCGATGGCAATCATCGATGTCACCGCAAGCGTGGCGCGGATCAGCGTGCCCCTCATGCCAACGCCTCGTGCCGGAGGCCATCAGCTGCGGTGAGGGCGAGCCTGCTCATGCGACCGAAGGACCCGGTGGCACCAGCATGACGCCGACACCGCGGACGGTGCGCAGCAGGCGGGGCTGGGCCGCGGTCTCGCCGAGCTTGCGGCGCAACCACGACAGGTGCACGTCGAGGGTCTGGTCGGCGCCGACGAACGGCTGCTGCCACACCTCGGTGAACAGCTCTTTGCGGGTCACCACCCGGCCGGGGCGGGCCGCGAGGTAGGCCAGCACGTCGTATTCCTTGCGGGTCAGGGTGAGCGGAACCCCGTCCAGGCTGGCGGCGCGGGCGCCTTCGTCGAGGCGCAGCGGTCCAATCTCGACCACGGCGAACTCGGGCTCGGTGCGGGCGCCGGTGCGGCGCAGCACCGCCGACACCCGCGCCAGCACGTGAGCGGCGGAGAACGGCTTGGTCAGATAGTCGTCGGCGCCCGCGTTGAGCAGCCGGATGGCCTCCACCTCGCCTCGGCGGGCGGTGGCGACGATGACCGGCACGTTGGTGATCGCGCGAAGCATCCGCAGCGCGTCGGCGCCATCGAGATCTGGCAGCCCGAGGTCGAGAATCACCAGGTCAGGTGGCTCCTGGCGGAGCTGGCGCAGGCCGGCCAGGGCGCTGTCGACGGCACGCACCACATGCCCCGCGCCGGCCAGGGCGTCGCTCAGGGCCTCGCGGATGATCGGGTCGTCCTCAACGATGAGTACGAGGGGCATGGTGGGACCTTAGTCCTTCGGGTTCAATGAGCGAATGCGGTCTCAGCGGGCGTTTTTCTACGCGGTGGGCTGGGCGGTGCTGACCGTCCTTGCCGCCTTCGCCGTGTGGTGGGGCCTGCGCCCGTTGCTGTCGTCGAGTTTCGCCGCGGTACCGATGCCGGCTTCCCCTTCGCCAACAGTGATTTTCGTTCCGGCGTCGCCGGCCTCGCCGAGCCCGGCGCGCCCGTCGAGTGCGGCGCCGAAGCCGAAACCTTCCATGTACGACGGATGGGCATACAGCAATGGGGCTTTCACCCGTTCGTTTGACGTGACCGGCGGGACGGCGACCGTGCGCATCTCGGGCGGCGTGGTGAGCCTGGTGTCCTCGGCGGCCCGCGACGGGTACACGATCACGCAGGAGCAGCCCCAGCCGCAGCGGCTGGTCCTGAAATTCCTCAAACCCGGTGGCAGATACACCATCGTCGACTGTCACTGGTGGGAAGGCAGGCCCTACGCCGAGGTGTCGTTCCTCGAACCCTAGAATGGGCACCATGATCCGTACACACCAAGCCGGGACCCTTCGTGCCGAACACGCGGGGCAGACAGTGACTCTCGCGGGCTGGGTGGCCCGACGTCGCGATCATGGAGGCGTCACCTTCATCGATCTGCGCGACGGCTCCGGCGTGGTGCAGATCGTCTTCAGGTCCACCGAGGAGGCGCACGCGCTGCGCAACGAGTTCTGCGTCAAGGTGACCGGCACGGTCGGGGCGCGTCCGGAGGGCAACGAGAACCCGGAGCTGCCCACCGGTGCGATCGAGGTCACAGTCACCGATCTCGAGGTGCTCTCCGAGGCCGCGCCGCTGCCGTTCCCGATCGACGAGCACGTCACCGTCGGCGAGGAGGCGCGCCTGCGCCACCGCTACCTCGACCTGCGCCGCGACACCCAGGCTCGCTACATCAAGCTGAGGTCGCGAGCCAACGCCATCGCCCGCGAGGTGCTGGGCGAGCGGGAGTTCCTGGAGATCGAGACGCCGACGCTGACCCGGTCGACCCCCGAAGGCGCGCGCGACTTCCTTGTCCCCGTTCGGCTTCAGCCCGGTTCCTGGTACGCCCTGCCGCAGTCGCCCCAGCTGTTCAAGCAGCTGTTGATGGTGGCCGGGATGGAGCGCTACTACCAGATCGCGCGCTGCTACCGCGACGAGGACTTCCGCGCCGACCGCCAGCCCGAGTTCACCCAGCTCGACATCGAGATGTCCTTCGTGACCCAGGACGACATCATCGAGCTGGGCGAGGCGATCGTGGGCGCGCTCTGGAAGGAGCTGGCCGGTTACGAGCTGCAGGCGCCGTTGCCCCGCATCACCTACCACGAGGCTATGGACCGTTACGGCTCGGACAAGCCCGACCTGCGCTACTCGGTGGAATTGAAAGACCTAACTGCCTATTTTGCGGGTACCGACTTCCGCGTGTTCCAAGCCGACTACGTGGGCGCGGTCGTGATGCCCGGCGGGGCCGCCCAGACCCGCAAGGAGCTCGACGGCTGGCAGGACTGGGCCAAGGCGCGCGGGGCGCGCGGGCTGGCCTACGTCGTGCTCGACGCGGAAACCGGCGAGGCGCGTGGCCCGGTGGCCAAGAACCTGTCCGAGGCGCACCTGACCGGCCTGGCCGACGCGGTCGGGGCCAAGCCCGGCGACGCGGTCTTCTTCGCGGCCGGTGCCCGGCACGCGTCGCAGGAGCTGCTCGGCGCGGCGCGCATCGAAATCGCCAAGCGCGCCAACCTGATTGACGAGAGCGCCTGGGCCTTCTGCTGGATCGTCGACGCCCCCATGTTCGAAAAGACTGACGACGGTGCCTGGACGGCCGTGCACCACCCGTTCACCTCACCGAACGAGGAGTGGCTCGACCGGTTCGAGGAGGCGCCGGACAAGGCGCTTGCCTACGCCTACGACATCGTCTGCAACGGCAACGAGATCGGCGGTGGCTCGATCCGTATCCATCGTGGCGATGTGCAGAGGCGCGTCTTCACCCTGCTGGGCATCACCGAGGCGGAGGCGAAGGACAAGTTCGGCTTCCTGCTCGACGCATTCCAATACGGCCCCCCGCCGCACGGCGGCATCGCCTTCGGCTGGGACAGGGTCTGCATGGTTATCGCGGGCACCGACTCGATCCGTGACGTCATCGCGTTTCCCAAGTCGGGCAACGGTTTCGACCCGCTCACCGGCGCGCCGACCCCGATCACGGGTCAGCAGCGCAAGGAGGCCGGCGTGGACGCCAAGCCCAAGGAGGCGGTCAAGGCCTGAGCACCAGCTCGGCGAAACGCGCGGCCTGGGCCTTGGCCGGGCCGCGCGTCGCTGCGGCCAGCTCGGTGGCGAGCAGGCGCGTGTCGGGGCGCATGCGCACCTCTTCGGGCGCGACGCGATAGGCCTTCTTCAGCGCCCCCACGGCGGCCGCGGGCTGGGCGATGGCCTGTAACGCGCGGGCGCTGCCGACGTGATAGGCCGCCAGCCGCTCTGGCAGAAAGATCGCGGTGGGGTCGATCGCGGCTGACACCTGCAGCGCGGCGGCCGGCTCGGCGAGCTGAAGCAGGACGTCGAGCCGGTGCAGCGACACGTTGCTGGCTCCGAATGCCGTCCAGCCGAAGTTTCTTTCCGCCCCAAGGGTTTTCGCGGCTCGTGCCGCGTCGGTCAGGAGTGCGGCGGCGGCCGCGCGATCGGCGGCGTGAGCCGCGGCTACCGCCCCGCTCAACAGCAGGGCCCCATAGGCTGACATTGGGCGCGGGCCGTCGAGGCCGACCGTGGCGGCCAGTTGCGCGGCCGCCTGCCGGGCGTAGGCAAGCGCACGTTCGTGATGCCCGCTGTGGTGCAAGGCCTGGGCTGTGCAGCGGGCGCTGGCGGCGATGACAAGCGGATCCCCGCTCGCCTCCGCTTCGCTCGCGCTTCGCTCCGCCGCCAGCATGGCCAGCGGCAGCTCGCCGAGCTTGACCAGCAGACCGGCCGTGATCTGGTGCACCGCGGCGGCGAGCCGTCTGATCCGGTGCGGAAAACGTGCCTGTCCGTCGGCTCTGGCCTCGGCTAGCGCCTGCGCGAGGGTGGCAAGCTCGCCGGCCACGGCGCGATAGCGCGCCTCCTGATAGGCCATCCTGGCCCTGGCCACCTGCAGCTCGAGGTGGATCAGCGCCGGTGGCCGCGCCCCGCGGGCCTGCGGCGGCGGGACGAGCAGCTCGCCGAGCGTGGCCACCATCGGCGCGACACCTGCGGCGGCGGTGGTGGTTTGCTCGCCGATCAGGAGCGCCAGCCCTGCCGCATCATCCTCCGCGGCCGCGGTGAGCTGCTCTGTGAGCGGCCACCGTGGGCTGCCGGCCGCGCTGGTCGGCGCAGGTTGCTGCTGCGCGCTGAGAGTCGCGGCGAGCCGTCGCCTCACCGCGGCGGGCGCGGCGGCCAGGGCTTCGTCGAGCTTGCGCTGCACGTCCCAGCGCAGCCTGGCCTCGCCGCGCTTGCCCCAACTCGCCACGCCACGGCGGGAGACCTCCAGGTGGCTGGCGAAGTCGTCGATGCTCATGCGCATCGCCTCGCGAAGCGCGTGAGCGGCGCTCGCGTTCCACACCGAAATCACCCCGCCACACCCCCCGCCGGCGGGCTCAGTGAGCCGAAAAGGATCGTCCATTCCCGACATATGCCTCGCAGTTGCACTGTAAATGCACTGCGCATTCATTATGCGGTCGTGCTCTGACAGGCAGCCTGAGGTGAGGGCTTTCGCTGCCGGTGGCCATCGGGGCGGCGTCGGTGGAAGCGGACGCGCGGCGGGGAAGCCGGGGTCCCGGGCCGCATCCCGTCGCGTGTCCATCAGTCGGCCGATGACCGGATGGAGCAACCATGCGACCACGTTTTCTTGTTCTCCTCACCTGGGTACGCGACGAGCCCGAGCGTGACGAGGTGCACCGTCCGGAAAGGACGATCGAAGCGATCGGCGCCGTCGACCGCGACGCCGCACACGAACTCTTCCGGGCCATGTGTGCCCTGCCCGCGGTAAGGGCCGGAAAGCAGCGGGCCAAAGTGGTCGACCTCGCCGGAGGCGACGACTGGGAGCCGGGCAGCTGGATCGCCCCGCTGGTGACCGCCGAAACCCGCAAGGCGCTGCGCCGGATAGGGATGCGTCGACGGCACTCGTGGAAATAGGCGAACGAATTGGGCGACGCAGCGTATTGGCATCATTGCCTACAGTGCTGAGGGGTGGCGGCGCCTGAACAGCCAGGTATCGTCTGGCTAATGCAACCCGACGGACTGTTCGAGCTCACGCCCGCCAAGGGTGCGGGGCCGGAGTTCGCTGTGCCGTCGTCGGACGCCCCACTGGCCGTGCGCATGCGCCCGGCCAGCCTCGATGAGCTGGTCGGACAGGATCATCTGCTGGCGGCCGGGGCGCCGCTGCGCCGGGTCGTGGCCGGGGGCGCCCCGATGTCGGTCATCCTGTGGGGTCCGCCCGGGTGCGGCAAGACCACCATCGCCCACCTGGTCGCCGCGGCCGAGGAGCGCCACTTCGTGGCCATGTCGGCGCTGACCGCCGGGGTCAAGGACGTCCGCGAGGTGATCGACGCCGCTCGGCGCAGGCGCATGTCTGGTGGCAAGCCGACGGTCCTGTTCATCGACGAGGTGCACCGCTTCACCAAGACCCAGCAGGACTCGCTGCTGGCCGCGGTCGAGAACGGCACGGTCACCCTGCTGGCGGCCACCACCGAGAACCCGCACTTCTCGGTGATCAATCCGCTGCTGTCCCGTTGCGTGCTGCTGACCCTCAAGCCGCTGGGCGACGACGCCGTCCGCGAGCTGGTGCGCCGCGCCGTGTCCGACCCGCGGGGGCTGGCGAGCAAGGTGAAGCTCGCGACCGCCGCCGAAGACCACCTGGTAAGGCTCGCCGGCGGGGATGTGCGCAAGGCGCTGACGGCGCTGGAAGCCGCGTTCGGCGCGGCGGCCGCGAGCGAGTCGGCCGAGATCGACCTGGACATGGCCGAGAAAGCCGTCGACGTGGCCGCATTGCGCTACGACCGCGACGGCGACGAGCATTACGACGTGATCAGCGCCTTCATCAAGAGCATGCGAGGCTCCGATGTGGACGCTTCGCTGCACTATCTGGCCCGGATGCTGGTCGCCGGGGAGGACCCGCGCTTCATCGCGCGCCGCCTGGTCATCCTCGCCAGCGAGGACATCGGGATGGCCGACCCGACCGCGCTGACCGCGGCCGTCAACGCCTCCTACGCGGTGCAGACCATAGGCCTGCCCGAGGCTCAGCTCAACCTCGCCCACGCCGTGGTCCACCTGGCCACGGCCCCCAAGTCGAACGCGGTCACCGTCGCCATCTCCAAGGCCCTGGAGGACGTGCGGGCGGGCCGGGCCGGCACCGTCCCCCAGCATCTGCGTGACGCGCATTACAGCGGGGCCAAGGGGTTGGGGCACGGCATCGGCTACCTCTACCCGCACGACGACCCGCGCGGGGTCTCGCCACAGCAATACCCTCCAGACGCGCTCACCGGGGTTGACTACTATCGTCCGACGACCCACGGTGCGGAACGCCCCATCGCCGAGCGGTTGCCGAAGCTCCGTCACCTGATCCGCAGCGGCGTCACCGATGAGGAGAGAAGAGAAGTATGAGTGGCAAACGTTCTTCTTCTCCGGGTGATGACATCCCCAAGGAGGAGACCGGCTGGCTCGACGATCTTCGAAAAGCCAAGAAGTCCGGTGACGATCTTGGTCCCAACGACTTCACGAGTGGCGGCACCGACCGCTGGGCCAAGCTGAGCGCACTCGGCGACCACGACTCCGCGCCGGCCGAGCCGCGCCCGCCGCGCGAGTCCGCACCGCGGCGCAACCGAGCGGAGGGCGGGGAGCCCTCGGGCCGCCGCCGGGCCGCCGAGGCCGAGTCGATGGAGAGCCGCCGCGCCCGCATGGAGGCCGCGGCCGCCAACCTCATCGGCCGCCGGGCCCAGCCCGAGCCGGAGCCCGACCCGCAGTCCATGGTGGGCCGCCGGGCCCGGCCTGAGCCGGAGCCCGACCCGCAGACCCTGGTGGGCCGCCGCGCTCGGCCTGAGCCCGAGCCCGACCCGCAGACCTTGGTAGGCCGCCGCGCCCGGCCAGAGCCCGAGCCCGAGCCGCAGAAGCTGGTGGGCCGGCGCGCGCGCAAAGAGCCCGAGCAGGATGCGCTCTTCGACCGGCCCGGCAAGAGCGAGCCACGTCGGCGGTCCGCCTTCTCCGACTCCGACCCGATCTCGCCCGCACCCGGCGGTCGCGGGCGTCGCGACCCCATCGACGAGCCCCCGGCAAGCAGAGGCGGGTCCCGCCGCGACCTGGACGAGCCTCCACCGAGCAGAGGCGGCTCACGCCGCAGCGACCCCATGGACGAACCCCCGGCCGGTGGCCGAGGTGCGCGCCGGGGCGATTCCGGCGACGAGCCGGTGCGCCGCCGTTCCCCGTTCGGCGAACGGCCGGGCTCCAACGCTCCGGTCAGCTCGCCACCGTCCGACGAGCCCCGCCGCCGGTCCACCTTCGGCGACCGCTCGTCCCCGGGGGTGCCCGAGGAAGGGCGGCGGCGTTCGCCCTTCGGGCTTCGGCCCAGCCTGGGCGCTCCGGTCACGCCACCGCCGGTCGAGGAGACACGGCGGCGTCCGTTCGGCGACCGGTCCAGCATCCCGATCCCCCCACCCGTCGATGAGCCGCGTCGGCGCACCCCGGCCAGCCCGCCTCCATCGCCGGGCGACGAGCCGCGCCGCCGGTCACCGTTCGCGCCCGGGACCCCGGCCCGTCCCAGTGCCCTGAAGCCACCGCTCAACGCCGAGCCTGAGCCGATCGGCCCGGCGCGCCCGCTGCGCGGCGCCGGCCTGGCCCTGGGTTCGGTGATGGGCGCCGGAGCGCCCCCGATGACAGCGCCCGGAATCCCGCTCCAGCCCGGTCCGCAGGCACCGGTGCGGCCGCATTCGCCGGCCGGTCCGCCCCCGCCCGCGGCGGCGGCCGGACACGGCCCGCGCGCAGGTCTGGCCGCCGGTGTGCAGGCGATCCGAGGAGCTCGCTCCGAGGTACGCCGCCAGCTTCGCGAGCAGCAGCGGCTGCGCATGTGGACGCTCATCGCGCTGGTGGTGGCCGTGGTGGGCGCGTTGCCTTTCTACTTCGTGCTGCGCGCGGCCACCCGCGACCCGGTGATCACCTCGCTCGACGCGCTGGCCGTGCCGGACTGGGCGGTGGCCAACAAGACCGACAACATCACGGGCAGCCGATGGTGCCTGCTCGACTGCCGGTACAGGGAAAGGACAGCGGACTCGAGCAAGACCATTCCCGATACCGCGAAGGTCTACCGTGACGCGCTGGTAGGCGCCGGCTGGTCGCCGATGGTCAACATCCAGGGCTGCGAGCCGAGCGAGACGCCCGAGCAGGGCGACCACAGCTGCTGGCAGCGTGACGAGTTCACTCTCGACCTGACCGTCAGCGAGCCACCCTGCAAGCTGGAAGGTGGTGGGCGGCGCGGCTTTGACACGCCCGTGCCCACTTCGTCGGCCTCGCCGGAGGCGACTCCGGATCCGGCGCCCTCCGAGTGCGGCGGTTCGGTCGTGCACATCAAGGTCTTCAACGCCATCGATGACATCAGGCTGCGCTACTCGCCCGAGCCGTCGCTGGATCCCGGGCTGGACAACCTCACCGATGAAGACCTGAACCCGTCGGCGAGCCCGACGCCGTAGCGGCCACCCCACATTCGCCGAGCCGCGAGGGTTGCGATCAGGCCCTGCGGTAGGGTCATTGGCATGTCTGGTGGCGAGATCGCGGCGCTCATCGCTGCGGGTGCGTTCTTGATGCTCGTGATCGTTCTCGCTGTGCCCATCCTTCGGTTGCGGCACACCGTTGACGAGGCGACGCAGGCGTTGCGCCAGGTCAACCAGCGCACAGGACCGATGCTCGACAATGTCAACCTGACCGTCGACAACGTGAACACCACGCTCGGCCAGTTCCAGACCTCATTGGACGGTGTCAACGTCCAGCTCGCCCGCGTCGATGTGATGACTCAGCATGTCTCGTCGGCCACCGCCAATGTCGCCAACCTTGTCAACGTGGTCACCACGACCGCGTCCAGCCCGCTGGTCAAGGCGGCCGCCTTCACCTACGGCCTGCGCAAGGCCACCGGCGACAAGCGCAAGGCCGACGAGGAGCAGGCCATGCGCGAGGAGCTGAAGGCGCGCAAGCGAATGCGGAGGGGCTGAGGTGTTCAAGCGGCTGATGTGGCTCGGCATAGGCATCGGCATCGGTGTCGTGGTGGTCCGCACGATTACGAAGAAGGTCAGCGCTTTCTCCCCGGCCGGGCTGGCCGGTCAGGCCCACGAGTCGCTGTCGGGTGCGGCCGGGTCGGTACGCGGATTCCTCGAAGACCTCCGCGATGGCATGGAAGAGCGCGAGGACGACATCCGCGCTCACTTCGCCGAGGGGATAGCGTTGGATGCGCCGGACCTGCCCTGGGCGCAGGGTGTGGGGCACCGGTTTGCCAGGTTCAAGCAGCAACTTGAGAGCGAGTGACACCCACGATGAGGACCGCTGAGGTCAAGCGACGGTTCCTGGCGCACTTCGAGTCCAACGGGCACACCGTGGTGCCCAGTGCACCCCTGCCCGCTATCGACGACCCCAACCTGCTGTTCATCAACGCCGGCATGGTGCAGTTCGTGCCCTACTTCCTAGGCCAGCAGGCGGCGCCGTTCAAGCGCGCGGTCAGCGTGCAGAAGTGCATTCGCACCCCGGACATCGACGAGGTTGGCAAGACCAGCCGCCACGGCACGTTCTTCCAGATGAACGGCAACTTCTCCTTCGGCGACTACTTCAAGGAGCAGGCCATCCCGCTGGCCTGGGAGCTGAGCACCAAGCCGGTTTCCGAGGGCGGTTACGGGCTGGACCCGGAGCGCATCTGGGCCACAGTCTACCTCGACGACGACGAGTCCATCGACATCTGGCACCGCACCGGGCTGCCGCTGGAGCGCATCGTGCGCCGCGGCAAAGCCGACAACTATTGGTCGATGGGCATTCCCGGCCCGGCCGGGCCGTGCTCGGAGATCTACTACGACCGTGGCGCGGAATATGGCAAGGAGGGCGGACCCGAGGTAGACGAGGATCGCTACCTCGAGTTCTGGAACAACGTCTTCATGCAGTACGAGATCGCGGACGTGAAGAGCAAGCAGGAGTTCCGGGTCGTCGGTGAGCTGCCCGCGAAGAACATCGACACGGGCATGGGCCTGGAGCGCATGGCGTCGATCCTGCAGAACGTCGACAACATGTACGAGATCGACGAGATCCGCCCGCTCATCGACCGCGCCGTCGAGCTGACCGGAAAGCGTTACGGCCAAGGCGTTTCCAAGGTGGCCAGCGAGTCGCATCCCGACGATGTGCGGCTGCGGGTCATCGCCGATCACGTGCGCACGTCGCTGATGCTCATCGGCGACGGGGTGACCCCGTCCAACGAGGGCCGCGGATATGTGTTGCGGCGCATCATGCGCCGGGCCATCCGCGCGGTGCGGCTGCTCGGTTACGAAGACCCGGCTCTGCCCGAGCTGCTGCCGGTGGCGCGCGACGCGATGTCGCCCTCGTATCCCGAGCTGGCCGAGGAATTCGAGCGCATCTCCCAGTACGCGTACGCGGAGGAGGAGGCATTCCGGTCGACGCTGCGCGCGGGAACCACCATTTTGGACACCGCCATCGCCGATACGAAGAAGGCGAAGGCCAAGGAACTCAGTGGCGACAAGGCTTTCCAGCTTCACGACACCTACGGTTTCCCGATCGATCTGACCCTGGAGATCGCGGCCGAGCAGGGCTTGAAGGTGGACACGGAGGGCTTCCGCCGGCTCATGGCCGAGCAGCGGTCGCGCGCCAAGGCCGACGCCAAAGCCCGCAAGAGCGGCCACGCCGACCTTTCCGCCTACCGCTCGGCCCTCGAAGACGGCGGTGCGGTCGAGTTCACCGGCTACGCCGAGGTTTCCCGCGAGTCGCGGGTGCGGGCGCTGCTGGGCGCGCCGGGCCGGGTCGAGGTGGCCGGGCTGGGCGAGATCGTCGAGCTGGTGCTCGACTCGACGCCGTTCTATGCCGAGGGCGGTGGCCAGCAGCCCGACACGGGCCTGATCACGGTGGGTGGTGGCCGGGCCGAGGTGCTCGATGTGCAGCAGCCGGTGCCCGGCCTGATCGTGCACAAGGTGAAGATCGTCGATGGCGAGATCCGCGTGGGGGAGGCTGGTTTCGCCGAGATTGACACTGAGCGCCGCCGGGCCATCTCGCGTGCCCACACCGCGACCCACCTCGTGCACCAGACCATGCGCAACTTCCTGGGCGAGTCCGCCACCCAGGCCGGGTCCATGAACGCGCCGGGCCGGCTGCGGTTCGACTTCAACACCCCGCAGGCGGTTGCGCCAAGCGTGCTTCACGATGTGGAGCAGCAGATCAACGAGGTGCTGATGCAGGACCTTGAGGTCCGTGCCTTCCTCACCTCACAGGCAGAGGCGCGGGCCATGGGCGCGATGGCGCTGTTCGGCGAGAAATACGGCGACGTGGTGCGCGTCGTCGAGGTCGGCGACTACGCGCGGGAGCTGTGCGGTGGCACCCACACCCCGAGCTCGGGCCACCTGGGCCTGGTGAAGATCCTGTCGGAGGCCTCCATCGGCTCGGGGGTGCGCCGGGTGGAAGCGCTCGTCGGCATGGATGCCTTCCGGCACCTCGCCAAGGAACATCTGCTGGTTTCCCGGTTGGCTGAGCTTTATCGGGTACCAAATGAGCAAGTGGCAGAACGTGTTGAGCAGACCGTGTCGCAGTTGCGAGACGCCGAGCGTGAGCTGGAGAAGCTGCGCGCCCAGCTGGTGCTCGGGGGTGCGGCCGCGCTTGCCGCGCAGGCCAAGGATCTGCGCGGGGTCGCTTATGTCGGCACCGAGGCGCCCGAGGGCGCGGCGGTCAACGACGTGCGCACGCTGGCCCAGGAGGTCCGCGGAATGATTGCGGCCGATCGCCCGGCCGTGGTGGCGGTCGTCTCCCGCGCGAACGGCAAGGCCTCGCTCATCGTGGCCATCAACGGCGCCGCCAAGAGCCGCGGCATCTCCGCTGCGGATCTGGTCAAGGGCGCCCTGTCGGGCCGGGGCGGCGGCAACGCCGATCTGGCGCAGGGCGGTGGCCTTCCGGCGGAGGAAGCGCCCAACCTGCTCGTCGCGGTCGAGCGCGCATTGGCTGACGCGTAGATCCATGCAGCGTGGGGTAAGACTCGGTATCGATGTCGGCAAGGTTCGCGTCGGGGTGGCCAGAAGCGACCCCGACGGGATTCTTGCCACTCCCGTGGTCACGCTGGCGCGTGACAACACCGAGAATACGGACTTGCCCACGGACATTTCAGAGATCTCCCAACTGGTCACCGAACACGAGGCCGTCGAGGTGGTGTTGGGGCTGCCAGTGAACCTCTCCGGGGCGGAAGGACCAGCCGCGATTCATGTCCGCGCATATGCTGAAAAATTGGCGGATGTGATAGCCCCGGTGCCGGTGGTGCTGTCTGACGAGAGGATGTCAACGGTAGCGGCGACCCGTAGGCTCTCGGATCGGGGAGTGAAAGGGAGGCGCCAGCGGGCGGTTGTCGATCAGGCGGCCGCGGTGGAAATCTTGCAAAGCTGGCTCGACTCGCAGCGGAGGCGTAGATGATGATTGATGACCTGGATCTCGGGTTCGATGAGCCCGACGACAAGGGGCGTCACAGACGCGGCCGAAAGGCGGCCCGGAAGAAGAACAAGGGCACCCGCGGCCGCAGCATTATGGCGCTACTGGTGACTTTGCTGCTGCTGGGCGGGCTGGGCTTCGGCGGCTATCTCGGTTATCAAGCGCTGGCGCAGAAGTTCACCACGCCCGACTATCAGGGTCAGGGCGTGTCGGAGACGGTCCAGATCGAGATTTTGCCCGGCGCCACCCAGGTCGACATCGCCAAGACGCTCAAAGCGGCTGACGTCATCAAGAGCGAGAAGGCGTTCACCGAGAGCGGCAATCGCGACGCGCTGAAGATTCAGCCTGGTGTATACAACCTGCACAAGCGGATGAGCGGCGCCGCGGCGGTGCTGGCTCTGCTCGACCTGAAGAACCGGATAGTCAACGGCGTCACCATTCCCGAGGGCCTGATCACCCTTGAGATCTATGACATTTTGGCCAAGGCGCTCAAGCTCAACGTGGATGACTTCAAAGCCGCCGCGCAAGACCCGGTGAAGCTGGGCATCCCCGACTGGTGGTTCAACCGCAAGGACGGCGTCGCCCCGACCACACCCAGGTCGCTGGAGGGGTTCCTGTTCCCGGCGACCTACGAGTTCCCGCCCAACATCGGCGCCGAAGCCGCGCTGAAGGTGATGGTGAACCACTTCCTGACCGTCACCGGCAAGATGCGCTTCGCCGACCGGGTCCAGGCCGAGCGGCACATCTCGCCCTATGAGGCGCTGGTCACCGCGTCCATTGTGGAGGGTGAGGTGCAGAAGCCGGAGGACATGGGCAAGGCCGCGCGCGCCATCTACAACCGCGCCTACACCGACAAGGCCGACACCAAGCTGCTCCAGGTCGATGCCGCGTTCAACTATCAGTTCAAGCTGCAGGGCAAGGATCCGAAGCACTCCAACGACCTGCGGGTCAGCGAGATGCAGAACGCGAACAACCCGTACAACACCTACAAGCGGCCCGGTCTGACCCCCACGCCGATCGGCAACCCGGGTGAGAACGCGCTCAAAGCGGCCATGGATCCGCCCGTGGGCAACTGGCTCTACTGGGTGACCGTCGATGCGCAGGGCACCACCCTGTTCGCCGACACCCTTTCCCAGCATGACAACAACAAGCAGGTCGGCTGCCGCAACGGGTTCCTCACCACATGCTGAGCAGGCGTGCCGGGGTGCTCGGCAAACCCGTCGGCCACTCCCTGTCGCCTGTGCTGCACAACGCCGGGTACGCCGCTGCAGGCCTGGAAAACTGGAGCTACGACGCCACCGAGTGCGCCGAGGACGACCTCGCGGGCCTGGTCGAAGGGCTGGGCCCGGAGTGGGCCGGGCTGTCGCTTACCATGCCGCTCAAGGAGGTCGCCCTCAAGGTGGCCACCTCGGTCAGCCCGCTGGCCGAGGCGATCGGAGCCGCCAACACCCTGGTACGCCGCGACGATGGCTGGCACGCGGAGAACACCGACGTGCCGGGAATGGTCGCCGCCCTGCGTTCGGCCGGGGTGACCCGGCCCAAATCCGTTGCCGTGCTTGGGGCCGGCGGCACAGCGCGGGCCGCGTTGGGTGCCGCGGCCGAGCTGGGCGTGCGCCAGGTGGTGCTGTTTGCCCGGCGCGCCGAGGCCATCGACGAGCTGGGCCCGGTCGCCGAGGCGCTGCGGCTGAGCCTGTCCGGCATGACCTGGCCGGGCGTTGCCCGCTGCGGGATGCACGATGTCGTCATCTCCACCGTCCCCAAGGGCGTGGCCGACGACATTTCCGTGCGCTGGCGGGCGCAGACCGTGCTCTTCGATGTCGTCTACGATCCGTGGCCCACCCCTCTGGCCGCCTCGGCTGCCGCCGCTGGGTGCCACATTGTGTCCGGTTTGGACCTTCTGCTGGAGCAGGCGCTGGGCCAGTTCGAGCTTTTCACCGGTGTGCCAGCGCCGCGCGCGGAAATGCGCGCGGCGCTCTTCGCAGCGCGGGGCATGCCCCTCACCTGACGCCCAGCATCGTCACGTCCAGATAGGACGGTGTGAAGACGCTGGTCAGCTCAGCCGGAAGCGGGTAGGTCTGGCGCACAGTGCCGTCGCTGTCCATTACCTTCAGCTGCCCGTCAACCGCGATGATGATGAGCCCGTCGTGGAAGAACCGTCCCGAGTTGGTCTCGTTGACAGGCATGGGACGCAGCTTGCCGGTCTGGGTGTCGAGCAGCTCACGCCAGCTATGGGCGCGCCCGCCGTCGGTGGGGAAGGGCCCAAGGGCGACATAACGCCCGTCCTCAGAGACATCCACCACCGAAGGCCCCGCTACCTCACATTCGGTGCAGGTGTAGGACACCTGCCTGACCAGGCTGCCGTCCGCACGCTTGACGATCACCCGGCTCGGGCCGGCGGCGACGTGCGCGTAGAACGATCCGTTGGCCGACCATCGCAGATAAAGGCCGACAGCGCCCGGCCCGCTGACTGCGCCGGTGGCGACCTGGATGGTGCGGTCGGAGGTGATCAGGCTCTTCGAATCGGCCGACCAGACCGGCGCGGAATGACCCGCCGCTGACACATTGCTTGCCAGCTTTCGCTTTTCGGAGCCGTCGAGATTGGCAATGTAAAGATCGTTGTTGCTGGCGACCCAGGCGAGCTTGCTGCCGTCGGGTGCGACGGAGATCGTCGCGAAGACGAACTCGTATTCGTCTGGGCTGATGGAGGTCAGCAGGTTGGTCTTCCCGTCGGCACCGAAGGCATAGATTCGCACCGGTTCGCCGGTGCGTGAGGTCGCGAAGTAGGCCACCGCGAAGACGGGCTGAGCCGGCGAACTCGTCGGCGTGGGGACCGCGGTTGCCGACGGCGTGCCGCCCGGCGTTGGCGGGCCCTGGTTGTCCTGGCCTAGAGCCGCATAGGTGGCCACGGGTGCCGCGATTACCAGGGCCGCCAGCGCGCTGAGCGTGGCGAGGCGATTTCGCCGGTGCCGTGCCGCAATGTTTCGCACCACCGCCGGGCCGGCTGGGCGTAGAGCAGGATCGGCGGCCCGGTTGAACTGCTGGAAAGCACCCGAGATGAGCTGGTCGTCGTCGAAGTCACTCATGATCAGTTCTCCCTTCTCAGCTGGGCGGCCAGCGCGGCGCGGCCGCGGCTGAGCCACGACTTGACCGTTCCCTCGGCGACACCTTCCTGTGCCGCTATCTCGGCCACGCTCAGCTGGGCCTGGTAATGCAGGACGACGGCACGGCGATGGTTGGCGGGCAGGGTCGCCAGGGCCCGGGTCAGCGCGACCCGATCGGGGTCGGGGCCCTCGATGTGCTCGGTGCGCTGACGGCGCAGGAACACCGAAGCGTTGCGCTGCTTACGGAAATGGTTGGTGGCCAGGTTCCAGGCCACTCGGCGTACCCAGGCCACCGGCTCGTCATATCCGCTGAGGTGCTTCCAGCGGGCGAAGGCCCGGGCGAACGCTTCGTGCACCACATCCTGGGCTTCGGACAGGTCGCCAAGGTAGGCGTAGAGCTGAAGGGTGAGGCCGCGAACGCTGGCCGAGTAGAACTCGTCAAAGTCGGCCGACTCCCGCGCTCTGGCCTGCGGCACGCCCACGGTCAATGCCACCGAGATCATTCCTCCTCCTGAGTGGCGTGGTGGTGTTCGACGCTAGCTACACACGCGGCGGCGGGTTCCGGTTGCAGGTGCGCGGGCAGCGCTGTTTGCGGCTCGCTCTTAGACTTCGGCGGTGCCTTACCGGAGGTTCTGTCGCATCGCGACCATGGTGTTCCTGCTGTTCACTGTCTATCCGTTGGCGGTCAAGCTCGTCGAGCACCGGCTCGCCCACGACTGGCTGCACAGCATGCTCCACCTAGGCTCGGCGGCCCTCGCCGGCTACGCCGGCTGGCTCGCCCGCTCGCTCACCCCCGCGATCCTCTACACCTGGTTCATCGGAGTCTTCTACACCGCCCTGGGCGTCGTCGGCTGGTTCATCGACGGCCTGCTGCTGGAAACCCACCTCGCGATCCCGCTCGGCCCGGTCGACAACATCTTCCACCTCGGCGTCGGCGGCGCGGCACTCACCGTGGCCCTGATAGCCCGAAGCCGGTCAGGGGACAGAGGCTAGGAGCTCGGAGAGTTTGACCGGACGCAGGCCGCGTTGGGCCAGGCCTTCGAGGATCGGGACGAGGGCTTCGTCGGTGAAGGCGGCGTTGGCTTCGGTGATGTGCATGACGACGATGGACCCGGGCTGAACCCTATCGAGCACCGCTCGCACGATCGGTGCGGCTGCGGTGGCGAAGGGGTCGCCGGAGACCACGTCGCCGTCGACGACGGTGACTCCGAGTGGGGCGAGCGCGGTCAGGGCGGCGGCGTCGTGGCACAGGCCGGGGAAGCGGAAGTAGTGGGTCTGGTTGCCGCCGAAGGGGGCCAATACCTCGAAGGTGCGCCGGGCGTCGGCGGTCATCTCTGTCCGGGGGAGCTGTTCGAGGGTGTAGCAGTTGGGCTTGTAGGCCGCGTGCCGGTAGGTGTGGTTCGCGATCTCGTTGCGGTCCTGGGCGGCGATGCGCTCGAGCACGTCGGGGTAGCGCTCGGCCCACATGCCGGTGACGAAGAAGGTCGCCGGAACCCGCCTCTCCTCAAGGATGTCAAGGATCGCCAGGTTGGCGTATGACTTGACCTGGCCCGATTTCAGCGCGGCGAGCATGGAGGGGGTCATGTCGGCGTCGAAGGTGAGCGCGACGACCTTCTGGCCGCGGGGCCCGTGGTCGACGATCGGCGGGGTGCGGCCCGGATCGACGGCGCCGGGCTGGGGGCGCGCGGCGATCGGCTCGGCGCTCACCCTTGCGGGTGGGGCCGGCGGTGGGGCGGGAGTGGGCGCGGGCGAGCCGCAACCGGCCAGAACCGTTGCCAGGGTAAGGCAAACGAAGATCCCCCGTGACGAACGCATCGGGACATGATGGCAGATGTAGAGATCTTTGGGGGGCGTGAAAGACTGATCAGGTGTTGCGATGGCTGACGGCAGGGGAATCGCACGGACCGGCATTGGTGGCGGTCCTTGACGGTGTCCCGGCCGGGGTGGAGATTACGTCAGACCAGATCGGCCGGGAGCTCGCCCGGCGCCGGCTCGGCTACGGCCGGGGCGCGCGGATGAGCTTTGAGCAGGACGTGGTGACGATTCTGGGCGGGGTGCGGCACGGGCTCAGCCTCGGCAGCCCGGTCGCCATCCAGATCGGCAACTCCGAGTGGCCGAAGTGGGAGATAGTGATGTCGGCCGATCCGGTCGACGCCGACCTGTTGGCCTCGCTGGCCCGCAACGCCCCGCTGACCAGGCCCCGGCCCGGTCACGCCGACCTGGCGGGCATGCAGAAATATGGCCATACGGATGCCCGGCCGATCCTCGAAAGGGCCAGCGCAAGAGAGACGGCCGCCCGATGTGCTGTCGGCACGGTGGCCAAAGCCCTGCTGCGGCAGGCGCTCGGGATCGAGATCGTGTCGCACGTGGTGGAGCTGGGTTCGGTGGCGGTCAAGCCGGGCCTGGTGGCGACCCCCGCCGACCAGGAGCGGATAGACGCAGACCCGTTGCGCTGCTTGGATTCTGAGGCCAGCGCGCGGATGGTCGCCGAGGTCGACGCCGCCAAGAAAGATGCCGACACGCTCGGCGGCATCGTCGAGGTGCTCGCCTACGGAGTTCCGCCCGGCCTGGGCAGCCACACCCAGTGGGACCGCAAGCTGGATGCCCGGCTCGCCACCGCGCTGATGTCGATCCAGGCCATCAAGGGCGTGGAGATCGGCGACGCGTTCACCCAGGCGCGCTCCCGGGGCTCGGTGGCCCACGACGAGATCGTGCCGACCGCGACCGGGGTCAAGCGGCTCACCGATCGGGCGGGCGGGCTTGAGGGCGGCATGACCTCGGGTGAGCCGCTGCGGGTGCGCGCCGCGATGAAGCCCATCTCGTCGCTCAATCGCGCGCTGTCCACTGTGGACGTGGCGACCGGCGAGGCGGCCACCGCCATCAACCAGCGCTCCGACGTGTGTGCGGTGCCGGCCGCGGCGGTCGTGGCCGAATCCATGATGGCGCTTGTGCTCGCCGAAGCGGCGACCGAGAAGTTCGGCGGCGATTCCGTTGCCGAGATCAAACGCAATCTTTCTGGGTACCTGGCAAGCCTGGTGATCGCATGAAACCGCTAGCCGTGATCGTCGGCCCGCCCGGCTCGGGCAAGTCCACGGTCGGCACCCTGCTCGCGCAACAGGCGGGAGTGTCCTTTCGCGACACTGATGCCGATATCGTGGCAGCGCAGGGCAAACCGATCCAGGACATCTTCGTCGAGGAGGGCGAGGAGCATTTCCGTGCCCTGGAACGCGAAGCGGTGGCCCGTGCACTGTCCGAACACGACGGTGTACTGGCCCTGGGCGGCGGGGCGATCCTGGCCGAGCAGACCCGCATCCTGCTCAAGGCGCACACGGTGATCTTCTTGACGGTGGAGCTGGGCGAGGCGGTGCGCAGGGTGGGAATTGACCAGGGCCGGCCGCTGCTGATGATGAACCCGCGCGCCACCTTGCGCTACCTGATGGAGCAACGGCGTCCCCTCTACGAGGAGGTCGCCACCCACACCGTCGACACCAGCGGCCGCGAGCCCGCCGAAATCGTGACTGAGATAGCAAAGGCGCTCACATGATCCCCATCTGCGCCCGCGCTGGCGGGCACCATGGCGGTCCACAGCGAGTGTCCGGCGGCGCGGCGGCTCGCCGTCGTGGGGAGGTGTCGGCGTGACACGGATATCTGTCGGCGGGGACCAGCCCTACGACGTGATCATCGGTGACCATGTGAGCCCGCAGGTGGCCGGGTTCGTCGAGGGGGCGAGCCGGGCCGCGGTCATCTTCACCGCCTCGGTCAGCCACGACGCCTCGCATGCCGTGCACTCGCTCATCGATGCCGGGTTGGAGGTCACCCCGATCGAGGTGCCCGACGCGGAGGCCGGCAAGACCGTTCAGGTCGCCTCCGGCTGCTGGGACAAGCTGGCGGCCAACGGGTTCACCCGTTCC
Organism: Rhizocola hellebori; assembly: GCF_016862955.1. Lineage (GTDB taxonomy): Bacteria > Actinomycetota > Actinomycetes > Mycobacteriales > Micromonosporaceae > Rhizocola > Rhizocola hellebori. The sequence goes on along the minus strand of NZ_BONY01000026.1, from coordinate 2,876 downwards.
GACGTCGTCGTGGGCGTGGGCGGGGGAGCGCTGACCGACATCGCCGGGTTCGTGGCCGCGACCTGGCTGCGCGGCGTGCGCTGGGTGCCGATCGCCACCAGCATCAACGGGATGGTCGACGCGGCCATCGGCGGGAAGACGGGCATAAATATTTCCGCCGGCAAGAACCTGGTGGGCTCCTTCCACCCCCCGGCGGGCGTGTTGTGTGAGCTCTCCGCCCTGCGCAGCCTGCCCCCGGCCCAGCTCACCGCCGGTTTGGCCGAGGTGGTCAAGTGCGGCTTCATCGCCGACCCGGTGATCCTGGAGCTGGTCGCCACGCCCACCGAGTCCCTGCGCGAGCTGATCGAGCGCTCGATCAGGGTCAAGGCTCATGTGGTCGCCAACGACCTGAAGGAGTCCGGGCTGCGGGAGATCCTCAACTACGGCCACACCCTGGCCCACGCGATCGAAAAGGTGGAGGGCTACACCTGGTCCCACGGAAACGCGGTGGCCGTCGGCATGGTCTACGCGGCGTCCGTGGGCGCGCGGACAGGGCGGCCCGACTTCACCGAGCAGACCCGCAAACTCTTGCTGGACCTGGGTTTGCCCATCGGCTACGAGGGCGACTGGTCCGCATTGCGGGCTGCCATGGCCATCGATAAGAAGTCTCGCGGAGGTGCGCTACGGTTTGTTCTTCTTGACGACCTGGCGCGGCCGGTGACGGTACCCGTCGATGATGAAGATCTTCTTATGAGGGCTTATGAAGACCTACGTGCTTAACGGAGTCAATCTTGGCCGGCTCGGCACCCGGCAGACCGACATCTATGGTCTGACCGACTACGCCTCGCTGGCCGAGATGTGCATCAAAACCGGCGCGGAGCTCGGCCTCGACGTGGAGGTCAAGCAGACCGACGACGAGCACGAGCTGGTGGTCTGGCTGCACCGGGCCGCCGACGAAGGGGCGGCGGTGGTGCTGAACGCGGGGGCGTGGTCGCACTACTCGATCGCCCTGCGTGACGCCTGCGCCATGCTCAACGCCCCGCTGATCGAAGTGCATCTCTCCAACATCTATGCTCGCGAAGAGTTCCGGCATCACTCGGTGATCTCCGGCGTGGCATCCGGTGTGATCTGCGGCTTAGGTGTCGATGGCTACCGTCTTGCGCTGCTGCACCTATCAAGCCGGTAGACTCAACCGGCGTTTGTTCATTGATTACTAATCAGGAGACACGGCAGTGGCCACCACGAACGACCTCAAAAACGGCATCGTGCTCAACCTCGACAACGAGCTCTGGACGGTGGTCGAGTTCCAGCACGTCAAGCCCGGCAAAGGCCCGGCGTTTGTGCGCACCACGCTCAAGCACGTGCTCTCTGGCAAGGTCGTCGACAAGACCTTCAACGCCGGCACCAAGGTCGAGACCGCCAACGTCGACAAGCGCTCGATGCAGTACCTGTACAAGGACGGCGACGACTACGTCTTCATGGACCTGGACACCTACGACCAGATCCACGTGTCGCCGACCACCGTGGGCGACAACGTGAACTACCTCCTGCCCGAGGGCGAGGTCGTTGTGGCCACGCACGAGGGTGTGCCGCTGTACATCGAGCTTCCAACCAGCCTCATGTTCGAGGTCACCTATACCGAGCCGGGCCTGCAGGGCGACCGCTCGACCGGCGGCACCAAGCCCGCCACCATCTCCACCGGCGCGACCGTCCAGGTGCCGCTCTTCATCACCACCGGTGAGAAGATCAAGGTCGACACGCGCGATGGCCGTTACCTCGGTCGCTCGTAATGCCTTGCACCTCAGCGACTCAGCGCCCGTTGGGCCTTATGGCATGGAGCTTGCGTAATGCCTGAAGGCCCAAAGACCAACATGCCTGCGCGCCGCAGGGCGCGTAAGCGTGCGCTGGATGTGCTTTACCAAGCCGATCTGCGCGATCTGCCGGTGCCGGGGGTGCTCGACGCCTACGTCGAGCGTTTGGAAAGCCCGAAGCCGGAGCACCTGCCCTACACCATCAGCCTCGTCCACGGCGTCGACCAAAACCTGCGACGCATCGACGAAACCATCTCCACCTATGCCGAGGGCTGGACGCTGGACAGGATGCCGGTGGTCGACCGCAACCTGGCCAGGATCGCCGTCTACGAGCTGTTCTACGTCGATGAGATCGACGACCCGGTGGCCATCACCGAGGCTGTCGAGCTGGCGCGCGAGCTTTCCACCGATGACTCGCCGCGTTTCCTCAACGGCCTGCTCGGCCGCATCGCCGATTACGCTCCGCGCGACTAGGGCGGCCCGTCACCGGTAAAGCGTGTAACGAACATGCTTGATCGGCGGCAGGTGCTCATAGCCGGAGCCGATCGGCTGCATGCGGGAGTTCCCGTCGAGCAGGAAACCGAAGCGCTCGTAGAAGCCGCGGGCGCGGGGATTGTCGGCGATCACCCACAGCCGGATCTCGGTGAGGCCCTGCTCGACAAGGTGCTTAACGCTGGTTTGCATCAAGGCCAGGCCGGCCCCGGTCGACCAGTGCTCAGGCGCGACATAGATAGCCATCACTTCGCCGATGCCGTCTTGCGCGATGTTGTCCTCGTCGCGGAAACGCCCAACCGCCGCATGACCGATCACCCGCCCGTCGGCCTCAGCGACGAACACCTCGGCCGGCGGGATCCGTCTGGCCAGCATTTCCCGGCGTCGCAGCGCCCAATCAGCAGGGTCGAGCGCCGCCAGAAAGTCGGAAGGCAGCGCGTGCGCGTAAGCCGCCTGCCAGCTGCGCACATGGTTCGCCGCGATCTGCTCGGTGTCGTCGAGCCCAGCCCGCCGAATCAGAGGCATAGTCCAAACTCTATCTCCACCACTCGCCGCTCCGCGGCGATGCCGCGCGTTGCTTCGCACGCGACCATA